>NZ_JABVEB010000008.1 GCF_014323665.1 Actinomadura sp. HBU206391 | reverse complement strand
GATCTGGAGAAGCGATATGGGCGCAAAAACAGCGCTGCTGGCGTTCACGGAGAGGGACATCCGTCCCGCGTTGCTGGGCGCAACGCGCTCGGAGCGGGCGGAGACCGAGATGCTGGTTCGTCAGGTCCACCCGGGTTACGACGTCGAGCCAGTGGATGACAGCACGTTGTGGAACACCTACCCACCGGACGACATCACGTACGCCACGAAGCTGGCCGGGGCGGAGGTGTTCTGTGACCTACGGCTTGCGCTCGACCGTCCGTCCGAGCTGCCGGAACACCTGCGCAAGGCCGGCGAGGGCAGGCGGATCATCATGCACGGGATGCACTCGGTCGTGGACTGGCTCAGTTTCGCGGTCTGGGAGGACGGTGTGCTGATCCGGTCGCTGAGCCTGTCACCTGAAGGGGGCATTCAAGAGAACATCGGCAAGCCCTACGACTTCGAGCTGCCGTACTGGGCGGGGAACCATCCCGTCGAACCCGTACCGGGATGGCCCGACGAGGGACCGTATCCGTTGCCGTTTCATCCCCTTGAGTTGGGCGAGGAAGCATTGCGTGCACTGTTCGGCTTCGTCGTGGAAGGCTACCCCGACCCGGATGACATCGACCCGGCTGGTGTTCACCTGCACGGCTTCCGGGTGACCGACCCATCCGGCGAGGACCAGGCTGCACGCGAAGCCGCTTACGCGGAGGCGCGACGGAGCATGGGGGCACCGCGCTTGTTCCAGATGGGACCGGACGGGACGATGCAAGAGACCGCCTTCGAGGATCTCTGATCGCCAGCACAAGCCACAACCTCCCGCACCGCGGGATATTGCTTCTCGACCACCTCAGCTCCACCAGCACGCCTTGATGTGAACAGCCCACCTGCGGGCCGATCTTGCGTAGCGACAAGCCGCGAGCTTTTAGCCGCAGCGCCAGTTGCCGCTGCTCCATCGTCAGATGCGGCCGCACAAACTCGCCTGCACCCTGCCGGATGAGGATCCCCCTACGGTTTCAAGGGCGTCCGCTTCGCGGTCGCTGGCGGCCGCGCGTCGCCTTTGGGCTCGCATCGGCCCAGGGCCGACCAGGGCGAGGATCGGCTCCGCGTCAGAGCGGTGTGAGGACATCGAATTCGTTGCCCTCCGGGTCGGCGAGGCACGTCCACGGCACGTCGCCCTGGCCGAGGTCGATGTCGGTGGCGCCCAGAGCCCGCAGCCGGGCCACCTCCGCCGCTTGATCGTCACCAGGGTACGGCCGGAGGTCAAGATGGACGCGGTTCTTCACGGTCTTGGCGTCGGGTGTGCGGAGGAACTCCAGATACGGGCCGACGTCCTTGGCGGAGCGCAGCACCGCATGATCATCGGTCACCTCGTGCAGGGTCCAGTCCATCGCCTCGCCCCAGAACCGGGCCATAACCCGCGGATCCGCGCAGTCGGCCACCACCGCGGCAATCGGCCCGGTGTCCCGGTAGATCGATCGGGGCTCCAGCACGCAGAACTCGTTGCCCTCCGGGTCGGCCAGGACCGTCCACGGGACGTCGCCCTGGCCCACGTCGGCGGGCGTCGCACCAAGAGTCTGGAGACGCGCGACCAGGTCCGCCTGATGGGCCGCAGAGGTGGTGGCGAGGTCGACGTGCACGCGGTTCTTCACCGTCTTGGGTTCCGGGACGGCGATGATGTCGATGCAGACGGCGACAGGGTCGGGATAGACGAAGCCCTCAGGCTCGAGGTTGGTCACGCCGGGTTCCTCGCTGGAAATGGTCCAGCCGAGCACCTCCGCCCAGAACCGGCCGAGCGCGGAGTCATCCCGAGCATTCATCGCAATCTGAACAAGCCGTGTCGCCATGCCGCCGATCCTATGCCCGAGTGGATGGGGGGAATCGCCCGCATTCGCCCGACCCAAACTGGTTCGTCACCCGGGCTAAGACAGTGTCCTATGTGGTGAGTTTGATCAGTCGCTTGTAGCAGGTGAGGGCGGCGGCGAGGCCGAGAAAGGCCAGGTAGTTAGAGGGATGGCGTTCGTATCGTGGGGACAGGCGTCGGTAGCCGGTCAGCCACGAGATGGTGCGCTCGATCAGCCATCGGCGTCGTCCTAGCCTTTGGCTGGATTCGATACCTTTGCGGGCGATGCGCGGGATGACACCCACGCTGCGGAGCCATCGGCGCAGGTCGGGCCGGTCGTAGGCTTTGTCGGCGTGCAGCTTGCCGGCCTGCCGATATCGGCCTCGCTCGGGGTCGTGTTTCATTTGGAGCCCGGCGACCATAGGCCTCAGCCCATGCAGGTCGTGGGTGTTGCCGGCGGAGACGCCAACGACGACGGGCAGCCCTGCTGCGTCGGACAGGATGTGCATCTTCGAACCCGGCTTGCCCCGGTCCACGGGGCTCGGGCCTGTTTGTTCGCCCCCTTTTTCGCCCGCACGTGCGCCGAGTCGAGGATGACCCGCGACAGATCCAGCAGCCCGCCGTCGGCCAGCCGGTCCAGCAGTACCTGATGCAACCGACCCCACACACCGGCCCGCGACCAGATCACAAACCGGCGATGCACCGTGGACTTGGAGGCGCCGAAACACGGCGGCAGATGCCTCCACGCGCACCCGCTGACCAGTACATAAACGATTGCCGCGAACACCGCTTCGTCATCGATGTTCGCCGTCCCACCACCCTGCGGACGTGCTCTGACCGGCGGCAGCAACGGCTGCACGAGCTCCCACAGCCCCTCAGGGACGATCCAGCTCCATCGCTCACTACCCATGCCAAGATCAACGATCTACCACCACATAGGACACGGTGTAAGCGGGAGGTGGCCGTTCACCGGCGACCACTCCAGGCCGTCGCCTCGGCCCCCGCCGAGTCCCCTCACCAAGCACCTTCAGTGCCGCGGCAGTGTGCCGGGGGCAGGGTCGATGAACACCCGGAGGCGGCACAGGTGGCGCGAAAGCGGGTGGTGGCGGAGGGGAAGCAATTGTCAGGACCTGTCGATGGGAGCGGCACCGACCCAGCGGTGATAGGCGTCTACGTCTACGTTGCTGCCGCACACGATGGTGACTACGTGTCGGCCGGCGAAGCGGTCACGGTCTTCGAGGATCGCCGCGATGCCGAGCGCGGCCGACGGTTCGACGACGAGGCCGGCGTGGTCGAGGAGCATCCGCATACCGGCGATGATCGACGCCTCCTGCACCAGGACGGCGTCGTCAGCGACCAGGAGGAGGTCGTCCAGGACGGCCGGGATGGGACGTCGGCCGGCGACGCCGTCAGCGATGGTGTTGGTCGAGTCGGTGGTGACGACGCGTCGTTGGCGCCACGAGTGTGTCATCGCCGGTGCGCCCAGCGGCTGGATGCAGATCACCTCGACTTCGGGCGCCCAGGCCTTCACGACATGACCCACACCGGTCGCCAGCGCCCCGCCGCCGAGAGCGATCAGGACGGCGTCGAATGACGGCACGGTGTCCACCAGTTCCAGGCCGATGGTCGCCGCGCCCTCGCAGGTCTCGATGTCCAGGCTGTCTTCGACGAGCCGGATGCCGTCGTACCGCGCGACGGCCGCCGCCCGCTCGCGAGCCATGTCGAAGTCGCCGTCCACCAGCTCCAACCTGGCGTCCAATGCGCGGATGCGATCAAGCTTGGCCGCAGGCGCAGAGCGGGATGCCACGACGGTGACGTCGAGCCCCCTGCCGCGACCAGACCAAGCCAGGGCTTGGCCAAGGTTGCCCGCGCTGGCGCACACCACGGCTCGCGAGCCATTGTCGGCGAGCAGGCTCGCGACTACCTCGGTGCCGCGGGCCTTGAAGCTGCGGACCGGGTTCGCCGTTTCGAGCTTGATGCTCACCGTGCACCCGAGGTCGGGCTCCAGCGCCTCGCAGCGGTACAGCGGAGTGTCGAGAAAAATCGGGTCGATTATCCGGCGAGCCGCCCGGATCCGAGCGGTGTCGAGGCGAGTCTCTTGCACGACACAGCAGCGTAGCGCCGCCGACGCTGTTCCATATGGGTGACCGCCCGGCGACCTGTGCCCGTCCTGGGAGGTGAGTCAGCACCGACGGAGAGCGAATCTGTGCGATCTGTCCGACCTGCCACCGTGGTGACCGCAGCCCTTGACAGCAACGGTGACAGCAACAGCAGCCACCAGCCCAGCCACGGGCGCACGCCAACGGCCGGTCAACCTCGGTCGATGTCTCCCCGGCAGGGGGTGTTGCTATAGCTGAAAAGCGGAAGGTCGGCGGTTCGACCCCGCCCCTGCCCACCTCTTTGACCAGCGAAAAGGCCCCGGAAGCCGCATCCAGCCGGGGTCTTTGTCGTGCATCCACATCAACGGGTACATCAACCGGGCTAAGCGATCTCTGCCCCGAGCTTCCCGAGCGCCCTCTTTTCTCCTCCAGTGACGCATGCGCGTAGATCGTCCTGGTCACCTCGATGGCGCTATGACCCACGATCTCGCGAACCACGTGCGGAGGCACGCCCCGATCAAGGAGCAGCGACACCGCCGTGTACCGCAGGTCATGGAACCGGTACACACCCAGCCCGGCCGACTCCCGCACCCGCGGCTTGCCCAAGCAGCCCGGCTACAACAAGCGCCTACTGGCTGGGAAACGCCCCGGCGCGGGGCGCGCTCCGGCGGTGAAGGTGGTGTTTCGGGGCCGCGCACAGTAGAACAGGGCTCATGTCTTACCAGCAGCCAGCCCCTCACCGGGCCCAAATGCCCGGTGCGCCCATGGCGTACGCGCCACCGCAAGCCCGGGGTGTCAGCGCCGGCTACCGGCGATGGGCCGGCATTCTCATCTGGCTCGCAATCATCATCGCGGTCCTCATGGTGGTTGCGTTCGTGGTGAGCCTCGTCCTCCTTGCACAGGCGGACGCGGACGTGGGGAACGCTGCCAGCGGTTACCTCGCCATCTTTCTCTGGTTCGGGATCGCCGCCGCGATCCCAGTCCTACTCGCGGTCGCCATCCCCGGTGCGGTCATGACGCGGCGTGTGCGGCAGCAGCGGCAGGCGGGGATCACACCTTCGTAAGGCGCCGCCAGGCGTGCACGACGGCGGCGGTGGCGAGCGGGGCGACCGCCGCGGCAAGCAGCAGGTGGGGCTGGCCGACGGAGCCGACCTCCTCGCACATCCAGCAGCCACCGAAGAGGTCGGACGCCACGCCGATGCCAAACCGGCCGCCGGGGCGTAGAACGCGGAATGCTTCGGCGAGGGCGCGTGGTTCGTCGGCGGACGGGTTGATGACGCATTTCTTATTTGTCCGACTCTGTCCGGATGCCCCCGCCTTGTCCTGGGCGGCTGTGACAAAATACGTGCCAAAGTTCCGCAAAGGGTCGAGGCGAGCCTTCCGTACGAGAGGCGTAGCTTAAAGGTCATGAAACAGACGAACCCGCTTTTCTGGTCGAAGACACCGTTAGCCGCATAGGCCCCCTGTTTTTACCGCCTATCCGCATGTATTCTTACGATCGCGACAAGAGGTCGCCGGGATGGGCCGATCTATCGGAGGGATTATGAGAAGACGTGCCGGGCTACTGAGCAAACTCGGCGTAGGGCTACTCGTACTCGGGGCCACCTTCATGGGCGGTGCGGTACCTGCGCAGGCAGCTGCGCAGCCGACAGGGTGTGGCACATGGTTCTACGCTGGAACGCATCTCGGGTATCGGGGCTACTGCACGAACGGCAACTCAAGCTGGGACATCAGGGTTGTCTTCAGATGCGATGCCCCCTGGTACCAATTGGACTACACCGTGACCGGACCCCAGGTTCGGTCGACGGCATATAGCGACGCATTCTGCCGAGGCGATGACAATCCCTACGATTCCGGCGTCATGCTCATCCCCCGGTAACGGGCAATCCTGGAATCTGTATCCGCTGCGGCGATCCCTTTAGAAATGGCCGGTGCGACCAGCGGAGCATAGGACTGGCTTCGGGGCATGGTTTGCACCGAAGCCAGTCCGTTACTTCTGAAAGCATTGGGCGCTACTGCTGTACCGTCCGGCCGTGCCCGGCTGTCACCGAGACGCGGTGGCTTGTTGACCTCTGCGGTCGCTTCCCAAGCCGGGACATACCTCCCGACCTGAACTGATGAGTAATGCGATCTGAGTCGCTCACGCCGACTCGGCGCTGAGGGTTTGTGCCACGGATCGGCGGACTGCGAGGCGGGCGGGGATGGCGGTGAGTACTGCTGTCGCCAGCACGGTCGCGAGTGCGGCGGTGAGCAGCCACCACGCGGAGGGCATGGTCACCTTTCCGGGGGTGAAGAGCAAGCACAGGATGACGCCCAAGGGGATGCCGGTGATGGCACCGGGCAGCGTGGGCACTAGTTGGGCGGTGGACAGTCCGGCTGTGATCTGTCCGGGGGTGGCGCCGAGCGTGCGTGCGATGGCCATGGTCGGCCGGGCTTCCAGTGCGGTGGTCCAGGTGATCGTGATGGTGTTCACGATGGCGAGTGCGATCACCACGGCGGTGACGGCCAGCAGCAGATGGCGTTCTTGAGCGGCTCGCTGGACGTTCGCCATGAAAGAGCCCGGATAGCCTTTCACGGGCTGGGCGTAGATCATCAGCAGAGCTGTGAGCGCGATCAGCGTGGTCGCGATGTTGCACCCGTGCAGGACGGCGCGGCCGGGTCGGCGGGCGATCAGACGCAGTCCGAGCAGGAGTGGGGTCGGCAGCAGCGCGGACAATCTGGTCAGCAGGGGCCGGTGCTGGGGCCGGTGGGCGGTGTCGGCCAGCGCGGAGATGGTGCCGGAGCGCAGCGCACGTAGGGTCGGGCCGAGGGTGGTGAGGGCGGCCACCGCCAGGGCGACGACGGTCGTGACGGCGATGGTACCGCCGGTGGGGCCGGTGGCGGTGGTGATCAGGCTGGCGCTGGGATTGATGACGGCGGGCTCGACCAGCCGTGCGATCGTCAGGCCCAGCGCGTCGGCGAGCAGCGCCAGGGTCAGGTATTCGGCGAGCAGGACGGCGGCGATGAGGCCGGGTGTGGCGCCGACCGCCTTGAGCAGTCCCACCCGGCGGGTCTGCTTGGCGGCTCGTCCTGCCGCCAATGCGGCCACACCGGCGATGGCCAGGAAGCTGAGCAGCCAACTGCCGACGACCAGGATCGGCTGGCTGCCCCGGAGTATGACGGAGTCCTGCTCGGCTACGAGCTGCCAGCGTTTGAAGTTCACCCAGGTGTACTCGAACGCCTGGGCTATGGCGGGATTACGCATGTTTATCGCCCCGGCTGTGGCGGGATCCCGCAGCTTCAGGTAGATGAAGGAGGTCACCGGGAGATCCGCCGATGCCAGTGCCCGGGTATCCCGTTCGGCCAGCCAGACCAGGCCGCCGCCGTCGCTCGGCCCGCCGCCCGGGCCGATCCCCGGCGCCCACGGGTAGACCTCGTGCGCTGCGGTCACGGCGATCCCGACGATGGGGAACGAGCGGCCGGCGACGGTGACGTGGTCGCCGACGCCGACGTCCAGAGCGGTGGCGAAGCCGCGTTCGACCACGGCGCCTCCGGGTCGGACCCAGCCGCCCGAGGTCACCAACGGACGGTCGACCGGGCCCGGTGTCATATCGGCGACCTGCACCACCGCGGCCGCCGTGGAGCCGCGCGCCGTGACCGGCGTATAGAACTGGCGGTACGGTCCGCTGTGGGCGACCACCCCGGGGGCGTACTCCAACGACTTCAGGGCCGCGATCGTGGTCCGGGCAGTGCCGGGGGAAAGTGCGATCATGTCCGGCCCGGCCGTGGCTTCCCGGGTCTGCCGGTACAGCGCGTCGGTCGCCCCGTGCATCGACAGGCCGAGGGCCAACGTGGCGGTGGCGGCGGTTATCGCGACCAGGAGCATCGCGACCTGGGCGGGATGTCGGCGCATGTCGGCCGAAACGAGGCGGAAGATGAGCAGGATGCGTCCCACGGCGTTCAGCCCTCCAGCCCGATCAGATCCTCGAGCCGCTCGGTGGTGCTGTCGGCCAGCCAGGTGTCGTCGACGAACATTCCGTCGCGCATCGAGATCAGCCGGTCCGCGGTCGCCGCGATCCGCTCGTCGTGCGTCACGATGACCAGGGTCTGACCCGTGGAACGCAACTCCTCGAATAGCCTCAGGACATCGAGTGTCGCCGCGGTGTCGAGGTTCCCGCTCGGCTCGTCGGCCAACAGGACCAGCGGTTCGTTGGCCAAAGCGCGAGCGATGGCGACGCGCTGACGCTGTCCCCCCGACAGCTCCCATGGCAAGTGCCGGGCGCGGTCGGCGAGCCCGACCCGCTCCAGCAGCACGGCCGCGCGCTGCCTGGCCGCACGCGGTGAGCACCCGGCCAGCAGCGCGGGCAACTCCACGTTCTCCGCTGCGGACAGCTCCTCCACCAGATGGAAGGCCTGGAAGACGAATCCCATCGAGCCGCGCCGCAGCCGGGCCAAAGCCCGCTCGCTCAACGTGTCGATGCGCCGGCCGGCCAGCCACACCTCCCCATCGGTGGGTCGCTCCAGGCCGCCCAGCAGGTGCAACAGTGTGGACTTACCGCAGCCGCTGGGCCCCATCACCGCCAGCATCTGTCCAGCCGGTACGTCCAGGTCGACTCCATCGACCGCGCGGACCACGCCCTGCCCGTGGCCATGCTCCTTGAACAGGTCGCGGACCTGCAGCACATCGCCGAATTCGTTCATGCATCCTCAGATTCGATCTCGACCCTCGACCAGACTCGCTCGCAGGCTTCCAACCAGCGCAGATCCGCCTGCAGCCGCAACACGACCCCTTCCAGCAGCACGGCAGCGGTCGAGTCATCCGACTCGGCCATCACCGCGCGCTGGGCATCACGCAAGCGGCGCAGCAACGCGCGGCGCTGCACGGCGACCATCTCCACCGGATCGGCGAGCCGGCCCGCGGCGGCCGCAGCGAGTTTGAGATGGAACTCCGCCAGATCCGGTTTCGGCCAGCTCACCTCGGCCAGCCAGGCGGCCACCCGCTGCTGTCCGGCCGGAGTCAGGGCATACACCTTGCGGTCCGGCCGGTCCGGCAGCCCATCCACCCGTTCGCAGACAACCAGCCCCGCTCTCTCCAGCCGGGCCAGCGTCACATAGACCTGACCCGCGTTCATCGACTCGCCTAGCGGGCCTAGGGCCCGCCGCAGCCGCGCACGCAGGTGGTAGCCATGTGACGGTTCTTTCGCAAGCATCGCCAGCACCGCGTCTTGCATGCACCATCCCTAACGGTTAGCTGATAGATATCGGTTAGCTGATACAGGCGTCAAGCACTACCGTTAAACCAGAGGACGCCCCCCGCACCCCACAAGCGCACGCAATCGCAGGTCAAGAGCACTGACGGCCGATCCTCATCGACCGCGCCCGGCGATCCCAAGCAGGCCGGCACGCCGGACATAGAGGCCGCGTACAAGTTTCCCCCGAAGTGACTCCACCGGCCTTCCGTGCCGCTCTTCGGGCAACCGCTGCGCTCGCTGACGCGCGCAGTTTGACTTGCCTGGCAGGAAAGTAGCGCGTTAACTTTCCCACCAGGCAAGTCAAACCATGGAGGATTCAGGATGGACCACATCGAGGACGCCCAGGCCGATCTTGCCGAGATCGCCAAGCGCCGCAACCAGGCCGCGGACGGCGCATCCCGCGGCCGGCACCGCGGCTGGGACGCCACCGGCATGCTCACGATGATCGCCGGCTTCGCGGCACTGGATCTGCCCGCGTCCCCAGCCCTGCAGCTGGCCCTCTTCGGCGTCGCCCTGGCCGCCGCCCTGACCTGCTTCACGCGCGCCGGCCAGCGCAGCAAGGCGGTCATGCACCAGCCTCAGCTGACCGGCCGATTCTGGGCGGTCCTCGGCGGCTTCGCCCTCGCCGCCTGCGTCCTCACCCTCGCTGGGATGTGGCTGCTCGACCGCATCGACATCCCGCTGGGTTATACCCTCATCGGCGTGCTACTCGCCGTCCTCAGCGCGGTCACCGAACCGCTGTACCGGGCGTTGCTGCGCCGACCGACCGCATGACCACCCCAGCCGGCTTCGACGAACTGATCCATCCGCCGACCCGGCTGGGCCTGATGGCGCTCCTCGCGGCGACCGAGTGGGCCGAGTTCAGCTTCCTCAAGGAGAGCCTCGAACTCACCGACTCCGCACTCTCCAAACAGATCTCGACCCTCTCCGAGGCCGGGTACGCCGAGGTCCGCAAGGAAGGCGCAGGCCGCCGGCGCCGCACCCTGGTCACCCTGACCCCGCGAGGCCGGACGGCCTTCAACGGCCACGTCGAAGCCCTACGGCAACTCGTCATCCGCGCACCGTCGACTTCCACAACCAGCGCCGCCCATCCGCGCGAGATGCCCTAGGTGCACTGCCCAGGGACGTTGATCAATCTGCCGAATTCGGCTCTCTGGGATCGACGAGCTCGCTTGCCCTCCAGCGACGCGTGAGCTTAGGACGAGCGACGGCGCCCTCGTCTGGCGGACGTCTTACCCGAACCTGGTCTCCGACATCGTCCAGGCGCTGACGTGGACGCATCAAGGACACGGCCGTCCGACCGGATGGCCTGCCATGTCCGCTCCGTCACCACTCGAGTCTTCCCTGCGGTTCGGGGAGAAGGTCGCCTGTTCAGGCCGTGGGTGTCAGCACGGCATCGATCAGTGAGGCCGCTGTGGCTCTGAGGCGCTCGGGGTCCTGGTAGACGCGTTCCATGACGACGATCCCCCGCGTCATGGTGATCAGCACCCGCGCCGCCTCCGCCGGGGGGATGACAAGTCGAGGCCGGGCATCGTCAGTGGAGAGCCGCTCGTGCAACAGCCGCTCCATGTTGTCGAGCAGGTCGCGAAGCGCGGCGCGGATACGGTTCCCGTCGGCTTTGATGTCGATCGCCGTCTTGGTCGTCAGGCATCCGCGGGTGGGGAGCCCCTTGATCATGGAGGTGATGGTGAAGTCGAAGAAGTCGCGGAGGGCTTGGTCGATGATCGGATGGGCGAGCGCTTGGGCCGCTTCGACCAGGAAGTGCTTCGCGTAGTCCTCGTAGACGCGCAGGAACAGGGTCTCCTTGTCGCGGTAGGCGTTGTAGAGCGACCCGCGCAGGACGCCGGTGGCCGTCGCGTCGCCACGGTCTACCCTGGCCCGGTCGACACGCCCATGATGGCGACGACCCAAGCCGGCCCGGACCTGGGCTACGGGCTCCGTCCCGTCGACGAGGTGGCCGCCGAGATCGTGGCCGGTCTCGAGGGCCGCCAGATCGACATCAACACCCAAACGCCCGAGCGCCGCGCGATGGAAGACCTCAACGCACGGGATCCGCTGGCCCTCGATGCCGCCCTCGCGCCGAATCTCGCCGAACTCCGAGCCGCCGTCAGCGCGCACCGCAGCATCTGACCCGTATGGCGGCGACCGAGGCGGTGCCGGCCTAACCCAGTTGCCGTGCCATCTCGTGGTGGAAGGAGACCAGCTGCGCCATGGGAACGGCCTTCCGGGAGGCCGTGGACAGGTCCTTGCCCTCTACGGTCGACGGTGGCGGCCAGGTGTGAATGCCTTCGTTCAACTTCAGTGCGGCCGCTTCGGTCTCCCAGCCGGGCCAGCGCAGGGTGTCGTAGAACTGCGTCAGTGAACCGGCGAGCACGGCGTACAACCAGTCGGTGTACCCCAGCAGGAAAGCGGATCTTCGAGCGGGACAGAATCCATCTGTGGCGGGATAGCGTTGGCGTTCTATGACCGCAACCATCGTCGCGAAGGAACTCGCCGCCGGGCACGGTGACCGTGCCCTGTTCTCTGGGCTCGACCTGGTCGTCTCCACTGGGGACGTGATCGGGCTGGTCGGGGTCAATGGCGCGGGGAAGTCCACTCTGCTGCGGACTCTCGGGGGTCTGCTCACCCCCGAGGGCGGCTCCGTGACGCTCAGCCCGTCATCGGCGGCCGTCGGCTACCTGCCACAGGAGCCGGAGCGGCGCGGCGGCGAGACGGTGATCGGCTTCCTTTCCCGGCGCACCGGGGTCGCACAGGCTCAGCGGGAGCTGGACACCGCGACCGAGGGCCTGGTCAGCGGGCGTGAGGGGGCCGATGACGAATACTCCTCCGCCCTGGAGCGATGGCTGGCACTTGGCGGCGCCGATCTCGAGGACCGGGCCGGGGACGTGGCCGCCGAGCTGGGGCTGGCGGCCGGCCTCGATCAGCAGATGACCTCGTTGTCCGGCGGGCAGGCCGCCCGCGCGGGGATGGCGTCGCTGCTGCTCAGCCGCTATGACATCTTTCTCCTTGACGAGCCCACCAACGATCTGGATCTAGACGGGCTGGAGCGGCTGGAGCGGTTCGTCACGAGCCTGCGGGCCGGCACGGTGCTGGTCAGCCATGACCGGGAGTTCCTGGACCGGACGGTCACCCGGGTGGTGGAGCTGGACCTGGCCCAGCAGCAGGTGAACATCTACGGCGGCGGTCATGCCGCGTACCTGGCCGAGCGTGAGGTCGCCCGCAGGCACGCCCGCGCCGACTACGAGGAGTACGCGGGCAAGGTCGCCACGCTGGAGGATCGCGGCCGGACACAACGGGACTGGGCCGCCAAGGGCGTCAGGAACGCCAGGAAGAAGGCCCGGGGCGCCAACGGGGGAGACAACGACAAGGTCGGACGGAACTTCCGCGCCGACGCGAGCGAGAAGCAGGCCTCCAAGGTCCGCCAGACCGAGCGCGCGCTCGAACGCCTCGACGTGATCGAGGAGCCCCGCAAGGAGTGGGACCTGCGGATGGAGATCGCCGTCGCGCCACGCGCCGGCGCCGTGGTGGCGACCCTGCGCTCCGCGGTGCTGCGGCTCGGAGACTTCACTCTGGGCCCTGTCGACCTGCAGATCGGCTGGGCCGAACGGGTCGCGATCACCGGAGCCAACGGAGCGGGCAAGTCGACACTTCTGTCGGCGCTGCTGGGCCGGGCCGCTCTCACCGAAGGCCACGCCGCGCTCGGCCCGGGCGTGGTCATCGGTGAGGTCGACCAGGCGCGGGCCCTGTTCCTCGGCGAGGGCGCCCTGCTGGATGCCTTCGGCGCGGAGGTTCCCGAGCTGCCGCCGGCCGAGATCCGTACCCTGCTGGCGAAGTTCGGCCTGCGCGCCGCGCACGTGACCCGCCCCGCAGCGACGCTGTCCCCTGGTGAGCGCACCCGGGCGGCCCTCGCATTGCTGCAGGCGCGGGGCGTGAACCTGCTCGTTCTGGACGAGCCGACCAACCATCTCGACCTGGCGGCGATCGAACAGCTGGAGTCCGCGCTCGACTCCTATCCCGGCACCCTGCTGTTGGTGACCCACGATCGCCGGATGATCGACGCGGTGCACACCACTCGCCGTCTGCACCTCACAGACGGCCGCGTCACAGAGACAGCCCCCGGCTGATTGCGCTACTCGCAGATCTTCGTTTCCGGGGTGCAGAACCTGACCTCGGGGTAGCGCGGCGACGCCTTTTTCAGCAGGGGTTGCGGCTTGTTGCGAAGGTGCAGGTCGAGGAAGGCTCTGACGTACCTTCGAGTGATCTCCACGGAGCGGGTTCCGGTGAGGTCGCTGCCGAGGTCGACGCCAATCTGCCCGGCCAACATGTCGTAGTCGGTGAAGGACGCGTGCACCGATCCGGCCACCACGAGCCAGCGCTTCCACCCGGTCATCCGGTTCCAGTCACGGTCCCACGTGCTGTCCTGTTGTCCCGGGCCGTGAGCCTCCTGGCCCAGGAGCAGGAACGGTCGTGACAGGCCGCTCGCGGGGATCGGGGTGAACATGGTGCCGTCCATGTTGATTCCGGCGCGCACCCGGGCGTCCGCCAGCATGGTCCCGGGGGCGCTCGCGCCGCCGAGGGAGCTGCCCGCCATGGCGATCCTGGACGGGTCGATCAGGGTGCCGCCCTTCCACTTCGGGTGCGATCCGGTCAGCTCGTCGAGTACGAAGGAGACGTCGGCCGCCCGGCTCTTCACCGCCCTGTCGCCGAAGTCGTCACCGGATTCGATCTCACATGCGGCGCAGGTGGTGACCCGCCCGTCCGGAAAGGTTGTGGCGAAGGTCTCATACGTATGATCGATTCCGGCTACCGCATAACCCCTGCTCGCGAGGTCCTCGGCCAGGGCCGTGAGGGAGGTACGAGGCCACGTGAAGCCGGGCGAGAGCACCACAAGAGGCAGGGTGTGTTCGCGTCCCGCCGGTTTCGCGTCGCTGAACGCGTTGGTCCGCGTCCTGCTCAGCGCATCGGAGGGCACGCCGGTGATCCCCGTGCCCTGCAGGATGAGCTCCGACTCCTTCGGCGTCACGTAGTGCGCCCGCCGCCCGCCCCGTGACTTCGCCGGGTACCACAGCGAGACCATGAGCTCCCGCGCCTTGGCCGCAGGAACCCAGGGGTCGGCGCGAGAGACGTCTTTCAGGTGCAGGGACGTCGTACCGACCGGGTGGGGGCCGGTCGGCTTGGGCAGAAACGGTGTGGTGCTCGGCGTGGCCGACGCGCCGGCGGACGCGGGCACGGCGGACGCGGGCACGGCGGAGGCGGTCTCGGACGCTGAGGCGGCGGGCGCCGAAGCGCAGAAGGCGGACGCCGCGAGCGCGAGCAGTCCGGAGAATGCGGCCGGACCGCCGCGCAGGATCGGAGAATCTTGAAGGCGCATAGGCGCATCCTGTGCGTTCGGGACGGCGCCTACATCGGCCCAAAGTACGGCGCGCGCCCTGTCGAGCCGTACTTTCGGCCGGTTCGACGTGCGGGCGGAATCCGTGTCCTGAATTCAAAAGCCTCGATGAAGCCTCATGACTTCGGCTCATCGTCGACCTGCTGCAGGCGTGCGTAGATGTCGCCCGAGCGGCCCAAGGGGCGGATGCCTTCGAGCAGCCGCACCAGGTCGGCCGCGTCGAGCCAGCGCTCCTCGGCGAACCGCATCGTCTCGACGGGCGAGTAGTTGTACAGATAGCCGCCTGCCGCCGCGCCGAGCCGCTCCACGATGCCCAGCGCCTCCACGGTGGCATCGTGCGCCGACGGCACGTACTCGAACGACAGAGCACGGACGGGTCGGGTGAGGCCGGCCAGCACGTCGGCCTCGAACCCTTCAACGTCGATCTTGCAGAAGGCAGGCGCGCCATGCACCGCGATGAGGTCATCGAGCGTCGCCACCTCGACCTCGACGGAGCGGTCCCACCGTACGCGGGCGAAGCTGCGGTCCGTCGTGACCGACTGGATCCAGTCGCGCGACATCGACGAAACCGTCGGCGTCGCGCTGGAGAGCTCCAGCCGCGCCCGCCCGGCCTGGGCCCCGACGGCCCCCGGCACGATGACGACTCCCTCGTCGCGGCCGAAGAGAAGGCGCAGGATGCGCAGACAGTCGGGCTGCGGCTCGACCGCGATCACCCGTACCCCCAAGCGGCGCCAAGCTCGCACCCGGCTCCCCACGTGAGCGCCGATGTCGAAGGCGACATCTCCCGGCCCGAGGAATTCGCCGTAGTGGCGGAGCGCTCGCCGGTGCTTACCCGGCACGCCGTGGTACATGACCATGGATCGCGCGATTCCCCATGCCCGGATCAACATTCGCCGACCCTACCGTGCGGAACCGGACCCGTAACGGCAGTTCATCGACGCCCCGGTGTGCTCCGGTGCTCGGCGTGCGTCCATTCGCAATGCATGAAGTAACGCCCCGAGCCGAAGGCGGCTCGGGGCGTTCTCATCGGCCGGGGGTTGCCGTGTGCGTCGGTCCCGGGTGGTCAGACGGCCTGGTGGGCCGCCGGCTCGGCAACGGCCGCCTCCCGGGGAGCCTTGCCCCGTTTGGGCTGGCGCAGCACGAGGAGCGCGACGGTGAAGGCCGCCACCAGCAGAGCAGCGGCGATGCCGAAGGCCAGGTGGTAGCCGCCGGTCAGCGCGGTCGCCTCGTCTTCGCCGGCCGACAGCAGCCCCTCGGTACGGGAGGCGGCCAGCGTCGACAGTACCGCGACGCCTATGGCCATGCCGATCTGCTGGGTCGTGTTGAACAGCCCGGAGGCCAGGCCCGCGTCGTCGGCCCGGGCGCCGGACATGCCGAGCGTGGTCAGCGCCGGGAGCACCAGTCCGCCTCCCGCGATGAGCAGCATCACCGGGAGCAGGTCGGTGACGTAGTCCGCGTTCACCGGGACGCGGGTGAGCCAGCCCATCGCCGCGAACAGGAGCGCCAGACCGGCCAGCAGGACCGCTCGCTCACCGAAGCGGGTGTTGAGCCGGGCGGAGACGAACAGGGACACGCCGCCGATGGCCACGGCCGCGGGAAGCATCGCCAGACCCGTGTCGAGCGCGCCGTAACCGAGGACCTTCTGCATGTAGAGCGCGACGATGATCTGGAAGGCGAACATGGCCGACAGCGTCAGCATCTGGACCAGGTTGGCGCCGGACACGTTACGCGAGCGGAAGATCCGCAGTGGCATCAGCGGGGTCTTGGCGGTTGCCTGACGTGCGACGAAGCCGGCCAGCAGAGCGAGCGACACCGCGCCGAGCCCCAGCGTGTGCGCCGCGGTCCAGCCGTACTGCTCGATCTTGACCACGGTGTAGATGCCCAGCATCAGCCCACCGGTGACCAGCACGGCGCCGATGACGTCGGCCCCGGCGGCGAGTCCGGCCCCACGCTCGTCCGGCAGTGCCCGAATCGCCAGCGCGATCGTGGCCAGCCCGATCGGCAGGTTGACGAAGAAGATCCAGTTCCAGCTGAACCCGTCGGTGAGGACCCCGCCGAGGACCTGACCGATCGAGGCTCCGGCGGCGCCGGTGAAGCTGAAGACGCCGATGGCCTTCGCGCGCTCCTTGGTCTCGGTGAACAGCGTCACCAGGATGCCCAACACGACCGCGGACGCCATGGCGCTGCCGACGCCCTGACCGAACCGGGCGGCGATCAGCATGCCGGGGCCGGTCGCCACTCCGGCGAGCAGCGACGCGGCGGTGAAGACCGCGTTCCCCGCCAGGAACATGGTCTTACGGCCGATGAGGTCGCCCAGCCGGCCGGCCAGGAGCAGCAGCCCGCCGAAAGCGATCAGGTACGCGTTGACGGTCCAGCTGAGCCCGGCGGGCGAGAAGCCGAGATCTCGCTGGATGGCCGGCATCGCCACGGTGACGATGCTGCCGTCCAGGATCGTCATCAGCATCGCGGAGGACAGCACGGCGAGCGCCAGCCAGCGCGATCGAGACGCGCCGGTGCCGGCCGGTGGGAAGGAAGGTGTGGTCTGCGACATGGCCGTCTCCTGTTCAAAAGCAACAAGAGAGACCGTAGCAGATGGTTCGGTTACAGACTATCTTTCACGGTTCTATTTTGTACGCTGCCGTGCCCGCCGCACCGCTTGCGGCGCCTCGACGGGGGTGGCCAGATGTCCCGTCACCAGGCGGTTCATGGCTCGCAGGAGCACCTCGCGCTCGTCTTCGGGCAATGCGCCCAGGGCGGCCTCGTGCACGCCGTCCACGATCTCCTGGCTCTGTCTCGCGATCTCGGCGCCCTTCTCGGTGACCGCGATGATCCGGGCCCGCCGGTCCGTGCTGGACGGGCGGCGCTCGGCGAGGCCCGCCTCCTCCAGGGCGTCGACCGTGACCACCATCGTGGTCTTGTCCATGTCGCCGATCTCGGCGAGCTGGATCTGTGTGCGCTCCTCCTCCAGAGCGTGGACCAGTACGCAGTGCATGCGCGCCGTAAGCCCGATCTCGGCGAGCGCCGCCGACATCTGGGTTCTCAGGACATGGCCGGCGTGGTCCAGCAGGAACGACAGATCCGGCTCGGTACGGGCGGGTGCCATGGCGGTCATGCCCCTAGCCTAGCAAAGTAGTTCCGTTCTGGATTATCTATGAGCCCCCCATCAGGTTCCCTCGTGAGCCTCGGAGTCGCCCGTCCCAACGGCACCTACCTCGGTGTCAACGCGAACCGCGGGTGCCGGCTCGGAGGAACGGCACCCGCGGTTCCGTGGCTCAGCGGTGGGTGAACAGCGGGTCCCACGAGCCGAGCCGGTCGGATCGCTGGTAGCCGGTGAGAGGTGTGATCTTGCCGTCGAGGCTCACCAGGAGGAGCCTGTTGCGGAATTCCCCCTTGCCCCTGCACTTCTTCGGGTCGCAGCCGATCGCGAACAGTTGGTTGTCATCGGCCCACGCCCAGGCCTGTTGGATCGGCAGAACCGCGACGGCCTTGCCGGTCTTCACGTTCGTGACGGTGACGGCGGGACCGGGTCTCGGCCCGAACTTGGGCAGGAGGGTGCCATTCGGGGAAAGTCCGGCTTCCCTCATGTATCCGTCGTATTCGGCCTCGTACGGCGGCGCGGGTCGCGTTTTTCCGTTCAGGTCGTAGAAGCCCTTCGTGGGCACGGTCGCGGTCGGGCCCAGATCAGCGTCCCGCTCCTGCTCCAGCCGAGATCCTGCCGGGAGTTGAAGTTGTCAGGGTCCGGCGCCAGGGTGTGGAAGCTGCCGCGCCCGGACGCGGCGTCCACGACGTAGTAGCCGGTCCTCGAGCACGAACCGGGATCGCCGGGGCCGATCACATCGGGGTTCTTGTCGTAGGCGGTCAGGACCAGCCGGCGCCCGTCCGGTGACCAGGACACACCACCGACCGGGTGTCCGACCGGAATCCAGTGGGTCACCCTCTGCGTCTTCATGTCGAGAACGCCGACCCGGGAGGCCGGCAGCGGACCTTCGAGCACGGCCGCCTGGCGCATGCCGGGCGCGACGTCGAGATGCGCCCAGGGGGTCCTCTCGTACATGCCCGACGCCGGGTCGTAAAGATGCCAGGTGTACTCGATCGTCTTCGGACCGTCGCCCGACGACCGCGTACGGGCCGTGGAGTAGGCGGCCACCGCGGTGTGCCCGGCGGCGACGAGGCGGCGCGGAAACGGATTGCCGACATCGGTGCGCAACGTCGTGTCCGAAGACAGGGGCGCGGGCTGGATCGCGGCCGACGTTCCGGCCCGGTCGCGGAGACGACCGCCACTCCCGCCCCTACGAGAAGTGCCGCCGAACCCGCGGCCAGTACGATCTTGAGGGAGCGCCGCCGGGTGCGCCCCCGCAGCGCCCGGTCGGCCAGGCCGGCGGGCACCCGCGCCTCCGCGGACCAGTCATCGCAGGCGCTCTTGATGAGCATGTCCAGTTTCACTGCAGGACCTCCCGGGCGGGCCTCTGTTCGTCGAGTTCGGGAGCCAGCTCGCGCAACCGTGCGAGCGAGCGGTGGGTCGTGCTGCGCACCGTGCCGACGCTGCAGCCGAGCATGCGCGCGACCTCCGCTTCGGGCAGGTCCTCGAAGAACCGCAGGACCAGTACGGCACGTTGCCTCGGCGTGATCCGGGCCAGAGCTCCGCGGACTGTGACCTTCAGGTCCAGGGCCGGCGTGTCATCGCCGCGCGCCTCATCGGGAAGCACCGCGACCTGGGTCTCGCGCCGCCTCCACCTGAGCCGCCACGAGTTGACCTGCTGGCGGTACATCACGCGCCGCACGTACATCTCCGGGTTCCCCACTCCGGCCCAGCGTGCGGCCGTCTTGGCGAGCGCGATCTGCAGAAGGTCCTCGGCCGCGTGCTGATCACCGCCGGCGAGCAGATAGGCCAGGCGCATCAGCGCGGGGGACCTCGTCACCACGAACTCACGGAACTGTCGCTCCGCCGTGGAATCCTTCGTCACCTCCGAAGTGCCGTCACCCCTCAGACGCTTCTGGGCGGCCATCGCTATGCGTCGCGAACCGACTTTCCGCGGACGCGGGTCCCGCTCGGCGGTCGCTCCTGGTTCAAGGTAGGTGCCGGTGTCGCCGTGAAGGCGCTGCGACGCCGGTGCCGGCTGAACGCCCGCTTCGATGGTTCGGTGACGTCGGCGGCTGGGATGACGGATGATTAGCACGGTAAAAGCATTGAGGACACCGAATATCGAGCTCGAAGGGTCGCGTGGCCGTCTCCCGATGGGTGCCGTGGCCGCGCGTACGGCCGGGCGTATTCTGCGTTCGCCGTTCAGCCTGTGGACCTGGGCCGAGTTCCTCTACGCCGTGCTTCGGCTGCCGCTCGGCGTCTTCGGGTTCGTGCTCACCGTCGTGTCGCTGGTCCTCGGCATCGTCCTGTCGCCCACCCTCCTCGGCCTGCCACTGATCGTCGCGGGCTCGTTGACCGCCCGCAGGCTGGGCGCCCTGCATCGTGCGACGGCCCGATGGCTGCTCCGGCTGAACGTCGAAGGGCCCGCCCGGTTCCATGCCGACGGTCCCGGCCTCCTCGGGTGGCTCAGATCCGGCCTGCGCGACGCGGCGGGATGGCGGGCCCGGATCTTCCTCCTCCTGCAGTTCCCCGTGGCGGTCGCCTGCTTCGTTCTCGCGGCGGGGCTCCGGCTCGCCGGACTGCAGTTCCTGCTCGCCCCGGTGTTCTGGCGGCTCTGGGGGGACTCCCCGGACGGCGGCCTGAACGGCCTTGTGCACCAGCCGGTGCTCGAGTACGACGATTTCCGCTTCGACACCTGGCCCCGGACGCTGCTGCTGTCCGTCCTCGGCGTCCTTCTGTTGTTGCTCGCCCCATGGGCGGTGCACGGGGTGCTGATGGTGGAGAGAGTGCTGATCCGCCGACTGCTCGGGCCCATCTCCCTGACCGAGCGGGTTCGCGACCTGGAGCAGAGCCGGGCCGCCGTGGTGGACGACGCGGCCGCCAGGCTGCGCCGCATCGAGCGCGACCTGCACGACGGGGCGCAGGCCCGGATGGTCGCCGTCGCGATGAAGCTGAGCCTGGCGACGCAGAAGCTGTCCCCCGACACCGACCGCGGCGACATCGACCGGGCCCGTGACCTTGTCATGTCGGCGCACGCCACGGCGATGGAGGCCATCGTCGAACTGCGCGACCTCGCCCGTGGCATCCACCCTCCGATCCTCGACAACGGCCTGGCGGCGGCGCTGGCCACTCTGACCGCCCGCGGCGCCGTCCCTACGACGCTCTCGGCGGAGATCCCGGTCCGGCCGTCGCCGTCGATCGAGACGATCGCCTACTTCTGCGCCGCCGAGTTGCTGACGAACGTCGGCAAGCACAGCGGCGCCCGCCAGGCCTCCGTCGATGTCGATGTCGCGGTCACCGGTACGGGGCTGCTCCGCCTGCGCGTCACCGACGACGGTCGGGGCGGCGCCGCCTTCCGCTCCGGGTCCGGCCTCGCCGGGCTCGCCGAGCGCGTGCGGTCGGTCGACGGCCGGGTGACGCTCGACAGCCCGGCCGGCGGCCCGACGACAGTGATCGTCGAGTTGCCCACGAGAGCATGATGGATACGACCGACCAGGAGGTTCCCGAATGCGCGTCGTGATCGCTGAGGACTCGGCCGTGCTCCGGGCCGGTCTCGTCGAGGTGCTGGTCGACCGCGACCATGAGGTCGTGTCGGCCGTCGGCGACGCCGAGACGCTGCTGGCCGCGGTGGCCGAGCACCGGCCCGACGTCACCGTGATCGACATCCGGATGCCCCCCACGTACACCGACGAAGGACTGCGCGCCGCCGTACGGCTCCGCTCAGAGATGCCCGAGGTGGGCGTGCTGGTCTTCTCCCAGTACATCGAGACCCGGTACACCGACCAGTTGCTGGCCGGGCGGACGGGTGGCATCGGCTACCTGCTGAAGGAGCGGGTCGCCGACGTCGACGAGTTCATCGACGCGCTCGAACGGATCGCGGTGGGCGGCACCGCGCTGGATCCCGAGGTCGTACGGCAGTGGCTCGGAGCCGGCCGGCGCACCGACAGCCTCGCGGCCCTGAGCCCGCGCGAGTACGCGGTGCTGGCGCTCATGGCCGAAGGGCGTACCAACAGCGCCGTCGCACAGAGGCTCAGCGTCTCCGACGGCGCCGTCGAGAAGCATGTCGGCAACATCTTCGCCAAGCTCGGCCTGGAGAAGTCCTGCGCCGACAACCGGCGGGTACTGGCGGTGCTGCGATACTTGGAGGGCGACACGTGACGCGGTTCCGCCCGAGACGGATCGTCACCGCGTGATCCGGTCTCGCGGTCGACTCCTACTCACGCAGACCCACCAGGGCGATCGCCGGGCGGCGCAGCGTACGGCCCACCGAGGCCACGCTGGTCACGGTCGAGACGATCAGGCACCCGCCGGCGAGGCCGCCCAGTTCGAGCCACGGCACCTGGATCGCGGTGGCGAGGAAATCGCCCTTCAGCGCCGTGTGGTAGCCGGTCAGGCCTAGGCCGACGAACAGCCCTGCCAGCCCGATGCCGGTGATCGTCACGAGGAGTGCCTCCAGGGCGACCATCCGTCGTATGGCGCCGGTGGACACGCCGAGCAGGACCAGGCCGGCGATCTCCCGCCTGCGTCCGCTGAACGCCATCACCAGGGTTCCGGCGACCGCGATCAATGCGAAGATCGAGGCGGGGCCGGCCAGGATGAAGACGACGACGTGCTGAAGGCGGTCCTGAACGCTCGCGTCGCTCTGGCGCCAGTGCGAGATCGGCACCACGCGCACCGTGTCTGGTCCCGCGGCGCGGGTGATCTGCGCCGTGGTGGCGAGGTCGCCGGACGAGCCGTCCAGCCTGACGATCGCGTGCGCCGGGGCTGCGGCCTGGTCACCGGCCAGGGCGGGGGAGATCATGACCCACGGCATCGACGTGTCGCCGTGCAGGACGGTGGCGACGGTCGCGGTGACAGTGCGCCCGTCGAAGAACCCGAGACGCAGCCTGTCACCGGCATGCACTCCGAACAGGTCCACATAGCCCTGGCGTATCGCGATCTGATCGCCGGTCAGCGCCGATATGCGGCCCTCCACCGCTGTTATCCGTTGGACCGCGGCCAGGGCCGGCAGGTCGAGTGCGGCGGCCGTCGCGACACCCGAGCCCGGCGGCCGGCCGGGCCCTCCCTCGCCGCTCGCGGTGGCGAAGGCGACCTTCAGCGGAGCCGGCGCCGACACGGCCCGCACGCCCGGCGCGGTGGCGACGCGGCGCAGCGTCTCCTCGTCCAACCCCGTCCCGTCCGCTGGCTCGACCACGACCTGGCCCTGGCTGCGCGCGAGCCGGTCCGCTCTGCCGGTGGCGTCGCTGGTCATCATGACGCCCAGCATGATTCCGACCACCGCGGTGATGCTGAGCATCGGGGCCACGAGCGAACTGGTGCGCCGGCGTGAGGTCGTCACGACGGCGACCGCGAGCCGGCCTGCGAGGCCGGCCGGCAGGTGGCCGGGCAGGCCGAACAGCCGGGTGAGCCAGGGCAGGTAGACCGGCCCCAGCGTGATCGCAGAGATGGTCAGCGCGAACGTCCCGAAGATGACCAATGGGGTCACGTTCGCCGCGCCGGCCCCGGGCGCCGTGCTCATCATCGTGATTCCGGCGGCCAGCGTCAGCACTCCGACGGCGCACCGGCCCCTGGTCATGATGTTCGCGTCGAGGGCGGCGTCCCGCAGCGCCTCGACGGGGCGGACCCGGGCGGCCCTCTGTGACGCCACGAGGGCGGCGAGCACCGCCAGAAGCAGACCGGCGCCGTACGCGAAGAGCAGCGGGCCCACGGCCGCACGCTCCGGCAACGGCACCGGGCTGAGCCCGCGCCGGTTCAGCGCGTGCACCGTCGGCGGCGTCACCACCGCGGCGATCACGCAACCGATCGCCGCGGTCGGCACCGCCACGGCCACGGCCTCACCGAGCACCATGCACCGGATCTGCATTCCGGACGCACCGACCAGGCGCAGCAATCCGAGGTCCCGCCTGCGCAGCGCGATGGAGAAGGCGAAGGTGCCCGCGACGACCATGATCGTCATGAAGCCGGACACGACCGCGCTCAGCGCCAGGACCGTGGTGATGCCCTGCATGTCCGAGGCGTCGCGGTGGTAGGTGTGCCCGCCGAGCGTCACGGCGGCGCCGGCCGTCGACGACGACAGGCTCCACGCGGAGGACAGAATGGTCGCGGTCACTCCGATGAGCGTGACTCCCAGCACCATCGCCGCGATGGCGCCGGCGAACAAGGGCTTGTAGTGCCGCATGGACTTCACGCCCAGCGCCGCCATCATCGGTCCCACCTGCCGACCCGTGCCGACACGTCCTCGACGGTCGGGTGATCCAGGGTGTCGCGGACCTGCCCGTCGACGAGGAAGATCACCGAGTCGGCACGGGAGGCGGCCACCGGATCGTGGGTCACCATCACCACGCTCTGCGCGTACCGGTCGACCGCGGCCCGCAGCAGGTCCAGTACCTGACGGCTCGACACTCCGTCCAGAGCACCGGTCGGCTCGTCGGCGAAGACCACATCGGGTTTGACCGCGAGCGCTCGCGCGATCGCCACGCGCTGTTGCTGGCCACCGGAAAGCCCGGCCGGCCGGCGACCGGCGAGGCCTGCCAGCCCGATCTGGTCCAGGAGGCCCGCGATGTGCTCGTGCCGTGGCCGTTGACCGGCCAGGCGCAGCGGCAGCGCGATGTTCTCTGCGGCGGTCAGCATGGGCAGCAGGTTGAAGGACTGGAAGACAAAGCCGATTCGCCGCCGATGGATCCGGCTGAGCGTCCGCCGGCTCGCCGTGCCCAGGTCGGTGCCGCCCAGCGTGACGCGGCCCGAGGTCGGCCGGTCCAGTCCCGCCGCGCAGTGCAAGAGGGTGGATTTGCCCGAGCCGGAGGGACCCATCACCGCGGTGAGCCGGTGACGGGGAAATCCGAGGGTCAGGCCCCGTAGCACGGGAACCGCGCCGACCGCGGACGAGTAACTCTTCACCAGCGATTCGACCCGGACAACGTCGTCAAGAACGCTTTCTTTAAAGCTCACTCCGTCATTGAATCGACCCATTCATGGCAGGGCCACGGAGGTATCCACCGTTTTTTTAGTAGGGTTTTCCACCTCGCCCCCGCCGCCGGCGAGCATCCGGCGGCGCGGCCGTCAGGAGGAGGCCCTCCGAGCAGAGGCAGGCGTAGGCCACCTCCGCTCGCCCTGATCCGTCGCTGTGATGAGCAAGATCTGGCGAGCGCACCTGCATATATGTAATGCTGTAATCATGGCGAGTCTTTTCGAGCATGCCGGTGGATACGACGGCCTTCACCGATTCATCGACATCTTCTACGGCAGCGTGCTGTCAGACCCGCTACTGCAGCCGCTGTTCGGTGCCGGCCGCCCCGATCACGTCGCGCACCTGACGGCCTTCACCGCCGAGACCTTCGGCGGCCCCGATACGTTCTCCCAGGACATGGGCGGATTTCCGCTGCTGATCAAAGTGCACCGGGGTTTGCAGATCACCGAAGCGCAGCGTCAGCGGTTCGTCGAGTTGTACATGGCGGCCGCCGATCGAGCCGAGTTGCCGGCCGACCGGCCGTTCCGGGAGGCGCTGCTCTCTCACGTCGAGTTCGGCTCACAGGTCGCCATGCAGAATTCTCACGCCGAAACCGACGACCAACTGCACCCGCTACGCGAAGTCCCGCACTGGGACTGGCCCGCTTCATCCGAGTAGGCCACGGCCCGACGCCGGGACCCAGGTCCGGACGGCGCCGACCTCGGCGTGCTGATCACGGCCACCATCGTCCTGGCCACCGCAGTGCTGGCCTTCCGGCACCTCCCCGGCCGGCACTGAACGTTCTACCCGAAGCACGGGCCACCCGAAGCACGGGCACCCGAAGCACGGGCCGTACGGAGCATGCCGCTCCGGACGGCCCGTCCGGCGTTCCTCACCAGAGCGCGAAGGCCCTGTCATGCCGCGACAGCGCGGACAGCCGCCTAGGCGCGGTCGGATATCTGCTGTACGGCCCAGCCGTTGCCGTCCGGATCGCTGAAGAAGAAGAACCCGACGTTGTCGAGAGGGTTCTCCACCGGCCTCGGGTTCTCGCCGATGACCTGTACCTCGCCGGCCTCCACTCCTCGCTCGACGAGCTGGGCACGCGCTTCGTTGATGTCCGGCACCACCAACTGCAGACCCTGGAGCGAGCCCGGCGGCATGTCCCGCCCGATCCCTTCTCCGACGACGATCGAGCAGCCGGACCCCGGAGGGGTCAGCTGAACGAAGCGGGTCTCATCGTTGACCCTGGTGTCGTGGTCCACATTGAAGCCGAGTTGCTCGGCGTAGAACGCCTTGGCGCGGTCCACGTCCGATACGGGAACCACGACCACTTCCAGCGTCCAGTTCATGATGCGTCTCCGTCCCTGTTCAATTTCTAGTCGGCCAGACCACCGACAGCCGGTCAGACCATCGGCTCGAGCGTCCTTCTGATTCGCCTTCAGCGCGTCCGAAGCAGCTCGGAGAGGCGGTCGTAGCCCTCGGTAACGCCGCGCTCCATGGGATACCTGAGCACGGTGTCGCGGCCCTCCTTCGACGCGTACAGCACCGTGCTGGTCAGCGTGGTCACGCCGTTCCGCTCGACGAACTCGTGGGTGATCAGCGATTCGCCCGGGTACGACTGGTCGTCGTACAGCTCGGTGTAGACCAGGCGGCCCGGCGGCAGGACCACGCGGTAGACACCGCCGTGGCCCATCTCCGCGCCGCCCGGGCCGCGGGACACGAAGCGCCAAGTGCCGCCGGTACGCAGGTCGACCTCGCAGACGACGAGGTTCCAGCCGCGCGCACCGAACCAGCGCTCGAGCAGCTCCGGCTTGGTGAACGCGTCGAACACCATGCGGCGGGGTGCGGCGAACGCCCGGGTCAGCACGATTTCGCGGTCCGTGGGCGTCATCACCGTCAGGGATCCACTGTCGCTCATGAACGACCCCGATCGCCTCTCACTCGCCGGCCCCACCGGTGGCCTTGAGCTCGTCGAGCAGCGTGTCGAGGCGCTGGTAGCTCTCCTCCCAGTAGCCCCGATAGGTCTCGAGCCAGTCGGTGGCGACCTTGAGCGGGCGCGCTTCGAGCCGGCACGGCCGCCGCTGCGCGTCGCGACCGCGCGAGACCAGGCCGGCACGCTCCAGCACCTTGAGGTGCTTGGAGATGGCCGGCTGGCTCATGTCGAACGGCGCGGCCAACTCCGTCACCGTGGCCTCGCCCGACGTCAGCCGCGCGAGGATCGCCCGCCGCGTCGGATCGGCCAGCGCGGCGAACGTCGCGTCGAGCAGATCTGGGCTCATCAATAACCTCTTAGTTCAATAACCTTCAGGTTTTCTACAGGTCCCCGCGCGGGCTGTCAAGAACATCGCACGCCGGGACTACGGCATGATGACCGTCATGGTGGCGCTGTGGCGGCGTTTCGGCCGGAACGCGGATCCGGAGAAGGAACTGCGCGTGCTGGCCGAGGCCGGCGACCCGTCCGCCATGAGACGGCTCTCGGCCTTGCTGGAGGAACGCGGAGACGCGGAGTGCGTGCACTGGATCCAGCGGGCCGCCGAGAACGGTGACGTGCAGGCGATGGTGGACTTCGCCGGCCACCTCATGCAGCAGCGAAATGACGCCGCGGCGGCGGAGCCCTGGTATCGCCGGGCGGCGGAGGCCGGTGACACCGGCGGGATGGTCGGCCTGAGTGCGCTCATCTGGGAGGAACACGGCGACCTCGCCGGCGCCATCACGTGGATGCGGCGCGCGGCCGAGACCGGTCTGAGGCCGGCGATCTTCAATCTCGGTGTGCTCTTCGAGCAGGCCGGCGATGACGCCGAGGCCGAGCGGTGGTGGCTACGGGCCGCGGAGGCAGAGGTGGGTCTGGCCATGGAGAAGTTGGCCGAGCTGCTGCGCCGGCGCGGCGACGAGGCCGGCGCGCGGGCGTGGGAGGCCCGGGCCGCGCGGACACCGCCCGTTGGGCCGGGCTCGGTCCTGCACTGAGCGGCCGCCAAGAGGTCCTCTCCACCGTGATCATGCAGTTGTTCGCGCGGCGCGGCGCGAACAACTGCATGATCACGGGTGCGACGGGCGGCCCTGTTCGGCCGGTTCATGGTCAGGCCTTGTTGAAGGTGTTCTTGGCCCAGAGGTAGGAGACGGCGGCGATACCGGCGCACCAGGCGGTGGCGATGGCGGCGCTGTTGCCGATCGGGGTGCCGAGGAGGAGGCCGCGGACGGTTTCCATGATCGGGGTGAAGGGCTGGTATTCGGCGAACCAGCGGAGGACGGTGGGCATGGAGTCGGTGGGGACGAAGCCGCTGCCGAGGAAGGGCAGCAGGATCAGGGGCATCGGGGCGTTGCTGGCGGCCTCGGGGGTCGGAGACTTCAGGCCGAGGGCGACCGACAGCCAGGTGATGGCCACGACGAACAGGGTGAGCGTTCCGGTGGCGGCCAGCCATTCGGCGGCGGTGGCGTTCGGGCGGAAGCCGATCGCCAGGGCGATGCCGATGAGGACGGCCATGCCGAGGAGCTGCTGGATGACGCTGCCGACGACGTGGCCGGTGAGGACCGATGCCCGGGAGATCCGCATGGTGCGGAAGCGGGCGATGATGCCTTCGGTCATGTCGGTGGCGACCATGACGGCGGTACCGGTCGCGGCGGTGGCGGCTGCCATGAGCAGGATGCCGGGGACGACGTAGTTGACGTAGGTGCCGCGGCCGCCGCCGAGTCCGCCGCCGAGGGTGCCGCCGAGGACGTAGACGAACAGGAACAGGATGATGACGGGCGTGACGATGAGTTGCACGGTCATGGAGGGGTAGCGGAGCAGGCGCTTGAGCTGGCGCCGGACCATGGTGGAGGAATCGCGCGCGGCGAGGGTGAGGGTGCTCATCGGGTGGTCTCCTTGCGCTGGCCGGTGAGGGTGAGGAAGACGTCGTCGAGGTCGGGGGTGTGGACGCTCATGTCGTCGATGTCGATCGAGCGTTCGTCCAGGAGGGTGAGCAGTTCGCGGATCGCGCGGACGCCGCCGTCACTGGGCACCTGCAGGGTGAGCGCCTCAGGGTCAGCGGCGGTCCCTGCCCCGAGGAGGTCGCGGGCGGCGTCGAGCAGGCGAGTGTCGGCGAAGGTGAGCTTGATGTGGCCGCCGGGGATACGCCGCTTGAGCTCTTCGGCGGTGCCTTCGGCGATCAGCCGCCCGTGGTCGAGGAGGGCGATGCGGTCGGCGAGCTCGTCGGCCTCCTCCAGGTACTGCGTGGTCAGGAAGATCGTGACGCCACTCGCGACGAGTTCACGCACGATGCCCCACATGGAACGGCGGCTGCGCGGGTCCAGGCCGGTGGTGGGCTCATCCAGGAAGATCAGGCGAGGGTCGCCGACCAGAGTCATCGCCAGGTCCAGCCGGCGTTGCATACCACCGGAATAGGTGCCGGCCGTCTTCTTCGCCGCGTCGACCAGGTCGAAACGCTCAAGCAGTTCAGCGGCCTTACGCTTACCGTCCCTGCGCGGCAGATGCTTGAGATCGGCCATGAGAAGCAGGTTCTCCTCACCGGTCAGCAACTTGTCCACGGCCGAGTACTGACCGGTCACACCGATCGCGCCCCGCACCTCGTCCGGCTCGGTCGCCAGGTCATGACCGGCCACCCGCACCTCACCGGCGTCGGCCCTGATCAGGGTGGACAGGATCTGGACCGTCGTGGTCTTACCGGCGCCGTTCGGCCCCAGCAGCGCGAAGATCGTTGCTTCGGGTACGGCCAGGTCGACGCCGTCGAGCACGACCTTGTCGCCGTAGGACTTGCGCAGCCCGTTCGCCGCGATGGCCAGGTTCGTCATGATGGTGCTCCTCAGAGGCTGCGGGTCAGAGGCTGCGGGCGGTGATGTCGCCGTGGGAGGTGGTGGCGCGGATGTCGAGTTCGGCGGTGCCATCGTTCTTGAGGGCGTTGCTGACGCGGCCGTAGCCGGTGCCGGCGTCCAGGGCGGCTGAGACGCCAGCGGCGGCGGTGACCGAGACGTCGCCGGATTGGGTGTGGAGCACGACCGTGCCGCGCACGGCCTCGGCGATCCGGATGTCGCCCCTTGCGGTGCTGATCTCCGCGGGGCCGCCCAGCCGGCCGACCTCGACGTCGCCGTCGATCGCGGTGAGGCGGACGCTCGCGGCCTCGTCGATCTTGATCTGGCGGTAGGCGCCTTCGAAGGCGACGTCGCCGAGGCGTCCGACGCCGCGGAGCTCGGCACTGGCGGCCTTGGCCTCGATGCGGGAGCCGGCGGGCAGCCGGACGGTGACCTCGATGGATCCGGAGGGACCGAAGAGCTGGTTGTTGGGGGATGCGGTCATGATCCGCAGGACGCCGTCGGCGTAGGCGACGGTGGTCTGCTCGGCGGTCTTGGTGTCGCGGCTCTTGGAGGGGTTGGCGGGCAGTACCTGCACGGTGGTGTCGGCGCGGTCCGCGGCGATGAACTGGATGCGTCCGGCGGGGATGTCCAGGACGGCGGAGATCGGGGCGGGGGTGTCGAACTTCTGCATCGTGCTCTCCTGCGCTCGTTCGTTGTTTCTGATGATGGAAACGCTACGTTGCTTTCTAGAATCCAGCAACACATCTGTTGCACAGGATTGACATGTACGCAGGTAGAAGCCGAGAAATCGTTGCAACGGTCTCGAAAGTAACGCAACGATGACTGTTCTGATCATTGCAATGGATGAGAAGTGAACGCTATAGTGGGGGGATCAGGGACCGCCACGAAGGATCACCAAGGAGATCGCGATGCCGGGAGGCAGGCTCACCCAGCAGGAACGCCAGCAGATCGCGCTGGGGCTGGCCGACGGCCTCCCCTACGCCGAGATCGCCCGACGCCTCGACCGTCCGACCTCGACGATCACGCGTGAGGTGATGCGCAACGGCGGCCCCACCGTCTACCGCGCCGAGTTGGCCCACCGCGCCACCGAACGCCGCACCCACCGGCGCAGGAAGGCCACGCCCCGGGGGCCGCAGGCGCCCCCGCAGGCCCACGGACGCGACCCCGAGGCCGTACGCGAGTACGAGGAGACGTTCACCACCGTCCTCATGCAAGCGGGCACGCCCAAGATGATGGCCCGGGTGCAGGCCTGCCTCTACACCACCGACGCGGGCAGCCTCACCGCGTCCGAACTCGTCCAGCGCCTCCAGGTCAGCCCTGCGTCCATCTCCAAAGCGATCACGTTCCTCGAGAGCCAGGGCCTCGTCCGCCGGGAACGCGACGAACGCCGCCGCGACCGCTACATCGTCGACGACGACATCTGGTACCAGGCGATGATGGCCAGTGCCCGGTCCCTCGTCCAGGTCATCGAGACCGCACGGCAGGGCGTCGGCGTCCTCGGCCCCGGCACCCCGGCCGCCGCCCGCCTCGAGAACATCGCCCGCTTCCTCGACTTCGTCGGCGAGAGCATCACCCGCGCCGCAGAGCAGGGCCGCGAGGTCCTCCACACCAAACCCGAGACGACCTCGAACGACACCGCCCGACCAAGTCCAGATCACGGATAGTCAACCCTCCCGATGGTCACGGCCATGGGACGAAGCCGGCTGGGGGGCTACCGCGAGAACCCGGTTCGATCCTCCTCGCGGGCCGGCCCGGCATTTCGCCCGTTTCCATTGACACGCTCACGGTGACGTTCAAGGCTCTCGACATCAGGTGCCCATATCCCGTCCGTCACGCCCAATATTTGGGCATCAACCGGAGAATCCGGCATGCCCGCCATCGCACTCCCCCACGACATCCACGGTTCCGGCGCCCACCGGGTGATAGCGCTGCATGGCTGGTTCGGCGACCGTAACGCCTTCCAGAAGATGCGGCCTTACCTCGACGGTGACACGTTCACCTACGCGTTTCCGGACTACCGAGGCTATGGCGAGGCCCGTGACGTCTCGGGCGAGTTCAGTCTCGCCGAGATCGCCGGGGACGTGATCGCGCTCGCGGACAAGCTCGGCTGGGACCGCTTCTCGCTGATCGGTCACTCGATGGGCGGGACGGTGATGCAACGAGTGCTCGTGGACGCACCGGGCCGGGTCCGCAAGCTCGTCGGGATCTCGCCGGTGCCCGCGTCGGGCGTCCCGTTCGACGACGCGGGATGGGCACTGTTCGTCGGCGCGGCGGACGACCCCGCCGGCAGACGAACGATCATCGACGTCAACACCGGCGGCCGGCTCCCGAGCGCCTGGCTCGACGAGATGGTGGAGAACTCGCTGCGGAACTCCACGGTCACCGCCTTCCGGGCCTACCTCGACGCCTGGGCCCGCACCGATTTCCACACCGAGGTCGTCGACGACCCCACGCCCGTGCTGGTCATCGTCGGCGATCAGGACGCCGCGATAACCGCCGACTACGTGCGGACCAACTGGCTGAAGTGGTACCCGAACGCCGAACTGGTGAGGTTCGCCGACGCCGGCCACTACGCGACCGACGAGACGCCGCTGGCGCTGGTGTCCACGATCGAACGTTTCCTGGCCGTCTGACACCACCGGAGAAAGGGGGATGCTCATGAGCGGGGTACGCCCACCGTTCGACGTGTTCGACCCGAAGGTGTACTCCCGGGGCATTCCCCACGAGACCTACCGCCGGCTGCGCGGCGAGCACCCCGTGCACTGGCAGGATGAGCACGAGGTGGACGGCTGGCCGGCCGGGCCCGGATTCTGGGCGGTGACGCGCTACGCGGACGTCGTGCGGGTCCTGCGGACGCCGACGGAGTACAGCTCCTGGCTCGGAGCCACGCAGATCCGTGACCCCGCGCCCGAGGACCTGCCGTTCATCCGGCAGATGATGCTCAACCTCGACCCGCCGGCCCACGGCCGGCTTCGGCGGATCGTCTCCCGGGTCTTCACGCCACGACGCGTGGAGCGATTCACCGCCGACGTGGCGGCCCGGGCCCGGCTCCTCGTCGACGAGATCGCCGAGCGGGGCGAGTGCGACCTGCCCGTGGACGTGACGGACGAGTTCCCGATCCAGAACCTCGGCGACCTCCTGGGCATACCCGCTGGCGATCGCGCCCACATCCTGGCCTGGACCAACCGTGTCGTCGGCTATCAGGACCCCGATCACGCCACCGTCGTGGAGGGCGCAGGCGGCGGGCCGGTCAACCCGCGGTCTCCGGCCATGCTGGCCGACATGTTCGACTACGCCCGCCGGCTCGCGGCGGACAAGCGCCGCAGTCCCACCGGCGACGTGATGACTGCGCTGGCGACGGCCGAGGTGGACGGGCGGCGCCTCACCGATCCCGAGCTGTCGATGTTCTTCTTCCTGCTCGTGATCGCGGGCAACGACACCGTACGCTCGGCCCTGCCCGGTGGCATGATCGCCCTGCTCGGCCACCCGGACGAGCATCACCGCCTGCTCGCGCATCCGCACCGGCTCGACTCGGCGATCGAGGAGATGCTGCGCTGGCACCCGCCGGTGCTCAGCTTCCGGCGCACCGCCGTGGTCGACACGGTCCTCGCCGGGCAGCCGATCGCCGCGGGAGACAAGGTCGTGGTGTTCCACGGCTCCGCCAACTACGACGAGCGCCGGTTCCCCGACCCGCTGCGCTTCGACATCACCCGGAACCCCAACGACCACGTCTCGTTCGGTGACGGCCCGCACGTCTGCCTGGGTGCGCATTACGCCCGCCTGCAGCTGCGAGCGTTCTACCGGGAGATCCTCTGGCGGCTGCCCGACATCGAACTCGCCGGGCCGCCCGACCGGCTGGTGTCCAACTTCATCGCCGGGGTCAAGCACCTGCCGGTGCGGTACACCCCGGTTCCCCGCCTGGGCGCCCGGTGACCGGCCGGCCGCCCGATCCGAGGCGTCCGGCGGCACGGACGTCGCGGCGGCCGCCGCCGGGTCCAAGACCATCGACACCGGCCTGCGGCTCCTGGAGATCCTGCGGCTCATCGGCGAGCGGCGAAGGCCAGGCCCGCACCGGAGGCGATCACGGTCGAGAGGACGACGAACACCATCACCGTGCCCAGCGGATTCCGGTTGCGGCGCGAGGGTGCGACCGCCCGAGACGACGGTCGTGCCCGGTGGCTCGTCGTCGCCGATGAAGGCGTGGGCCGGCGGGTCACCGCGGACGGCGTGGGTTCTGGAGCGCGCCGCATGGCCAGGGGCCGTGGCGCAGGCTCCGACGCCGCCGAGATCGGCGGTGCGGGGCGTGGCGTGGGCGGCGCCGGCGGGCGCGGGCCGGCAGTCGCCGGCGGCCGGGTCGGAGTCGGCGGCGGGACAGGCGCCGGAGGCCCGGGTTCCGGGGGGTGATCAGCGCCGCGACACCTCCCGATGACCAGCCGAAGGCGCAGAAGCAACTCCACGTCGAGGTCGACGCAGAGAGCGAGCACCGGGCCGGCGGCCGGGCCGTACGCCGCCGCCACGGACCGAGCCGGACGCGCGGTCGCGGCGGCCGACGCGGGTGCGGCGACACCGAGTCCCGCGATCAACGCGGTCAGCAACCCGGCCATCCGAGCGGCACGCACGATCAGCCGCCTCCAGAGATCCGCTGGAACTCCTGTTGTGCCGCCGTGAAGGCGTCGGGCTCGATCGCCAGGCCACCGCTGAACACGTGAGAGATGTTGAAGGCCAGATAGATTCCGACCCCCAGCAGCGCCGCCATGACCATCAGCGGCGCGATGTCCATGCCACGCGGCCGCGCGCCCGTGAGGAACGGGAAGATGATGACCGCGAGCCCCGCCAGGATGGTCAGGATGAGCAGACCCGCAGGGGGCGTCGCCTTGGCGTCCGCCGCTCGCTGGTGACGGGCCGTGGACAGGTTCTGGATCTCGGCCAGTACGTCGGCGCGGGCGTCTCGAGCGTCGTCACCCGTCACGCGCAGCCCCGTGACGTTCGCGCGCAACCTGTCCAGGCGCGACCAGCCCTCCGGGCTGAGCCGTTGCTTCGCCATGAGGGGCCACTCCCGGCCGAGTACGTGCTGGACGTAACCCCGCAGTTCCGCCTGGACCTGTCCGGACGCCGGAGCGGGAAGGGCCGCCGCGGACCAGTACGCCTCGACGACGGCCTGGCTCTCGGCGTAGGTGTTCTGGCGGGCCGAGTCGGCCGTCGTCCACGGCACCACGATGGCCATGGCGAACGCCAGCAGGAACAGCGCGGAGAGCATCGCCCCGGCGTGGCGTGGCGTTTCGCCGTCCCGCTCGTCATCTTTGGGATCTCCACTCAGCTTCCGGAAGAGGAACGACGCCACGATGACCACAGCGACCGCCGAGGCCGCGGCGAGGATGCAGATCAGCATTACCGACTCCACAACTTCGTCAACAAAAGGCCAGTGTTCCGTCCGCCTGAACGCCGTTACAGGAGTATCAGAAACAGCCGGGCCATAAGTGGCCGTTAGTGGCCGCGAGCCGATGGTTGAAGATCCGATTGTGGGTCGACAGTGCCGGTCGGTCGCGATCGGCCCGCGCGATCATAAATGGTCGCCCGGCCGAACACGACCGTCATGGCGGATCTGTCGGCGCACTGGGTATGCCGGCGAGATCCGCTGGTCATGGGAGTTAACCAGAAGATCGCGAGAAAGGCCTGCACGGTAGTGACCGTTTCCGCGATTCGCCGCCCGAGTTCGGCTGCCGACCCGCGTTCCGGCAGATGCGCACGACCGCGTTTGATGGGCGTCTCAGGCGTATGCATGGGGAGATTTCCCCAGATCCGCCCCACCCGAAAAGCACCAGAAATGGTCTGCTTCAGCCACAAAACAATTATCTCGGCTGCGGCATGCGGCGTGGGGACGATCACCGGCGACGTGGCCTGGCCGATCACCCGGCGGGCGCCGGTCTCGAGCCGCCGGTCGCGCCGCCCTGACGTGGCGACGTGCGTCCGAACTCAGGGGTTCTCCACGCTCAGGCTCATCATCGACGGGTTCTTGATCGTGGTGGCACGGGTGTCGTCCCAGAAAAAGCGAAAGCCGCTCCGGCTCGCAAATCTCTCCATGCTCGTCAGAGGCGGCCCACTGAAGCCTACGAAGCGTCGCCTGGTGATCACTCTCTGCGAGATCTTGCAGTTCTTCACACGCCTGCACAGGGCGTATTGAAAAGTAATGTTCCGGCCGTTGTTATTGGACGAGTTGTGCTGAGCGCCCTGGTTCTTGGTCGGACTGTTGGCGGTGACGGAATTCTTCTTGCCGGAGACGCGTGAAACGTTATCGTCGACGTCGTTGTCCCCACTGTCGAACAGGGCGCTCCGCCCGATCGCGGCCGCCGGGACGGGTGCCGCCTCCGCAGTACCCTGCGGCATGGTGCCTGCTACGGCGGCCGACGCGCAGACGACGAAGCCGAAGCGGCCGATAAGGCTGATCTCACTCATGAACCCGCTCTTTCACATAGAAGATCATGCACCTATGCCCAGCTATGGCCCATCAAAGAGTTCCCGACCCTCCACAGCTTCATCCGCACCGTACAGCAGCGATATGAGATTTCATACCCTCCGACATTCGACTGATCGCCGTACCGGCAAAACGGGCAAAAAGAATTACCACTTCTTTGCGCTCTCAGGCCGCACGAAAAGATAAACGTGGCATGGTGCCCCTCTGCGGCAGCGCACCAGAAAAAATGGTCATGACCGCGCCAGTGACTCGCCAATGGGCGCTTCACCGAAACGGGACCGGCCGGACGCCGGGGGCGCCAGCCCCCGCCCGCGGGGTCGTCAGGCGGGCACTTGGGCGACCTGGGCCGGATCCGGGTCCGCATCCGTGCGCAACTGACCGCCGTGCTCGGTGCGGACCAGCCGCAGATACTCCTCCGTCTCGGCCGCGACGTCACCGGCGTCCCACCCGAGGATCGGGGCGATCAGGTCGGCGACATGGCGCGCGGCGGTCGCTCCGTTGTCGCGCTCCTCCATGGAGATCCGCATCCGTCTGGACAGCACGTCCCCGAGATGCAACGCCCCCTCGTGCGAAACCGCGTAGACGGCTTCGACCTTCAGGTAGTCCTGCGCGCCGGGGATGGGCTCGCCGAGGTCCGGGTCGGCCGCGACGAGCTCCAACAGCTCGCCGACGCACGATCCGTAGCGGTTCAGCAGATGCTCGATGCGGGCGATGTGCATGCCGGATCTCGCCGCGAGCCGCCGGCGATCGTTCCAGAGCACCTCGAACCCCTCGGCGCCGAGGAGTGGCAGGCGGGCGGTGACCGACTCGGGCACGGGGCCGCTCATGCCGCGTGCCGCCATGTCGACCGCGTCCTGCGCCATCACGCGATAGGTGGTGTACTTCCCACCGGCCACCACGACCAGTCCGGGCACGGGCTCCGCGACGGTGTGCTCGCGTGAGAGCCTGGCGGTGTCGTCGGACTCGCCGGCGAGCAGCGGGCGCAGACCCGCGTAGACGCCCTCGATGTCCTCGTAGGCGAGCGGTGTGCGCAGCACCGCGTTGACCCGTTCGAGCAGGTAGTCGATGTCGGCGCGGTCGGCGACCGGGTCGTCGCCCGAATCCCACGCGGTGTCGGTGGTGCCGACGATCCAGTGCCGTCCCCACGGGATGACGAACAGCACGCTCTTCTCGGTGCGCAGGATCAGGCCGGTGTCGAGGAAGATCCGGTCGCGGGGCACCAGGAAGTGAACGCCCTTGGACGCCTGCACGGTGAACGTGCTGCGAATGCCGGCCATCTCACCGCTGCCGTCGGTCCACACCCCGGTCGCGTTGATCACCTGTTGCGCCCGTACCGCGATCTCGCGGCCGGTCTCGAGATCGCGTACGCACGCGCCGGTCACCCGGATACCCTCCCGCAGGAAGCGGGTCACCTCGGTGCGCGTCGCCACGCACGCGCCGTACTGCGCGGCCGTCCGCGCGACCGCCAACGTGAAACGGGCGTCGTCGGTCTGCGCGTCGTAGTACTGGATCGCCCCCACGAGCGCGTCCGAGCGCAGGCCGGGTGCCTCGCGAAGAGCGGCGCGCCGACTCAGCTGGCGCTGCCTCGGGAGTGCGCGCGCACCGCCCATCGTGTCGTACAGGCCGACGCCCGCACCGATGTAGAAGCGCTCCCAGACCCGCTTCTTGAGCGGAATCAGGAACGGGACGGGCCGGACCAGGTGGGGGGCGAGCCTGGTCAGGAGCAGGCCGCGCTCCCGTAGGGCCTCGCGGACGAGCCGAAAGTCGAGCTGTTCGAGGTAGCGCAGCCCACCGTGGATGAGCTTGCTGGATCGGCTGGACGTCCCCGCGGCCCAGTCCCGCGCCTCGACGAGCGCGACCGACAGGCCACGCGAGACCGCGTCGAGGGCCGCGCCGGTTCCGACGATGCCACCGCCGATGACCAGCACGTCGAACTCGGTCTCGGCCATGGTCTGCAGTGCGGCGTCCCGGTACCGCGGGTCCAGTGGTGTCGATGTCACGCGCGGGCTCCTCAAGGTGAGCAGGTCTGCGGGAGGCGCCCGGGCGGGGCCGGAGAACGAGTCCGGCCGGCCCCGCCCTGGCGCTATGCGGTGGTCAGTCGATGTCGACCCAGTTGAGCGTGCGTTCGATCGCCTTCTTCCATCCGGCGTAGCCGTGCTCGCGCTGCTCGTCGTTCCATTCCGACTGCCAGCGCTTGTCCTCGTTCCAGTTGCGCTTCAGCTCCTCGGTGGACTTCCAGAAGCCGACCGCGAGACCGGCGCCGTACGCGGCCCCGAGCGCGGTGGTCTCGGCCACGACCGGCTTGGACACCGGGACCCCGAGGATGTCGGACTGCATCTGCATGCACAGCTCGTTCGCGGTGATGCCGCCGTCCACCCGGAGCACGTCGAGGACGACTCCGGAGTCCTGCTGCATCGCCTCGACGACGTCGCGCGTCTGGTAGCAGATGGATTCGAGGGTCGCCCGGGCGAGATGGGCGTTGGTGTTGAAGCGGGAGAGACCGACGATCGCCCCGCGCGCGTCCGACCGCCAGTACGGTGCGAACAGACCCGAGAAGGCAGGCACGAAGTAGACGCCGCCGTTGTCCTCGACCTGGCGGGCGAGCGACTCGCTCTCGGATGCTCCCGAGATGATGCCGAGCTGGTCGCGCAGCCACTGTACGGCCGAGCCGGTGACCGCGATCGAGCCTTCGAGTGCGTACACGGGCTTGGCGTCACCGAACTGGTAGCAGACGGTGGTGAGCAGGCCGTTGGTGGATCGGACCAGCTCGTTGCCGGTGTTGAGGAGCAGGAAGTTGCCGGTGCCGTAGGTGTTCTTTGCCTGCCCGGGCTCGAAACAGACCTGCCCGACCGTCGCGGCCTGCTGGTCGCCCAGGTCGGCGGCGAGGATGATCTCGCCGCCGAACGGGCCGGCGGCACGCGTGAGACCGTAGCCCTGAGGGTCCGACGACGGCCTGATCTGCGGCAGCATCTGGCGCGGGATGTTGAACAGCGACAGCAGTTCGTCGTCCCAGTCGAGGGTCTCCAGGTCCATCAGCATGGTGCGGCTGGCGTTGGTCGGGTCGGTGACGTGCACGCCGCCGTCGGTGCCGCCGGTGAGGTTCCACAGCAGCCAGCTGTCGGTGTTGCCGAACACGGCCTCGCCGGCCTCGGCCGCCTCGCGGACCCCGTCGACGTTCTCCAGGATCCACTGGATCTTGCCGCCGGAGAAGTAGGTCGCCGGAGGCAGACCGGCCTTGCGCCGGATGACGTCGCCCTTGCCGTCGCGTTCGAGAGCCGAGGCGATGCGGTCGGTACGGGTGTCCTGCCAGACGATCGCGTTGTAGTACGGCCGGCCCGTGCGCCGGTTCCAGACGACCGCCGTCTCGCGCTGGTTGGTGATGCCCACCGCGGCGAGGTCCGCGGCCGACAGGTTCGCCTTGTTCAGAGCCGTCGTGATCACCGATCGGGTCCGCTCCCAGATCTCGGTCGGGTCGTGCTCGACCCAGCCGGGGCTCGGAAGGATCTGCTCGTGCTCGAGCTGGTGCCGGGCGACCTCGTTACCACCGTGGTCGAAGATCATGAAGCGGGAGCTCGTCGTTCCCTGGTCGACCGCTCCGACGAAGTCAGCCATTAAGAGTGTCTCCTTTGGGAGTGTGCTTGGGGGCTTGGCCGTGTCGTGCCCAGGCCGCTGTTCAGCCCGTCTCGTACGCAGTCCATCCTGGTGCTCATGCGGTCTCGAGCTCGGTACGCGTGGGGGCCGGGTCGGGCTCCGGCGGCTCCTCGGCCGAGGGCAGGAACCGGCCGATCAGGACCTTGTACAGGCCGGCTCCGAGCACGCCGCCGATGAGCGGGCCGATGATGGGGACCCAGAAGTAGATTTCGCCGTACTGATCCCGCCAGGCCCCGCCGTAACCGGTGAAGAACGACGCCAGCCGGGGGCCGAAGTCACGGGCCGGGTTGATCGCGTATCCGGCGTCGGTGCCCCAGGCCATGCCGATGGCCACCACGAGGAGGCCGATCACGAACGGGCCGAGGTTGGCGGCGGGCGCCGAGTTGCGCAGGTCGGTGAGGGCCAGGATGACGAAGAGCAGGATCGCGGTGCCGATGATCTGGTCGCGGAACGCGCCCATGGTGTGCACCGGCAGCGTGCCGTTGCCGGGCAGGGTCGAGAAGACGCCCTGGGTCTTGATGGTGTGGCCGGGATCGGCCTTGGCGAGGACCTCGGTGTAGTTCCACCGGACGATGAGGGCGGCGATGAAGGCCCCGGCCGTCTGGGCCAGCATGTACGGAGCGACTTTGCGCCAGGAGAAGTCCTTGAAGACCGCGAGAGCGAACGTCACGGCGGGGTTGAGATGCGCGCCGCTGACGCGGGCGGCGACGTAGACGCCGAGCGTGACGCCGATCCCCCACGCCCAGGAGATGCTGTCGTGGTCGCCGATGCCGCCGGCCACGACCTGCGCGACGACGCCGACACCGAACAGGATGAGGATCATCGTTCCGGCGAATTCGGCGGCCATCTCACCGGCCAGCCCTGGAATCTTTCTCGGTTCCGCCATGTGCTCTCCTCGCCAAAGCGATGGGGGGTGGGGACGCGGTCGCCGACCTCACGGTCAGAACGCGGCCGGGTGGGGTTGGAGGCAGATCACGAGCCGTGAGGTGTCTCACGGCTGGGAGGAGGGTAAGTCGGCCCTGAACAGGGGTCAACGGACATGTGTCGACATTGTCGAACACTTTGCCCGAGCCCGCTCGGGCAGTACCCTCCGGAATGTGATCCAGACCACGAGAGCTGGCTGGTCCTTCGCAGCTACGGCGGGCATGTCAACATCTGCCGACATTGCCGACGCCATGTCGGTCAATCGCTATTCCGTCACGGTACGATCTGAGCCGTGCCAGGACCAGTTCAATCGATCGAGCGAGCGGCGGCGATCCTGCGCCTGCTCGCCCGCAGCTCCGGTCGGCTCGGCGTGGGGGAGGTCGCCAGCTCGCTGGGCCTAGCGCGCGGCACGGCCCACGGCATCCTCCGCACCCTCGAGCGGGTCGGCTTCGTCGAACAGGACGAACCGACGGGCAAGTACCAGCTCGGCGCCGCCCTCCTCCATCTCGGCACCAGCTATCTCGACGTCAACGAGCTCCGGTCGCGTGCGATCAACTGGGCCGACGCGCTGGCCGCGCGCAGCGGCGAGGCCGTGCGCATCGGGACGCTGCTCGACGGCAAGGTGCTCGTGGTGCACCACGTCTTCCGCCCTGACGACACCCTTCAGGCCATGGACATCGGCTCCCTGCTACCGCCGCACGCCACCGCGCTGGGGAAGGCCCTGCTGGCCCACGACGCCAACGCGGCGGCGTACCTTCAAGGCGCGGAGCTGGAACCCTTCTCCCGCCGCACCATCACCAACCCGAGGGAGCTCGGACGAGCGCTCGCCCGCGTGCGCGATCTCGGCTGGGCCACCGAGATCGAGGAGATGTCCATTGGTGAAGCCGCGATCGCCGCACCGATCCGGGGCTACGGCGGGCTGGTCGTCGGCGCCATCGGCGTGTCGGGAGCCGTCGAGCGGTTCTGCGACACCAAGGGCGCGCCCAACCTCGAACTCGTCGGTTACGTACGTGACGCCGCGCGTGCCGTGTCCAGGGACCTCGGTGCCTCCCGCTGGTAGGAACGGGCCAGGCCGGCGCCGCGAGCGGGTGGGCACGCCATGACCGAGCGCTATGTGATGTCGATCGATCAGGGGACGACCTCGACGCGCTGCATCCTGTTCGATCACGGGGGACGTCTCGTCTCCGTCGCTCAGCGCGAGCACAAGCAGCATTTCCCCAAGCCGGGCTGGGTGGAGCACGACGCCGTCGAGATCTGGCGCAATCTGGAGCGGATCGCGCCCGAGGCCCTCGCCCAGGCGGGCGCCACCCCCGCCCAGGTGGCCGCCATCGGCATCGCCAACCAGCGCGAGACCACGGTCCTGTGGGACCGCCGCACCGGGACCCCGATCGGCCGGGCCGTCGTGTGGCAGGACACCCGCACCGATGCACTGATCGAGGAGCTGGCGCAGGAGCGGAACGCCGGCATCGTCGCCGAGCGCAGCGGCCTGCCGCTGGCGACCTACTTCTCGGCGCCGCGGATCCGCTGGATGCTCGATCACGACCCCGGGTTGCGCGAGCGCGCCGAGCGGGGCGAAGTGCTCTTCGGCACCATGGAGAGCTGGCTCATCTGGAACCTCACCGGCGGGCTCGACGGCGGCATCCATGTGACCGACGTGACCAACGCCAGCCGGACCCTGCTGATGGATCTCAACTCGCTGGCGTGGGACGACGAGCTCCTCGCGTTCTTCGGGATCCCGCGCGCCATGATGCCGGAGATCCGCTCCTCCACGGAGACCTACGGCGTGGCCCGCCGCGTGATCCCGAACGTGCACATCGGCGCCGCGCTCGGTGACCAGCAGGCGGCGTTGTTCGGGCAGACCTGCTTCTCGCCCGGCGAGGCCAAGTGCACGTACGGCACCGGCGGCTTTCTGCTGATGAACACCGGCAACGAGCCGGTGCGCTCCTCGAACGGGCTGCTGACCACCGTCGGTTACAAGATCGCTGGCGAACCCGCCGTCTATGCCCTCGAGGGCTCGATCGCCATCACCGGCGCCCTGGTGCAGTGGTTCCGCGACGGGCTGGGGCTGATCAGCAGCGCTCCGGAGATCGAGACCCTGGCGCGCACGGTCGACGACAACGGCGGGTGTTACATCGTCCCGGCCTTCTCCGGCCTGTTCGCACCGCACTGGCGCAGCGAGGCGCGCGGCATCATCGTCGGTCTCACCTCCTACATCACCAAGGGCCACCTGGCGCGTGCGGTCCTGGAGGCGACCGGCTGGCAGACCCGCGAGGTCGTCGACGCGATGAACCGCGACTCCGGCCTCAGCCTCAAGGAGCTCAAGGTGGACGGCGGCATGACGGCCGACCACCTGCTCATGCAGTTCATCGCCGACGTGCTCAACGTGCCCGCCGTACGGCCCATGGTCGTCGAGACCGTCTCGCTCGGTGCGGCCTACGCCGCGGGACTCGCCGTCGGTTACTGGGCGGATCTGGAAGGGCTCCGGCGCAACTGGCACCGGGCCGCCCGCTGGGTGCCCAGCATGGACCCGGAACGGCGCGCGAGCGAGTACGACAATTGGCAGCGGGCGGTCGAGCGCACCTTCGACTGGATCAAACCGGGCAGCCGCTGAAGCCATCCGCTCATGGGCGGCTTCTCGCGTTACACCCAGCGTATGTGAAGCGCCCCGAGCGACATCGCCCGGGGCGCTTCACCCGCACTATTTGAATGGAACTATTTCGCCGGATACCAGGCCTTCATCACGGCTCGTTCCACATCGAGGCGCTGTTAGCCGGCGATTCGGAAAGCAGATCCCGCCAGTGCTTCTCGGCCTGCGGAACGGCGGCGGCACCCGGCCGGCGCGCCGCACCTCGCTGGGCCGCGTGCTTGCGGCTCTGGGCCTGCTGACCGCGGCGCGCGTGGCCCCGCTGGGCATTCGCGTGGCGACGGCTGACGCCGGGGGCCTGGGCGGCTCTCTGCCGGCTCCCGTTCTGGGCGGCCGCCTTCTGAGCGTTCAGCCCGGGCGCCTTCTGGGCGCTCTGGGCGGGCGCCTTCTGGGCGCTCTGGGCGGGCGCCTTCTGGGCGCTCTGGGCAGCCTCGTCGTCATCGCCCTGGTCGCGTGGCATCTCCCGCGCGATCCGCCGGCCGCTGGGAACACCGCTGGGCGCCTGCTGAGCGCTCGGTGCGGCCTGGCCTGCGCTCGGTGCGACCTCGCCGCTCGGGGCTTGCTGAGCGCTGGTCGCAGGCTGGGAGCTCGCGGCAGGCGCCGAGGCGGGGTTCTGCGCGGCGGGCTGCTGACCACTCGGACTGGCGGGCGCCGGCCTCGGCGTGGGCGCGGGTTCTGGTTGTGCTGAGGCCTTCAACGCCCTCTGCCCGAGGGGATCGTTGCCGATCACCCGCGAATCCTCAGCGTCGTCGGCGCCGAGCGGAACGCTCCGCCCGTCGGCCCTGTCGCCGCCGGCCTTCCGGCTACTGGCGCTGTTGGCGCGCACGTTCGGTATGGGGTCTGGGGGGCCGTCGGTGGCCACGCGCGTCGCCATGGCGCCCTGCGGAGCGAGCTCCGCGTTCGCGCTCACCGACAGCGAAACGACACCTCCGGCCAATGCAGCCGAAACTGCGGCGAGAGCAAGGCTGCGCGTGTATTTGATCTTGCTCATGAGTGGCTCTCTTTTCATATTGAGAATCGTCCCCTCGGTGCCTCTGCCATTACCGGCCATTTCGGTGCATGAAACTCCGTCCAGGCCAGATAGCAAGGATGTCGGCTGGCATACCCCTCGGCCTAGTGTTGATAGCGACGGCGATAACACAAGCGGAGATAATTACCGTCCCTTTATGTTTGTGACGTGCCGATGACATCACGTACAAGGATGGTCGGCACCGGTATAAGGAGCAAGCACTCGACCACGCCGAAAAGGGCACTCCAGACGACATAGTGGGGAATTGAGCGAGCCTGCGGTGACGGCCCGTGCCATCGCCCGAGATGTATCTGACAGAATCGTTGGCAATGTATCGACTTCTGTACTCACTGCTCATCGTGCGGATTCCCGCCGAGACGGTCCACCGCCTGACGATGACCGGCCTGCGCCTGATCGGCGCGGTACCCGGCCTCGCCGGCCTCGTCCGTCGCCGACTCGGCCCCAGGGATCCCGCGCTCGCGGTCACGGCGCTCGGCCTCGCCTTCCCGGGTCCGCTCGGGCTCGCGGCGGGCTTCGACAAGGACGCGGAGGCCTGCGCCGCCCTGGCGGGTTTCGGTTTCGGCTTCATCGAGGTCGGCACGATCACCGCGCGAGCCCAGCCCGGCAACCCGAGACCACGGCTCTTCCGGCTCTCCGCCGACCGGGCGATCGTCAACCGGATGGGCTTCAACAACCACGGGGCCGAGGCCGCCGCGCGCCGGCTCCGCCGCCGGACCTCGAAAGTGATCGTCGGGGTCAACATCGGCAAGACCAAGGTCGTGCCCGAGCAGGACGCCGTCGCCGACTACGTCGAGAGCACCGAGCGGCTCGCCGCCCTGGCCGACTACCTGGTGGTCAACGTCAGCTCGCCCAACACGCCCGGGCTACGGAACCTGCAGGCCGTGGAGCACCTCAGGCCCCTGCTGACGGCCGTGCGCGAGGCCGCGGACCGAGCGTCCGCCCGCAGGGTCCCGCTGCTCGTCAAGATCGCGCCAGACCTGGCCGACGCGGACATCGACGCCATCGCCGACCTCGCGCTCGAACTGGGGCTGGACGGCATCATCGCCACCAACACCACCATCGGCCGGAGCGGGCTGGTCAGCGACGAGCGGCTGGTCAAGGAGACCGGAGGACTGTCGGGCGCGCCGCTCAAGGAGCGTTCGCTGGAGGTACTGCGGCGCCTGCGGCGGCGGGCCGGGGATCGGCTCGTACTGATCTCGGTCGGTGGCATCGAGACGGCGGACGACGCCTGGGAGCGGATCCGTGCGGGCGCGACGCTCGTCCAGGGCTACACCGCGCTGATCTATGGCGGCCCGTTCTGGCCGCACGGCGTTCACGAGGGGCTCGGCGAACGCCTGCGCCAGAGCGGCTTCACGACCATCGCCGACGCGCGGGGAACCGCCGCGGAGTAGGACCCGTCACACCGCCTCACCGGCCGGCGATCTCGAAGAACCCGTCCGCGATCAGCTCCGGCAGCACGGCCTGAGCGTGGGCCCGAACGTCGTCCGCCGGCAGCCCCATGAGTTCGGCGATCGCCTCGAGCAACGGCTCCATGGGCAGCGTCCCGTCACAGACGCCCGCCAGGGCGGCCTCGACCGTCCCCACGCCGGCCGCGCGTCGCAGCCCGCGCGTCTGGCGGAGCACGATCCGCTCCGGATCCTCGGCTCCCGGTGGTCCGATCTGCTCCTGGACGACCCCGGCCGCAGTGCGCAGCGCGCCTGTGGAAAACCTCTCGCCACCGGCCATCCCATCGAAAATCTTTTCCACATACGCGCCGACCGGCTGCTCGACTCCCTGCCGCAGCTCCTCCACCCGTACGGTCGTGCCGCCCTTGCGGAGGGAGATCCAGCCGAACCCGATGCCCGTGACGTTCTCGCGCTCGAAGTGGTCGAGCCAGGCGTCGTAGCGGCGCCGGTACTCCGCGGTGCCGGTCTCGCAGGAGTCGCGCAACCACAACTCGGCGTACTCGGCCGGGTCCTGGACATCTCGCTGTACGACCCACGCGTCACACCCGCCGGCGGTGAACCACCCGCCGACGCGCTCCTCCCAGGACCGCCCGCCGATGTGCAGCCAGTTGGCGAGCAGATGGCACCATCCGCCGTCCACCAGGTAGGACGGCGCCTCGGTCACCAGCCGCCGGCAGACCTCGTCGCCGGGCAGCCCGGACTCGCGGTAGGAAAAGCGGCCATCCGGAGAGATCACGAAGGGTGGATTGGAAACGATCAGATCGAACGTCCGATCGCGAACCGGGTCGAGCAGCGAGCCCTTCAGCAACTCGACGTCGCGCAGCCCTGAGAGCGCGAAACTCATCTGGGCGAGCGCCAGCGCGCGGGGGTTCACGTCGGTCGCACTGATCTTCCGGGCCCGATCCGCCAGATGCAGAGCCTGCACCCCCGAGCCGGTTCCCAGATCGAGCGCGTTTTCCACAGGCCTGTGGACAACCAGCTGCGCGAGGTTGGCCGAAGCGCCTCCCGCGCCCACCACATGGTCGAGCCGCAAGGGCGCCTCGCCTCCGGGCCGGACCTTGAGATCGGAGACGACATAACCGATTCCGGGATCGCCGCCGACCGATTCGAGCGGCTCGACGTGCACGGTCGCTCGGACCTCGCCGGCCGACCGCTCGGCCAGCCCGGCGGCGACCAGATCATCGGTCAGAGGGCCGGCCTCCGGTATGCCCACCTGCAGCCAGAAGAGCCTGGTGATCGCCTCGAGCGGCGAGCCGCCACGAGTGGCCCTCAGCGCGGGAACGATCTCATCGCGCGCGAGGGCGCCTCCGGCCACGGGCCCGAGCAACTCCCGTACTCCGGCCACGGTGTATCCGGCCTGGTGGAAATGGTCGCGTACGCGACCCAGCGCATCGATCACCAGCCCATCCTCCCAAGCCTCCAGCCGACAAATGAGCGCGATGAGGGATGAGGGATGTGGCCGGAGCGGCTCGGGGCACTCAGGTGAGGTAGTCGGTGAGACCGTCCGCCAGGGCCTCGGCGATCTTCTGGCGGAACTCGGGGTCGGACAGCTTGGCCGCGTCGCCCGGGTCCTGCATGTTGCCGCATTCGATGAAGACCTTGGGCCGCGTGGACAGGTTCAACCCGCCGAGGTCGTCGCGCACGTCGAGGGCCTTCGTGCCGCGGTAGTTGGAGAACGGCATGCCGGTCCCCGTGTGGTAGGCGTCGCGAAGCGCCAGGCCGAGCTTGCGGGAGTCCGAGATGATCTTGTCGTTATGGCCCTTGACCAGGCCGGGCTCGATGATGTGGAAGCCCCGGTCGCCCTTCGGCGCGCCGTCGGCGTGCACGGACAGGGCCGCGTCGGCCTTGTTCTTGTTGCCGATGGCGGCGCGCTCGGTGACGCAGGGACCGACGCCGGTGTCGTTGCCGCGGGTCAGTACGACCTTGGCGCCCTGGGACTTCAAGATCTTGGCCGTCCGGTTGGAGACGTCCCAGGTGAAGGCATGCTCCGCGTAACCGCTCCTGGTCTCGGTGCCGGTCGTGTCACACGCCTTGCGCTCTGTGATCACATTGACCAGCCGGTTCACCTCGGAGGCGTGTGCGGCGTTGCCCCCGTTGTGCCCCGGGTCGATGACGATGACCTTGCCGTCCAGGGACCTCCGCGGAACGCTGCCGGCCGGGCCCTCTGCGGACACCGCCGGACCACCGCCGGTCGACGCGGCCGGGCCACCACCGGAGGACGCGGCGGCCGCCTCGCCCGAGCCGACGGACGAGCCGGACGCGAAACCGCACGCGGCGAGTGCGGGCATGAATGTGATCAGCACAGCTGCCGCAAGGGATCTCTGACGCGGGGTCCTCAAGAAACGCAGCCCTTCGTAATATGGCCGTGACCAACCCTGTCAGTTTGCACACAGGCGGCCATACGTCAAATCGCTGCACGAAAAAGGCATGATCAAGTGGCCGCCGCCCCCCTGCGGAGATCCACGGCGACGGCCACGCCTGCGATCAGACCGAGCGAACGGTGTCGTCCTCGCCCAGCAGGGCGGCGAGGGCTCGCGCTTCATCCGCGTCAAGACCCAGGACCACGCGGGGTCGCCCCCATGGGTGATCAATCGAATGGGCCACGTAGCTGGCGACGGACTCCGCCAGTTGTTCGGTCAGTCCACGCGCGTGGCGCCACTCCGTCCACGCGCGCTCCAACTCACTCGCCGCGCGCTGAGCGCACGACACCATCTCCGGATCACGCACGATTTACCCCCTGGGTGAACATGATCCTTTCGCCGACCGGCCGAACGGCTGGTTCAGTGCACCCATTAAGGCCCTGCGGCCCCCTCGCTGCCGGGCAATTGCGCAAGGCTTGGCGAGTCCCATACCGGCCGGAAAGACGATCGACCCGGGCTCGACCGGATCCGGTTCAAAGCCTCGACGAGCTCACCTCAGAGAGCCCGCGCGGGGCCGGTGGTCGAACGCACCACGAGGTGCGGCACGACGAGGGTCTGGCGTGGCTCACGGCCCGGATCCTCGATGCGGGCGCACAGCAGTTCGGCGGCGACGCGGCCCATGTCGCGCCGGGGTTGGTCGACGCTGGTCAGCGAGATGTGCCTGATCGCGGCGAGGTGGGTGTTGTCGTAGCCGACGATCGAGACGTCGCCTGGGACGCGCAGTTCCAGCTCGTCGGCGGCCGAGAGCGCACCGGTGGCGACCAGGTCGTTCGGTGCGAAGATCGCGGTCGGACGGCGTTCCCGGGACAACAGGGCCCGGGCCGAGCGGTAGCCGCCCTCCTCGGTGAAGTCGCCCGTTTCGACGATGACCTCGTCGGACAGGCCGTAGCGGGCCATAGCGGCCTCGTAGCCCGCACGGCGGTAACGCGCGGTGGTGGAACGCGCCCCCTCGATGTGGGCGATCCGCCGGTGACCGTGCTCGACCAGGTGGTCCACGGCCAGGCTGGCGCCCAGCTCGTCATCGTCGACGACGATGTCGACGCCCTCGACGTCGCGTTCGCCGACCACGACGACCGGGACGCTCGCGGCCGCCTCCTTGAGCGAGTCGGGAACGACGCTGAGCAGGACGAGGCCGTCGACCCGCATCTCCAGGAACGCCTCGACCGCCTCCGCCTCGAAGAGGGGGTCCCAGCGGCCGCTGCCGACCAGCATGCGCAGCCCCTCGCCGTGCAGCGTCTCCTGGAGACCGTCGAGGAATTCGGCGAAGAACGGGTTGTGCAGGTCGGCCACCAGCGCCCCGATGAGCCGGGTGCGGCCCTCCACCAGGCTGCGGGCGACGGCGTTGGGCCGGTAGCCGAGTTCTCGGGCCGCCTTGAGCACGGCCTTGCGCCGGCGTTCGCTGACGTGCGGTGATCCCCGCATCACCAGCGACACCAGCGACTTGGACACCCCCGCGCGTTCGGCCACGTTCCGAATCGTCGGTTTCGGCGTCGACGGCCCGGGCACCGCATCCGATCTTCCGACTGCAGGCGGCGTGCCATCACCGTCTGGACGCGGGACTGTGCCTTCACCAACTGACATGGCGCTCCTGTCGGGGGACTGCAGGACGTGCCGCCTAAGGGAGAAGATGCCATGATGCCCCGTTCTTGCCCCAAACCGCCGCAACACCGGGTAACGGCCAGGTCCTCAAGGTGATTCGGACCGGTACTTTCCACCCGCCCATGATCTGACCGCGCATTCGCGGCCCCACACGTCGGTCAGGCGGCCCTCGGATACCCTGCCTGCGTGAGAGAACGGGGAGTGGCCGGTACGAACCCGGCCGGTCATCGGGCCGCCCCCGTCCCGCGTGCGCAGCGTGACGGACAAGGCAGGCGCCGGCTCAGCGTGGCCGAACGGCGGGACGAACTGCTCGAAGCCTCATTGCAGCTGTTCAGCCACCGCTCGCCCGAGAACGTCTCCATCGACGATGTCGCCGCGGCCGCCGGGGCTTCGCGGGCGCTCGTCTATCACTACTTCGGCGGCAAGCACGAGCTGTACGTCGCCGCGCTCAAGAGCGCCGCCAGGCAGCTGTCCGACCTGCTCGAGCCACCGACCGAGGGCCGGCCGATCGACCGGTTGCGCGTCTCCCTCAGCCGCTATTTCGACTTCGTCGAAGATCATGCGGCGGGCTACACCGCACTGCTGCGGGGTGGGCCGGCAGACCGGTCCGGCGACGTCGGCGAGATAGTCGATGGATTCCGCCGGCTTCTGCTCGACCGGATTCTGCACGCGCTCGGCAGCGATGAGTCCAGCCCGATCCTGCGCATCACGCTGCGCTCCTGGATGGCGCTGGTGGAGACAGCCGGTCTGGACTGGCTGGAGCGGCGGGATCTGTCCCGCTCGCAGATGGAGCGGCTGCTCGTGGATCAGTACGTGGTGCTGCTGCGCGTCGCGGGCCGGCATGATCCGTCGGTCGCCGCACTGTTCGATCAGCTCGCGCACGAGGTCGATTAGCTCGCACACGGGTCGATCAACTCGCGCACAGGTCGATCAGCTCGCGCACGAGGTCTCGACCACCGGGCCTGCTGACCACCGGGCCCCCTGGGTACTCGACGGTCGACAAGCACCAAGTCACGCATCGGGTGCGACGTCTCGTCCGTGCCGTCTTGGCGACCGGCACGGACGAGACACCCGTGTGAGCCCAGGCCCGGCCCTGAGGCCGTGACCCCGAACCCTGTGGCTTGACGCCCCCCAAAACTCGGTGTGTGCTCCGCAAGCCCCGCCCGCTCGCCCCCGGTCGAGTCCGACCGTGGACACCACATCAGGCGAGGCGTTGACGGATTACTCCGAACGCTGCTGCGGGATACCCGCCAGCAGCGCCCGCACCTCAGCTTCGCGGTAGCGTCGATGTCCCCCCAGGGTGCGGATGGACGTCAGCTTGCCGGCTTTCGCCCACCGCGTGACGGTCTTGGGGTCGACGCGGAACATCGTCGCCACCTCTGCCGGTGTCAGCAGGGGCTCGGCCTCTGGCGTACGTGCTGACATGTGTGCGGCCTCTCCTCCATGGACCGATGACAGCGATCCTGCGATTGATCCTCGCGCGGTTCCCGATGTCCCCTATGGCCCGAAAGAGCCACTATGACATCACAAGGTGTAACCATGCCACCACTCAACGCAACAAGCAAGTCCCTGGCTGTAACTGCGTGTTTCGCGATGACTGAATCACGCTGCGTGATTCTAGCGACACGTATGGTCGCATCGCGCGCAGATTCGGGAAGTTTGTTCAGTTCGCGGCTTCGAGGGCACGCACGAAACGCCATCTGGTCAGCAGACGCCGGTACATCGCCAGGGTGAGTTCGGCCTTCCCCTGCTCCATGCCGGTGAGCGCCACGGAGGCCTCGGCGACCGACTGGTCCGCGTTGAGAGCCTGGTCGTCGAAGAGCTGTACGAGCCCGCCGTAGTCGAGCTCCACGAGCGCCTCGGCATGGAACTCCGACAGCCACCAGCCCACCGCCTGGACCCCGCTCCAGGTCCGGTCCTCGCCGAGACCGCTCCGTACGACGGTGACCGCCCGCTCCACCCTGCGCCTCGCCTCGGCCATGGATGTCACGTAAACGAGTGTGCGTACTGGTGCTGGGGTGACCCGACTGTCACCTTCCTGCTCAGCATGCACACCGTCATCGCCGGCCCGGTCACCGTGATCGTGGATCTCTGATCGCGGGGTCAGCACGAGCCAGCGTTCGGCGGCGACGAACGGCACGAACCAGGCGATGGGGATGTGCCAGGTGCTCGACAGGATGTGCGACCGCACGGTGTGGCTCTGCTGCTTCCAGCGTTCGAACTCGCCGGTGATCTGGTCGGCGAGCGGCGCCGGCACGAACGCGTCCGTCACCGCGGCGGGCAGGCTCTCGCGGAACCTTGTGAACGCCATCCAGGACCGCAGGCGGGTCTGCCAGGGGCTCACGTAGATCATCCCATCGGACCGCCTGACATAGGCGTGCCGGCTCTCCTGCCCGGGGGCCACCACCGGCGGTGCGGCCAGCAGCCGGCGCAGCGCCTCGGCGTGCTCGGCCTGGAGCGCTGTCGCCCTGCGCGGCCGGTCCGTGGAGTCGGCGTACTCGGCCCACGCGGACCGCTCCGGTTCCGCAAACGCGGTCAGCGGCTCGTATACCCGTAGGTACGCGGCGTAAGGCAACACATTCGCATGGTGACATGCGGCTGACCGTGATGACATGAGGTCGGCACCGCCGAGATGCCTGTGTTACCTGGGACGGACGGGGAAATCTCACCAGATCAGCGTGGTCCTGTCGCGACCTTGGCAGACGGCCCTAGGCTTGTGCCGAGACTGAGAGGAGTCACTACCGTGACCAATGTCTTCGGGTCGCCTCACAAGGGCACAGGACCCCGGCATGAGCAGGTCGTCTTCTGCCAAGACGAGGCGACGGGGCTGCGCGCGATCATCGCGATCTACTCCACCGCACTAGGCCCCGCACTGGGCGGAACCCGCTTCTACCCCTACGACTCCGAGGAAGCGGCGCTCGCCGACGTCCTCAACCTCTCCCGAGCCATGGCGTACAAGAACGCCCTGGCCGGGCTGGACCTCGGCGGCGGCAAGGCCGTGATCATCGGCGATCCCGCGATCGAGAAGTCCGAGGCCCTGCTGCGGGCGTACGGGCGGTTCGTCCAGTCGCTGAACGGCCGGTACTACACGGCCTGCGATGTCGGCACCTACAGCGAGGACATGGACCTCATCGCCCGCGAGTGCTCCTACGTGACCGGGCGTACGGTCGCGCACGGCGGGGCGGGCGACTCCTCGATCCTCACCGCCTACGGCGTGTTCCAGGGCATGCGCGCGTCCGCCGAGGCGGCCTGGGGCGAACCGACCCTCCGCGGCCGCCGGGTCGGCGTCGAGGGCATCGGCAAGGTCGGTCGCCGTCTGGTCGAGCATCTGCTGGAGGACGGCGCCCAGGTCGTCGTCTGTGACGTTGACGACACCGCGATCGCGCGAATGCGGGCCGAGCACCCTGAAGTGGACGTCGTGGCGGATCGCGACGCCCTCGTCGCCGCCGGCATCGACGTCTACGCCCCGTGCGCGCTCGGCGGCTCGCTCGACGACGAGATGGTCCCCGTCCTGGGCGCCAAGATCGTGTGCGGCGGGGCCAACAACCAGCTCGCCCACGTCGGCATCGAGAAGCAGCTGGCCGACCGCGGGATCTTGTACGCCCCCGACTACGTGGTCAATTCCGGCGGCGTCATCCAGGTGGCCGACGAGATCGAGGGCTTCGACTTCGACCGCGCCAAGGCCCGCGCGGCCGGAATCTTCGAGACCACCCGGCGAATCTTCGCCATGGCGGCCGCCGAGGGCGTGCCGCCCGCCGCGGCGGCGGACCGGCTCGCCGAGCAGCGGATGTCCGAGGTAGGACGATTGCGGGGTTTCTGGCTGCGGGGTTGATCGCTGGTGGGCAACGGCTCGAAGTAGTGGATAGAATCAGGTTCTCTGCTGCAAGCGAGGCGCCACCACACAGACGGCGTACCGAGCCAGGCGCAAAACGGGTACGGTTGTATCCGGAACTGACGTGCGGCTCGGTAGGCGTCAGTTCATGTAGCGTACGCGAGCGTTGATGGGGTCATGAAGCCCTGACCATCGAGGGGGTCGAGCCAATGGGGCGCGGCCGAGCCAAGGCCAAGCAGGTGAAGGTTGCCCGCCAGCTGAAGTACAACAGCGGCGGCACGGATCTCGACCGCCTTAAGGAGGAGCTGGGAGTCGCTGAGTCACCCAATGACCCCTATGACGACTCCTATGATGAAGTGGCCGATAAGTACTCCGACTACTCAGACGAGTACGGCAGCGAGGACGACCGCAAAGACGGTACGTCCGGTCGTTAACTCGTCCGGCTGATCGCCGCTGCCCTGGCCCCGCGGCCAGGGCTGTGGCGTTTCTGCCCTCTTGCACCGCCGGTGACCATGTTCACGGCCGCCGTCAGACGGTGTTCCGGGAACGGCAAGGTTCCAGGACGGCATGAGGACCGGCCGAACGTAACGTCTCAGGCGACTCAGGTGTATCCGTCGCCCTCAGACGTACTCGGCGACGCCCGTCCCCTCGACCACCTCACCGAGGACCCATGCCGGCACGTCGCGGCCGGCCAGCAGCCGCAGCGCGTCGTCCGCGCGGTCGGCCGGCGCGATGGCCGCCATTCCGACCCCGAGGTTGAAGGTCTTGTCCATCTCGGCCTGCGGCACGTCTCCGTGCCTCTGCAGCAGCTCGAAGATGGCGGGCGGCGTCCAGGAGGAGCGGTCGAGCGCGGCGTCAACGGTGGGCGGCAGCGAGCGGGCCAGGTTGGCGGTGAGCCCGCCGCCCGTGATGTGCGCGAAGGCGTGCACCGCACCGGAACGGGCCAGTGCCAGGCAGTCGAGTGCGTAGATCCGGGTCGGCGTGAGGAGTTCCGCGCCCAGCGACCGGGAGAGCTCCGGCGGCTCGGCGTCGAGATCGAGGCCGGACTCCTTCAGCACATGGCGGACCAGTGAGTATCCGTTGGCGTGAATCCCCGACGACGCCATCGCGATGACGACGTCACCGGCGACCACGCGGTCGGGCCCGAGCAGTTCGGCGGCCTCGACCACCCCGGTACCGGCGCCGGCGAGGTCGAACTCGTCCGGGGCCAGCAGGCCGGGGTGCTCCGCGGTCTCGCCGCCCACCAGCGCACAGCCGGCCAGCGCGCACGCCTCGGCGACACCGCCGACGACGGCGGCGATCCGCTCCGGGACGACCTTGCCGCAGGCGATGTAGTCGGTCATGAACAGCGGCTCGGCCCCGCACACCACCAGATCGTCGATCACCATGCCGACGAGGTCGTGCCCGATCGTGTCGTAGACGCCGAGGCGGCGGGCGAGGTCGACCTTGGTGCCCACGCCGTCGGTGGAGGTGGCCAGCAGCGGGCGCCGGTAGCGGGCGAACGCGGACATGTCGAAGAGCCCGGCGAAACCGCTCGCGTCGTCGACCACCTCGGGCCGGCGCGACACCGCCACCCGCGACTTCATGAGTTCGACCGCGCGTTCTCCGGCCGCGATATCGACCCCGGCCGCCTCGTACGTACTCATCGACTCCGCTCCGCTCCGCGGCTCGGGGCGCCCTGAGGCGCCGCCTTCCCTCGTCGCTCTGGTCGCAAGCTCCCGCCGCTGTTCAGTCCAGACGGCACCGCGCCCCTCGCGGTGCTCATGACCGCGTGTTGGCCACTTCGAGCAGGTGTTTGCCGCGGGAGCCCTCGTCGACCGGGATGGGGTACTCGCCGTCGAAACAGGCCCGGCACAGCCGGTCCTTGCCGATCTGGCTGGCCGCGATGAGCTCGTCCAGCGAGATGAAGCCGAGCGAGTCGGCCCCGAGCGAGGTGCGGATCTCTTCGACGGACAGGTTCCCGGCGATCAGCTCGGCGCGGGTGGCGAAGTCGATGCCGTAGAAGCACGGCCAGGCCACGGGCGGGCTGGAGATCCGTACGTGCACCTCGGCGGCGCCGGCCTCGCGCAGCATCCGTACGATCGCGCGCTGCGTGTTGCCGCGGACGATCGAGTCGTCCACGACGATCAGTCGTTTGCCCTCGATGACCTCGCGCAGCGGGTTCAGTTTGAGCCTGATGCCGAGCTGCCGGATCGTCTGCGAAGGCTGGATGAACGTGCGCCCCACGTAGGAGTTCTTGACCAGTCCCTGCCCGTAGGGGATGCCGGCGGCCTCCGCGTAGCCGATCGCGGCCGGCGTGCCGGATTCAGGGGTGGGGATCACCAGATCGGCCTCGACCGGGTGCTCGCGGGCGAGGCGGCGGCCCACCTCGACCCGGGTGGCGTGCACGCTACGGCCCGAGATCGTGGTGTCGGGCCGGGCGAGGTAGACGTACTCGAACAGGCAGCCCTTGGGCCTGGGCTGGGCGAACCGCTTGGAGCGCACACCGTTCTCGTCGATCGCGAGCAGTTCTCCGGGCTCGACCTCGCGGACGAACGCGGCGCCCACGATGTCGAGTGCGGCGGTCTCGGAGGCGACCACCCAGCCGCGCTCCAGCCGGCCGAGCACCAGCGGCCGGACGCCCTCGGGATCACGGGCCGCGTAGAGGGTCCGCTCGTCCATGAAGACCAGGGAGTACGCACCGCGCGCGGCCGGGAGGATCTCCATCGCGGCGTCGTCCGGCGACGTCCGGCCGAGGGCGGAGGAGTCGCCGCCGGAGCGGCGGGCACCGGCCAGCAGGGCGGTGAGCACCTCGGTGTCCGTCGTCGCCGTGAGCTGTCCCGGCTCGAGCCGGGCGGCGAGCTCGAGGGTGTTGATCAAGTTGCCGTTGTGCGTGAGCGCGAGGCCGCCGTCCTCGGTGGACCGGAAGGTGGGCTGGGCGTTCTCCCAGGTCGGAGAGCCGGTCGTCGAGTAGCGGCAGTGCCCGACGGCGATGTGACCGCGCAGCGTGTTCAGCACCGACTCGTCGAACACCTGTGCGACGAGGCCCATGTCCTTGAAGACCACGATGCGGGCGCCGTCGCTCACCGCGATGCCCGCGGACTCCTGGCCCCGGTGCTGCAGGGCGTAGAGGCCGTAGTAGGTCAGCTTGCTGACCTCGGCCGCACCTGTCTCACTGGCCGGAACCCATACGCCGAAGACCCCACACGCGTCCTGTGGGCTGCGGTCGGTGGGGTCGATGTCCTGGCTCAGGCGTCCATCTCCGTGAAGCACTACCCCAGTCTAGGCGCACTACCTGGTGCTTCATTAACCGACTTTTGCCTGCGGGTGCCGTACGCCGTGCCACGGGCGCGAAAACCTTGGGATGGCCACGCTCGAGGACGCGCCCCGCAGGAGGACCCGCATGACGTTGCCCGGCTACCGGACCCATGGGGCCGCGCCCACGCGGTGGCGTGGGCTGGCCGTGGCCTCACTGGTCCTGGGGCTGGCCGGGATTCCTGCACTCGCGATCTGCGGCCTCGGCCTGCTCCTCGGTGTCGCCGGCCTGGCCCTGGGCATCACCGCCCTGCTCCGGGGCGCCGAACGCGACCTCGCCATCGCGGGCATCGTGGCCTCGGCGGTGGCCCTCATCCTCGGCACAACGGTGATCGTCTGGCTGGTCAGCCAGGCCGCCAAGTGCGGTGACGCCGCCGATTACCCGGACGCGCTGTCGCGTGACCGCTGCATCGAGCGGGAGTTCCCGTTCGTGCAGAGCAGCGCGAGGCCAGGGGTGTAACCGGGAACCTGATCGCCGACCGGTCGCCGATCGGGATCAGGGGCGGAGGGGGAGGTACTCCCGCAGGTCGGCGCGTGCGCCGCTGGCCCGCACCGCGCCGTTCTCGACGGCGTCCGTCCAGTCCACACCGCCCGTGGCGAGCCCGATCCACGTGGTCGCGTCCATCTCCACCACATTGGGCGGCGTGCCCCGGGTGTGGCGCGGTCCCTCGACGCACTGCACGGCGGCGTAGGGAGGGACCCGTACCTCCACCGACCTGCCCGGTGCGATCGCGACCAGAAGGTCCAGCAGGAACCGTACGGCGCCCTTGAGCACGGCGCGCTGCGGCTCGGCACCGGACTCGCGGGCGGCCAGCACGGCGTCGAGGCAGCCGCGGCGCAGTGCCACGGGATCGTCCGGTCCGGCGTACGGCGGCCGGCCGAGCGCGGCGAACTGCGCGTCGAGCACGGCGCGAGTCAGCTGAGATCGAGACATCCGCACCGACGTTACCTGCACCAGGCCCGGTTAAAAGTAGGGTGTCAGCCGAACAGGCCGCGAAGATCACCGCCCCCGAGGAGGTTTCGGATGACCGGCGCCCGGCCCCTCAACCCAGATGACCCCTACCGGCTCGGCGAATACGGGCTCCAGGGACGGCTCGGCCAGGGCGACCAGGGCGTGGTCTTCCTGGGCGGCGATGGGGCGGGCGGGTCCGTCGCGGTCAAGCTGCTGCACGCCCAGCTGATGAACGAGCCGACCGCGCGGCTCCGCTTCATCGGTGAGCTGGAACCCGTCCGGCGGGTCGCCGGCCTGTGCACGGCCCAGGTCCTGGACGCCGGCGTGGCGGGGGACCGGCCGTTCGTGGTGAGCGCGTACGTCGACGGGCCCTCACTGCGCCGGCTCGTCATCGACGAGGGCCCACGGGGCGGGCACGTCCTCGAACGGCTCGCGATGGGCACCGCGATCGCGCTGACCGCGATCCACCGGTCCGGTGTCGTCCATCGGGATCTGAAGCCCGCCAACGTGCTGCTCAGCCCCGACGGATCGTACGTGACCGACTTCGGTCTCGCCCGCGCGCTCGACTCCACCACCACGGCCACCGGGCACATGATCGGCACGCCTGCCTTCATGGCGCCCGAACAGCTCACCGGGGCGGAGGTGGGGCCATCGGCCGACGTGTTCGCATGGGCCATGACCCTGCTCTTCGCGGCGACCGGTCGCGCCGCCTTCGGCGAGGGCGCCGCCTCGGACGTGATGCAGCGGATGCTCCACGAGGAGCCCGATCTGCAGGCGCTGCCCGAGTCGCTCCGGGACATCGCCGCCCAGGCGCTCTCCAAGGACATGGCGCGCCGGCCGGACGCCCTGCAGATCGTCGATCACCTGCTCGACCTGCCGGGGCTCCCCGGCTCGATGGCGGCCATGGCGGCGACGGCCTTGGAACAGGCGGCGGAGGTTCCCGCGCCCTCGTACGCCGCCGATATGGCTCCCTCGCACTCCGACACCGCCTTCCTGCCCATGTCGCCCGCGGAGTTCCCGGCCGGGGACCTGCCGGGCACCGCGCCCGGGAACGCCGACGAGCCGTGGCCGCAGTTCACCACCGAGCCGGCCGCCACCACGACTCCCGGGGGCCGCGACAACCGCATGCTCGGCGTCATCGCCGCCGTGGTCGTCGGCGTGCTGGTCGGCGTGGCCCTGATCGTCCTGGTGCTGCGCCCGCAACTGGGCGGCGATGCCGGAGAGCGGACCTCGGCGAGCCGGACGCCGTCCGCACCGAGCGACGAACCGGTCGACAGCGTGCCCGCCGGGTTCAACGGCACCTGGCGGGGGACGGCCACGAACCAGCGCGGCGCCCGCTTCCCGATCGAAGTGACCTTCACGACCGGGCAGACCACCGCGCAGGCCGTCTATCCACCGCCGACCGGCTGCGACGGCACCCTGACGCTGACCAGGGGCACCCAGAGCCGCCTCATCATGACGCTGGCGATCGACCGTCCCTGCACCGACGGGGGAACCGTCACCGTGACGAGGGGCGCCGACGGGACGCTGGGCTTCGTGTGGTCGAAGCGCGGGACGACCCTGTCCTACCGGGCCACGCTCAATGCCGGTTAGCCCGGCGAGCGGCTCCTGACGCAAAGCAATTTGGCCTGCTCTGTCCAAGATTTCCCCTCATATAGGTAAAAGGTCCACTAACCTTCTCCTTTGCGAGTGTGAGCGGGCGGTCGCCCTTCAGCGGCGTCCTCCCCCCGAGCCAAGGAGAGATGACCTGTTGAGGGCAGCATCCCGAAGGCTTCTCATCGCCAGTGCGGTCGCGGCGTCCGTAGGGGTGGCGACGACCGTCTTCGTCGCCTCTCAGGGGCCCCGGCTGGTCCAGGTGGCGGCCGCTGACGATGAGGCTGCGATCCCAGGGCAGTACATCGTCACCCTCAAGCGCGGAGCCTCGGTGCCGACCACGGCGAGCCAAGGCCGGATCGCGACCCTGCAGCGCTTCGACAAGGTCCTCAACGGCTTCGCCGCCAAGCTCAACTCGGAGCAGTTGAACCGGCTGCGCCGCGACCCCGCCGTCGCCGCCATCGAGCAGGACCAGATCGCCAAGATCAGCACGACGCAGCGCAGCCCGCTGCCGTGGGGGCTCGACCGCATCGACGAGGGCCCCCTGCCGCTGTCGAAGTCGTACACCTACAAGGCCAGCGGCACCGGGGTCAACGCGTACGTCATCGACACCGGCATCTACCCCGGCCACGCCGATTTCGGCGGGCGGGCCAAGGTTGCCTACGACGCGCTCGGCGGCGACGGCCAGGACTGCAATGGGCACGGCACGCACGTGGCGGGCATCATCGGCTCGAAGACCTACGGCGTGGCCAAGACCGTGAAGCTCTGGGGCGTGCGGGCGCTCGACTGCGACGGCACCGCGCCCTACTCCAAGATCATCACTGCGGTGAACTGGGTGCAGCGGAACGCCGAGAAGCCGGCGGTCGCCAACATGTCCCTCGGCGGCTCCAAGTCCACCGCGTTGAACACGGCGGTCACCAACCTGTCGAAGTCCGGCGTGTTCCTCGCGGTCGCGGCCGGCAACGACAACACCAAGGCCTGCAACGGGTCCCCCGCCAGCGCGGGCTGGGTCGAGGCGGTCGGCGCGACCATCTCCAACGACACCCGCGCGTCCTTCTCGAACTACGGCTCGTGCGTCGACATGCAGGCGCCCGGCTCCAGCATCTGGTCGACCTACATCGGCGGTCCCACGGCGCACCAGTCGATGAGCGGGACGTCCATGGCGTCGCCGTACGTGGCCGGCGTCGCGGCGCTCTACAAGTCCGCCAAGGGCGAGGCGTCCTTCCCCACCATCCAGAAGTGGATGAGCGACAACGCCACCAAGAACAGGGTCAAGAAGCTGCCGACCGGCACACCCAACCGGCTCATCTACAAGAGCACCCTTTGACCCGGCTCACGTTGTTCCGGATCACCACCGTGCCGCCAGTGAAGCGGGGTCTTTCGACACAGCTTTGTGGCGTACGGGGCTACTCTTGGCCAAGTGCAGGATGTTTCCTTACAGTTCATGGAGATTCGGTCGGTGATACGCACCCAGCCGGGAGCGAGACCGGCCGGACCGCCGAATCCCGACGCGGGCCAGGACGGTCGCGGCGGGGACCGGGGACCCACAACACCCGGGGTGAATTCGCGGGCGACCGCGATAGGGCGACTCCGGCCCGAACCCGTCAGCTAACCCGGTAGGCGTCCGAGGAGAGGAGAACGTGTGGAGGCCCCCAGCTCCACCATGCCGCGACGCATGTCTCGTGCGGGTACGGATCCCCGTGTCCGCACCGCCAGGCAGGCCCTTCGGCGCCGGGCCGGTCTGGTCCTGGCCGCGATCACCGGGACACTTCTCCTGCTGCCGTCCACGGCGGGAGCCACCCTCCCGACCGCGGCCAGCCCGGGTGACACCGCCAAGGTCGACAAACTGACCTCCCAGATCAAGAAGCTGGAGAAGCAGTACCGCGGCGAACTCCAGGAGCTCCGCGACTCACGTCTGGCCGCGAAGCGGGCCCTCAGCAAGTCAGACGGGCTCAAGCGCGAACTGATCGGAGCCCGCTCGCTGGTCGCCCAGATCGCGGCGGCACAGTACATGACCAGCGGCATCGAGCCGTCCGTGGTCATCCTGACCACCGACGACCCGTCGAACGTGCTCGACGGCGCGACCATGGCCAACCACCTGTCCAACAACTACTCCACCCGGGTGAAGCAGATCGAGACGCTCATCCAGCAGGAGCAGCAGTCGCGCAAGGAGGCCAAGGAGAAGATCGCGAAGCTCGAGCGCACCATCGGGAACCTGAACCGGCAGCGGGCCAACGTCCAGAAGCTGATCAACAAGTACAAGCCGGAGTCCCCGCTGGTCGGCGCGTCCGGCCTCACCGCCCGTACGGTCAACATGCGCACGACGATCGACCGGGAGTTCGGGCCGTTCCCCACGATCGGTTGTCTGCGCCCCGGCGACCCCGGTGAGCACGGCAGCGGCCGGGCGTGCGACTTCATGGAGAGCACCGGCGGCAGCATGCCGTCCGCCGCGCGGCAGGCGCACGGTGACCAGGTCGCCGCGTACGCCATCGCCAACGCCTCCCGGCTCGGGATCATGTACGTCATCTGGAAGCAGCGGATCTACGACATGCGCAGTCCCGGCTGGAAGATGATGGAGAACCGCGGCGGAATCACCGCGAATCACTTCGACCACGTGCACATCTCGATGTTCTAAGCGGGCCAAGGGCGGACAAATCGGAGGTGTCGCGCTCCGTTCACCTGGTGTTCGTCCTGTGATCTGATGGCTTCACTAGCTTCACGGCGAATGACCACGTACCAGGAGGAGCCCGGTGGCCAAGCCCCCTTCGAAGCGTCTGCTGCCGCTGTTGTCAGCGCCCCGCACGGGCGGCCGGAGTGCGATGACGTGCCAGTATCGGTGCGGCAACGCATGCTCGCATCCTGTGCCGAACACCAGCGACAACCCCTACTTCGGTGACCTGGTCGCCGCTGAGGTGAGCCGCCGGGGGATGCTCCGCACCGGGGCGATCGGCGCGCTCGCGATCGGCGCGACGATGGCCGTACCGGCGTCGGCGGCCACCGCCGCCCGCACTCAGGCCTCGACCGCCGGTGGGAGCAGGTGGGCCGGTCCGGGCGCCCGTCTGCGGTTCACCCCGATCGCCCCGAACAGCGAAGACGCCGTGAAGGTGCCTCCGGGGTACCAGTCGTCCGTCGTGGTGCGCTGGGGCGATCCCGTGGTGCCCGGCGCTCCGGCGTTCTCCTTCGATGGCCAGACCGCCGCCGCACAGGAGCGGCAGTTCGGCTACAACTGCGACTACGTGATGTTCCTGCCCCTCACGCGCGACCGCGGGCTGCTGTGGGTCAACCACGAGTACACCAACGAAGAGCTGATGTTCCGCGGCTACAAGGGCGGTGACACCGCCACCGAGGAGCAGATCAAGATCGCGCTGGCGGCGCACGGCGGCTCGATCGTCGAGATCGAGCGGGCCGGTCACACCGGCGGCTGGAAGCTGGTCACCAAGGGCCGCCGCCGCTACAACCGGCGGATCACAGCGAGCACCAAGATGGCCTTCACCGGCCCGGCCGCCGGCCACGCGCTGCTACGCACCGCCGCCGACCCCACCGGCCGCAGCGTCAAGGGCATGCTGAACAACTGCTCCGGCGGGATCACGCCCTGGGACACGATCCTCACCGGTGAAGAGAACTTCAACCAGTACTTCGTCAACGCCAACGGCGTACCCGAGGCGGACAAGCCGGCTCTCGAGCGCTACGGCATCAGCACGACCACGGCCATCCCGTCCGGCAGCCGGCGATGGGACCGGGTCGAGGAGCGCTTCGACCTCACCAAGCATCCCCACGAGGCCAACCGCTTCGGCTGGGTCGTCGAGATCGACCCGTACGACCCGGAGTTCGTGCCGCGCAAGCGCACCCACCTCGGCCGGTTCAAGCACGAGGCGGCCAACAGCTCACTGTCGCGAGACGGCCGGGCGGTCGTTTACCTCGGCGACGACGAGCGCTTCGACTACATCTACAAGTTCGTGTCGGCCGAGCGCTACAAGAAGGGCTCGCACCGGCACAACCTGAGCCTCCTCGACGACGGCACGCTCTACGTCGCGAAGTTCACCGGCGACAGTCCAGCGGCTGAGATCGACGGCAGCGGAAAACTGCCCTCCGACAAGGAGTTCGACGGAGCCGGCGAGTGGATCCCGCTGGTCCGCGGCAACAAGAGCTTCGTGCCCGGATTCAGCGCGGCCGAGGTCCTCATCAACACCAGGCTCGCGGCGGACAAGGTCGGCGCCACGAAGATGGACCGGCCCGAGGACATCGAGCGCAACCCCAAGACCGGCGCGATCTACGTCGCGCTCACCAACAACGCCAACCGCACGGCGGCGCAGGCCGACGAGGCCAACCCGCGCGCGTCGAACAAGCACGGCCACGTGCTGGAGATCGTCGAGCGGCACAATGACGCCGGCGCGACCAAGTTCTCGTGGAGCATCCCCCTGGTCTGTGGAGACCCCGCCGACCCGTCGACGTACTTCGCCGGGTTCGACAAGTCCAAGGTCAGCCCGATCACGAGCCCGGACAACCTGGCGTTCGACTCTGACGGCAACCTCTGGATCGCCACCGACAGCTCGCGGGCACTGATCGCAAACGACGGCCTGTACGCCATGCCGCTCGAAGGTTCGGAGCGCGGCTACCTGCGCGCGTTCCTCACGGTGCCGTTCGGCGGCGAGACCTGTGGTCCGCTGATCACCAAGGACCAGAAGACGGTCTTCGTGGCGGTGCAGCACCCGGGCGAGGCCACCGGCGCGAGCCCGGACAACCGGTTCAGCCGCTGGCCGGACGGGGACCAGCCGCGCCCGTCCGTGGTCTCGGTCTGGCACACCAAGGGCAAGGACATCGGCGCCTGACATCCGCGCAGAGGATCCCGGGGGGCGCGTCTGCGGGCCGCCGGGATCCTCCTCCGGTCAGGGTGCGCGTTCTGTGCCGGGCTCCCCGTACATCGGCCGGAGACTCCGCTCCCGGCCGGGTCAGCTCGCGTAGGTCGGGAGCAGGCGTTCGTGGGCCTCGCGGAGTTCGGGGAGCGGGATGGAGAACACGCCCTCCACCGTGAGGGCGTCGCCGCCGACCACACCGAGCCGGGTCACCGGCACTCCGGCCGCCTCGCACAGCGCCGCGACCCTGGCCTCATGCCCGGGTCGCACCGCCACGACGGCGCGGGCCACCGACTCGCTGAACAGCGACACGAATGGATCACCGGGCAGCGTCACCCGGCAGCCGAGCCCGCCGCGCAGGCACGACTCGACGAGCGTCTGGGAAAGTCCGCCGTCGGAGAGATCGTGCGCCGCTGCGAAGAGCCCGTCGCGGGCACCGGCGATGAGCACGGAGGCCAGCGCGACCTCGGCCGCCAGGTCGACCAGCGGCGGCAGACCGCCCAGATGGCCGTAGACGACATGGGCCCACTCGGATCCGCCGAACTCCTCGCGGGTCTGGCCGAGCAGCACCAACGTGGCCCCGTCGGCGGCGAACGCCATGGGGACCCGGCGGCGGACGTCGTCGTGAACGCCCAGCACGCCCACGACCGGCGTGGGGTTGATCGGCGTCGAGCCGGTCTGGTTGTAGAAGCTGACGTTCCCGCCGGTGACAGGCGTACGGAGGACCTGGCAGCCGTCCGCGAGGCCCTCGGTCGCGCGGGCGAACTGCCACATGACGCCGGGGTCCTCGGGTGAGCCGAAGTTGAGGCAGTTGGTGACCGCGAGCGGCCGCGCACCAGTGGCCGCGACGTTGCGGTAGGCCTCCGACAGCGCCAGCTGGGCACCCGCGTACGGGTCGAGGCGCGTGTAACGGCCGTTGCCGTCCAGCGACAGCGCGATGCCCAGGCGGCCCTCGGCCGGGTCCGAGCCCGCCCCGGGCTCCCTCTCGGCGGACGCTTCAGGCGCTGCCAGCATCGACTCGTCGAGGCGGATCACTCCGGCGTCCTCGGGCATGGCGAGCACCGTGTTGCCGAGTACGTACTTGTCGTACTGCGACGTCACCCAGCTCTTGTCCGCGAGGTTGGGGGCACCCGCCAGCCACAGCACGGTCCTGCGGATCTCGTCGGCGTTGGACGGCCGGTTCAGGTGGCCGGGCGTGTCCGACTGGAGCGACTCGAGGTCGGCCGGCGGCTCGGCCGGGCGGTCGTAGACCGGACCCTCGTCGGCGGCGGTGCCCGGCGGAATGTCGACGATGACCTCGCCGCGCCACGTCATCACCAGGCGGCCACCGTCGGTGACCTCGCCGATCGTGGTCGCCGGCACGTCCCACTTGGCGCAGATCGCCAGGAACTGATCGACCTTGTCCGGCGCGACGACCGCCATCATGCGCTCCTGCGACTCGCTCATGAGGATCTCCTCAGGGCGCAGGGTGGGGTCGCGCAGCGGAACCAGGTCCAGGTCGACGATCATGCCACCGGTACCGGCCGCCGCCAGCTCGGTCGTGGCACAGGAGACGCCGGCCGCGCCGAGGTCCTGAATGCCGACGACGAGGTCCTCGCGGAACAGCTCGAGGCAGCACTCGATGAGCAGCTTCTCCATGAAGGGGTCGCCGACCTGGACCGCCGGGCGCTTGGCCGCGGACTTCTCGTCGAAGGTCGCCGACGCCAGCACCGAGGCACCGCCGATGCCGTCCGGCCCGGTGCGGGAGCCGAACAGGATGACCTTGTTGCCGGGACCGGGCGCGGCCGCCCGCTTGATGTCGTCGTGCTTCATGACGCCGACGCACAGGGCGTTGACCAGCGGGTTGGCGAGGTAGCACGGGTCGAAGACGACCTCGCCGCCGATGTTCGGCAGGCCGAGGGAGTTGCCGTAGCCGCCGATCCCCGCGACGACGCCCGGGAGCACGCGGCGCGTGTCGGGCGCGTCGGCCTGGCCGAAGCGCAGCGAGTCCATCACCGCGACCGGCCGGGCGCCCATCGAGATGATGTCGCGCACGATGCCGCCGACCCCGGTGGCCGCTCCCTGGAACGGCTCGACGTACGACGGGTGGTTGTGTGACTCGACCTTGAAGGTGACCGCCCAGCCCTGTCCGACGTCGACGACCCCGGCGTTCTCGCCCATACCGACCAGCAGCACCTCGGAGGTGTTGTCGGGCGACTTCTCGCCGAACTGCCGCAGGTGCACCTTGGAGCTCTTGTACGAGCAGTGCTCGCTCCACATGACCGAGTAGATCGCCAGCTCGGCGGCGGTGGGGCGGCGGCCGAGAATCTGCCGGATCCGCTCGTACTCCTCGGTCTTCAGCCCGAGTTCCTCGTACGGCTGGGCCTGGTCGGGCGACCTCTCGGCATCGGCGACCGCGTCGGCGACCGGCGTGATCACCGGGTCGGTGACCGGGTCGACCGCAGGCTCGGCCACCGGCGAGATGACCTCGTCGGCGACCGGGTCGGTGACCGGGTCGACGGCAGGCTCGTCGACCGTGTCCCGGCGGGCGGGCTGCTCTAGAGGCGCCTGGTCGTCGACGACCGACGAAACCGGCTCGACCGGACCCTGGGCGGCGGGCTGCTCGGACGGAGCCTGTGCCGGCTGAAGCTCCTCGGCCTGGGGCTGCTCGGGCTGCTCGACCGGAGGCTGCTGGGGGTCGGGCTGCTGCGCGGCGGGCTGCTCAGGCAGGGGCCGCTGGGGCACCCCGTCCGACGGATCGCTGTTCAAGCGTTGACCAATCCCTTGATGATCGAGGTGAAGAAGCCCAGCCCGTCGGTCGTCGGACCGGTCAGTGTCTCCACGGCGTGCTCCGGATGCGGCATCAACCCGACGACGTTGCCGGCCTCGTTGGAGATGGCGGCGATGTCGTTCAGGGAGCCGTTGGGGTTCAGGTCGAGGTAGCGCGCGACGACCCGGCCGCCCTCCTCGAGCTCGGCCAGAGTGGCCTCATCGGCCACGTAGCAGCCGTCCTGGTTCTTGATCGGGATGACGAGTTCCTGGCCCTCGGTGTAAGCCTGGGTCCAGGCCGTGCCGGCGTTCTCGACGCGCAGCCGCTGGTCCCGGCACACGAAGTGCAGGCTCGCGTTGGGCCGCAGCGCCCCGGGCAGCAGATGCGACTCGCACAGGATCTGGAAGCCGTTGCACACGCCGAGCACGGGCAGCCCCGCCCTCGCGGCGGGGACCAGTTCTTCCATGAGCGGTGCGAAGCGGGCGATCGCGCCCGCCCTCAGGTAGTCGCCGTAGGAGAAGCCCCCCGGCAGGACCACCGCGTCGACGCCTCGTAGGTCCTTGTCCGCGTGCCACAGTGCGACCGGTTCGCCTCCGGCCAGCCGTACGGCTCGTACGGCGTCCCGGTCGTCCAGCGAACCGGGGAATGTGATGACGCCCACCCGGGCCGTGCTCATTACTGTCCGTCTCCTCGTCGCAGCGGCGGGTGGCAGACGCAATCGCAGGCCAGTATCAGGTCAAGGGTCCCCCCGCGTCGGTATCTAACCTACCTGCCGCTGTGCACCAGTTCGCGCTCCAAGCGCCGGATCAGCGCCTCGTCCTGCCAGGTCAGCCGCTTGTGCAGGGAGACCACCGTGCCCTGGCCCGGAGTGCTGTCGAAGTCGACGTCGTCCACCAGGGCGCGCATGATGTTGATTCCGCGTCCGGACTCATCGTCCGGGTGCGGCCGGCGCGTCGGAACATCACGGAATCCACGACCCTGATCGACGATCTTCAACACACAGTTGCTCTCGTCGATGCACGCGTCGACTTCGAAATCCCTTGAAGTCTGGGCGTGCTCGATGACGTTGGTGCACGCCTCCGAAGTCGCGAGGAGGATGTCCGCGATGCACTCCTGGGCGACCCCCAGACCGTACAGTGCGTCCCCAAGTGCCCGGCGTATCACCGGGATGCTGAGCGCTTCACGCGGTAGCGCTAGAGAGAACCTCATTTCCACCGGCCACCTCATTGTTAGCCGACCCCCTTACCGGGGCCCGCCCCCGATCTCGGTCATAAAAACTCTCAACGAGGCTAAGGCTTCCCCGGCGGGCACTTCCTAATCGCCACAAGGTCCTTCTTTCGACGGCCGGGGTGTTGGCACACCCCATGAGACCAGCGACGATTACGGGTCCGGCAATCGACCGGGGGCTTATGGAAGGGGTCCGTCACTGCCGGCGCAACCGGTTATTCGACGAACACTTCGAAGTTCTCGATGACCGGATTGGCCAGCAGAGTCTCGGCGATCTTCCGAACCTGCTCCAGCGCCGCCTCATCCGCCGGCCCTTCGAGCTCTACCTCGAAGCGCTTTCCTTGACGTACCCCGGTGACGCCTTCGAACCCCATCTGCGGCAACTTCCTGGCGATCGCCTGGCCCTGGGGATCGAGAATTTCCGGCTTCAGCATGACGTCCACGATGACGCGCGCCACGGTCGGCTCCCTTCTGGGCGGGCCCGGGGAGCGGTTCACGCGGTCTATTCGCCGGGCTCGACAATCGCCGATGCCCCGCAGCCGCCGCTCACGCTCCCGCGCCCCGCCACTCACTGTCTGAGCTGCGGATTCTCGTACGGCTCCGAAGCGTACGGCACAGCGGGCCGTGGTAGTACGGTGAGCCGTTCCACATCACACTCGTGCGAGTTCGCGGCACCCCGATATACATGGCACAGAGCGTTCACCCCCTGGGAGCAGTCCATGCGCATCGAGGACCTTTCACCACCGGAGCGTGCCCTCTGGGAGGCGTTCCCCCGTGGCGAGTCCGTGGATCTGACCACCGGCAATCCGGTCTTCGACGATCCGGCCGACGCCGACCGGTGGACCCTCGATCGGGTCGTCAGAGCCGAGGTGATCGTCGCCCTCCTGCTGGGCGCCCAGGAGGCCGAGCCCGGTGAGATCGCGGCCGTACGGCTCACCGGTGCGCGGATCACCGGCGCGCTCAATCTGGGGCACGCCGAGGTGACCGTGCCGCTGGCGCTCACCGGGTGTTCGTTCGACGATTCCCCGCATCTCTACTGGGCGAGCATGCGCAGCATGCACATCCTGCGCTGCCGGCTGCCCGGATTCGTCGCGTCCGGCACCCGGGTGGACGGGCACCTGTGGCTGGAGGGCAGCCACATCTCCGGCGGGCTGTGGCTGGACGGCGCGCACATCACCGGGATCCTCAACCTGAGCGGCGTCCACCTGGTCAATTCCGGGGGTGACGCGCTGCTCGGCGACCGGCTGACCGTCGATGCCAACCTCTACTGCGACCAGGGCTTCACCGCCGACGGCGAGGTACGGCTGCCGGGCGCCCGGATCGGCGGCCAGCTGATCTTCCGGGGCGCCCGGCTGCGCAACCCGTCGGGCTCCGCGCTCTACGCCAGTCGGCTGGACGTCGCCGCGAACGTGTTCTGCGACGGCGGCTTCTCCGCCAACGGTGCCGTACGGTTGCGCGGCGCCCGCGTGGGCGGCTACCTCTCCCTGGTGGGGGCGGTACTGAGCCATCCGGACCGTACGGCGCTCAACGCCGACGATCTGGCCGTCGAGACCGATGTCTACTGTTCCGACGGCTTCAACGCCCACGGCGCGGTGAGTTTCGCCGGCGCCCGGATCGGCGGGCAGCTCAGTCTGCGGGGCGGCCGGATCACCAACCCCGGCGGCGTCGCGCTGAGCTGCCAGCGGCTGCAGGCCGAGGACGTGCTGCTGCGGCCCGCCGAGCCGATCGACGGGCTCGTGGACTACTCCTACGCCAAGATCAGCCGGCTCCGGGACGATCCGGCGACGTGGCCGGCCGGGCTGCAGCTCGACGGGCTGTCCTATGACGCCATCGACCCGCCGCTCCGGGCGCAGGAGAGGCTGAACTGGCTGCGCCGGGACACCGACGGTTACCAGCCCCAGCCCTACGAGCGGCTCGCCGAGACCTACCGCTCGATCGGGCTGGACGCCGAGGGGCGTACGGTCCTGCTGGCCAAGCAGCGGGACCGACGCGTGGGCCTCACCACGCCCAGCAAGGTGTGGGGATTCATCCAGGACGTGACGGTCGGCTACGGCTACCGGCCGTTCCGTGCCGCGACGTGGCTGCTCGTGCTGCTGGCCATCGGCACGGTGGTGTTCTCGCTCCGGCAACCTCCGGTTCTCGACGATGGTCAGCACCCGCATTTCAACGCGTTCTTCTATACGCTCGATCTGCTGCTGCCGATAGGCTCACTCGGCCAGGAGGTCGCATACAGCCCGGCGGGCGGCTATCAATGGGTCGCCAATCTGCTGGTGGCGGCGGGCCTGGTCCTCGGCCTCACGGTGGCCGCGGGCGTTACCCGCGTGCTTTCACGCGATTGATGCTGTTATTTGCGCATCTAACTGACTACAGACCGGTATCGTGAGCCCGGCGCAGCCAGGAAGGACCCCCCGTTGAGCAATCCATACCCCCCGCAGCCTCAGGCGCCGAATCCCTGGGGTCAGCAGGGACACCAGCCGCCATATCCGGGTGGGCCGGGCGGCCCGCAACAAGGCGGCTACCCTCCCGCCCCCAACCCTTACCAGCAGGGCGGCTACCCCCAGCAGCAGCACTACCCTCAGCAGGGCGGTCACCCGGCCCCGCAGCAGCAGTACCCGCAGCACGGCGGCCAGGCCCCCGCACACCAGCAGTACCCGCAGCAGGGCGGCGGGCAGTCGCAGCTCGTGCTCAACCTCAAGTACTTCCCGCTGGCCTGGATCTTCATGCTGATCAAGCCGAAGATCATTATCAATGGTCATCTCATGTCCGGCCAGTGGGGGCGCAACGTCATCCCGATGCCGGCCGGCCAGCACCATGTGCATGTCCACGTGCCGTACATCATCCCCTCCCAGGTGGGGCCCGCGGATCTGCAACTGCCGCTGCAGCCGGGCCAGGTGCTCGAGGTCGAGTACCGGGCGCCGATGTGGGCCTTCTCCCGCGGTGCGATCGGTCCGGCGCCGCAGCCGTGGAACGGCATGGGGATCACCATCGCCGCGACGTTGATCCCCTTCGGGCTGCTCTTCTTCCTCTTCCTGCTGAGCGCTCTAGCGAGCTGACCGCCCGTTAACGGAGAACACAGGGTCTGAGCAACGGCTCCATGATTCGTCAGCAAGGATGCATTAATCCGACTATTCACCATTGCGCGTACAAAACGCCACTTTGATCTCGTGGACGTCACCAGAGCGGCAGGCGCCGCATTGTGCGGCACTTCCGGATGCTGAAACACCCGGCTTCATCGGCATCGAAACCGCCGGCATCGGCAAAAGGCACGAAGAAAGAACCGGCCTGCGGATTCCCACCGGCCCGCCACAGATCTCGCGTGACGTGACCCCGCCCCCCATGCGTCCCTATCCGCAGCCTGTACTTACAGGCCGCGGATAGGGACGCATGGCAAAGCGACCAAGGGGTCGAGGTCGGCGCATGCCGGATCAGGGCTGGAGAGAGATCAGCCGCAGTTCGGTCATCTCCTCGATGGCGTACGCCGGGCCCTCGCGGGTGTTGCCCGAGTCCTTCACCCCGCCGTACGGCTGCTGGTCGGCGCGAGTGGTGGGCACGTCGTTAATCAGCACGCCGCCGAACCGCAGGACCTTGGCCGCGCGCAGCGCCTTGCCGAGATCGGAGGTGTAGACGCCGGCCTGCAGGCCGTACCGTGTGTCGTTTGCCAGCCCGAGGGCCTCGTCGAAGGACTCGTAACGGGTGATCGTCACGACCGGCCCGAACACCTCCTCGCGCTGCAGCCTGGTGGTCGGCGGGGCGCCCTCGATCACCGTGGGCCGCAGCACTCCGTCGACCACGTCGCCACCGGTGAGCACCTTGGCGCCGGCCGCGACGGCCTCGTCGATCCACTCCCTGACCCGTTCGGTGTCGTTCTCGGAGATGAGCGAGGAGACGTCGGTGACCTCGGCGAGCGGGTCACCCGAGACCAGATCCTCCACGCGGCGGACCAGAGTCTCGACGAAGTCCTCGGCGACGCCCGCGTGCACGTAGATCCGCTGGGTCGAGATGCAGGACTGCCCGGCATGGGAGAACCCCGCGGTGACGGCCTTGGAGGCCGCCTTCCTCCAGTCCGCCGGATCGTCGACGATCAGCGGTGAGTTCGAGCCGAGTTCCAGCCGCACCTTCTTGCGCGGGGCCTTGGCCGCCATCGCCCAGCCGACCTCCGACGATCCGGTGAAGGTCACGTACGCGATGTCCTCGTGAGTGACCAGGGCCTCCCCGACGGTCGACCCGCCACCGGTCACCACGTTGAGCCAGCCCGCCGGCGTGCCGAGGCCGTCCAGCAGCTCGGCCAGCAGCAGCGCGCTGACCGGCGTCTGCGACGCGGGCTTCAGCACGACCGGGCAGCCGGCGGCCAGCGCGGGCGCGATCTTGTGGGCGACGAGGTTCAGCGGGAAGTTGAACGGCGAGATCGCCGCCACCACCCCGACCGGCACCCGTAGCGTGAACGCGGTCTTGCCGGCTCCGGCGGCCGACGCGTCCATCGGCACCATCTCACCGGCGTACCGGCGTGCCTCGGCGGCCGCGAAGGCGAAGGTGTCCACGGCCCGCGCGGCCTCCACCCTCGCGGTCTTGAGCGGCTTGGCCGACTCCATCGCGATGGCCCGGGCGAAATGGTCCCGCCGATCGCTCAGGGCGGCGGCGGTCTGTTCGAGCACCCGGATCCGGTCCACCCGGGCGAAGTCGTCCCGGTTCAGGGCCGCCACCGCACTTTCGACGGCCCGGTCCACGTCTCCCGTTCCGCCCGCGGGGACGCGGGCCACCAGCCGTCCGTCGTAGGGCGCCCGTACCTCCGCCAGCCCGTTCTCACCGGCCGGCACCCACTCCCCGCCGATCAGCATGCCCGGCAGACTGAACTGCGGTTCAGCCGTGTTCGTCTCGGCGGCTCTCATGTTCGTGGTCCTCCCTCGTCCCCATGGGGACATCGGATCCTGCTGAGATTGCCGCTGTGCCGAAAACTATGCCTTCCGCGGCAGTGTGGTGCCGCGCACCTGGATGTGGGGTAGACATCCGACAAGTTGGGGCTTGCGCCCCCTTAAGTGACGTCTGACACCATGGCGAGAGAGCCTCACGCCTCTTACCAGGGGCAGTGGCCTTACGTCGGCCGGCTCACGGCGATCCCGTTCGCCGGCCCCGAGTTGCAAGAGGAGCGGCACGTGACCATCGACTCCGCGCGCGGTGCACCACCCGGCGTCGGCCAGGATGCCTCCCCCGAGTTGGTCCAACTGCTCACCCCCGAGGGCGAGCGCGTGGAACATCCCGACTACCCACTCGACCTCGGCGACCAGGAGATTCGCGACCTATACCGCGATCTGGTCATCGTCCGCCGCATCGACCTGGAGGCGGTCGCGCTGACCCGCCAGGGCGAGCTCGGGATCTGGGCCTCCCTGCTCGGCCAGGAGGCGGCCCAGATCGGCTCCGGCCGGGCGCTGTCCGACAACGACATGGTCTTCCCGACCTATCGGGAGCATGCCGTCGCCTGGTGCCGTCAGGTCGAGGCCGTCCGGCTGCTCGGTCTGTTCCGCGGCGTCAACCACTCCGGCTGGGACCCCGCCGAGCACAACTTCCACCTCTACACCATCGTGATCGGCAGCCAGACGCTGCACGCCACCGGCTATGCCATGGGCATCCAGCGCGATGGCGTGCTCGGGACGCCGAACGCGGCCGCGACGATCGCCTACTTCGGCGACGGCGCGACCTCCCAGGGCGATGTGAACGAGGCCTTCGTGTACGCGTCGGTGTTCAACGCACCCATCGTGTTCTTCTGCCAGAACAACCAGTGGGCCATCTCCGAGCCGCTGGAGCGGCAGAGCCGTGTCCCGCTGTACCAGCGCGCCAACGGCTTCGGCTTTCCCGGCGTCCGGGTCGACGGCAACGACGTGTTCGCCTGTATGGCGGTCACGCGCAAGGCCCTGGAGGCCGCTCGCAGCGGACAGGGGCCGACGCTGATCGAGGCCTACACCTATCGGATGGGGGCGCACACCACGACCGACGACCCCACCCGCTACCGGCTGGCGGCCGAGCTCGAGGCCTGGAAGCTGAAGGATCCGATCGAGCGGGTCAAGGCCTATCTCGTGAAGAACCAGTTGGCCTCCACCGATTACTTCGAGGAGATCGACACGGAGGCCAAGCAGATCGGCAAGGACCTGCGTAAGGCCTGTCTGGAGCTGCCCGACCCGCAGCCGCTGGCGATGTTCGAGAACGTGTACGCCGAACCGCACCCGCTGATCACCGAGGAACAGGAACAGTTCGCCGCCTACCTCGCGTCCTTCGAGGAGGCGTCGTCATGAGCGAGAACGTGACCGGCGAAGGCGCCGGCACCCCGACCTTGACCCTGGCGAAGGCCCTCAACGAGGGCATGCGCAAGGCCATGGAGAACGACCCCAAGGTCCTCATCATGGGTGAGGACGTCGGCAAGCTCGGCGGCGTGTTCCGGGTGACCGACGGGCTGCAGAAGGACTTCGGCGAGGAACGGGTCATCGACACGCCCCTCGCGGAGTCGGGCATCATCGGCACCGCCATCGGGCTGGCCCTGCGCGGCTACCGGCCCGTGTGCGAGATCCAGTTCGACGGCTTCGTGTTCCCGGCGGCCGACCAGATCATCACCCAGCTGGCGAAGATGCGCATGCGCTCGCTCGGCACCGTATCGCTGCCCGTGGTGATCCGCATTCCGTGCGGTGGCGGCATCGGCGCGGTCGAACACCACAGTGAGTCGCCGGAGGCGTACTTCACGCACACCGCCGGCCTGCGGGTGGTGGCCTGCTCCAACCCCGCCGACGCCTTCGCGATGATCCAGCAGGCGATCGACTCACCGGATCCAGTGATCTTCTTCGAGCCCAAGCGCCGGTACTGGGAGAAGGCCCCGGTCGCGGTCGACGGCACGGATTGGACACCTCTGTATGACGCTCGTGTGGCGCGTCCCGGCACGGATGTGACCGTGCTGGCGTACGGTCCGATGGTGAAGACCTGCATGGAGGCGGCCATGGCCGCCGCGGAGGAGGGCCGGTCTCTGGAGGTCATCGACCTGCGGTCCCTGAATCCGCTCGACGTCGGCACCGTCGTCGAGTCGGTGCGCAAGACCGGGCGCTGCATGGTGGTGCACGAGGCGCCGGTGTTCAGCGGGTACGGCGCGGAACTGGCCGCCCGGATCACCGAGAAGTGCTTCTACCACCTGGAGGCGCCGGTGCTCCGGGTCGGCGGGCCATCGACGCCCTACCCGCCCTCGAAGCTGGAGGACTACTACCTGCCCGACCTCGATCGTGTGCTCGACGCCGTCGACCGCGCCATGGAGTGGTGAGCATGGCCGAGTTGAAACAGTTCAAGCTGCCCGACGTCGGTGAGGGGCTCACCGAGGCCGACATCGTCAAGTGGCACGTGCAGCCGGGCGACCGGGTCGAGGTCAACCAGACCATCGTCGAGATCGAGACCGCTAAGGCGATCGTCGAGCTTCCCTGTCCCTACGAGGGGATCGTCGCCGCGCTGCATGTGAACGAGGGCCAGACCGTCGACGTCGGCGTCCCCATCATCTCGGTGGACGTCTCCGGTGACGCGGCGGGCACCGCGGAACCCGAGGCGGAACCGGCCGTACGGACCGACGCGCTCAAGGAGGACCTCGTGCCGTCGCCGCCGGCCGAGGGCGCCGTCGAACCGGGCATGCACGGCAGCCTCGCGCCCAAGGCCGACCCGTCGGCCGCGAGCGCGCCGAAGCGTCAGCCCGTTCTGGTGGGATACGGCGTCAAGGCCGGTGCGACCAGCCGGCGTCCGCGCAAGCGGCCGACACCCCCCTCCGCACCGTCGTCCACACCGTCGGCGGTCGCCGCGACCGCCGTGCCGGCCCCGGCGACACCGGTGACCTCGGTGGCACCGGCCGCTCCGGCGAGGCCGGCGGCCTCGGCGGCGCCCGAGCGAGTGTCCGTACTGGCGAAACCGCCCGTACGGAAGCTCGCGAGGGACCTCGGGGTCGACATGACCACGATCACCGGGTCGGGCCCGCAGGGTTCGATCACCCGAGAGGACGTCCACGCCGCGAGTTCATCGGCGGAGCGGACGGCCCTTCAGGGTGTTCCCTCGGTTCCGACGGTCACCCCCGCACCGGGGGAACGGCGGGAGGAACGCATCCCGGTCAGGGGCGTCCTCAAGAACATGGCCGCCGCGATGACCCGATCGGCGTTCGAGGCCCCGCATGTCACCGAGTTCCTCCAGGTCGACGTCACCGAGACGATGGCCGCCGTGAAGCGGCTGCGCGACCTGCCGGAGTTCGAGGACGTGAAGGTCTCGCCGCTGCTGCTCGTCGCCCGTGCCCTGGTGCTCGCGGCACGGCGGCACCCGAGGATCAACGCGAGCTGGGGCGACCAGGAGGTCGTGGTCAAGCACTACGTCAACCTGGGCATCGCGGCCGCCACCGAACGCGGCTTGATCGTCCCCAACGTCAAAAACGCCCAGGACCTGACGCTGGCCGGGCTGGCCGCGGCGCTGACCCGGCTCACCGAGGTCGCCCGGTCGGGGCGGACGCCGCTCGCGGACATGTCCGACGGCACGATCACCATCACCAACGTGGGCGTGTTCGGCGTCGACACCGGAACCCCGATCCTGACCCCCGGCGAGGTCGCGATCCTCGCCTTCGGTCAGGTGCGGGACATGCCGTGGGTCCACGAAGGCGAGATCAAGATCCGTAAGGTGACGACGCTCGCCCTGTCGTTCGACCATCGGGTCGTCGACGGAGAGCTCGGTTCCATGGTCCTTCGCGATGTCGGGTCCCTTCTCGAGGACCCGCTCCGCATGCTCGCCTGGACCTGACGCCGCCCGCTGAACGACGCCAGATGCCCGGCCTGTCCGTCAGGCCGGGCATCTGGCGTCTTGGCAGGTCAGAGGCCATCTGGACGAGGCTCGCAGGACGCGGGAAACGCCCGCGAATATATGAACTCTCTGTTGCCGGTTTGTCACTTCGTTTACTTGATTGCGAGCTACGTCACTGTCACCATGTGACGACGCATACGGTGGCTGGAGGTATCCGTGACGGATGTCGCGAGCAGACGGAGACCATCACTCAAGCAAATCGTCATCTGGGGCGCGGTCAGTCTCGTAGGCGCGGTCGCCTGGGGGATCATCGCGCTGTCACGCGGTGAGGAGATCTCCGCCGTCTGGCTGGTCTTCGCCGCACTAGCCTCTTATGCGATCGCCTATCGCTTCTACGCACGGTTCATCGTCCGCCGGGTGCTGCGGACCGACGACACCCGGGCGACACCGGCCGAGCGGGTGAACAACGGCATCGACTACCACCCGACCGACCGTCGGGTGCTCTTCGGCCACCACTTCGCCGCGATCGCCGGCGCCGGGCCGCTCGTCGGCCCGGTGCTCGCCGCGCAGATGGGCTACCTGCCCGGCACCATCTGGATCATCCTCGGCGTCATCTTCGCGGGCGCCGTGCAGGACATGGTGACGCTGTTCTTCTCCATGCGCCGCGGCGGGCGCAGCCTGGGGCAGATGGCGCGCGACGAGATCGGCCCGGTCGGCGGCATCGCCGCGCTGATCGCCGTACTCGCCATCATGACCATCCTTCTGGCGGTGCTGGCCCTGGTGGTCGTCAACGCGTTGAAGGGCTCGCCCTGGGGCACGTTCTCCATCGCGATGACCATCCCGATCGCCCTGTTCATGGGCTACTACATGCGCTACCTGCGGCCGGGACGCGTAATGGAGACCTCGGCGATCGGCGTCGTGCTGCTGCTGCTCGCCATCGTGAGCGGCGGCTGGGTGGCCGAGTCGGGGCTCGCCGACGCCTTCACGTGGTCGCCGCAGACGCTGACGCTCGCCTTGATCGGGTACGGCTTCGTCGCGTCCGTACTGCCCGTCTGGATGCTGCTCGCGCCACGTGACTACCTCAGCGCCTTCATGAAGGTCGGCGTGGTGGTCATGCTCGCGGTGGCGATCATCCTCGCGCTGCCCGTGATGCGGAACGAGGCGGTCACCGACTTCGCGACCAACGGCCAGGGCCCGGTCTTCGCCGGCTCGCTGTTCCCCTTCGTGTTCATCACCATCGCCTGCGGCGCGCTCTCGGGCTTCCACGCTCTGATCGCCTCCGGCACCACGCCGAAGCTGATCGAGAAGGAATCGCAGATCCGGGTCATCGGCTACGGCGCCATGCTCGTCGAGTCGTTCGTCGCCATCATGGCGCTGATCGCGGCGTCCATCATCGACCCCGGTCTCTACTACGCGATGAACATGCCGACTCCGGCGCTCGGCCCGACACTCGAGTCCGCCTCCCAGGCGGTCGCGGGCATCGGCTTCTCGATCACACCGGACCAGCTGGCCGCGGCTGCCAAGTCGGTCGAGGAGGCCACGCTGGTGGGCCGCAGCGGCGGCGCACCGACGCTGGCGGTGGGGATCAGCCAGATCTTCTCCGACATCTTCGGCGGCGACTCGCTCCGCGCGTTCTGGTACCACTTCGCGATCATGTTCGAGGCGCTGTTCATCCTGACCACCGTCGACGCGGGCACCCGGGTCGGCCGTTTCATGCTGCAGGACACCGTCGGAAACGTCTGGAAGAAGGCCGGCGACGTCAGCTGGAAGCCCGGGCTGTACGTCTCCAGTGCCGTGGTCGTCGGGGCCTGGGGCTACTTCCTGTGGGCCGGCGTCAACGACCCGCTGGGCGGCATCAACCAGCTCTTCCCGCTGTTCGGCATCGCCAACCAGCTGCTCGCCGCCATCGCGCTCGCCGTGTGCACGACGCTACTGATCAAGTCGGGCCGGGCGAAGTACGCCTGGGTCACCCTCGTGCCGCTGGCCTGGGACGCGACGGTCACGCTCACCGCGTCGTGGCAGAAGGTCTTCTCCGCCGATACCAAGGTCGGCTTCTTCGCCCAGCGCAACCTCTACCAGGACGCGCTCGACGCGGGGAAGACCTCCCTGGGCACGGCCAAGACCACCGACCAGATGCAACAGGTGGTCGTCAACACCACGGTCGACGGCATCCTGGCGGCGTTCTTCGCCATCCTCGTCGTGATCATCCTGGTGGACTCGATCCGAGTCTGGATCAAGGCGCTGAGGTCCGGGGACAGGGCACTGACCACCACCGAGCAGCCGCACCTCGAATCGAAGATCTGGGCGCCGTCGGGCCTCATCGCCACGCCCGAGGAGCGCGAGATCATGCGAGCCCGGGAAGCCGAAAAGGTCGGCGCGGGTGCGGGTGCGGGCACCGACCAATGACACACCGATAGGACCCCACGGAGGAGGAGCGGAGGCGAAATGGACACGCGTGGAAAACTGCGCACGGCGTGGCAGCTCTTCCGAGAGTTCTCCGGCGAGCGAGCGTACGAGATCTACGTGGAGCACCATCAGCGCACCCACCCCGGTGAGCCGGTGATGAGCGAGCGGGAGTTCTGGCGCCGCCACATCGACGCCCGCGACACCGACCCCAAGGCCAGCTGCTGTTGAGCGGCTGCTGACCCCGCCAGCCCCCACCCCCACTCCCAGAAGACCGACAGCCGCCCTCGGCGGCCCGATCCGTTCGACGCCACCAGGACCGGCCTCAGCACCGTGGCAACCGAACAGCGACCGCCCACCCCGCCGTGATCATGCACTTAATCGCGCCGACCCCCCACCCGAAGGCACCGCGACAGCGAACAACTGCATGATCACGGGAGGTTCCCACGCACGCCCGGGAGGGCCGCCGCCGCCCTCCGCCGCCCTCCCTCATCGCCCCCCGCACCATCCCACCGCCGTGATCATGCAGTTGGTCTCGTTGACTCGCCCGCCTCAGGGCGCGCGGGAGCGAATAAGTGCATGATCACGACGGGGGGAGGGGGAGACGCGAAAGGCCCGGCCGGTTCGTGGCCGGCCGGGCCTTGATCGTCTTGTGGTCGCCTCGGAGGCCTCTTGGGTTAGAAGGCCTCTTCGGGGAGTTCCATCAGGTCGAGTGTGGTGGCCTCGGTCGATTTGCGCTCGGCGGCCAGCCTCGGCAGCACATTGACGCAGAAGAACTGAGCCGCCGCGACCTTCCCGCTGTAGAACGCCTTGTCCGCGGCGGAGACGCCCACGTCGCCCAGCCTGGCCAGGGCGATCTCGGCCTGCCGGCACAGCAGCCAGCCGACGATCAGGTCGCCCAGGGCGAGTAGGAAGCGGGTGCTGTTGAGACCCACCTTGTAGATCTCCGCCGGCTGCTCCAGCGAGCCGAGAGCCCATCCGGCCATCGACCCGAGCATGCCCTCGACATCCCGCAGCGCCTCGGCGAGCAGTACGCGCTCGTTCTTGAGGCGGCCATTGCCGGCCTCGCTGTCGGCGAACGCCCTGATCTCGGCGGTGAGGTGGTTGAGCGCGTCGCCGTTGTCCCGTAGGACCTTGCGGAAGAACAGGTCCTGGCCCTGGATCGCCGTCGTCCCCTCGTACAGGGTGTCGATCTTGGCGTCCCGGATGTACTGCTCTATCGGGTAGTCCTGCAGGAAGCCCGAGCCGCCGAGCGTCTGGAGCGACTCGGCGAGCAGCGCGTACGCCCGCTCGGAGCCGAAGCCCTTCACGACCGGCAGCAGCAGGTCGTTGAGCTTCTCCGCCAGTTCGTCCCTGCGGCCCTCGTGCCCGGCGATCTGCACCGCGTCCTGGTAGGTCGCGGTCAGGTGCACCAGCGCCCGCATGCCCTCGGCGTAGGACTTCTGGGTCATGAGGCTGCGTCGTACGTCCGGGTGGTGGGTGATGGTGACACGCGGCGCGGTCTTGTCGGTGATCTGGGTGAGGTCGGCTCCCTGCACCCGCTCCTTGGCGTAGTCGCGCGCGTTGAGGTAGCCCGTCGACAGCGTGGAGATCGCCTTGGTACCCACCATCATGCGGGCGTTCTCGATGATCAGGAACATCTGCTTGATGCCCTCGTGCACGTCCCCGATCAGGGTGCCGACCGCGGGGTGCTTCTCGCCGAAGGTGAGCTCGCACGTGGTCGAGGACTTCAGGCCCATCTTGTGCTCGACGTTCGTGACGTACACGCCGTTGCGCTCGCCGAGCGCGCCGGTCTCCAGGTCCACGTGGTACTTGGGAACGAGGAACATCGACAGGCCCTTGGTGCCCGGGCCATGGCCCTCCGGGCGGGCGAGCACGAGGTGGAAGATGTTCTCCGACATGTCGTGCTCGGCGCTCGTGATGAAGCGCTTGACGCCCTCGATGTGCCAGGTGCCGTCGGGCTGCTGGACCGCCTTGGCCCGGCCGGCTCCGACGTCGGAGCCGGCGTCCGGCTCGGTCAGCACCATCGTCGCGCCGTAGTGGCGCTCGATGGCGATCTCGGCGAAGCGCTTCTGCTCGGGGGTGCCGATGGTGTGCAGTACGACGGCGAAGTTGGGACCACCGCTGAACATCCAGACCGCCGGGTTGGCGCCGAGGACCAGCTCGCCGACCGCCCAGGCCAGCGTGCGGGGCGCGTTGGTGCCGCCCAGCTCCTCGGGCAGGTCCAGCCGGAACCACTCGGCGTCCATCCACGCCTTGTAGGACTTCTTGATGCCCTCGGGCATCGTGACCTGGCCGGTCGCCGGGTCGAACACCGGTGGGTTGCGGTCACCCTCCTCGAACGAGTCCGCGACCACGCCGGTCGCCAGCCGGTCGACCTCTTCGAGGATGCTCCGCGCGGTCTGCTCGTCCAGGTCCGCGTACGGGCCGGTGCCGAGGACCTTCTGGCGGTCGAACACCTCGAAGAGGTTGAACTCGAGGTCACGGAGGTTGCTCTTGTAGTGACCCATGGATTGCTCCCTTTCGCCCCCACCGGCTACACCCCGCCACCCGGGTCCGCCGGCGAACGGTTTGCGCCCTGTTTACCTACTGGGATTACGTACTGGTCGGTAACCCTCATGATGCTACCAGCCGGTAACCGGTGACAACCCCCACCCCGGGGTGAAATCGGCTATCTCGGCCAGGTCCGGACGGCGCCATCTGGCACGATCTGGTCGAATGCCGGAAGATCTCCAGGAACTTATCGCTCCAATGCAGCGACTAATGGACGATGGCGTCTATCTGCGCCGCGATCCCGAGGAGGGTGACAGATGGTCTTCAGGAAGCTGCTCAGCGCGATGGGGGTCGGCGGTCCGTCGGTCGAGACGGTTCTGCACAATCCCAATGTGCGCCCGGGCGGTGTGATCACGGGGGATGTGACCATCCTCGGAGGCGATCATCCAACCGACATCATCGGTGTCAACTTGGCGCTGAAGAGCCGGGTCGAGGTCGAGTCGGGCGACAACGAGTACAACACGAACCTCGAGTACGCCAAGGCCCGTGTCGCGGGCTCGTTCCAGCTCGGCCCGGGGGTGCGGCACGGCATTCCGTTCTCGCTGACGGTGCCGTGGGAGGCCCCGCTTACGCACATGTACGGGCGGCAACTCCACGGCACGACGGTCGGTGTGGCCACCGAGCTCGAGGTCGCCCGCGCGGTCGACGCGACCGACCTCGACCCCGTGGCCGTCCACCCGCTGCCCGCGCAGGAGCGGGTCCTGGCCGCCTTCGCCAACCTCGGCTTCCAGTTCCGCAACGCCGACTGCGAGAAGGGCCGGATCTGGGGCGTGCACCAAGAACTGCCCTTCTACCAGGAGATCGAGTTCTACCCCCCGCCGCAGTACGCCGGCGGGATCAAGCAGATCGAGGTCACCTTCGTCTCCGGCCCGCACTCCATGGAGGTCGTGCTCGAGCTGGACAAGCGCGGCGGTGTCTTCACCGAGGGCCATGACTCCTTCGGCCGGTTCACCGTCGACTACGCGACCGTGGAGCAGACCAACTGGGAGCAGCAACTCGACGGCTACCTCCAGCAGGCCGGCCGGCGCCGCGGGTTCTTCTGAGCGGATCCTCCTACACCGGGCGGCCCGGACCGGGCCGCCCGAACCGGACGGCAGGGGCACGACCCGGCGGGGCATGAGTCGACCCGAGTGGACCTGAATGACCTCAGCGGAGAGGACGTCTGTGGCTGACCGCGCCGACGATCGGCCGGAGGATCTGACCGAGCCCGAGCAGCGGCTGTGGGACGCCTATCCCACCGGGACACAGGTGCAGCTGGGCGAGGCCCTGCCGCATGAGGAGACCCCGGACCGCACCGTACGCGCCGAGGTGATCGCGCAGCTGCTGCTCGGCCGGTGCGAGCAGCGGCCCGGCTTCGTGCCGGCGGTGCGGTTGCGGGGCGCGTACATCACCGGGCGCCTCGACGTTTCCGGCGGCACGGTCGGCAGTGAACTGCGGCTGGAACGGTGCCATCTCGCCGAGCGGCCGACCTTCTCCAACGCCGAGGCGCGCCAGCTCCGCATCGCCCACTGCCGGCTGCCCGGTTTCGACGGCGGGGGGCTGCGCGCCAACGGCTATCTGAGCCTGTCCGGCTCGGTGATCGAGGGCGAGGTACGGCTGACGCGGGCCCACCTGATGGGGGGCCTGCGGATGAACGGCACCAAGGTCACAGTGACGGATCCCGACAAGTGGGCGATGTTCACCGGTGGCATGGTGGTCGAGGTCGGCGCGTTCATCCGCGACGCCGAGCTGACCGGCGGGGTCCGGCTCGTGGGCGCCCGGATGAACGGCGGGGTGTTCTTCGAGGGCACGACGCTGCGCAACCAGGGCCGGCTGGCCCTGGACGCGCAGAACATGGTCGTCGAGGACGCCGCCGAGTTCAGCAAGGGCTTCACCTGCGAGGGCACCGCTCGGCTGCGCGGCGTCCGGGTGAACGGCACGCTGTCGTTCGACCAGGCGATCCTGCGGTCACCCGGACGCGGGGCACTGCACGCCAGCCATGCGCAGATCGACGAGCTCATCTTCGCCCCGGCGGAACCCGTGGTGGGGTGGGTGTCGCTGTCCTACTCCCGGATCGGGGTGATCCGGGACCGGCCGCCGACCTGGCCGGAGCGACTGCAGCTGGACGGCCTGGTCTACGACTCCCTGCACGGCGGCGAGCCCAAGGAGCGCCTGGACTGGATCCGTCACGACGAGCAGTTCCACCCGCAGGTGTACGAACAGCTCGCGACCTGGTTTCGCGGCTCGGGCCTGGACGACCTCGCGCGCAAGACCCAGCTGGCCAAACTGCGGGCACGCAGGCGGACGCTGCCGTTGACCGGGCGGGTCTGGAACCACCTGCTCGACTGGACGGTGGGCTACGGCTTCCGGCCATGGCTGGCGGCGATGTGGCTGTCGCTGCTGGTGGCCGTCGGCACCACGGTGTTCTCCGCGGAGCGGCCGCGTGCGATCAAGCCGCCGGACGAGCGGCCGCACCTGCACACCTTCATCTACACCCTGGACCTGCTCATTCCGATCGGGACCTTCGGCCAGCGGGACGCCTGGGAACCGGTCGGTTGGACGCAGTGGCTCGCCTACGTCCTGATCGCCGCCGGCTGGATCCTCGCCACCGCGCTGATCGCCGGCGCCACCCGAGTCCTGCGCCCCAACTGAACCCGTCGCCGGCCACGGCAAAGTGGTGATCTTGCAGTTGTTCGTCTCGCTGGAGAGGATGAAGACGTGGGCACGTACATGATCACTGGCGCAACGGGGGGTATCGGCGCCTCGATCGCGGAGTCGCTCGCCGCGCGCGGGCACGATCTGCTCCTCGTCGGCCGTTCGGCCGACCGGCTCGCCAAGACGGCCACCGACCTCGGTTCCGGCGCCGCCGCCAAGACACAGACCTTCGATCCGGCCGCCCCCGCCTCCGTGGCGCCCGCGCCACGGATCCGGACCCTCGTGCTCGACCTGAGCGAGCCGCCGCGCATCGAGGCGGCGCTGGTCGAGGCCGGTCTGCCCGATCGGCTCGACGGCGTCGTGCACAGCGCGGGCGTCGTCGAACTCGGCCGGGTCGCCGAGATGGAGGCCGACGAGTGGGCCGAGCAGCTCATGGTCAACCTGGTCGCGCCGGCCGAACTGACCCGGCTGCTGCTGCCGGCGCTGCGCGCCGCCCGAGGGCAGGTGGTCTTCATCAACTCCGGCTCGGGGCTGCACGCCAACCCCGGGTGGTCGGCGTACGCGGCGAGCAAACACGGTCTGCGCGCGCTGGCCGACTCACTGCGGGCCGAGGAGCCCGACCTGCGGGTGATCAGCGTCTACCCCGGGCGCACGGGCACCGACATGCAGCGCAAGGTGCGGGCACAGGAGAACGCGGCGTACGAGCCGGGCTCCTACATCGAACCGGCCACGGTCGCACGGGTGGTGGTCAACGCGCTCGAGACCCCGCGGGACGCCGTCGTGACCGACCTCACCCTCCGCCGCCAGTCCGCCGTCTGACGAATCCCTCAGACGGCCGTCGCGGCCCGACGGCGGAGGGTCCAGGCGGCGAGCACGCCGCCGAGCAGGCCGAACAGGTGACCCTGCCATGAGATGCCGGGGTTGCTCGGCAGTACGCCGAAGATCATCGTTCCGTACAGCAGGACCACGACGACGGCGATGGCGACATCGGCCAAGTGCCGTTCGAAGATCCCACGCCCCAGCAGGTAGCCGAAGTAGCCGAACACCAGGATGCTCGCGCCGAGGGTCTCGGTATCGCTGGGGCCGGTCAGCCAGACTCCCGCGCCACCGACCACGATGACCAGCAGATTCATCAGGACGAACTTGGTCAGCCCGCGCACCGCGGCGAAGAACCCGAGCACGAGAAAGGGAACCGAGTTGGCGATCAGATGGGCGAAACCCACGTGCAGGAATGGCGCACTGAAGATCTGGGGCAGATCAGCGACCTCGTGTGACCGGATGCCGTACTGGTCGAGGCGGTTGTCGACCAGGTAGTCGGCGACCTCGAGCACCCACATGCCCGTCAGCATGAGGACGGTGACGCCGAGCGCGGACACCGCTCGCGTCGCGTGGGTGGTGAACCCTTCGCTAAGGGCTCTCCGCGGGACCAGGTCGTCGCTCATAACCGTCACCGTATGTTCGGACCGCATCGGAGGAACGGCCTCTTATGACCACCAGTATCCGCGTCAGCCTATAACACCAATGTCAAGAAACATCGGACGCCGGATCGCCGATCAGGCCGACATTCTGCGCAGGAGCCTCCGCTCCTCGGGCGTCGTGCCGCCCCACACTCCATCGGGCTCCCCCGCACGCAGGGCCCACGTCAGGCAGTCCGACCGCACGACGCAACCGGCACAGATCGCCTTGGCGACGGTCTCCTGCTCCAGAGCCGGTCCGGCGAAACCGACCGGGTAGAAGATCTCGGGGTCGGCGCCACGGCAGGCCGCATCGTCGGTCCAGTGTTCATCCTGGTCACGATCGGTGCGACGAAGATTGACCGGGCGGCCTTCCACCCAGAACGTCTCGTATCTCACAGCGCCTCCTCGCGCTTGAGTTCGGCCCGCTCAGTTTAATACTACGAATCGTAGTACTACAAACGGTCGGCCTCATTTGATCAACCGGACCGTGAATCGACGCGCGGCCGGGCGTACTGCACCGGCCGGTCGCTCAGAGCGGGCACCGCCGGTCCCCCGATAACGAGAGTTAACCGTGCCTTCATCGGCGGCTGACGAACACCGATCATCATGGAGACGATCGGTCCGGCCCGAAGGTGTGCGGTGTCCGGTCCGGCAGGCGATCGGGCAGCCGTGGAAACCACGAACGAGTGGCCACGTACCGCGCCGCCGGTCCGGAGCGGCACGCCGGCGCCGACCGGTCGGACGAGCGATCCGGCGGCCGGAGCGGTTCGGGGGCTCAGGCCGCCAGATCACATCCCCGGCCGCCGGCCGCCCGCGAAGCCGGGTGACCCGCCGCGGCCCTGACCTGGGGGTCATGATCGGGCAGGGCTCCGGCCGCATCCGCGGGCTGCGGCGTCAACCGCGGCGCGGGTCGACGTCAGGTGAACCGCACGTCGTGGGCGGCGGTGTCCGCGGCGGCGAAGGCGAGCAATCTGGTGCCCTCGTCGGCCACAGCGGCCAGATCGCCGTGGGACAGCGGCTCGAACGGCTCAATGACGAGGGTGGCGGTGCGCCTGCCGCGCTCGAGCGCCCATACGCCCCGGACGAAGCCGTCGACGAGAACGGTGGCCCGCACGAGGCTCCCGCTGATGACCCGCCTGCGATGCTCTTCGGTCATCACGCGGTCCCGCTCGTGATGCGCCACCATCAGGTTGTCGAACGCCGGCAGGAACCGCACGGGCACCGGGGTCTCGGGATCGGGCAGCGGGGCGCCGGGAAGGTCGAACAGCTCCATGCCGGTCTCGGCACGGAAGACCCGCAGATGCGGCCGGAGCCGCTCGACGGTGGCGTTCAGCCGAGTCAGCCCCGACCAGACCTGCATGTCCTTGACGCTCGCGGGGCCGAAGGCGGCCAGGTAGCGGCGGATCATCCGCTCCGTCGAGTCGGCCGGCCCGCCGTCCGCTCCGCCGTCCGGGCCGCCGTCGGGCGAGCCGTCCGAGCCGTCGAGCGGGCTCTCGGGCGGGCTCTGCGGCCGGCGCACGAGCTGGTCGGCGGACCTGACCGGACGGCCCAGCCAGTCCTCGGCGAGCATGAACGGAGTGGCGCCGCCCTTGCCCCAGGTGCCGTTCGGCGGGGCGTGAATCAACGGCACCAGGCACTGAACCGACCACGCGAGCGCCTGCGGGTCGCGCTCACCCCAGCCGGCCGCGCGACCGTGCTCGGCCAGCAGTTCGCCCAGGCGCGGTCGGGTGAGCGTACGGCCTGCGAGCAGCGCCCGGCCGACGGCGGTCAGCTCGGCGAGGTCGAGCCCGGCGGTGGACCGCCCGAAGGCGGCCTGCCGTCCACGGTCCAGGGCCGGCTGCATCAACGGGCGGAGCCACGGGAAGTCCTGAGCGGCGACCAGGTGCTGGGTTCCCCGCAGCACCGACGAACGCACGACCTGCCGGTCGAAGAGCAGCCGGGTCAGCGCGTCCTGCCGAAAGCCCGCCAGCCGCGTCCACAGCCCGATATAGGGCGGGTCGGGGAGCTGAGCCTGGAGCCCGACGAGATGCCGCACCGCCTCGAGCGCCGGCATCTCCGCCCGGCGCACGATCAGCTGCCGATGCAGCGTGGCGCGGCTGAGCGCCCGCCGACCGAGCACATCGCCCGATGCCCTGCTCTTCATGCCACAACGCTACAGACCATTGCGGTCAGATCTTGACCGAAATGGCGCCCGCACGTGAGTGCGCCACAGAGAGGTTCCGCTGATCCGGCGGGCCCGCCGGCGCCGATGAGACCGCCGGCGGCCGCTTCACACCGCGGCCGGCACGTCGCGCTCGGCGCTGCCGGAATCGGGCTCGGGCGTACCGTCGGCGGACCGCAGATCGCGTACGTCCGGCAGCGCCAGCACTCCGACGCAGGAGATCAAGATCAGCGCCGCGGACCCGTACAGCACGGTGGTGGCACCGAGTGAGGCGGCCAGCGGACCCGCCACGGCCATGCCCACCGGCGTGAGCGCCAGTGACACCAGCCAGTCGTACGCCGAGACGCGCGAGATCGTCTCCTCGGGGATGTGCCGTTGCATGACCGTCTCCCACAGCGGTGCCATGAACGCCAGCCCGCCCGCCATGAGGCCGTACGCCACCGCGACCAGAAGCGCAGGCGCCCGCGCCGCGAGGACGAGGAACGGCAGCGCTCCGAGCGCCAGGGCCAGATTGGCGGCGAGCAGGGGTCGCCGCGGACGGACCCGCAGGCCGATCAGCGCGCCTACCAGAGCACCGACCGGGCCGCCCTGCGCGATGGTCCCCCAGGCCAGCTCACCGCCCATGGCGTTGATCGCGATCAGCGGCCCGACGGTGAGGAACACGCACCGGCCGAGGTTCCACGCGCAGTGCCCGATGAGGTTCGTCCAGTACCAGCGGTATCGGCGCAGCTCCGCCCATCCCTCCGCGAGCTGGGCGTGGAAGCGGGCGCGGGCTCGCGGTGGGGGCTGAGCGACCCGCAGCCGGCTAAGCGTCAGCGCGCTGACCGCGAAGGTCGCCGCGTCGAGCACGATCGCCCAACCGGGACCGATGGTGAGAGCCAGGATCGTGGCGATCGCCGGGCCGAGCAGCCTCGACCCGTGCTTGGCGACCGCCATGAGTCCGTTCGCCCGCTGGAGGCCGGCCGGGTCGACGGTGGCCGGCACCAGCCCGGTGGAGGCGGGCAGAAAGAAGGCCGAGGCGCCGCCCGAGACGGCCGCGAGGACGGCGAGGTGCGTGACGTTCACGCTGCCGCCGATCAGTTCGGCCCCCATGAGGACATGGGTGAGCGTCCGGACCAGATCGGCGGTGAGCATCAGCCGTCGCCGGGAGAGCCGGTCGGCCCAGACCCCTCCGGGCAGGATCAGCGCCACCTGGGCGATCGCCTGCGCCGCGAGCACCAGTCCGAGCTGGGTCGCGGAGCCTGTGGTGGTGACGACGGCGAGGGTCAGCGCGACCGGTGTCACCGCGTCGCCGATGTGCGACAGCGTCTGACCGGCCCACAGCAGCCGGAAGCGACGGTCTCGAAGGGGGTGCATGGGCGGCGAGTTTAGTACGATTTCAAAATATATCAATTGGTATTACTGTCCAGAGAACCTGGACCTTGGGATACTGCCGCCATGGCGAAGCGCGACTCGACACCCGACTCGATCGACCGGCACATCGCGCACTGGGCGGAGGAGTTGCCCGACCTCGACCCCCAGATCGAGGGGATCGTCACCCGCATGCAGAAGCTGGTGTCGCACCTGCGCCGCAACCGGGAGAACGGGCTGGCGGCGCACGGGCTGAAGGAGTGGGAGTACGCCATCCTGCACTACGTCCGCGCGACCGGGCCGCCGTACCAGGCCGCCCCTTCGCTGCTCGCCGAGTGGCTCGGAACGCATCCCGCGACGCTGACGAGCCGGCTGGACCGGATGGAGCAGGCCGGATACGTCACCCGCGTCCATGACCCCGCCGATCGCCGGCGGTTGCTCGTGGCCCTCACCGATTCCGGGCACGCGCTCTGGCAGGCCGCCATCGGGGAGCAGGACCGGGCGGAACAGGAACTGCTCGGCGTGCTCGGCCGGCAGGACAGAGCGGTGCTCGACGAGTTGTTGCGTCGCGTCGCCAACGCCCTGGAGGCCGAGGGGCCGCCGCTGATGCCGGACTGGCCCGGCGCGCGGCCCGAGCTCAGCGGCACGCGGGACGCCGGCGGCGCCGCCAAGAGTCCATAGGACGGTTCGTCGGCTTCACCGAGTCCTGTCGACGGGTCGGCGGGCGCTTTCCTGGACGCGCGGAACCCCGCCTCCCGGGTGAACGCGCCTGCACCCGCGCGGGGGACCGGCACTGCGCGATCTCGCGCCGGTGGGGGAAGCGGCCGGCGCGGCCCGAGCCGGACCATGGCGGCAAGCCATTCGCCCCTTCAGGAGGACACGATGAAATCGGCAACCAGCCGCACCATGATCGCGACATCGGCCGTGGCGGTGACCGCTGCGGTGACCCTCGCGGTTCCGACCGCCATGGCCGCCACGCCTACGCCGGCGAAACCTTCGCAGACGAAGGCGAGCGTGACCGGCTCGGCGCAGGTGCGCCTCACCTACTCGCCGGACGACGATGTCCGCACGTTCACCTTCGACGCGCACGCCGCGCCCTTCACCAGGCCGGTGGGCGAGTACAGCGGCCTGCCCACCGACGCGAAGGGCACCATGAAGGTCTCGCATTGGGTGGCCCGCGACAACGTGACCGTACGGTTCGAGGGCCGCGTGGACTGCCTGGTGACCAGTCCCGGGACCGCGACGCTCACGGCGGTCGTCACCAGAGCCGACCCTACGGTAAAGCACATGCTCGGCAAGCGGCTCGGCTTCAGCGTGTACGACGGAGACGGCCACCGGGGCGAGGGCCGGGTGGGCTTCTCCTGGTCCGTCGTGAACGCCGACCAGAACGAGGCGGGTGAGTGGGTAGAGGGCAGGGCAGGTACCTGCATGGCTCCGGCGCCGTACGCCCCGGTGACGAAGGGCGGATACACGGTGCGGCACGCCGACCTGCCGCTGATCCCACCGACTGATCGGTGATTCCCGGCCACGGGCGGGCGTGGCCGGATGCCGCTCACGCCCGGCCGGTCGCGCCCGGCCGGTCACGCATCACGGGTCATGCCTCGCCGGTCACAGGCGGAACGGACCGGACCGGCCGCTCAGTGGCGGCCATGGGCAGCTCCAGGCCTGCGGACGCCACCCCTCGCGATCTCGGGTCGCCGGCGGCAAGGCCACCGGCGCGGCCCCCGACACCCTGCGCACCTGTGCGGCCGTCCGTTCCCGTGCCCGCATGCCGTGAGCCGCCTTCGATGCCCCGGCCGCGGGTGATCTGCATGGCGTCGCCCAGGCTGGTCTGCCCGATGCTGGTCAGGCCGATGGCCTCGGCGAACGCGCGGGCGTCTCTGCGCTTTTGACGCGCGTCCTCGGGAGTACGGTCCGGTCCGCCGGTCGCGGCCATGAACAGCGTCTTGATGGCGTGCGCCTCGGCCGCGGCGCGGCGCTGCTCGGCACGGTGGGCGATCCAGCTGCGAATCGTCTCCTGAGACAGTGCCGCGACCAGCGCGAGCAGCGTCAGCGCTCCGGCGAGCATGGCGAGGCGGAACGCCAGCGCGGGGACGCCCATGGCCGAGTGCACCGTGATCGCCGTCACGGCCGCCACTGACGACGGGGCGGCGACGAGCGCGGCCGCCGTAGTCCGCAACCGGGCCATGTCAGTGCTCCCGTTCATCGTCTCGGGCGTCGTCGCACGCCGCCGGAGAAAGCCGGAAGGTAAAGACACGACGGCGTTCAGCAGACAGAACCTTGCCGCAGCGAAGGGCGGGGATATATTCGTAAGCAGTTTGCGCCGGAGCTGATCCAGCACAGATCATCAAGCGTTTCATCAGCACCACCCATAGGGCTTTACCGGGCTCGCGCAGGCGAGCGGACGCCGGACTTGAGTTTCTATGGAAGAGGGCCGTCCCGCTACCGGTCAACTGTCACCAACAACCGGCGGTAGGGGGACGGCCCTCAACTTGTGACGAGCTTTGTGCAACAACCATGTCTTGGCTCAGAATGCCCAGGCATCCGACCCTTCCGAGGACCGGTATGGCGGTAATCCCGTGGCCCTTGTCTCCGTTCGATCATCATTCGGTGCCGTATTCGACACCTGCTCCGTTCAGGGGAACACGCTGCTCAAGTGATCTCTGCGCGGAGCCGGTGCGGCCTGCCGCAGCCGTGACCACGACGGATCATCCGACCGCCCCCGCTGCGAGATCACTTGAGCGTTCCTGTTGTCAGAGTACCCCTTGCACAGGCGAAGAATGCCATGCGACGGCACGCGGCGGATCATCGAATTCAACGGCGTCACAGCTCGCATCAGAGCGATTACCGTCCGCTGAAAAGGAGCAGATTAACTCCGACAAATCGTACACCGCTCAGTCCTGGAAGAAAGATCAAAATAACTTCAGAGGCAGGTCCTCAATGGCCGCATTCCGATGCGGCCTAGCTCGCAAACCGCGATTTACCGCCGCAAAGATGAGGTACGTCCGGCTCTACCATTAATGACGACACTGACTGTTATTCGTCACTGTCCTCGCAGATCGGCACGTACGGGGTTCCACCGGTCGAATGTCCGCTCGCGCCGCGCTCGCCTCGTACGGAGACATGGCGGCGGTTCAGCGGATGGACCGCGACCGACCGAACGATATCCACGATGGGGTGTCGCCCGTCTGCCCTAGAGTCTCCGTACATGGGTCCTTTGATCTTCGATACCCAAAACTGGAAGCAGGTCCAGGACAACGTCTGGGTCAACGCCGACGGTGACCCGGCCATCATGGACTTCTTCGACCTCCCACCCGACCTGCCGGCCGCGCTGGAAGATCTGGACGCACTGCGCGGACGCACCGCGGCCCATACCGCCTCGCGCGGCGGCGGCCTGGTGGAACTCGACGTGATCGGCCTCGATGGGCTGGCCGCCGTCCGCCAGATCGCCAAGCTGCCGATGCCGGACCAGCAGTCGGGAGTCGCCTACATCGCCTCGTTCATCGTGCCGCGCGCCGGCTGTAGCGTCGTGCTCCGCGTGCAGTGCGTCGAGCACGGCATCACGGGCATGCGCGACTCCACGGTGTTCAACCAGTTCATGGCGGAACGTTCGCAGCGCGGGCTGCCGGTGCCGGAGCTGATGGCGGAGTGGACACGGCACCCGTACGACCCCGGCGTTCAGGGCGGCCTGCCGCGCAACGCCGCCGACGACCCGGAGTGGGACGCCCGATTCCCCGGTCATCCGCTCTCACGCGCCCGCCGGGCCCAGCTCGCACTGGCCCCCACCATCCGGTTCGACCCGCGATTCAAGGAGCTGCCGCCGTTCTTCGGCCCGCGCTGAGCCGCTCCGCCCCGCCATCGCCGGGTTTCTCAGCCTCGGCGACCGGCGCCGAGCGGGCGTCGCCCCGTGTGGCGTCCCTCCGTGTAGTCGTCGAGGTCTCGTGCGCGAAGGTCCGCGTCGCCGCTGTGATACCTGATGAGCCGAAGCCCGACGTTCTGCCGGTCCTCGGATTCCTTCGGGATGAACCGCCGGAACCTCCGGCACGAGGTCTCGTCGTGCCAGGTCTGGAAGCAACCGCCCGCGAGCCGGTAGTCCTCCGGTGCGGACCCGCGAGGCCGCCACTCTACGATCTCGTGGACGTTGCCGCAGCAGTCCGCGACGCCGAGGGGCGACTCCCCGGCCGGGTGGACGCCCACCGGGCGGATCCTGCCCGGCGTACCGCCGTAGCGCAGGTTCGCCCGCTCGGGCGACGGCGCGTCGCGACCCCACGGATAGTCGTTCTCCTCACATCCGGCGAGCGCCGGCCACTCGTTGGCGGTGGGAACCGCCCATGACATGTGCACGTCCGGGTCGACGTCCACGCAGCGTGCCAGCAGATCGGGCAGGAATCTGGACACGAAATGGTCGAGACCCCGGCCGGCGATGTCGAAGACGTAGGGATCGTGCGTCTTGCGGTACGCCGGGTGCGACGTGCCCAGAAGGAAGGCGACGTCGCCGACCGTCAGCGGAAAGCGCATCACCTCGAACTCATAGGAGCAGAGGGAGGCCACCGGGACTCTGATCAGCTCCGGGGGGAAGGGCGACCGCGGGCCGATCAGCCCGGTCGTCCGGCCGAGCAGTTGTTTGATCCTGACTCGCAACTCGGGGGGCGCGAGGACGGGCAGGGACCTCTCGTACGACTCGAGCACGCGGGTGAGGCGGTCCAGCATCGGCGGGTTGCCCTGAGCGACCGCGAAGAGAAGGTCCATGACCTCGAAGAGATGGCTCGCCCGGTGGCCCGCGAACTCCATGACCAACCTGGCCAGATCCTCACCCGATCCCAGCCCGTCGGCCTGCAGGAGTACGTCGAAGATCTGCTTCCAGACGAGCCGCAACCGGTCCACACGTTCCGGGTCACGGCTTCTCAGCCCCTTGCTGGTCTCCCTGATGAGCCACTTCCGTGGTCCGTCCTTGCTCTGGAGAAGGACCAGATCCGCGATGAAGAGCGCCCAGAACTGGTCGGCCGAGGTGATCGGCACCGAGATGGCACGGAAACCCGTCACCGCCTCGACGGCCGCGCCGACAGAGGTGAGCTCGCGCAGCAGCGTGTCGAGCGCGGCGAAGCCGCCTGCCTTCTGCGACCTCTCCTTCCCGAGAAGTATCTCGTCGGGAATGGACGGGGCGGCTCTGGCATAGTTCGCCCGCCTCCGCAGGTTGATCCGGAGGTCGGGCTCACCGTGCGACCGAATCCGCCTCGCACCGTCCGGTGAGGGGCTGTCATCGGGTGGGGCGGATCGCCGGTCGGCATCCTGCCGAAGCCGTTGCGTCTTCCGTCCCGCCGCCATCGGCTCATTCCTCCAGGGGTCGAGAATCGCCACCTAACGTGCCGCCATTCCATCAGATGACCGGTCTTTTCTGATCCTTGCTGAACGCAGCCCTCGGCTACTGTCCCTTTCGTGGCGGACTGGGAGATCTGGCGGCAGGATGACGGCGGCAACCGATATCGGATGGACGTCCACCACGATCGGATCGAGGCTCTGGCCCGGGTGCTCGCGCTCGGCGGGGCCGGTGCACAAGCAGATGTACTGGGTGGACGGCCCGCCCGGTCCCGTCTGCGCGACCGATCGTGATCTGTACCTGCGACTGGTCGGGGCCGGCCGGGAAATGACGACCGCCGGTCGTTCCCTCGACGAGTTCCTGCGGGCTTGGTGGCTGGTGAGCCGGCCGATGGCGGCCCGCGTACGTCTCGACGCGGACACGGTCGCCGCCATGGTCACCGCGGCGTTGCGTCCGGCATGGCGGACGACCTCGTACGCCCTCGCTGACGCGCCCGCCGTGCATGCCGACTGGGAACAGGTCGTACTCTCCCAGATCGCCGATCTCGCCGACTTCGCCGAGGCGGACCTGCTCCGCACGGTCGGCACGGCGGTCGGCACGGTCGGCACGGGCGCACCGGCCGCCGACATGGACGCGCCTCGCCCGTCCGGCAGCGTACGGGCCACCGGTGTCCGCTGGTACAACCTCGACCCGCGGGCGTACCTGGCGTCCGGGATGGCGGGGTCGCTCCTGCGCCGGGGGGACGCCGTCGGGTCGTGCTCCGACGTACCCGGGCCGGTCACTCCCGCGACGCCCGAAGCCGGACCCGGGAAGGGGCGGCCAGGCACCCTTTCGTGGGCCGACCTCGTCCACGTGTCGATCTGCGGCCAGGAATACCAAGAACAGGCGATGTGAGCGCTTCCACACGGGTTGTGGCGGTTCGATGCCCACCTGCGGGTGGTCTGCCGTAATCGCAGTATTCGGGCATTTATCGATATCCGCATTATCAGCGCATCGCAGGCGCGGACCCCTGCCATCTTGGAGCAGAGGCATAGGTCCTCGATCGAGGAAAACCGCATGGTCACCAAGACGCCCAGGGGTACCGTGACATCGAAAAAGGGAGAAGACTTCAATGCGTGGAAGACCTGCCCGCGTTCTCGGCATCCTTGCCCTGGGCGCGGTGATGGCCTCGACGAGCGCCTGCATCTCCGGCTTCCGCGACGCTGACACCAAGGCGTGCGACGACATCAATTCAGAGCTGGAGGCCATCTCCGACAGGCGCGAGGCCAACCCGCGCGGCACGGCCGCGGCGGTCGAGATCTACGAGAAGGCCTCAGCGTCGATCGCGGTCAAGGGTCAGAAGGCGGGCGGCGACATCGGAGCGGCGGCCGACGAGATCTCGGATGCCCTGAACGAGATGGCCGACAGCTTGCGACGACTCGCGGCGGGCCTCAGCGTCGCCCCCAGGCGGCACTCGCTGAGCAGGTCCTGGGAGAAGCTGCGGATCGCCTGCGACTCTTGAGCGTGCGGAAGGCAGGCCGGGGGCGGCGCCTATCCGGGGCCGCCGATGTCCTGTTCGAGAGCGAGCTCACGGCAGGCCTGAAGACATTCGTCGCAGATATTGACGTCCGATCCGGCTCGGCGTACGAGTGTGGACTTGGCGCCGCAGAATTTGCAATCCTCACTCTCACCCAAGGTGTTGAGCTCGTCCAGAATGCGACTCAGCTCATTCTGTACCCGCTCCAGCTCTTCCATCTTCTTGATGCGAGAGTTGTCCCGATACAGCCTGACGAACTCGTTGGAAGCCTCCCCCTGCTCGATCGCGACCTGGGCGAGGCCGACGCAGACGTTGCAGATGAACAGGTGGTCAGGGCATCTGATCATCCATTTCACTGCAGGCCGGGCGACACCGCAGAACGAACATTGAAGATCTTGTACGTCCGCGAGCAACGACTGCTCATTGACCGCCATCCAGTCAGTGTGGCCATACGATGCGACAGCAGTCAACGGTGGTAAAGAGGCGACGGCTGAGCGGCTCTGGGCGGCAGTCGCCTTCGCCGACTTCGGGCGACCGATCTCCCATTTCGTGTTCGGCCGCGGGCGATGGAGCGACGGCCTCTACCTGGCCTCCCGGGGGTTCGGATGACCTGACGTACGCTGACCCGGGTGAGCCGAACCGGCAACGGCCGGGATGGGAACTGCAGGTGCGGATCGATTCGGACCGGACGGACGAATCCGCTTCGGCGGAACTGCTGGTGGCCGCCAGGGCGGGTGACGACGATGCGTTCGGACGTCTGGTCGGGCCATTGCGGGGCGAGTTGCACGCGCACTGCTACCGGATGCTGGGGTCCGTCCATGATGCCGACGACGCCGTACAAGAGACGCTGGTTCGGGCCTGGCGCGGTCTGGACCGGTTCGAGTACCGCGGTTCGATCGGCCCATGGCTGTACAAGATCGCGACCAACAGATGCCTGACACTGATCGAGCGCAGAGGCCGTCGCGAGCTCCCCACTGATCTGAGCCCTGAGGTCGCACCGCTGACCGAGACGGTGTGGCTCGAGCCGTACCCCGGCGACCGGCTGCACTGGACGGCGGAACTGAGCCCCGAGGCTCGCGTCGTGGCGCTCGAGAGCGTGGAGCTCGCCTTCGTCGCCTCGCTACAGCACCTGTCGGCTCTGCAGCGGGCCGTCCTGCTGCTGCGCGACGTCCTCGGGTTCGCGACGCGTGAGGTCGCCGACCTGCTGGAGACCACGGTCGCGGCGGTCAACAGCGCGCTGCAGAGGGCCCGGAAGGTCCTCGACGGCCTGCTCCCGCCGACCACCCAGCAGGCGACCCTGCATGCGATGGGCGAGGCGACACGGCGCGAGGTGGCGCGTGGCCGCATGGGAGGCCGGCGACGTCGATGCCATCGTGGCGATGCTGACCGACGACGCGAAGTACTCGATGCCGCCGTTGACCGCCTGGTACGAGGGCCACGACGGCATCCGGGCCTTCCTGGACGAGGCAGCGCGGGCCTGGCGCTGGCGCTTCCTGCCGGCGCGGGCGAACGGGCAGCTCGCCTTCGGCACCTACCTGTGGCGGGAGGACAAGGGCGTCTACGTCGCATCGGGCCTGGACCTGCTCGTCCTGCGTGGTACGCGGGTCGCCGAGGTGGTCTCGTTCCTGGAGGCCGAGTTTCCGACGTTCGGCCTGCCGGCGGAGCTGGCCGCCTGAGACCCGTTCGGCGGCACCCGATGATTTCCCGTGCCGCCGCGGGTTCTAGTCCTGACGGGAACATCACCCCAGAAAGGACAGGGCTGAAGAATGCCTGCTGACGAGGAAGAGATCCGGACGCTGATCGAGCACTGGACCGAGGCGGTGCACCGCGGCGACATGAGCGGCGTGCTCGCGGACCACGCCAAGGACATCGTGATGTTCGACGTGCCGCCACCGTACGAGGGCGTACGCGGCATCGATGCCTACCGGGAGGCGTGGCCGTCGTTCTTCGAGTGGCAGCGACAGGGCGCCTTGTTCGAGATCGAGTCTCTGGACGTCACCGCAGGTGACGACGTCGCCTACGCCCATGCCCTTCTGCGTTGCGGAACGCAAGAGCAACTCGCCGACAAGCGGCCTCCTCGGCCGGGAGATCGGGGCCTTGATCTTCTTCCTGGTCATCGTCGGATTTCTGTACGTTCTGGTCCTGTTGATGCGTTGGTTCTGCTTCGCCGTCGACCGCGCGGTGGTGGAGGCCTTCGGCCGACCGGTCGTCGATGTGGCCGTCGAGTTCGAGCGCAGAAATCCGCTCAAGAGGTTCAACGCCTTTCGAGTGATCAGCCCGAGTGCGGCTCAACGGGTGGCACGTCTCGATCGCGTCCAGCCGCGCGCCCTGCCCTAGGAGTTCCGTTCGTCCCTTAGCTCGCCGTTCATGGCGTCCGTCTGAAGACGACCGCACGGTCATCCCTCCGGCCCTCCGGCCTTCTGGACGGGTCGCGAAGTCATGTACCGAGTCGTTCGGCCAGGAAGTCCTCCCAGGTCCGGTGACCTACGGCCTGCTCGGGTGCCAGGTTGGCGCCGTCCCGGAACGCTCTGGCGCCCTTGCCCGGCAGCCGGAGCGGCGCGATGGGCCGGCGCCGGTGTACGGCTCGCAGGTATCCGCGGAGCAGGTCGGCAATGCCGTACGCCCGCGGCCCGCCCATGTCCGGCACCAGGCCGGCCGGCTTGCCGAGGGTGAGTTCGACGAGCCTGGCCGCGACCTCGGCGGTGTCGATCGGCTGGACCCGGAAGCCGGCCGGAGCCGGTATCACCGGCAGCTTCGCCATCTGCTGGGCCACCGTCAGCAGCAGGTCGTGGAACTGGGTGGCGCGCAGCGTCGTGAACGGCAGACCCGAGTCGGCGACGATCCGTTCAGCGGCCAGCTTCGACCCGAAGTAGCCGAACATGGCACGGTCGACTCGGCTGCCGGTGGGAATGCGGTCCGCGCCGACGACGGAGATGTACACCAGGTGCGCCGCCCCCGCCCGTGATGCCGCCCGTACCAGGTTCCGGGCCTTGTCCTCGTCGCCCTTGGAACTGCCGGCGCAGTGCACGATGGTGCGTGCCCCGTCCACCGCCGCTTCGATCCTCTCACCGGTGGCCAGGTCGCCGGTGACGAACTCGATGCCGTCGGCGGCTTCGTGGTCGCGGCGGCTGAGAACCCGCACGTCGCAGCCGGCGTCCCGCAGTCGCGGTACCACGAGCCGTCCGAGCGTGCCTGTGCCGCCCGTGACCAGAACAGGTGCTGTCACAGCTCGCCCTCATCTTTCGTCCGCCCGTGCATGATCGCTTTCCTCCAGTGGGGTTTGGTGTCTGTACGGAACCGCACGGCTTGCACGGGTCAGTCGACCCCCGTGTCACATCAGGCGGGTTCCGTCGGTTTACTGCTGCTATGACCCACCGCGCCGAGAGAGTGTGACCGATGGACGAAATCGAGATGCTGGCCGAGCGCTTCGAGGCGCACCGGGCTCATCTGCGGGCGGTGGCCTACCGGATGCTCGGTTCGCTCAGTGAGGCCGACGACGCCGTCCAGGAGACCTGGCTGCGTCTCAGCCGGGTCGAGGTGGGCGACGTGGAGAATCTGGGCGGATGGCTGACGACCGTCGTCGCAAGGGTGTGCCTGAACACCCTTCGCTCACGCACCTCGCGCCGCGAGCAGCCGTTGGGCGTGTACGTGCCCGACCCGGTCGTGAGCCGTGTGGACGGGGTCGATCCTGAGCACGAGGCATTGCTGGCCGACTCGGTCGGGCTCGCGTTGCTCGTGGTGCTCGACTCCTTGGCTCCCGCCGAGCGGCTGGCCTTCGTGCTGCACGACATGTTCGCGGTGCCCTTCGACGACATCGCCCTCATCGTGGAACGTTCTCCGTCCGCGACACGGCAGCTCGCCAGCCGCGCACGCCGCCGGGTGCAGCAGACGGCTCCGACGCCGGACGCCGATCTCGCCCGCCAGCGAGAAGTGGTCGACGCGTTCTTCGCCGCCTCCCGCGACGGCGACTTCGCCGCGCTCGTCGCAGTGCTCGACCCGGACGTCGTACTGCGGTCGGACGGCGGGCTCGCGCGGTCGAACGCCACGGCGATCATTCACGGCGCGCGTACTGTGGCGGAACAGGCGCTCACCTTCGCGCGGCTCTCCCCATTCGTACGCCCGGCGCTCGTCAACGGAGCCGCGGGAGTCGTCGTGGCGCCGCGTGGACGGCCGGTCTCGGTCATGGGCTTCACCGTCAGCGACGGAAAGGTCGTCGCCATCGACGTGCTCGCCGACCCCGACCGCCTCCAGCGACTCGACCCGGCGGTCTACGCCGACTGACCGGCGATGCACCGTGCGGCGCACGTCACGTATCTCTTGGCGATGAGATGCGTACCAGGTGCGTGGAACTTTCATCGGCCGACCCCGGACCCGATCGGCCGGGCAGGCCAGTGACCAGGCCGAATACCTTCTCAAGAAGTCGTTGACCAAGAAGGTTTTCGCCGGCTTACGAGAGTCGTTGACATCTCGACAGAGTCGAACGAACACTGTCGCCATCGCCGGCCCCGCCAGCCTTCACGAGGAGGAAGCACGCACATGAACGACGCCCCCGCCCTCCCGAAGAGCCGCAGACGCGGCCGCACCCGGCTGCTCATCGGCCGTGCCTGCGCCGTAGTGCTGGTCGCGGCAACAACGATGCTGCCCGGCACCGCCAACGCGGCCATCACCACCAATCAAACCGGCACCAATAACGGCTACTTCTATTCGTTCTGGACCGATAGTACCGGGTCGGTTTCCATGGAACTTGGATCTGGTGGCAACTACAGCACCTCATGGCGCAACACCGGGAATTTCGTTGCCGGTAAGGGCTGGAGCACCGGCGGACGCAGGGCCGTGAACTACTCAGGCAGCTTCAATCCGTCCGGCAATGCATACTTGACTCTTTATGGGTGGACGAGAAACCCACTGGTGGAGTATTACATCGTTGACAACTGGGGCACTTATCGGCCCACGGGGACGTACAAGGGCACGGTCACCAGCGATGGCGGTACGTACGACGTCTACCAGACGACGCGATACAACGCCCCCTCCATTGAAGGCACCAGAACTTTCAATCAGTACTGGAGTGTCCGACAGTCCAAGAAAACCGGCGGAACCATAACCTCCGGCAACCACTTTGACGCCTGGGCCCGGTATGGAATGAATCTGGGCAGTCACGATTACATGATCCTCGCAACAGAGGGATACCAAAGCAGCGGGTCTTCGAATATCACGGTCGGCGGCTCCGGCGGTGGTGGCGGCGGCGGTGGCGGTGGCGGCGGCGGCGGTGGTAGCTGCACCGCGTCACTGTCCGCAGGTGAGCAGTGGAGTGACCGGTACAACCTCAACGTCTCGGTCAGCGGCTCGAGCAACTGGACCGTGACGATGAACGTGCCGTCCCCAGCGAAGATCATCGCCACGTGGAACATCAGCGCCAGCTACCCCAGCGCCCAGGTGCTGACCGCCGGGCCCAACGGCAACGGCAACAACTGGGGTGTGACGATCCAGCACAACGGCAACTGGACCTGGCCGACGGTCTCCTGCAGCGCAGGCTGACCCTCCGAACACCCGAAA
>NZ_JABVEB010000079.1 GCF_014323665.1 Actinomadura sp. HBU206391 | reverse complement strand
GAGGGCCTCGACCTGCCGGAGGTGTCCCTAGTGTCGATTCTCGATGCCGACAAGGAGGGTTTCCTGCGGTCCGAGACCTCGTTGATCCAGACGATCGGCCGAGCGGCGCGGAACGTCTCCGGGCAGGTGCACATGTACGCCGACCAGGTCACCGCCTCGATGGAGCGGGCCATCGACGAGACCAACCGGCGGCGCGCCAAGCAGGTGGCCTACAACACCGAGCACGGCATCGAGCCCACGGCGCTGAGAAAGAAGATCGCCGACATCCTCGACTCGCTCGCCCGCGAGGACGCCGACACCGAGCGGCTGATCGGGGGCGCCGGCCGTCAGCAGAGCCGCGGCAAGGCACCGGTGCCGGGACTGTCCTCACGGTCCAGGGAGACGGGCCGGCACGCGGCGGACCTGGTGGGGGAGCGACCCCGCGAGGAGATGGAGTCGCTCATCGACCAGATGACGGCTCAGATGCACCAGGCCGCAGCCGACCTTCAGTTCGAGCTCGCCGCCCGGCTCCGCGACGAGATGAAGGAGCTCAAGCGCGAGCTGCGCGACATGAAGGAGGCCGGCGTCCGGTAGCGGTCACGCGATCCCACCGGATCACCTGCTCCCACGTCATCGGGCCGCGTACGCCGACTTGTCTCAATCGGACGTCGTCGACACCGGGCGAGGACATGCGCCCGAACGTGTGACATTTCGCCCTGGGTCAGTGATAGAGCTTGATTTCTGCTGCTTACCCGGTAAAGCTTCCATTTACCTACAGTCATTTCGGGTCATGGGCGCAGTGCGGATCGTGGGGGGCAGGCCGGGTGCGGGAGGACTTGCAGGCGCATCTCGATGAGCTGATGAAGCAGTACCGTGCCAAGCGCTCCCAGCTCCAGGATCTGCAACGGCAGATGGGCTCGGCGCAGGCCATCGTCGAGGCGGCCGACGGCATGGTGACGGTCACGGTGGGAGCGCAGGGCCGGCTGACCGGTCTGGAGTTCGACCCCCGGGTGTACCGGAGGCTGTCGCCGTCGGAACTCGCCGAGTGCGTGCTCGCGGCCGTAAACGAGGCCGCCGGGCAGGTCGGCGACCAGGTACGGGCGGTGCTGGAACCGTTGGTGCCCGCCGACACCGCCTTCGGCGATGTGGACGGGGCCGATCTGTCGAAGGTGCTTCCGCAGCGACCGGACGACCTCGAGGCGATGAAGCAACGCTACGGGCTGCGCGACAAATGAGACACGGTGGATTCTCGATGGAACGAGCGGGCGATGAGTGAGCTCCGGGTCGATCCGGCCGGTCTGAGGCGTTCGGCCCAGGGTTTCACGGACGGTTCGAAGCGGCTCGGGAAGATCCACGATGCCTTGGACGGCGCGTTGTCCGCGGAGGGCAAGTGCTGGGGCAACGACGACACCGGTAAGCAGTTCGAAAGCGAATACCTCAAGCAAGCCGAGAAGGTCCTCAAGCAGTTCGGTGATCTGAGCAAGAGCGTGGCCGAGATCAAGACCGGTCTCGACGAGATGGCGAAGGTCTACCAGAAGGCCGAGGACGGCTCCCTGCGCGCCGTCAAAGGCGTGGGGCGGCGTTAGCGCGTGGGGCTCGTACTCCCGTCCGAACTCCAGTGGCTGGAATGGATCGTCGGGTCCGACTGGCCTGAGGGCGATGAGACGGCGATGCGCCGTGCCGCCGAGGCGTGGGTCGGAGCCGTCGCCGACATCGACGACCTGATCGGCGACCTCGAGGCGACGGCGACGAAGGTGCTCGGCACCGTCGACAGCGCGGGAGCCGAGGCCTTCCGAAGGTACTTCGAGACCTACGTCTCCACGGATCCGCAGTATCTGCCCAAGCTGTCGCAGGCATGTCAGGCGCTCGCCCAGGCGATGAACAACGGCGCGAACGAGATCGAGTACGCGAAGTACATGTTCATCGCCCTGTTGATCATCACCGCGATCGAGATCATTTCATTGATCGCCGCGGCGTATGCGACCTTCGGCGGGTCGACGGCGGCGATCCCCGCGGTTCAGGTAGGGGCGCAGATCACCTCGCGGACGATCCTGCAGAGGCTGTTGATCGCGATAGCCAGGGACGTGGCGCGCGGGCTCGCCGAGGGCGTGCTGCTGGACCTCGTGATCCAGGGAGTCCAGATCGGGAAGGGCGACCGGGACGGCGTCGACTGGGGCAAGTCGGGTGCGGCCGCTCTCGACGGGGTCGTGGGCGGTGTCATCTCCGGTGGCCTCGGCGTCGGGATGGGCCGGCTGCCCGGGCTCGGCGAGGGGGCCGAGACCGCACTCTCGGGCATGCTGAGAGGGGCCGCTCGCGAGGGCCTCTCCGAGGGGATCGGCGGGGTCGCCGGCACCGTCGCCGATGCCGCGATGTCCGGTGATCCGCTCACCGCCGAAGGGCTGGCCATGAGCGCCACCTCCGGTGCGTTCGGCGGCACCGTCGGCGGCGGCAGAGTCGGGCTCGGCGAGGTCGAGGTCCCCCAGGTCGGCTCACCGAATCTGGCCGGCCCGGCCGATCCCGGTACGGCCCGGGGCGGTGCGGCCGGCGACGAGTCCTCCTCGGGGTCGTCATCCGGCTCGGGCGCCTCCGGCACCGGCTCCGGTTCTTCCGGTTCGGGTGGCTCCGATCCTTCCGGTTCCTCCGGCTCGAGCCTGGCCGGTGGGGCCGCCGGTTCCGCCGACGGCGGGTCGAGCGGCGCTCCGGGTGGCGGGCATGGTCCACCGGGCGCCGGCGGTTATGCGGGGTCGGACGGCTCCTCCTCGGCGAACGCGTCGACCGGCGGCGGTTCTGCAGGCCCTGCCGGTGGTTCCGACGGACCGCCGGCCTCGGCCTCCGGCAGCGGCGGTGCACCCTCGGCCTTGTCCTCCGACGGCGGCGGGGGCGCCGGGCCACCGGGCGACGGCGGCTCGAGTCCATCGGGCAACCGGGTCGCCGACGCGCTGAACACCCAGACCGTCGGCGACTCGTCCGGGCCGTCCTCGCACGCCCCACCGGGCCCCGGTCACGCCTTCCCCGCCGATCCGGGGAGCTCTCAGGGGGCGCCGTCCGCAACGCACGGCGGTGACCCGCAGGGCGGCGGCCCGCCGGGCCGTTTCGACGCCCCGCAGCAAGGCACGCAGCTGGCCGGTGCCGCCGACTCTGCCGCCCCGCCGGGTCCTGCCGCACAGCCGGGCGCGGTCCCTCCGGGCTCCCCTGGCGGCCCTGGAGCGCCGATGTCCGACGGCCGTGCGGGCGGGCCGGCCGGCGGGTTCCCCATGGGCGGATCCACGCCGGGCGGTCCGGGGGGATCAGCCGGTCGCACGCCCGAACCCCCTCGTACTCACGACGCCGGAAGAGGCGAGAGGCCTCCGGCTCGCACGGGCGACGGAAGGGCCGAGGAGCCGCAGACCCGTCCACCACACGCGTACGCCCGCCCGCCCGCGGCCGCCCCATCCTCGGCGACCGCACGGCCGGAGAGCGCTGGCCCGGCGGTGGGATCGGGGCCAGAGATCGGTGCTGGGCCGGAGGTGGGTGCTGGGCCGGAGGTGGGCGACGGACCACAGGTGGGCGCAGGGCCGACTCTGATTCCGGAAAATCTTCCACCGCACCTGTACGACGTGTACCGCAGCAGCGAGGAGACGCCGGCCGGCCGGTCGTTCTTCGCGCCGGACGAGCAGGCCATGCGCGACCTGGCACGGCGGGTGCCGCCCGATCCCGACTGCTATGCCGTCGACGGGCACGGCCGGCCCGACGCGATGCGCGTCGGAGACGTATCGCTCAACGCCCGCGATATCGCCGAACTGATCAGAAGTGACCCCAACTGGGGCGGCCGCCCGATCCTGTTGATCTCATGTGAGACCGGGCAGGGACCGGATTCGTTCGCTGCCCGGCTGTCACGGGAACTGGGCGTTCCGGTCACCGCGCCGGACCAACAGGCCTGGACCGATACGGCGGGCAACCCCTTCTCCGGGTCCGGTACGTACAAGCCCGACGGCACGTTCGTGGCGACCTGGCCGCCGGACGGTGGCTGGAACTCGTTCGAACCTGACGGCTCCGTCACCGCCGTGGGGCAGGACGGCATGCTACGCGGCCGCGTTTGGGCTTCAGCGGGTTCGGCCATCCCCCACGCGGATGCCGACCACCGTGGGGCCGGCGACCTCCGGATGGGCGACGACGGCCGGCTGCACCGAGAGGGTGATGATCCGGGCACCTTCCGCGACCCGGATGGAACCCTGCATCGCGATGGCGATCCGGAGGGCTGGTATCGCTCCGAGAATGGAAAACTGCACCATCCGGGCGACCCAGAAGGCTCATACCGCAACGAGCATCATCACAGGTTGTACGGTGCCGGTGGGTGCATTGATGACCACCTCACCAGCCGCGATATCGACTATAAGGCGAACAAGGGGGAGCCGGAGGACTATCACATACTCGACGACACCCAGGGCGACTTGGAGGATCTTGCCGACTTTCGCGTCGACAGAACAGAAGACGGTGTTGGCGGCGGCGCGGACGCCCGAACTGATATGGCGCCGTATCTCAAGGAATTCGGCGTCAAGGTGCATGACCTGAGCTCGACGAAGCTCGACGGAATGATTACCTCGCTTCGGGACAGGGTCAACGCTGATCCGATGATGTCCGCCGAGGAGAAGGCGGCGGCGCAAGATCGTTTGTCGAAGCTGCATGATCTTGCTTTTCCGTACGGCGGAAGACAGGACGAGCTCGTCCGGGTCAGCGAGCAGATGGGCATGATCGCGGCAGTCGACTTCGCGACGAACGACCGCGGTGGCACCCTCCTCACACCGTCCGAGGACAAACCCGGAACGCCCGGAACGATCGACGTGGTCGCGTTCGTGGATGGAGATCCGCCCACCCTGCTCTGCGTGGAGGCCAAGGGCGCCGGCGCGGAGCTCCGGACCCGCACGGTCGAAGGCGACAAGAAGGCCCAACAGGGCAGCCCTGAGTATCTCCGCCATGTCCTGGCCATTGATCGCGATCTCGCCGCCGCCCTGAGCGACCACCCTGAGATAAAGGCGAAGATCGAGCAGGCTCTCGCGGCCGGGACGTTGCGGGTGGAGTACCACCTGATGCACGCCAACAAGAACGGCATGGTCAAGCGGTCGGAGTTCGACTTGACGCGGGACCCGGATCAGCCGTTCAGCGTCGACCGCATCGCAGGCGCCGCACTAGGCGACGGCCCGGGACGCGCCGGCCCCTCAGCCACCGCGCGACATGCGGCCCCTACGCCGTGGCCGGAGTACACCGCCCCTCGCTCGGCCGGCGGCGACGGCACCGAGCTGAGCAGAGCGTCCGCCGAAGACGGCGCCGATTCCGTACGCCGCGAGGCGGTGCCGGCCGATCCCCACGCACCGGGCCCCTCGGCCGCACCGGCCACGACCCCGGGCGGTGCCGTACCGGCCCCCGGCGGGCGCGCCGGCGACGGCGCCCCGCAGCGTGGCGACGACGAACCGGCCGGCAGGCCCGCCGCGCCGCACTCGGACATGCGACCGGCCGGCGTGCCGGCGTTCCGCGCTTCCGTACGGGAGGCGCCGGGCCAGGACGCGATCGACTTCGCCAAGCGGTACGCGGAGCTGACCGACCGTTACAAGAGGGCGGACCAGAACGATCCCGCCACCGAGGAACTGGCGATGGAACGCGGGCGCCTCCGCAGTGAGCTGTGGCGGCGCTTCTCCGACCCGGCGGAACGTGAGTACGCGCGTCAGTACGGGGAGGTGCACCGCAACATCGACCGGCTCGCCGTGGAGACGGGCCATGATCCAGCGGAGCTGCGTGACCGGATGAAGGCCGAGTTGAACGAGGTCTTCGCGGACAAGCCCGTCGGTATCCGTGTTCGCGAAGGGCTCCTGCTCCAGGTGCTCGACGCCGGCCGATTCAAGTCCCAGTTCGAAAGCGGAACGTCGGGCGGAGAGAACGACACGACGTACCGCGCTGATCTGGAGCGCATCTGGTTCGGCTATCCCGCCGACATGCCGGCCCACCAGCGACCGATTTATGGCTATGTCCAGATCGGTCCCGAGCAGCCAGCGGGTTTCGGCGAGCGCGGGATGATCGGGAACACCGATCAACTGACGCAGTACGGCGAGATCCAGGTCGTCCTGCGGGCGGAGGTGCTGGAACGCACGACGGCGTCCGTCGGCGACTCCCTCGACCACCGCGAGGCGACGATCCCCAGTTCGATCCTGGATCCGCGGCCGGAGTCATATGGCGCCTACCCGAGCGGGATGGAGGGGCGCGGCGAGGCCGCCCTCGCCGGCCTCGACCGCGATTATGAGAGCACGGCGTTCCGGGCGAGGGCCTACGTCGAGGCGCAGATCCACGGTGGTGTGGGCGTCGGCGACATCGATCACGTGATCCTCTACCAGGAGGCGAGCCCCGAGCTGCGCACGGCGCTGGACGCCGCGGGGGTGGACTGGCGCGTCGTCAACAACGAGCGCATCGCCGAGAGCGGCGCACCCGACGCACGTGCGAGGGCGCTGGAGCGCGCCCGTGACGACCTCGTCTGGGTCGACACGGAGATCGATCGCCTGAATGATCGCCTTTCCGGCACTGGGGTTCCGAACGCCGACCATTGGCAGGCGGCATTGGACAGGGCGCTCCGAATTCGACAACAACTACGTTCTGACATCGAGCGGCTACGGCCGGAATGAGAAGATGGTGACATGCCAAGGGTCCTTGCGCGGCAGCCCGGCGGAGCCATGCTCATCGCCGTGGGGCATGCGGGCGTCATCGTTCACCCGGAAGAATATCTTCCAGTGCTTCCCGAGCACATGCCCATATCGATGGTGCACTCGTTGCTCGCGCGCTCGGGGTGGGAGAGGCTCGACGAGCCGGTGCCCGATGGCCTCATCACCGACGACCATGTCGCGATGATGCGTGAATTCGACAAACGTAAAATGGAGACGGCGACGCTGGACGAGCGGGAAAGGCTGGAACGCTACCGTCCGGACACCGGTGACGACTAACGGCGGGTCATGGTAATGCCGGGCATTTCGGGTTCGCTGAACAGGTCGAGTCGGCCGCTAGGGTGATGGACATGGCTGATCGCCGCATGTTGCCGGCCTCGGAGGTCGCCGACCTGGTCACGGGGCTCCGGTCCCTGCGCTGGGCCTGGGATCCCGTCGAGATCGACGGGGTTGTCGAGAGGTTCGGCTGGAAGGTCGAGTCGCGCCTGGGCCGGTCGGTGCGACTGGACGCCGGATTCGGGATGGCCAGCGGTTTCTTCTATCTCTCGCGGTCCGGGAAGGTCGACAGGATCTCGGTGGCCGCGTGCGGATCCGCGAGCGCCGAGTCGGCCGGAGGCCGGGCGTACGTCCAGGACGCCTTCGCCCAGGTCGTGGCGGCGGCCACGCGGGCATTGGGAGAGCCCACCGAACGCATTCCCGGTGAGTCGGCCGAGGTGCGGTGGCGTGGCCACGAGGCGACGATCGGGGTCAAGCACCAGTGGGTGCAGGTCAACGTGTTCCTGGCGACGAACGAGTACATCGACGAGTTCGATCGGGCCGTTGAACTGGGCATATGAACACGGGGATTGTGAACACGGGGATCGTGAACGGACTGTGAGCACTGTGGAGTGGGAGTCGTTCGCCGAGGCGCTGGCCGAAGAACTGGCCGTCCTGCCGGCCGGGGCACTGATCGTGATCTCCGAGCCCGGTGACGGCCTGACCGGCCGCTATGCGCAGTTCGTTCAGGAGACGGACCGATTGGTCGCCGAGGTCGTGGCCGACTCGGTCCTGGAGCCGAAGCAGCGGGTTTCGGCCGAAGGTGAGAGGGCGATCACGTCGGCGGGATGGCGTCCCCCGGACCGGCCGGCCGGACGCGAGAACTGGTGGGCCGAGCTGGCCTGGCCCGCCTCGGCCCGGCAGTACCAGGCCCTGGCGGGAATGGTGGTCACGGCGATGCGCGACGGGTACGGCATCCCCGACCCGGGCGGGCTCCGGTATCGGGCGTGGAACGAGAAGAAGGGCAACGATCCCTTCGATCTGCCGCGGCTCGGCCTGCCCCGGGAGGAGCCGCGAAGAGCGAGATTGTTCGACGGGGAGGGCGCGGACGGCCGGCCCCACGTGTCCCGCCCGCCGGTGGACGCGGGCGAACGGGACCGGCTGCTCGCGTATCTGCAGAAGGCCCCCATCGTGCTGGCGGCGCGGGGGTTCGACTCCGACCGGCTCGAACCCGGCGGGCGCAGGGACGTCCCGATGACGTTCCACACCGACGGCGCGTGGGTCTGGCCGGGGGCCGTCGGCTACTACCTGCGTGAGCATGACGTGGCCCCGGAGCCCGACCTGGTCGACCATGTTCGCCGGATGGAGTTCCGGCTGCCCGAGGTGGACGAGCGCGCCCGCGCCGCCGCGCTGTCGGTGGTCACCGGTCCGACGGGCTCGGCGCCGGCTCGACGGACGGATCAGGCGGTGCGACGGGCCGCGCCGGGCCGGGCGTCAGGCGGGCGGTCCACGACGCCGGGCCGGGCGCCCGCGTCTTCGGACCGCGCGGGCGCGGCCGGCGAGGAGGACTCGATCCGGCCGTTGCCGGGTGAGCCGCCGCTGTCGTTGCTGAAAGACCGGCGGGTCGTCGGCCTACCCGTCGATGCCGAGGTCGACCGGTACGGAGATCCCGACGGCAACTTCATGTACGCGGTGCGGACCCCGTACGCACGGCGCTCATGGCCGGCGGAATGGGAGAACCGGCCCTATCGCGTGTACCGGTTGCGGCGGCCGCTGCGAGTGCTCACCGGGGTCGCGGTTCCGTGGTTCGACCAGCCCGGCGGCGGGATCGCCTACGTCCTGCCGTCCTCCGTCGCCGACCTGCTCGCCGACGGCACCCTGACCGAGGTCACCGGCGCCTGAGCAGGATCGGCTCACCGGTCCGGCGGGCCATGGACGACCACGTCGGCGATGCGGTCGATGAAGTCGTCCGGCATCGCGTGATAGTGCTGGAACTCGACCTCGCTGATCCGGGCGCGGCGGGCGTAGGCGATGTTCGGCTCTGGATCATCGGTGCTGAGCCAGTGGCCTCGCCCGGGGCGCAGGCAGACCCTTCGGCGACCGAGCACGGGGTCGCTGGACGTCCGGCGGCCGAGGGCGGTGTGCGGGGTCTGAAGGTGGTCGGTCAGCTGGTAGAGGCCGTCGCCGTCCGCGCCGGTGTAGGCCAGTGATGCCCAAGGCGGCTTTGTGTAGGTCGACCGCATTCCGTGCAGGCGCGCCGCCCGGGCCGCGTCGGCCGTGATGGCGGCGATCGCCTGCCGCATCGCGTCCCGGTAGAGCGCGAGGGGCGACGGTGGTGGCGGCGCACATTCGATGACCGGCCAGTTGTCCTCGCCTGGATCCCCGTCCGGCCACGGTGACAGGCCGGCCTCGCGCTGAGCCTGCACCACGGCGGCGTCGACATCGCACCAGGCCGTCAGGGCCGTCCGGCAGTGACGGCAGAAGCACGGCGCCCACAGGGACGAGTCGGGCGGCGACGAGGCGAGCCCGGCGAAGTGCAGCCAGTCGAGCCGGACGCTCTCGGCCCCGTACCTGGCGAGGTCGGTAATCAGCGTCTCGACGTAGGCGCGGACGTCCGGGTTCGACGGGCACAGCCCCCACGGATGCGGCCGCCCCCGGACATCCCGCTGGGCGCAGTCGGGGTGCCGGGTGGCCAGCCGGGGGTTGCGCAACACGCTGACCCTGATGTGGCTGGACAGGCCGAGGCGGGCGGCCTCGGCGCATCCCTCCGCGAGCGGATCATGCCTGCCGATCGCGGCCGCCGTGCGGGGGGCCAGCCGCAGCCCCGACCACAGCGCCGGATCGGGCTGGAAGTAGGCGGCGCCCGGTTCCGCCCCGATCAGCCGCGGCGCGGCGCCGCGAACGGACCAGAAGCCCGGCTGGTGGGGGAGTGCTCCCCACACCACCGCGGGTATCCCCGCCCGCCCGGTCAGGTCGTCGAACACCGGGTCGAGGGCGCCGTCCGCCGATCCTCGCGCGGCGGCGAGAGCGACCAGGAACAAGACCTCGGTCACGCGTCCTCCCCGGGTCCTGCCGCTTCGGCGCGGCCGTCTGCCCCCGCAGGCCGGCGGGGCGCGCGGCCGTCGTCTTCGGCGGTCGGATGGAACCTGAAGGGTACTCCGATGATCCGTGCCGTCTCGGGCCCACGGCGGGCCCGGTCCCGCCGCGCCGGGACGGGGCCGGCCACCGATGGCCTTGTCGTCGCGGGCGACAAAGGCTTTGCCGGTGCCCGGACCGGCGACGTACGGTCGTGGGATGCCTGTAGCCGTGCGCCGGGCCGAGCCGGCCGACCTGCCCGTCCTGCCGGAGATCGAGGCAGCGGGCGACCTGCTGTTCGCCTCGGTGGGCATCGTGTTCCCGCCCGGACCGACGGTGATCGAGGAGGCGATCCGGGACGGTGCGCGCATCTACGTCGCCGGCGATCCACCGGTCGGGTTCGCGGCCGTGCGGGAGCGTGACGGCGGCACCCATCTGGAGCAGATCGCCGTCCGCCCCGAGCACGGCCGGCAGGGCGTCGGCACCGCGCTGATGGACCGGGTCATCGCTGACGCGGCGGGAGGCCCGATCACGCTGATCACCTTCCGTGACGTGGCGTGGAACGGCCCCTGGTACGCCCGGTTAGGCTTCACCGTGCTCGGGGCGGCATCGCATGGCCCACAGCTCAGGGGGCTGTGGGAGGCCGAGTTCGCCGCCGGCCTGCACCGCCTCGGTGCCCGCGTCGTCATGGCCCGCCCCGGACGCCCGCCGATCTGCGGGCTCAGCCCGGATAGGGCTCTGCGCCGCCGGCGGCCTGCGCGACGCCCGGCCGGGGGCGGCCGGACGCCGCGGGATGGTCGCCCTGCCACTCGCTCGCGCCGGGCACGTGCACGCCGATCAGCGAGAGCATCCTGGTGACGATGTGCTCGACCACGTCCTCGACCGAGCCCGGCGAGGTGTAGAAGGCCGGCATCGGCGGTGCCACGATCGCCCCGATCTCGGTCGCCGTCACCATGGCCCGCAGGTGGCCGAGGTGCAGCGGCGTCTCGCGCACGCAGAGCACGAGCCGCCGTCGTTCCTTGAGGGTGACGTCGGCCGCCCGCACCAGCAGGTTCTCCGACACTCCCGCGGCGATCGCGCTCAGGGTCTTGACGCTGCACGGCACGACGAGCATCGCGTCCACCCGGTAGGAGCCGGAGGCGATGGTGGCGCCGATGTCACGCCAGGGGTACACCACCTCGGCGTGCTCTTCGAGCCGCGCCTCCGGCATCTCGTACGCGGCGGTCCGCTTGGCCGCCGGACTGACCACGAGATGCCGTTCGACGCCGGCGGCGCCGAGCAGTTCCAGGGTCCGGACGGCGAGCGCCGTACCGGTCGCGCCGGACACGCCGACGATCACCCGGTACGGCGGCCCGCCGCCGATGGGGGTGTTCACTCACCGCTCCCGGTGATCGACCGGTTCCACGGCGCGAGCCGCCGCTCGAGGACGCCGATCAGCCCGGTGAGGCCGACCGCGGCGACCATGAGCACGACCACCGCGGCGAACATCCGGTCCGGCTGGAAGCTGTGCCCGGCGTCAACGATGACCCCGCCGACCCCGCCGATCGCGGTGAAGAACTCAGCGATGACGATGCCGACGACCGCCTTGCCGATGCCGATCCGCAGTCCCGTCATGATCGACGGAATGACCGAAGGGATCACGATCTGCCGCAGGATCCGGGCCTGCGAGGCGCAGAAGGCGGTGCCGACCTCGATGGTCGTACGGGGCACGTTCTGCACCCCGTTCCAGGTGTTGATCGCGATGGCGAAGACCGTCATCGTCATCACCATCGCGGTCTTGACGGCGAAGCCCAGCCCGAACCACAGCACGAAGACCGGGATGAGAGCGATCATCGGCATCGCGTAGCCGGCGATGATGAGCCAGCCGAGGGCCGCTTCGACCACCCGGAACCTGCCGATGAGCAGGCCGAGCGGTACGCCGGCGACGATGGCGAGCCCGAAGCCGGTGAGGAACGGCTTCGCGCTCTCGAGCACCGCCTCGGGCAGCGAGCCGTCCTTGGTCATGTCGACCAGGGCCTGGAAGACCTTCGTGGGGGGCGCGGCCAGGATCGGGTCGACCTGACGTGCGGCGATCTCCCAGATCGCCAGCAGGACCACGACGGCGGCGGCCGTCACGAGGCGGTCCCGGCCGGACCGCCGCCGGGTCCGCATCCGCCCGGACAGGACGGTCTCGTCGGTGACCGGCGGGGCCGGTTCTGTCATGACCGTCATGCGCGTTCCTCCCGCTCGTGCTGCTCGATCTCGCGGCCGTGGATCAGCCGCCACAGCTGGTGCCGGCGTTCGGCGAACGCAGCCGAGCTGCGGCGCTCGTCGACCGGCAGTGAGGTGTCCAACGCGGTGTCGAGCACGCCGTGCACCCGGCCGGGGTCGGGCAGCAGCGTGACCACCCGGTCGGCGAGCAGGACGGATTCGTCGAGGTCGTGGCTGACGAACACGATCGTCTTGCCCGTCCTCGCGTGGATCTCCAGCAGCTCGGCCTGCATGCCCTCCCGGGTCTGCGCGTCCAGCGCGGAGAACGGCTCGTCCATCAGCAGGACATCGGGATCGATGGCCAGCGCGCGGGCGATGCCGACCCGCTGGCGCATGCCGCCGGAGAGCTCGTGCGGCCGCCGGCCCGCCGCCGCGCCGAGCCCGACGAGCTCGATGGCCTCCTGGGCGGCGGCCCGCCGCTCCGCCTTCGGCACGCCGCGCGCTTCGAGGCCGAACTCGACGTTGCCGAGCGCGGTGCGCCACGGCAGCAGCTCGGCGTTCTGGAACACGATGCCCCGGTCGGGTCCGCATCCGCGGACCGGGTCGCCGCCGACCGAGACCGTCCCCGAGGTGGAGCGCTCGAGGCCCATGATGATCCGCAGGAGGGTCGTCTTGCCGCATCCGCTCTGGCCGGTGAGCGCCACGATCTCCGACCGGCGCACCTGGAACGTCACGTCCCGCAGTGCCTGGACCTCACGTCCCCTGTCGTCGTGGAACACCTTGGAGACCTGACGGACGTCGACGGCGATGTCCGGGGGCTGCTCGGCGTCGCCGGGCGCCGGGCCGCCTGGCGACCTCTCCGTCGCCTTCGCGGTCGCTTCGGTCATTTGGCGGCTCCGTAGTAGGTCGCCGGCACCTCACCGAGCTCGGCGACGGCCTTCTGCCGGAAGGTGTCGTCGATCATCGGGTCGGCTGGGACGAGCGACTTGACCAGACCGAGCTTGACCTGCAGGTCGGCGAGGTACTTGATCTGCTTGGTGGGGATCTCGCCGTTCATGGCGAGGTATCCGCCGGTGTGGAACTCCTTGTAGGCGGTGGTGATCTGCGGGTCGTCCGCCGGCACCTTGAGCGTCTTGGCGGCCAGCGCCTGCGCCTCGTCCTGGTGCGCGTCGGCGTAGCGGATCCCCTCGACCAGCCCGGCGATGAGACCGGTGACGGCGGTGGCCTTCTTGCCGAGTACGTCTTGACGGGCGATGAGTGCGTACCGCGGGAAGTCGGGCACCACGTCCTTGGCCCGGGCGAGCACCTTGATGCCGTCCTTGTCGGCCTGGGCTGCGTAGTCCAGGGGCGCGGACGCCACCTGGATGCGCCCGGAGACGACCGCCTTGTACCGGTCCGGTGAGCCACCGGCGTTGACGAGCTTCACCTTCGCCGTGTCGACGCCCGACTGCATCAGCATCGCCTTGGCGACCACTGCCGGCAGGCCGGTCGGGGTCGAGACGCCGAGCGTGGCGCCGGCGACGCCCGAGATCGAGCCGACGCTCGACTTCGCGTAGAGCGCGTAGTTCTGCCCGGGCATGGTCGAGCCGACGAACTTCAGCTTCGCGCCCTTCTGGGTGGCGAGCAGCGCCTCGCTGGGATTGCCCTGCACCACGTCGACCTCGCCCGCGAGCAGCGCCGGGAACGCCTGCTGGGCGCTCTTGAACTGCACGACCTGCACCTTGACGTTGTGCTTGGCGAAGAAGTTCTTCTCCTGGCCCATCAGCAAATAGCCCGAGTCGGCGCCCGGCTCGTAGATGCCGTACTTGATGGTGCCGGCGCCGCCCGACCCCTCGGCGTCCGAACCGCCGCCCCCGCACGCGGTGAGGGAGAGCACCGCGGTTGCGGTCACCGCGGCGAGCGCGGTCAGACGGGTCCTGCTCATATCTTCTCCTCCGAAGGCATGGATGACGGGGTGGCCGAGGCCGGCGCGATGCGCGCGAGGAGGTCGGCGAACTTGCGCTCGACCCGGCCGCGCAGCTCCGGGCCGGCCTCGGCGACCGGCGGGAACTCGGCGAGGCGGTGGTAGGGGCGCACCGCCGAGACGATGGCCCGTGAGTTGTGCGTCTGCCCGTGCGGGATCCGCGGGTCGAGGGGACCGCTCCACGCCCGCCGGATGATCTCGATGTCGTCGGCGGGATCGCAGCGCGTCGACATCGCCCAGAGCACGTCGAAGGTGTTGGTCGGGTCGATGTCGTCGTCCACCACAACGACGAAGCGGCCGAGGTAGGAGCCCGACTGACAGGCGGCCGCCAGGAGCCCGGCCTGTTTGGCGTGGCCGTCGTAGGCCTGCTTGATGGAGATGACGTTGAACAGGCGGGCAGCGCCCGCCTCATGGCACCACACGCCCTGGACGCCGGACAGCCCGGCCCGCTCGACCTCGTCCCAGATCATCCCGGACTTCATCACGCACTTGCTGTACGAGAAGTTGGACGGTGGCCGGATCGGGGAGGCCACGGTGACGATGGGGTCGTCGCGGTGGTAGACCCGCCGGATCCGCACCACCGGCTGGTCGGAGCGCCCCCCGGCGTAGTAGCCGGTGAACTCACCGAACGGTCCCTCCGGGGCCACCTCGCCCGGGTGGATCTCGCCCTCCAGCACCAGCTCGGCCGAGGCCGGCATGGGCAGCCCGAACAGCTCGGACTCCACGACCTCGAACGGCGCGCCGCGGTGACCGCCCGCGTAGTCGTACTCGGAGAGCCCATAGCGCAGCTCGTTGCCGGAGGCGAGGAAGAGCAGCGGGTCGTGCCCGCACGAGATGAGCACCGGGCAGGGCTCACCGCGGGAGAAGTACTTCTCCCGGATCTGCCGGCCCTGCTTGCCCGGTGAGATCCACAGGCCCACGCGGTCCGGGCCGTGCACCTGGGAGCGGTAGGTCCCGACGTTCACCCAGCCGTCGTCGGGATCCCGCATGATGACCAGGTCGTCGGTGCCGATGTAGCGGCCGCCGTCCCGCTCGTGCAGGAACGGCGCCACGAGCCCGGTCACGTCGACCTCGTCGTCGCGGAGAACGTTCTCGAGCACCGGGCCGCGGTCGACGGTGACCGGGGCGATCGGCTTGTGGGTCTTCATCCGGTCCCGGTAGGCCCGGACGACGTCGAGCGGATGGCCGGGGACCGGCAGGCCGAGCGTGAGCGCCAGCCGCTCGGCCGAGTTGGTCGCGCCGGAGAACGCGCGGTGACCGGGCCGGGTGCCTACGAGGTCATCGAAGAGGATGGCCGGGCCGCCCTCGCCGCCACGGTGCGCGACGAGTTCGATGAGAGTGCCGAGTTCGAGGTGGGGGTCCACTCCGCCCAGCCGGACCAGCTGGCCGGCCCGCTCGATCCGTTCGATGAGTTCGCGCAGGTCAGCGTGCGGACCGTCGTACTCGTTGTAGGTCATCGCGCCGTGTTCCGGCACTCGCCGGAAGGTATTCTGGCGCGACCGTATTCATGCTTGATCATGGTATCTATCCGTTTCGTGGCGCGAAGCCGGGACGCGCCTCATCCGGTTCCCAGGGGCGTTGCCCGAAGGTACGTCGGGTTTCCACAAAAGGGAATCGAACCGAAACAGATTCTGCGTGACAGAACATCGGAGGCTCCGACCCGATCCGGCCCGGGGTCCGCCCCCGGCTAGAGGTCCTGGCTGATCGCGTTCGCCGCCGCGCGGAGCGGAGGCAGCATCATGTGCAGGTTTCCCTGCGTCATCCGCTGATGCGGCAGGCTGACCGCGAGCGCGGCCAGCGCGCGGCCCAGGTGGTCTCGGACGCAGACCGCGACCGCGTCCAGGCCCGCCGCGCTCTCCTCGTGGTTCACCGCGTAGCCGAGGTCTCGCACACTGCGCAGCTCGTTGCGCAACGCCTCGACATCGGTGATGGTGCGGTCGGTGACGCGCACCAGTCCGTCCGCGAAGAGCGCGAGCACCTCGTCATCTGGCAGCTCGGCGAGCAGGGCCTTGCCGCCCGACGTGCTGTGCGCGGGCAGTAGCGTGCCGGTACGCGACGTGACGCGCAGCGGCCGGTCGCCCTCCACCCCGTCGATGAAGCGGCTGCCGCTGCCCTCGAGCACCATGAGGTTGACCGTCTCGCGCAGCTCCGCCGCGAGCCGCTCCATGTGCCGCCTGGCCTTGCGTCGCACGTCGAGCCCGCCGACCGCGGAGAGTCCGATCTCGACGACGACCCGCCCGGCCCGATAGGCCCGGGAGACGCGGTCCTGGGCCACGAAGCCGCGGTGCGCCAGGGTGAGCAGCAGCCGGTGCGCGGTGGAGCGGGCCACGCCGAGCTCGTCGCTGACGTCGGTGACCCGGACCTCGCCGCGTTCGCGGATCAGGAGCAGGACGAGCATCGCCTTGTCGACCGAGCCGATGGCGTAGGGGGGCAGTGAATCGGGAGGTGAATCGGAAGGTGAGTCAGGCATTTGTTCTGTATAGCAGAAAAAAATGTGCAAAACGTCCCGTATGGAACAACGCATGGCACGATGTGCTCGGCGCCCGACCGGGCGCGTCCGGCCGGTCATCGGCCCGTCCCGCCGCCCGCCTGCGGACCCGCACAGCCGAGGAGTCTTCATGCCGCGACCTCCGATCGAATCCCGGAGCCCCTCGATCGAGGACGACGTCCTGATCGTCGGTGCCGGCATCGCCGGTCTGGTGCTCGCGCTCGAACTGCACGACGCCGGGATCGGCTGCCGCGTCTACGAGGCCGTGCCCGAGGCGGGCGCGGTCGGGGTGGGCATCAACCTGCTGCCGCACGCCTCGCGGATCCTGCACCAGCTCGGCCTCGGTGACGAGCTCGACGGCGTCGGCGTCACCACGGCGGAGTCGGTCTTCTTCAACCGGTTCGGCCAGCTCATCTACCGCGAGCCCGCGGGCCGGCACGCCGGCTACGACCACCCGCAGTACTCCATCCATCGCGGAGACCTGCATGCCGTCCTGCTGCGGGCGGTGCGGGAGCGGCTCGGCGACGACGCCGTGCGCCTGGGCCATCGGTGCACCGGTGTCGAGCAGGACGAGACCACCGCGACCGCCCACTTCCGCTCGACCGGCAGCGGCGCCGGGTTGCCGCCCGTGCGCGCCAGGGTGGTGATCGGCTGCGACGGGATCCACTCGGTGGTCCGCAAGCAGCTGCACCCCGGCGAGGGCGAGCCCCGTTACTCCGGCATCAACATGTGGCGCGGAGTGACCCGGGGCCGGCCGTTCCTCTCCGGGGCGAGCATGGTGCGGGCCGGCTGGCTCGACCGGGGCAAGCTCGTCGCCTACCCGATCCGCGACTTCGCCGACGGCACCGGCGACCAGCTCCTCAACTGGGTGGCCGAGATCAGGACGCCGCGCCACCGGCAGCGGGACTGGAACCGCCGGGGCCGCCTCGAGGACTTCATCGGGGCGTTCGAGGACTGGCACTTCGACTGGCTCGACGTGCCCGCGATGATGCGCGGCTCGGAGGCGGTCCTCGAGTACCCGATGGTGGACCAGGACCCTCTGGACCGGTGGACCTTCGGCCGGGTGACGCTGCTCGGCGACGCCGCCCACCCGATGGTGCCGCGCGGTTCCAACGGCGCGGGGCAGGCGATCCTCGACGCGCGCGCACTCCGCCGGAGCCTGGTCGGCGTGCCCGACGCGGTCGCCGCACTCCAGGCGTACGAGGCCGAACGCAGGCCGGCGACGACCCAGGTCGTGCTGACCAACCGCAGCACGCCGCCCGACGTCATCCTCGGCGAGGTGTGGGAGCGGACCGGAGACCGGCCGTTCGAGTCGATCGACGATGTGATCAGCGCGGACGAGCTCGCCCGGATCTCGCAGAGGTACAAGGAGGTCGCAGGTTACTCCGCCGACGCCCTGCGCGACGCAGGCCCGGCGTCCAGCGCCTGATCGCGACGATACGTCCCGTCGCGCGTACGCCTCGAACGCGCGCGGTGCCGGCCGCCCGCGCCGGGCCCGGGCCCGCGGTCAGGACCGGGCCGCCGGCGGGGCAGGCCGGTCGCCGCCATCGAACCCGTCCCGGGAGGGAACCCCGGACCGTCGGCGGACGTCTGTCAATGCGGACGGCGGGAGGGGCGGCGATGACGGGGGCGCGGTCGGCGGCGTGGCTGGGCTCGCTGCGGGAGCGGCTCGGCCCGCGCGGCGCCGCCCTGGTCCTGATCGCCGTCATGCTCGTCGTGACCACCGTGCCGCTGGTCTCCCTGCCGGCCGTGCGCTGCCAGGTGTTCGGCAGCGGGTGCGCCGAGGTGGGCCCACCGTCCCGGACCGATCCGTCCGCGGGGCCGCTCCGGCGGCTGACCCCGGTCGAGGCCGCCACGCGCGGCCGTTATGTCGCGCTCGGCGACTCCTACTCCTCCGGCGAGGGCGCGTACGTCATCGCCCCCGACCGGGCGGCGGTGAACCGCTGTCACCGGACCTCCCAGTCCTACGCCCACGAGGTCGCGCGGACGTTCGCGTTCGCGCGGGGTTCAGCGCTCTGGGCCTGCTCGGGCGCGACCGCCTCGAGCGTCCTGAGAGGACGGTTCGGTGAGCCGCCGCAGGTCGACCGGGTCGAGGCGGGCACCAGCCTGGTGACCATCAGCATCGGCGGCAACGACGCCGGGTTCTCCCGGGTGCTCGCCGCATGTGTCCTCAAGCTCCCGTGGAGCGGGGACTGTCAGGCCCAGGGCGGCGAGATCGCGACCAGGATGGCGACGCTGCGGCGGTCGCTGCCCGGCGTGCTCGACCGGGTCACGGCCCGCGCGCCGTCGGCCCGCGTGGTCGTGCTCGGCTATCCGCGGCTGTTCTCCGAGGCCAGGGGAGAGGGCCTCGACAACATCAGCGTCGGCGACCAGCAGTGGCTCAACGCCAGGGCACGCGAACTCAACGAGCTCATCCGGCAGGCGGCCCGCGACGCCGACGATCGCATCGTCGCCGAGCGGGGGAAGGGCAGCGTCGAGTTCGTGGACGCCTACAGCGGGTTCGCCGGGCATGAGGTCGGCAGCGCCGACCCGTACGTGCACGGGCTCGATGTCGACCTGATGGCGTTCCGTGCCGAGGCGCACAGCTTCCATCCGACCGCCGCCGGCTACCGCAGGCTGGCCGAACTGGTCACCCGGCAGGTCAATGCCGGGCCCGGCCGCCCGCTCAACCAGTACGCCTGAGCGAAGCGCACCCCTGGCCGCAGGCCGCCCCTCTCCGCCGTGATCATGCAGTTGTTCGCAGGTCCGCATGCGGTGCCCCGTGGCGGCGGAGGAGCCGCTCGGGCCGCGGCGATACCCGGGCACGGGCCTGGGAGGAATACGGCTCAGGTCTCAGTGATCTTGTTGAGGCGCTCGATCGCGTCCGCGAACTCCTCGATCATGTCGTAGACGACCTGCCGGGCCGGTTTCACGGTGTTCATGAGCCCGACGCACTGGCCGACGAAGTAGTTCGCCAGCCGGCCGGCGCCCTCGTTGCCGCTCTCGGCGACCTTGTTGATGTGCCGCATCGCCCCTTCGGCGACGATCATCTGCAGCGGCATCGGCAGCGGTCCGGGGCTGCCGGCGCCCTCCCACTCCTCGGTCCACGCGGAGACGAGCTGACGGGCGGGTTTTCCAGTGCGGGACCGCGACCGTACGGTGTCGCGCGAGGTGGCCGCCAGCATCTTGGCCTTCACCACGGGGACCGTCTCGGCCTCCTCGGTGGTGAGCCAGACCGAGCCGCACCAGACGCCCGACGCGCCCAGCGCCATGGCGGCGGCCATCTGGCGGCCGGTCGCGATGCCGCCCGCCGCGAGCACGGGCACGGGGGCGACGGCGTCGACCACCTCGGGCACGAGCACCATCGTGGCGATCTCTCCGGTATGGCCGCCCGCCTCGCCGCCCTGCGCCACGACGAGATCGACCCCGGCCGCCACCTGGCGCCGGGCATGCTCGACGGTGCCGACGAGCGCGGCCACCGCCACGCCGGCCTCTCGCGCCCGCTCCACCATCAGCGGAGGGGGCGGGCCGAGCGCGCTGGCGATGAGCCGGATCGGGTGGGACAGCGAGACGTCGATGAGCTCGGTCGCGCCCTGCCGGGTGACCTGCCGGGCGCCGCCCGTGGCCGCGGCGGCGTCGCGCGCCCTGCCGAGGTCGGGGGCGGGCACGCCGTACTTCTCGAACAGCGCGGCCAGGAAGTTCCAGTGCTCGGCCGGGATGGCGCCGAGGACGGAGCCGGGATCGCCTTCGCCGCGGCCGGCCCGCTCCGCCGACTCGTCGATCCGGCCCGGCACGAGGACGTCCACCCCGTACGGCCGGCCGCCGACGTGGCCGTCGATCCAGCGCAGCTCCTCCTCGAGCCGTTCAGGGGTGTAGGCCACGGCGCCGAGCACGCCGAAGCCGCCCGCGTTCGTGACCGCGGCGACCACGTCGCGGCAGTGGCTGAACGCGAACAGCGGGAATTCGACGCCGAACCTCTCACAGACCTCGGTGCGCATCGGCCGGCTCCTCTCCGGGGGCGGGATGGAAGACGAGATAGGCCTCGCCCTCGCCGGGGTGCTCGAAGGCGGCGACGAGCGGGAGCCCTTCGCGCAGCAGCCCGGCGGCGACCCGGTCCAGTCGGGTGTGCAGCCACGGGCCCTCGGCCAGCTCGACCAGGGCCAGCAGGGCCGGCGGGGGCGTCGCCGACCCGTCATCGCGCGGGCGCGCGTGCGACACCGCCCAGCTCACCAGCGTGGCCGCGCCGCCGGCCCGGGTCCAGACGAGGTCCGTGCCGCCGCAGTCGGCGCAGCCGCTCGCGTCGGGGGCGAACCACCTGTCGCAGTCCGCGCATCGCTTGATCATCAGCCGGCCGGCCGCGGCGCCGTCGAAGAAGGCGTCCGTGCGGCCGTCGCGGCGCAGGACCCCGAACCCGGTGTCGGTCACGGCCGGCTCCCTCTCGGATGCGGGCTGAGGACGAGCGTGGAGTGGTGGTCCAGGATGCCGCCGTTGCCGCTGACCAGGATCACGTCGTTCTTGGCGACCTGCCGCTCGCCCCCCTGCCCGCGCGCCTGGATGACCGCTTCCGACAGCGGCGTCATGCCCCACATGTAGTACGCCGACAGCTGCCCTCCGCCGGTGTTGGTCGGCAGGGCGCCGCCGGGGCCGAGGGCGCCGGACGCGGCGAAGGCGCCGCCCTCTCCCTTGGCGCAGAAGCCGTAGTCCTCCAGCGACACCAGGACGGTGTAGGTGTAGCAGTCGTAGAGCTGGCACACGTCGATGTCGTCGGCGGTGACGCCGGCCATCTTCATCGCGACCGGCCCGGAGGTGGCCGCGCCGGTGACCAGGCCGAAGTCGCTGCCTCGCTCGAGCCGGTGGCCGGGGTGGCCCTGCCCCCAGCCCCAGATGTGCACGGGCGGCCGGGCGAGGTCGCGGGCCCGGTCGGCACCGGTGATGACGAGCGCGATGGCGCCGTTGGACACCAGGCAGCAGTCGAGCAGGCGCAGCGGCTCGACCACCCAGCGGGAGCTCTGGTGGTCGTCGATGGTGATGGGTTCGCGCAACTGGGCGAGGGGGTTCATCGCCGCCCACCGCCGGGTGCCGACGGCGATGGCGCCGAGCTGCTCGCCGGTGGTGCCGTATCGCGCCATGTGCCGCTGCGCCGCCAGCGCGTAGAAGGCGTTGACGCTGCGGAAGCCGAGCGCGGCCGTCATGCCCGTGAACCCGTAATGCTCCCGGGCGGAACTGTGATAGGCCGAGCCGGCCGACTGCCGAGGTTTCAGCGGCGCGTCGGCGAAGACGCACGCCACGGTCGCGGCGGCGCCGCTGATCACCGACATCGCGGCGTAGGAGACCATCGCCCCGGCGGTCGCGCCGAACGTGTTCATGTGGCTGAGCAGCCGCAGGTCGCGCAGGCCCAGCGTCTCGGCCAGCTCGATGCCGGGTGAGCCGGACAGGCCGTGGCTCACCAGCAGCCCGTCGAGGTCGTCCAGCGCGAGGCCGGCATCGGCGACCGCGGCGCGGACCGCCTGGGCCGCCAGCCGCCGGGGGCTCTGGCCGTACACCTTGCCGAGCTCGGTCATGCCGAGACCGGCGATCGCCGTCTGCCCGAGCGGATCCGTCCGCACACCGCACCTCCACGGGCCACGATACCGAATCATGTTCGGCTCGTCGTCGGCACGCGCTCGGGTGCGGGCCCAGGATGGGCGGGGACGAACCGGACCGCGACGAGGCGCCCCGGGCCGGAGGAAGACGCCTTGACCGGGCCGCCGGTTGGCACGGCGCGCTATTGCCTATGTCACACCGATCCGGCGCGTGGCCGGTCGCCCCGGGCGCAGGTTCCGGCCCGGCGCGGTCGCGCGGTTCGGGACTTCCGCGCCGCGTCGCCCTGGGGTTCATCGCCCCTGGTGGCGCCGGTCAGTGACGCGCGTCCGGGCCGTCCGGCGGCACGATCTCATGACGGATGGTCAGAAATCGGACACAAGACGCCAAGCCCTACCCGGTGAAACATTTCAACAAACATCGTGGGAAATCGGCGTCCGTGCACGGTTCAGGACGACTCGCCGGCCCCGGCTACATTCGTTCGTCATGCCGGATGAAGCGATCTTCAGCCGACCCGGCCGAACCCCTGTGAGCTGCTCATACGGGCTCCGGGACGGTGCGGTAGGTGCTTGCCGCGCCGTCCGCGGCGGAGAACGACGAAGTCCGGCCGTGCCACCCCGCCCCCCGCCCGGGCACCGCGATTCGGCCTTGCCGTGAACGGCGCTCGGGACCAGCGAACGGAGATCGACGATGACGTCGTCACGACGCGGATTCCTGCGCGATACGGCGCTGCTGATGGCCGCGCTGCCCTTGGCAGCGGCCTGCTCACGAACCGACACGGCCACGGAGCGCTCGGGCGGCGGCGCACTGGACCGGGCCCGCCGGCAGGGGTACATCCAGGTGGGTTTCGCGAACGAGGCGCCCTACGGCTACACCGACACCTCCGGCAAGCTCACCGGCGAGGCGCCGGAACTCGCCAGGGTGCTCTTCGGCGAGCTCGGCATCAAGGACGTACGCGGTGTGCAGCTGGACTTCGGCGGGCTCATCGGCGGGCTGCAGGCACGCCGCTTCGACGTCATCGCCGCCGGGATGTTCATCACCCCCGAACGCTGTGCCCAAGTGGCGTTCTCCGACCCCGAGTACGTCGCCAAGAGCGCGTTCCTCGTCCCCAAGGGCAACCCCGACGGCATCCGGAGGTTCGAGGACGTCGCCCGGTCGGGTCTGCGGCTCGGCGTGCTGTCGGGCGCCGTCGAGGGAACGTACGCCGAGAAGCTGGGGGTGCGGAAGGGGGACATCAAGACCTTCGCCGACCAGCCCAGCGCCTTCGAGGGGCTGGACGCCGACCGCGTCGACGCGGTGGCCCTCACCCGCATCTCGCTGGCCGATCTGCTCGGCAAGCACAAGGGCGCGCCGTTCGAGATCACCGAACCGTACGTGCCCGTCATCGGCGGTAAGGAGCAGTTCGGCGCCGGCGGGTTCGCCTTCCGCAAGCAGGACTCCGATCTGCTGGCCGCGGTGAACGGCAAGCTCGCCGAGCTCAAGAAGGGCGACCGGCTGCTGCCGATCATCAAGCCGTTCGGGTTCACCGAGGCCGAACTGCCCGGCGACCACACCGCCGCCGTGCTCTGTAAGGCGTGACGCCGGTGTCGGTGGTCTCCGATGCCCTGCCCCTGCTGCTGCGGGGCGCATGGGTCACGATCCAGCTCACCGTGCTCGGCGCGGCCCTCGCCCTGGTCCTGGCCCTGACAGCCGGCCTCATGAACGCCGCCGCGAGCCGGGCCCTGCGCGCCGTCGGCCGGGTCTACGTCGAGTTCTTCCGCGGCACGGCCACGCTGGTGCTGATGTACTGGCTGTTCTACGCGCTGCCCCTCATGGGCTTCCGGCTGGCCGCGATGTTCGCGGGCGTGCTGGCGCTCGGCCTCAACGTCGGCGCCTACGGGGCCGAGGTCGTCCGCGGCGCGATCAAGGCCGTTCCCGCCGTCCAGGTCGAGGCCGCGGTCGCGCTGAACATGACCCGGGCGCAGCGGATGCGGCTGGTGATCCTGCCGCAGTCGCTCGCGATGATGCTGCCGTCCTTCGGCAACCTGCTGATCGAACTGCTGAAGGGCACCGCGGTGGTGTCGCTGATCTCGCTCACCGACCTCACCTTCCGGGCCCAGCAGGTCCGCGGCGCCACGGGCGAGACGGCGGTCGCGTTCGGCCTCGCGCTGGTCATGTACTTCGTCATCGCCCAGGTGCTCACCTTCGGGATCCGGATGGCCGAACGCCGGGCGAACGCCATGCTGGGCCGGGCCCCGGCGCGGAACCCGATGACGGCCGCGGCCGTGCGGGCGGTGACGCGCTGATGTGGAGCTGGTCCTACGTCCAGGAGATTCTGCCGACGCTGCTGCGCGGGCTGCTGGTCACCGTCGAGGCGACCGTCCTCGGGTACGCGCTCGCGCTCGTCCTCGGTCTGGCCATCGCCGTGCTCCGGCACTCCGCGGGGAGGGTCACCGGTCAGGTGCTCCGGTGGGCGGTGGAGTTCGTCCGTAGCACGCCCCTGCTGGTGCAGCTGTTCTTCCTCTTCTACGTGCTGCCGGGCTTCGGCATCACGCTGGGCGCCCTCGCGACCGGCGTCATCGGTCTCGGCGTGCACTACGCCACGTACACCTCCGAGGTGTACCGCTCGGGCATCGAGAGCGTCCCGCGCGGTCAGTGGGAGGCCGCGACGGCGCTCAGCCTGCCGAGCCGCAGAGTGTGGACCGGCGTCGTCCTGCCGCAGGCGGTGCCCAAGGTCATTCCGGCCCTGGGCAACTACGTCATCGCCATGTTCAAGGACACGCCGCTCCTGCTCGGGATCACCGTTCTGGAAATGCTCGGCAGCGCCTACAAGGCCGGTTCGGAGAGCTATCGGATGCTCGAGCCGGTGACCCTCGTGGGCCTGCTGTTCGTGGCCGTCAGCGTGCTGGCCGGCCTGCTCGTACGACGTCTGGAGCGCCGTTATGGCAACTGAGACAAACCCGCGTGGACCCGTGAGCCCATCGCCCGCGGCCGGGGTCCTGTTCGACAAGGTCGTGAAGCGGTTCGGCGACAACACGGTGCTGCGCGAGCTCGACTTCGAGATCTCCCCGGGCGAGCGCGTCACCCTGATCGGCCCCAGCGGCTCGGGGAAGACGACGATCCTGCGGCTGCTCATGACGCTGGAGCAGCCGGACGGCGGGGTGATCTGGGTCAACGGGGACTCGCTGTCCCACATGGACCGCGGCGGCCGGCTCGTACCGGCCGACGAGCGGCACCGGCGCGGGGTGCGCAAGAAGATCGGGATGGTGTTCCAGCAGTTCAACCTGTTCCCGAACATGAAGGTGCTCCGCAACCTCACCGAGGCGCCGGTGCACGTGCTCGGGCTGTCGCGGGACGAGGCCGAGGAACGGGCCAGGCGGCTGCTCGACATGGTCGGGCTGGCCGACAGGATCGACGCCCATCCGGCGCACCTGTCCGGCGGTCAGCAGCAGCGGGTCGCCATCGCGCGGGCGCTCGCGATGGAGCCCGAGGTGCTGCTGCTCGACGAGGTCACGTCGGCGCTCGACCCGGAACTGGTCGCGGGCGTGCAGAACCTGCTGCGCGACATCGCCCGCGAGAGCGACCTCACCATGCTCTGCGTCACGCACGAGATGGGCTTCGCCCGAGACATCTCCGACCGGGTCCTGATGTTCGACCAGGGCCAGGTCGTCGAGGAGGGGCCGCCGGACAAGATCTTCAATGACCCCGCGGAACAACGCACCCGCGACTTCCTGCAGGCGATCTTGAACGCCTGACCTCAGGTGCGGGCGAAGGCGTCGGTGGCCTCGATCAGCCGGTGCAGGATGCCCGGTTCGTCGAAGGCGTGCCCCGCGTCGTCGACGATGTGGAAGTCGGCCTCGGGCCAGGCCACGTGCAGGTCCCACGCCGTCGCCACCGGTGTGCACACGTCGTAGCGGCCTTGAACGATCACGGCCGGGATGTGCCGGATCTTGTCGACGTTTTCGAGGAGGTGGTTCTCGGGGAAGAAGCCCTCGTTGACGAAGTAGTGGCATTCGATCCGGGCGAACGCCACGGCGTAGTCCGGCTCGCCGAAGTGGTCGACCAGCTTCGGATCGGGGCGCAGGGTCACGGTGGCGCCCTCCCACTGCGACCACGCCCGCCCCGCCGCCAGCCGTACCTGCGCGTCCGGCGAGTTGAGCCGGCCGTGGAAGGCGGTGATGAGGTCGTCGCGCTCGTCCTCGGGGATCGGCGCCACGTACTGCTCCCACAGGTCCGGGAACAGCAGTGAGGCGCCCTCCTGGTAGAACCAGTAGAGCTCGAACGGGCGGAGCATGAAGATCCCGCGCAGGACGAGCTCGCTCACCCGGTCGGGATGGGTCTGCGCGTACGCCAGCGAGAGAGTGCTGCCCCACGAGCCGCCGAACACCAGCCACCGGTCGATGCCCAGATGCTCGCGCAGCCGCTCCATGTCGGCGACCAGGTGCCAGGTGGTGTTGTCGTCGAGCGAAACGGCGGGGTCGGCGGCGTGCGGGGTGCTGCGCCCGCAGTTGCGCTGGTCGAACAGCACGATGCGATAGGCGTCGGGATCGAACTGCCTGCGGTGGGCCTCGCTGCAACCTGCTCCGGGCCCGCCGTGCACCATCACCGCGGGTTTTCCCTCGGGGTTGCCGCAGATCTCCCAGTAGAGGGCGTTGCCGTCGCCGACCTCCAGCATCCCGGAGTCATACGGCTCGATCGGCGGATACAGGGTTCGAAGCTCCATGGTCTGAGATTCTTCCATTGCCGGTTCTGAGCCGAAACCGCAGCGTCCGGGTGCCGTCCGCCGCAGAAGAGTCGAAGTCCATTCGCCGACCGGGCAGACATGGTTGCATAACGCACTTAGAGTTTCCCATGTGAGCGATCTGAACCGATCGGGCGGTTCGCCCTCTTCGCCGGTGGTCGGTAAGCCGTGGCCGCCGCCGCGGAATCTGCCCGCCGTGCCCGAGGAGGAGGCCCAGCCCTGGGACACGGTCAAACAACTGAAGCAGATGGCGGACCTCCTCGGCGACGCGCTCGCCGTCGGGGAACGCAAGGTCGCCGAGACGCGCGACGAGGCGGCCGCGGCCTGGGATGAGCTGCAGCGGGCGCGCAATCACGCCGAGCAGGCCCAGAAGGACGCCTCGGCTCAGCTCGCGGCCGCACTGGCCGACCGTGAGCAGGCGCAGCGTGACGCGGCCGCGGCCTGGGGCGAGGTGCAGCGTGCGCGGGCGC
>NZ_JABVEB010000078.1 GCF_014323665.1 Actinomadura sp. HBU206391 | reverse complement strand
AGAACCAACCGGACCCCCTCCGGGGCAACCCTGCTAACTTACCAGATCCCCAGCCCCTGTCAAGACCCCGGGGCGAACCGGGATGTGACAGAAACTCGATCTTCATCCGCCGAGTGACACGCCAGCGGAAGACCACTGGAATGATCACTCAGAAGAGGTCCACGAGCCGACCACCGCAAGGTGTTCCGCATCCGTGTAGATCGACCGCACACGACCGGCGTCGTACCGGAACCATCCCGGCCGACGATCAATCGATAGCGGAGGAGTCCCTAGGGCCGACCGCCATCCAGCGTTCCGCATCCCCTCGGGGCAAGGTGAACATTAGACGCTCGGGCGCATGCCGTCAACCCAATTTCCCTACCCCTGCCGAGCCGTCGCCAAACGGCCTGGTCAGCCCACAGATCAACACGTCGAGTGGAAGAGTCCGCCCACGGGTCGGGATTCGGCCAGCCGGTTGTAGAACTCCACGGCGGCGGTGGTCTCTTCCATGTGGACCTCGATCCCCGCCTTCTCCAGCAGGCGCAGTGCCTCCGGAGCGGTCTCGAGACGCAACTCCATGCCCCGGCTGAGCACGACCACCGTGCACCCATGGTCCAGCAATTCCTGGACGTCGGCCGGTTGGATTCCCGGGCTGTGCCGGGTACCCGTCTCGGACCAGTCCCAGGGGCGTCCGCCACCCGGATAGAGCTTGAAGTCCTTGCCCGATCCGACGCCGTCGACCTCCATGCGACCCCAGGACACATGTGTGATCAACGGCGAGCGGGCCGGCTGTTCGGTCGTATCCTCCATCGAAGCCCTCTGTCGGCTGCCCGGACGCGCCATCGCGGCGGTGCCCGGCAGGCGCGCATCGTGGTCTGGAGCGGATACCAGGCTAGGCGTCCGGCCGCGGTTCGGCGATCCATGGGAACGGTGCCCGATCGGGCTCCACCCAGCCGCGCCGGGCGGGGGCGCTCGCCAGCGTGATCGATCGATAGAACCTCGATAGCAGGCGTTTGTCGAGCAGCGCCGGATGACGATCGGTGAAGGCATGGAAGTCATCGATCTCCGGCTCGGCCACGACGTGATGGCCGACGAGTTCGATCCACGCGCGCGTCACCGTGACGTTGTACCTCTGCGGCCTTCCGGCGTACTCCGCCACTCGCCGGATCCCGGCGCCGATCCGCTCGATCGCACCGGGAGTCCCGTACTCGCGCACCGCGAGCCAGGCCAGGTGGACATGCTCTCGGTGGCCGAAGCGGCCCTCCTCTCCCCTGGCCCTCTCCATCAGCAGATCGAAGTCGTCGGTCATACCGCCACCTCCGTGAGCGCCGAAGCCACCGCGCGGAACCCGGCGATCGCCTCGGCGGGCAGATCGCCGAGCAACCGCCCCTCCAGTTCGGCGATGGCCTTGCGCACCTCCGCCGCCGCGTCCGCGCCGGTCGGGGTGACTTCGAGCAGTACGGCGCGCCGGTCGGTGGGGTGGGATCGGCGAATCAAGTGGCCACGCCGCTCCAGCCGATCCAGCACACCTGTCAGCGTGGTGGCGCGCGTCCCGGTGGCGGCGCTGAGCTCTGCGAGGCTCCGCGGCGGCCCGTCCGCGAGGTTGGCAAGGGCGTTGATCTCGGACGGCGTCATGCCGAGGTCGGCCACGGCGGCCGAGAGCGCGTGCAACGTCGCGTGGGTGGCCCGCTGCAGCAGCAGAATGGGGGGCTGCGACGAAGAAACGGATTCGGATATCACGAGACCGGATTATATGGAGTCGTACCATCACTGTCATCAGGCACCGCGGTGCGAGAATCGGACGATGACCGACGAAGCGAAGGATCACTCGGGATCGGCCGGCACCGCGGGCTGGCATCGGCGGCTGGAGCACATTCGCGCCGGGGACCTCAGCTCGGACACCGCGCAGAGCTCCGGCATGCGGCGGTTCGAGGCGATCTCGGGCACGACCGTCGGCGCCCGCAAGCTCTGGATGGGCCGCGCGCACGTCGGCCCCGCCACCAACTCCGGCGACCATCACCACGGCGAGGCCGAGACGGCGATCTATGTCGTGTCCGGCCACCCGGTGTTCGTGTTCGCCGAAGGCCACCGTGAAGTGCGCATCGAGACCGAACCCGGGGACTATGTCTTCGTCCCGCCCTACGTTCCGCACCGCGAGGAGAATCCGTCACCGGACGAGGAGGCCCTCGTGGTGATCGCGCGGAGCACCCAGGAGGCCATTGTGGTCAACCTTCCCAGCCTGCTGGCCGAGGTGGACCGGCCGGATTCCTGACCGCTCTCCGCATCACGGACGGGGCGCCGCATCGGCGAACTCGGCGAGCGGGCGACGGTCGCGTTCTCGGCTCACCGAGATCACCGGTTCTCCATCGACGCGCCGTCGTCCGCTGGCCAGTACAGGACGGAGATCGCCCGGAACTCCGCGATCCCGTCGACCTGAGGCGTCTCGTAGCCGTTCGAGCGGATGTGATCGAGCAGCGCGGGGTCGGGGCGGAATCCGTAGGTGCGCAGGTAGTAGCAGGTGATGTCGTTCCAGATCCACGTTCCGTCGGTGCGGAAGTTCATCGGTACGACGCGGCCGAGGTCGCGATCGATGACGTCATAGATGCGCGCCGTCGTGATCAGAATGGGCGTGCCGGCGTCCAGATAGCGCAGCAGCCGTTCGCGTTCGCGCTCGTCCTCGATCCGCCCGGCGTGGTCGAAGGCGGCCGAATGGACGCCGACGAACCCGTCCACCACCGGGGCGATGCGGATGCCCGGGTCGGGGGCGGACGCCCAGAGCAGGTCGCCTTCGGCACGGGCGGTCCGCTGGTAGGCCGGCAGCCACTCGCCCACCTGGTAGACCTCGACCTGCGGGTGCGCCTCGCCCGCCAGGGTGATCCGGGTCTGCAGCCGGGCCGCGAGACCGATCGCGTCCGAGCCGGCGTCGACCTCGACGACAAAGATCCGCTTCGCCGGCCCGTGATGGCCCGGCGGAGTCCGCCAGGCTCGCCAGAGTCCGCGCACCGCAGGCTCCACAGAGGCCGCCGTGGTCGCCTGCTCGTCGATGAGGTCCGTGACGCGGACGCGCCTGCTCGGGTCGGCCGAACGGAACTCATGGCGGGGCATCGGGTCGCCGTGCCATGGCTCGGCGAGCACGACGGCCGGCAGGCCGGAACCGTCGTCCACCAGCGCGCCGAGGCACCGCGCGTCGTCACGCGTCAACGGCACGCCCTGGCGGGCGACGGCGAGCCTCACGTCTCTCGCCATCTCCACGTAGCGGCCCTCGGCCAGCAGGCGCCTCGACGTGGTCATCGCCTGATCGGGCAGCCGCCCGGCAAGTCGCAGCAGCATCCAGTGGCATGCGCGGCGAGCGTCGAACTCGGTGAGCATCGGCCCGTCCCTCCGTGAGCGGCATTCCTAGGGGTGGTACCGCACACGGGCCCCGGCAGGTTCAACCGAACGGCCGTCGATTTCGGCGACCACGCTCCGTGGCGCCACGTACACGCCGACCAGGCCTCGGCGCCGGCAGCCGTCGTTCGGGGAACGGAATGATCGACTACGAGTCCCTCTGCGGCGGCGAGGGGGTGCAAGGTCTCTCTCAACGCCTCCCGCTGACCCCCGGCGCCCTCGCCTCCGTCGGCTCGGCAGAACTTCGGATCAAGCCCGCACCCCGCGCAGTCGGCCGCCCGTGTCAGGCCGGGATCAGCAGAGTCAGACCGGGATCGTCAGCAGTCTCCCGCCGCCCTCGATCAGCACCTCGAAGCCGACGATGTCGGAGCGTCGTGCCGAGGACCCGCCATGGATCTGGAGATGGTCGCGGGAGCCCGGGACGCCGTACCCCTTGGCCGGCACCGCCCACTCCGTGACGGGCTGCCGCCCTTCGGCCCGGGTGACGGCCACGAGGCGGCACGTCAGCGGACCGCGGACATTGCCGAGGTCGAGAGCGACCTGGGTGCCCCATGGCCTGCTCTCGAGCGCCACGACCCCTTTCGCCCGGGTGGCCGGGTCGGTGGCGGAGTGCCGCTCCCCCCGGGCCAGCAGCTCGGCGGCCGGGCTGCCATGGTCGGGCGCCTCGGCGTCGCCGGCGATCGCCGCTCCTATCGCTGCGCCGCCTGCCACCAGGGCGATACCGGCGACGAGCCCGATGACCGAGGTCCAGCGTCGTCGGCGGAGTGCGGCCCGCCGCCTGCGGTGGAGCAGATCGATGACGTCACGCGGCGCGTCCTTCGGCTCCGCGAATCCCGGCGCCGGCTCGAACGGCTCGACTCCGGTGAACAGATCCCGCATTCCGGCGAAGTCCTCGACCTCGGCAGCGCAGGATGCGCACTCGCCGAGGTGGTCCTCGAACGCCCGGCGGTCGTCCTCCTCTAGCAGCCCCAGAGCATAGGCGCCCACATCGGTGTGCGCGACGCTCATGTCGTCATTCCTCGCTCATCGAGCACGACGCGCAGTGCCCGGAGCGCGTAATAGACCCTCGATTTCACCGTCACCAGGGGAATGCCGAGTACGTCCGCAGCCTCGTTGACCGTCCGGTCGCGCAGGATCGTCTCGGTCAGTACCTCACGGTGCGGGCGCGACAACGAGCTGAGCGCCTCTGCTACTACGGCCTTGCGCAGGACATCCTCCGATCCGCCCGCGATCCGCGGTTCCCTCGGCACGTCGTCTCCTCACTCGCGCGGACGAGCGGATCTGCGGCGCGGTTCGTCGATGACGACGCGTCTGAGCGACGAACGCGAGCAGCCGGCCGGGTACTTCCAGAGGTCGGCCCCGATCCGGTCATCGGCGCTACAGGCTAGGCCACTTCGGTTATCAGGAGAGCATTATGTGCGGATTCGCAACCGCCGGGTAGCCCGTACGGCTGCGCATCCGCGACATTCCCTGCGAGCGGTCAGACCGGAATGCTCAGCAGCGTGCGCCCTCCGCCTTCGAGCTGAACGTCGAAGCGCGCCAGATCCGTACGGCCGACCGCGGTGCCACCGTGGATGAGCAGGTGCTCGGGCGAGCCGGGGACACCGTAACCCTTGACCGGAACCGACCACCCCGCGACCACGTTCCGCCGGCCGGACTTGGCGACGGCCACCAGCTCGCACGTCAGCGGGCCCTTGACACCACCCAGGTCCAGGGCGACATGGGTTCCCCAGCGCTTGTTCTCCATCGCCACAGTGCCGGTCACGCCGCTCCTGGAATCGGTGGCCGACCGGGTCTCACCCCAGCCCACCAGCCCCGATGCGACGCTGTGATGACCACTCGGCGGCGGGCCGGCCGGCTTGCCGTCGAATCCCGCGACGCCGATCGTGACACCACCGGCCAGAAGCGCCACCCCCGCGGCGGCGGCGAAGAAGCCCGTCGCCCGCCGGCGGCGGCGTTCGGCCGCCCTGCGGCGGCGCATCATGTCGATGAGCTCCCCGCCGGATTCCGCCTCGTGCTCCGCCGGGTCCGCCCGGACGAGCTCCACGCCGGCAAGCACCGCGGTCATGCCGGAGAACTCGGGGAGTTCCCCGGTACACCGCGCACACCGCGCGAGATGGGCCTCGAACGCCCGCCGGTCGGCGTCCTCGAGCAGACCGAAGGCATAGGCGGCGACGTCGGTGTGCTGCGCTTCCGTGGTCATGTCAGTGCCCCCCTCTCCTCCAGCGCGACCTTGAGCGCACGGAGTGCGTAATAGGTGCGGGACTTGACCGTGCCCACCGGGATGCCCAGCACCTCCGCGGCCTCGTTCACACTGCGATCCCGAACAATGGTCTCGTTCAGGACCTCGCGATGCGCGGGCGTCAACGCCTTGAGCGCCTCGGTCACCACAACGGTCCGCAGGAGGTCCTCCATGCCGTCGGCGATGTGCATGTTCTCCAGCGGAGCATCGCCCGCCTCTTGCGGCCGTGCCGCCTTCCGCCGTCTGTCGTCGATGACGATACGCCGGGCGACGGTCGCCAGCCACGGCATCAGCGAGCCCTCCGCGCCGTCCAGCCGCTCCACCGAATGCCACGCTCGGATCATCGTCTCCTGCACCACGTCCTCGGCCCATTGACGATCGCCGCCGACCAGCCGCAACGCGAACGAGAGCAGCGGACGCTGGTACTCGCGGTAGAGCTCCGCCACGATGAGCTCGTCGTCCGCGTGCTCGACGCGACGCATCCGCCGTCCCCACGTACGCGGACCTCGCGTCACGGTGCTCTCCATGGCCGAGCCTCTCCGGCTGGTCGGTTGCGGTGTCACCGGGTGGATCGTCGAAAGGCGTGGCCTCGGTGGTGACGGGCTGTCGGGAAGCAGTACGCGGCCCCGGCCGAGGAAGGTTCAACGGATCGGAATGATCCGGAAGAAAATCTGCCGGCGCAGGTCAGCGCCGGCCACTCACTACGGTCGGGCAGCTATCCGGTGGCGTACTCGCCAGGCCATGCCTCACCGGTGATCCTTCCGTGGACCTGGACCTCACGGAGTCGCATGAGCGTCCATTCGATGGCCTTGTCACCCAGGCCGGCCGCACGGAGTGTTCGCGCCAGGTCGTCCGGGTCGACCGCTTTCACCTGGGCCAGCACCTCGCCACTGAGCCGAAGATTCATTCGTTCCAGCACGAAGTCGGATCGGATGGGGCGCACCGTGTTGTCCAGGAAGGAATGGCCATTATCGATCGCCCCCGGTCGGCCGTCCGGGCGCGTAAGGAAATTACCGTTCTGGTGCCGATCGGTATGGCCCCCGATGTAGTCCAGGACCGCCATCCGCTCCCGGTCCTCCACTTTATAGCGCCCGAGATCGCCCGGGCTCGAGCCGTTGATCCACGCCTGCAACGTTCCACGACCGTGTGGCCCATCGATGACTATCGTGGGAGGCACAAGATCGAAACCGAACTTCTGGTCCATTTTAAAAGAAAGCGACCTCACGTGCGGACGGCCCGCCCACGGGAAAAGGGACCGGCTTCCGCCAGGTCGGCGGGACGTCCTTGTCGGCTTTGTACGCACCGTACAAGCCATCACCCAGCGTCAACCGATAGACGGCGCCGGCGCCGTCGTGGTCCAGCTTCTCAACGAGATCCGGCCGCTGCTCCCACGGGATCCGCTGTGCCCGCTCCCGCAGGGCGTCCTCCACCGTACTGACGGGCGGAGCCGTGATCCGCGTCACCGGTCGATCGGGCTTCCCGGCATTATGCGCCTTCTGCGCCTTCTGCGCCTTGGCCGCCTCCCCGAGCTTGGGCAGCTTACGCCACGAGCCGAGACGAACACCGTCAACGGCCCCGCAGAACCAGCCGAGCCAACCCCAGCAAATACCCTCGTCGTCCTCCGAGGCCGACCGGTCTCCTCGATCATCCCCACAGGTGACATCGCCGGACCGGACCGCACCGGCGGCCCACTCGCGGAGGTCCCCGGACGACGATCGCGGTCGAGTACATTCCGCCCACCTGACCACAATGTCCTCAAAAGCCACGCGGGCACGCTATCCACGCGACTTCCCGCAGCTCCAGGGCCCACAGACCCGGGGCATAGGACCCAGACCGGCCACATCCCTCTGCCCACAGCACACAGCCTCAGAACGCCAGTAGCGCCGTCGCCCGAGTCGGAGACGGCGCTACTGCGACCACTGATGTCGAGGCTCTAATCGGGCCATTGGTTCGGCCTCGGGTTCTGATGAGCCTTCCGAGGTGGAGCTATGGGGATTCGAACCCCAGACCTCCTCCATGCCATGGAGGCGCGCTACCAACTGCGCCATAGCCCCATGCGCGGACCTGCGATCCGACGCACAGGGAAGCTTAGCCCACCCGCCCGGTCGCTCAGAACGACGGCCCACCGAGCCGGCGACCTCGAGATCACGGCGGCGTAGGGAGGCATCTGTCGCCCCCGGGTGAGGTGCTCACCGGTACGGGCGGACATAGCCTCTGGTCAGGTAGCTGGAGGAGGGTGGAGACATGGACTTCCAGCCTGGTTGCGGCCAGTGCAACTGCTCCCTGGGCGAGCAGGAGATCAACCGGGTCGCCGTGACGATGCGAGAACGCTGACCCCTGCCGGTGGGCGGCGCGGCCGTCTGATCACGCCGGTGGGACACTTTCCGGGTGAGGATCCGATGACGGTACTGCTCACCCGGTCAGATGTACGGCGGCTACTCGAAATCGACGCGGCGCTCGGCGCACTGCGCGCCGGGTTCACCGCCGAGCGCCCGCCGGTCGACGCACTGCGGGTCCGTACCGACCTGCCACTGGTCGGCAGCTCCGCGACCGCGCTGCTCCCCGGCCTGATCGACGGGATCCCCGCCTACACGGTGAAGGTGAACGCGAAGTTCCCCGGTGCCGTGCCGGCCCTGCGCGGCCTCCTCTGCCTGCACTCGATCGAGGACGGCGCTCTGCTGGCGGTCATGGACTCCGCCGAGGTGACCGCCTGGCGCACCGGCCTGTCCGCTGCGCTCGCGACGGATGTGCTCGCCCCCCGGGGCGCCGACACGCTGGGCGTCATCGGCGCCGGCGCCCAGGCCTGGATGGTGGTGCGGGGGCTGGCCGCCCTGCGCCGGCATGACTCCGTCGTCGTCTGCGACCTCGCCGCCGACCGGGCCCGGGACTTCGCCGCACAGGCCGAAGCCCTGACGCGCGCACCCGCGCAGGTCGTGGCCACGCCCCGGCAGGTGGCCGCGGCCGCCGCGACGGTGGTCGTCGCCACGTGGGCCAGGGAGCCTCTCCTCGACGCGCCCGACGTCCCTCCCGGCGGGCATGTCACCAGCCTCGGTGCCGACGAGCCCGGCAAACGGGAACTCTCGGCGGAGCTGCTGCGCCGCGCCACCCTCGTCGTCGACGACGTGCCACTGAGCCTGCGAATGGGCGCCGTCGGCAACGCCGGCCTGGACGAGGAGGCGGTGGCGGCGACGCTGGCCCAGGTCCTGCGCGGCGAGCATCCCGGCCGCTCCGGCGCGGGCGAGCTCACCGTCTACGCGCCGGTCGGCCTGCCCTGGCAGGATCTCGCGCTCGCCTGGATCTGTTACGAGGCCGCTCTCACCGACGACGGCGGCACCCGGCTCGACTTCCTGTCCTGACGGCGGCACGCGCACGCACCGGGACACGGCGTGGACGGACCGCTGCCTCGACTCGGAGACGTCCTGGGCGTCGCGGCGAAGTGGCGTCGCCGGCGGTGTCGCATACGGATGTGCAGCTGTTAGGCATCCTTTTGTGGAAATACATGACTATTCCTGAGCAGCACCTATGAGTGCCACCATGGCCGAATGGCTGTCGTTATGCTGCCGGGGGGCTGCGTTTCGACCGTGCACACTGCGCTGTCACTGCGGCGGCATCCGACCTGACCGTGGTTTCGCCGCAGGACACGCCGCACCTGGTCGGCGCGGAACGCTGTGCCGCAGGCCCCGGCGTGGGCCCGAATCTGCGGGCGGCGGGAGATGCGGGAAGGGATTGCCGTGAGTGAGGCGGGATCTGGGGTGGACGCGTCCCTGCGCTTCGAGATTCTGGGGCGGTTGCGAGGATGGCGCGGGGAACACGAGCTCGATCTCGGCCCGGGCAAGCAACGTGCGGTCCTCGCCGTCCTCCTGCTCAACGCCAACAGGCCCACACCGACGGCGGCGATCCTGGACGCGGTTTGGCGGGACGACCCACCGGAGAACGGCGCCAATGTCGTCCAGAAGTACGTCGCCGGGCTCCGGCGGATCTTCGAGCCGAACCGCGAACCACGTACTCCGTGGCAGGCGCTGACCCTCGACGACGCCGGATACGCCCTCCACGTGAAGCCGGATCGCCTCGATGCCGACGTGTTCCAGCGCAACCTGCTGCAGGCCCGTGAGGCACGTGCCCACGACCGGCCGGCCGAGGCCACCGAGCACCTGCGCACGGCGTTGGACCTGTGGCGAGGCGAGCCTCTCGCCGGCCTCCACGGGCCGGCGTTCGACGCGGCGCGCGAGCGGCTGGAGGAAGACCGCGCGAGCGCCCTGGAGGCGTGCGCGGAGATCGAGCTCGAGCTGGGCCACCACCATCGGCTCGTACCTGAGCTCGTCCGGCTCGTCGCCGAGTTCCCCATGCGTGAACAGTCGCGCTATCTACTCATCCTCGCCCTCTACCGCAGTGGGCGCCAGGCCGAGGCACTCGGGGCATACCGCGAGGCGCGCCGCTTCCTGAACGAGGAGTTCGGCGTCGAGCCGGGAGAGCGGCTGCGGCAACTGCACGTCGGAATCCTTCGCTCCGACCCGGCGCTCGGAGCGACGGCCGGCCCCGACGAACAGCCGCCTTCACTGGTCAAGGCCCCCACGGCCGAACCGGTCACGCCGAAGTCCCCCGAGGCTCCGGAGGCCACCGACGCCCCAGCCGCCGTAGCGGCCCAGCCGGCCCCGCATGCCGCCCCGGCCCCACCCCCGGTGGACGTGGGCCCCTGGACACCGATCACGCCCGAACCGGCCGGCCGCCCGGATGAACCTCCCCGCCCGGCGCAGGAACCGTTCGGCCCGCCCCAACCGCCCCGCTCGTATGACCCGCCGAGGTCGTATGGCGCGCCGGCACCGCCCGCACCGCCCGGCGGCATGCAGCCCTGGATGCCTCGGCCGGTCTGGGTGCAACCGGTGCCCATGCACGCCCCCGCCTGGCCGGTGCCCATCCACCGGCAGGTGTGGTTGCGCAGAGTGGTCGCCGCGTCGATACCGGTGCTCTCGTTCGGGATGTTGACCTGGATGGTCATGGCCTACTTCGCGGCACGCCGCCGGAGCTGGATTCTGGCTCTGGTGACGGCCGGCTACGTGGCGCTCATCGTCCTCGCGTTCACCGGGCTGGACGGCTCCGAGCCCGAGGGCTCGGCGATGGAGAACCTCGGCGTCATGGCGATGCTGCTGGCCCTCGTCGGCGGCGCCCTGCACGGCGGGCTGCTCGTCACCTGGCCGCGCCGGGCCACCCTGCCACGGCGCCTCGACCCCGAGGCGATCAAGGCACTGGAGCGACGCGTCCGCCGGGAGCAGGCGTTGTCCCTGGTCCGCTATTTTCCGGCGATCGCCCTCGAGTTGAACATCGGCCGCCCGGACCTGCCGCGCTTCTTCGACGACGGCGGGCTGGTCGACATCAACACCGCGTCCGCGCCGGTCCTCGCCGCCCTGCCGGGCATGACCGCCCACCAGGCACGGCAGATCGTGGCCCATCGGCAGGCGCAGGGCGGCTTCGGCTCGATCCAGGACCTCATCGTCTGGGGACTGATCGCACCCCCGACCGCCCAAGCCCTGCGCGAGACGCTGGTCGCCATCCGACCGGAATCCGCTGTCGTGCCCCACGCTCCGCGGACATGGCACCCGGGTGGCGTGCGTCCCCCGGAGCACCTCTGACCGCATCGCACCCGTGAACGGCGAAAGGGCCGGTGCGTACGCGGTCACCCGCGAACACATCGGCCCTGCTCGTGGAGCTATGGGGATTCGAACCCCAGACCTCCTCCATGCCATGGAGGCGCGCTACCAACTGCGCCATAGCCCCGCGCCACTGCTGGGCTCTCACCCGCAGCGCTTCGCCAGTGTATAGGACACCGAACCTCGGTTCGAATCGGATTACGGGGAGCGGATCAGGCCCCGTTCTCCGTACGGTCGTCGCTGAGCACCGGTTTGGGCAGGGTGCCCGCATTGTGCTCGATGAGCCGCCAGCCGGACCGGCCCTCGGCGACGACCGACCAGCTGCAGTTGGACAGGCCGCCGAGGCGCTCCCAGATCTCCTCCGGGAAGCCGAGGAGCTCGACCATGCCCAGCCGCAGGGCGGCGCCGTGAGAGGCGACGACCAGCACCCCTTCGGCCGGCAGCCGGTCCACCGCGCGCCCGAGCGCCGCCGCGACCCGCTTGGCGACCTGTGCGCTGGTCTCCCCGCCCGGCGGCTCCCAGGCGGCGTGCTCGGCGGGAAAGCGTGCACGGATCTCCGGGCCGGTGAGCCCCTCCCACTCTCCGCCGTCGCGCTCCGCCAGATCCGCGTCGTAGTTCACCGGCAACCCGGTGATCTCCGCCAGCGCCCCGGCGGTCGTGGCGGCGCGCTTCAGCGGCGAGGAGACGATGGCGGTGGGCTTCAGTCCGGAGAGCAGACGGGCGGCGCGTTCGGCCTGCGCCACGCCGGTCTCGTCCAGCGGGATATCGGTCTTGCCCTGAAAGCGGTTCTCGAGGTTCCAGGAGGTCTGGCCATGCCGCCACAGCACCAGCCGGCGCTTGCCCCTGCTTCCCCGAATCTGGCTTCCCCGACCCCCCTGAGCCTGCGTCACAGCGCGCCCCGCCCGCGTGAGGCGTGCGCGTTGACGCTCTCGGGCAGCTCGATCCGCGGGCAGTCCTTCCAGAGCCGTTCGAGGGCGTAGAACAGCCGGTCTTCCTCGTGCTGCACATGGACGATGATGTCGATGTAGTCGAGTAGCACCCAGCGGCCCTCGCGTTCGCCCTCACGGCGTACGGGCTTGGCAGCGGCGTCCTCGCGAAGCCGCTTCTCGATCTCGTCGACGATGGCCCGGACCTGCCGGTCGTTCGCCGCTGAACAGAGCACGAACGCGTCGGTGATGACGAGCTGTTCACTTACGTCGTAGGCGATGATGTCATCGGCCAGCTTCTCCCCGGCCGCCTCTGCGGCGATCCGGACCAGCTGGGCGGCCTTATCGGATGCTGTCACGGTGCGACGTGATCCTCCTTGTCCGGGGACTATGTCCCAGACTCCACCTTCTCATGACGGGTGAAGCCGCCCCGGTCTGTCGATACTCCCCACGAGACTATCCGGCCTCGTCGGCATCTCCGAGGGGGTTTCCACCGTCCTGGCCGCGACAAGCCGCGTTATTAGCCGTCATGGCATGGATTTCGATTGTTCATGCACCGCGCATGGGGTTCGGTCGCCTGACGACATGTCGGTTTATCGGCCGCTGACCAGGCCGAACGCCGGCACGGCAGGCGCGCGCGGGAATGCCGCGGAGATCAAAGCCGCGTCCCCGTGGGCCCGGGCCGCCGGCGAGATCTCCGTTCCCCGATCGGCGACGGAGACCGTGGGGTGACGATTACCTCACGTGACGTTCACGCTTTCCTGATTCCTGGTGTGGCTCAGGTCACTCTGGTTACGCTCCTTCCGAGAACTGGAGCCACCCTGGGGACCCGTTACCCCGATCACGGCACGTCATCGACCCCCTAGGGGCAGCAATGCGTGGACTTCCCCTCTCCGCCTGGGCCTACGTCTGCGGGACCGTCGCAGCCGCCGTCGCCCTCCTGGCCACGTCCTCGTACACGCGCCTGGACCACCACGTGCTCGCCGTCCTGGTCATCCTGTTCATCGCGCTCGACTCGGCTCCGGCGAAACTGAGCGTCGAGCGAGCGCGCGTGAGCATGAGCTACGCCGCCGGTCTCGCCTCCGTGGTCCTGCTCGGCTCGGCCGGAGCGGCGATCGTCGGCGCCAGCGCGATCATCACCGGGCAGAGGCTCCGGTCACCTGTCAAGCGGCTGTTCAACGGCGCACAGTTCGCGTTGTGCGGATACGCCTCAGGCACCGCCTACTCCACCCTCGGCGGCCTGGCCCACCAGCCGGGACAGCCGCACTGGGTCGAGTACGCCCTCAGGCCCTTCCTCGGCGCGCTCGTCACCTATGTCGTCGTCAATCTCCTGCTCGCCGGGGGCGTCCTGCTGCTCAGCAAGCAGGCCCCGTTGTGGGGGCTCCTGTGGGCCAGTGGGCACCTGGCCGCCGGCATCCTCGGGTACGGGCTGATCGGGCTGCTCATCGCCGGGCTCTGGCCCACGCTCGGCCCCGGAGCCCTGGTGCTGGTGCTGCTGCCACTGTTCATCGCGCGGTGGGCGTTCGCGCAGACCCGCGCCCAGCAGCAGGCCCACGAGGCCACCCTCGCCGCCCTCTGCCAGGCGGTCGAGACCAAGGACTACTACACGCGCGGGCACAGTGAGCGGGTCTCCCGCGGCTCGGTCATGATCGCTGAAGAGATCGGAATGGCTCGGCCGAGAGTCGAGGCCATCCGCTACGCGGGCATGCTGCACGACGTCGGCAAGCTCGGCGTCCCGACCAAGGTCCTGCAAAAGGACGGGAAGCTCACCGAGGAGGAGTTCGCCGCCATCCAGCTCCACCCCATGCGCGGCCTGCAGATCGTCAAGGAGATCGGCTTTCTCGACGAGGCACTGGCGGGCATCATGCACCACCACGAGAAGATGAACGGCCGCGGCTACCCCATGGGGCTCGCCGGGGACGAGATCCCCGAATTCGCGCGGATCATCTCCGTCGCCGACGCCTTCGACTCCATGACCTCGACGCGTTCCTACCGCCCCGCCCGCCCCATCGAGGACGCGGTGGCGGAGCTGCGCAACTGCGCCGGCAGCCACTTCGACCCGCAGATCGTCACGGCGTTCCTGCAGGCTCTGCGGACCCATGGATGGCAGCTGCCCGACCCGATCGCACCACCGGACGACGACGTCGCGGAGATCACACGACAGGACCACGACGACCCCTCCGCGCCGATCGCGGTGACCGGTGAGAGCGGTGATCCCGCAGAGCGATGATCCCCCAGAGCGATGACCGCGGACCGCCGGGCCGCGGCTAGTCCTGGTACAGCGCGCGCTTGTTGATGTACTGAACGATGCCGTCGGGCACGAGGTACCAGATCGGCTCGCCGGCCTTGATCCGTTCACGGCACTCGCTGGAGGAGATCGACAGTGCCGGCACCTCGACCAGGCTGACCCGGCCCGCGGGCAGGCCGGGATCGGCCAGGCTGTGGCCGGGCCGTGTGCACCCGATGAAGTGCGCGAGCCCGAACATGTCGTCGGCCTTGTGCCACGCGAGCATCTGCTCGAGCGCGTCCGCACCGGTGATGAAGAACAGCTCGGTGTCCGGGCCACGCAGTTCGCGCATCTCCCGCAGGGTGTCGACGGTGTAGGTCGGCCCCGGCCGGTCGATGTCGATGCGGCTGACCGAGAAGCGCGGGTTGGAGGCGGTGGCGATCACGGTCATCAGATAGCGGTCCTCGGCGGGCGCGACCTTCCGGCGGGTCTTCTGCCAAGGCTGGCCGGTCGGCACGAACACGACCTCGTCGAGGGCGAACAGGTGCGCCACCTCGCTGGCCGCCACCAGGTGACCATGGTGGATCGGATCGAAGGTACCGCCCATGATGCCGAGCCTGCGGGGCCTCTTTTCCATAGGGGAACCCTAGCGAGCAGGGCATACGGGACATGAGCCGCCCCGGTCGAGATCGGCGATCCGTGCCGGCGCCCCCGGAGATGCCCGTTCCCGCGGGCACCCGTCCCGGGTGGAACATGTCCCGGGGGGAACCCTGGGCCCTGGTGGTTCGTCGGAACTAGCATGCCGGACATGACGAAGACCCCGGATCGTTCACGCACCCGCTTTCCCGGGATCAGCTCCCGGGCCTATGAGCACCCCGCCGACCGCTCGGCGCTGGTGGCGCTGAGGTCGCTGACCGGGTTCGACACCGTACTGAGGCGTCTGTCCGGGCTCTTCAGCGAGCGCGCCATCCGGCTGATGTTCCTCGGCGGCAGTGTCCGGGTGGGCGAGGACCAGTTCCGGCACATCCACGACATGGTGCGCGACAGCTCCTACATCCTCGATTTCGCCGAGGTGCCCGAGCTGTACGTCGTGCAGGACCCCACGCCGAACGCCATGGCGATCGGCACGGACAAGCCCTTCATCGTGCTCAACACGGGTCTGCTGGACCTGCTCGACGACGAGGAACTGCGCTACGTCATCGGGCACGAGGTCGGCCACATCCTGTCCGGGCACGCGGTCTACCGCACCATGCTGCTGATCCTGACCTCGCTCGGCGCCCGCCTCGCCTGGCTGCCGCTCGGCAACATCGGCATCGCCGCCATCATCATGGGCCTCCAGGAGTGGCAGCGGAAGTCCGAGCTGTCCGCCGACCGGGCCGGCCTGCTGACCAGCCAGGACCCCGAGGCGGTGAAGCGGGCGCTGATGAAGATGGCGGGCGGCGGGCGGCTGACCGAGATGAACGCCGAGGCCTTCCACGCGCAGGCCCGCGAGTACGACGCGGCGGGCGACGTCCGGGACGGCCTGCTGAAGTTCCTCAACCTGCTGCGGCAGTCCCACCCCTACGCCGTGGTGCGGTTCGCCGAGATCGACCGGTGGGCGCGCGAGGGCGAGTACGAGCGGATCCTCACCGGCGCCTACCCACGGCGTACCGACGACGGCGACGCCAAGATCTCTGACGAGATCAAGAATGCGGCGAACGCCTACCGGGAGTCGTGGAGCCGCACGGCCGACCCGTTCATCGGCAAGGTGCGTGACGTCGCCGAGGGCGCCGCGAGTGCCGCGGAGGGTCTCTTCGACCGCATCGGCCGCCGTGGCGGCGGCGGTGATCGGAACCATGAGAACTGATCCGCCGAACTAGACATAGAGCTACATCTGGAGCACTTCTCCACTCAACTCTTGACTTCCCCTTTTTCGTAAACTTTGCTCACAGAGCCGAATATTTCTCATGCGTCACGGGCCGGGGGGCCGGACGCATTGGCTCTGGGAGCACAGCGCATGCGAAATCTCCTGAGGACGAAGGCCGCCCGCATCGGGCTGGCCGCGGCATTGACGGCGACCGGATTGACCATGACGGCCGCCTCCGCCGGGGCCCAGTCGTCCCAGCCGACCTACCTGAATCAGCACGCCCGTACCGACGCCCGGGTCGCGGACCTTCTCAAGCGCATGACGCTGGAGGAGAAGGTCGGGCAGATGACGCAGATCGCCGTGGCCCGGCTGCGCGGCGACTGTGAATGGACGAACGGCGACTGGCGAGCCGACTGTCTCAAGGCGGTGTTCGACGACGCCAAGACCGGCTCGATCCTGTCCGGGGGAGGGATGACGCCACCCTCCAACACGCCCAAGGCGTGGGCAGAGATGGTGAACTACGTGCAGAAGTACGCCATCGAGCACAGCAGGCTGCGCATCCCGATCATCTACGGCGTCGACGCGGTGCACGGCCACAACAACGTGTCCGGCGCAACGATCTTCCCGCACCAGATCGGCCTGGGTTCGAGCTGGGACGACGCGCTGGTGCGTGACGTCGGCGCGGCGACCTCCAAGGTCGTGAAGGCCACGGGCCCGACCTGGAACTTCGCGCCCGTCTCGGACCTGGCCAGGGACGCACGGTGGGGCCGCTACTACGAGGCCTTCTCCGAGGATCCGGTGCTCGCCGGCTCGCTCGCGGGCAGCACGGTCAAGGGCATGGAGGCCACCGGCCAGGTGGCCTCGACGGTGAAGCACTTCGGCGGCTACTCCGAGCCCTTCAACGGCCACGACCGCACCAACACCGACGTCTCGATGCGCTACCTGCAGGACACGCTGCTGCCCCCGTACAAGGCACAGGTCGACGCCGGTGCCGACACCCTCATGGCCAACTCGGGCGCGGTCAACGGCATCCCGGCACACGCCTCCAAGTACCTGCTCACCGACGTGGTGCGCAAGCAATGGGGGTTCAAGGGCGTCGTCATCACCGACTGGCGGGACGTGAAGGCCCTCGAGGAGAGCTACCACATCGCCGGGGACTACAAGCACGCGATCGCCGCCTCGGTCAACGCGGGCGTGGACATGGCGATGGAGCCCTACAGCGCCAAGGAGTTCACCGACGGCCTGCTCGCCGCGGTCCGGGAGGGCCTGGTGCCGAGGAAGCGGATCGACGAGGCCACCTCGCGCATCCTGCGGCTCAAGTTCGAGCGCGGGCTCTTCGAACGCCCCTACGTCGACGCCGCCAAGGCCGACGGCATCGTCTTGAACTCCGACACCGCGCTGGCCCGCAAGGCCGCCGCCGAGTCGCTCGTACTGCTGCGCAACCAGGGCGGCGCGCTGCCGCTCGCCGCCGGAAAGAAGATCGTCGTCACCGGCGAGAGCGCCGACAGCCTGCCCAACCAGATGGGCGGCTGGACCATCGGCTGGCAGGGCATGGCCGACGGCGACAAGGTCCCCGGGCAGACGGTCCTCGCGGGCCTGCGGGCCGGAGCCCCGTCGGGCACCACCGTCGAGCACGCGACGACCAAGGACGACGCGGTCGACAAGACCGAGGACGCCGACGCCGCCGTCGTGGTCGTCGGCGAGAAGCCCGGCGCCGAGGGAACCAACGACAAGGAGGTCCCGGCGTTCACGGCCGAGCAGCAGGACCTGGTCGCGGCGCTCAAGGCCACCGGCAAGCCGGTCATCGCCGTACTGATCACCGGCCGCCCGCTGGTGCTCGGGAAGGTGAACGACGCCGACGCCGTGCTCGCGGCGTGGCTGCCCGGCTCGGAGGGCGGCAACGCCGTCGCGGACGCGGTCTACGGCAAGACCAACCCCACGGGCGTTCTGCCGGTCTCGTGGCCGAAGAGCGTCGGTGACATGCCGATGTACTACCAGCAGCTGCCCGGCACCAACGCCGGGGAGAGCTCCGGCTACGACCCCCAGTACGCCTTCGGGCACGGCCTCTCCTACACCGGCTTCGCCGTACAGGGCTTGACCCTCGGGTCGGCGTCGACCTCGCGGAACGGCATGGTGAAGGTCTCGGTGCGGGTCGCCAACACCGGTGCCCGGGACGGCGACATGATCGTGCCGGTGTACGCGGCGCAGCCGGTGAGCCGCGTCCTGGTGCCGCCGAAGCGACTCGCGGGCTATGCCCGGGTGCCGCTCAAGGCCGGCGAGGCCAAGACCGTGACGCTGTCGGTCCCGCTGTCGCGGCTGGCGCTGACGGCGGGCGACGTCAACGGAGCAGGCGATCGCACCGTGCTGCCCGGCGCCTACAAGATCCTTGCGGGCGACAAGGCGGCCGACCTCACCGTACGCTGACCGGCCGGTCGACCAAGGACGCACGAGGCCTCCCGCGACGCGCGGTCGCGAGGGGCCTCGTGCCTTGGGCCGGTCATGGAGCGATCTCGCCGAGACCGAAGCCGTGTTCCGGGTCAGCCGGCGCCGTCGCGCTCGGCGGCGAGATCCAGGATGGCGGCGGTCGTGGTGGCACCGAACCTGGACGCGCCCGCCCGGACCATCTCCAGCAGGGTGTCGAGGGTGCGCACGCCGCCCGCGGCCTTGACCTCGACCCGGTCGGAGACGTTGGCGCGCATCAGCCGTACGTCCTCCACGGTGGCGCCCGAGGGGGCGAAGCCGGTGGAGGTCTTGACGTAGTGTGCGCCCGCCCGCTCGCTCAGGCGGCAGGCACAGATCTTCTCCTCGTCGGTCAGGTACGCGTTCTCGAAGATGACCTTCACGACCGCTTCGGGAGCGGCCTCGATGACGGCGCGGACGTCGGCGAGCACGGCCGTGTGATCACCGCCGCGCAGACGGCCGATGTTGAGCACCATGTCGAGTTCGTGCGCACCGTCGGCGACGGCGGCACGGGCCTCGGCCGCCTTGACCTCGGGCGTCGAGGAGCCGTGCGGAAAACCGACCACGGTGCCGACGCGCACGCCCGTACCGCTCAACCGCTCAGCGGCCGTGGCGACGTCGGCGGGCTTCACGCAGACCGAGGCGACGCGGTAACGGGCGGCGAGAGCGCATCCCGCCCGGACGTCGTCGGCGGTCAGTTCGGGCCGCAGAAGCGAATGGTCGATCATCTTGGCGAGGTCGGCGACGGTCAGAGCGGTGGCATCGATCACGAGGCGGCGTCCTTCGCGGTTGGCGGTTCGACGGTGAAGGCCACGTCGAGCCCGTAGCGGGCGGCGACGTACCGGGAATCGGTGAGCTCCAGTGGACGACCGTGCTGGTCGAGGATGAGCCGGTGTTCGACGAGCAGCGGCGCCCCGGCCGCCACGGCCAGGGCTTCGGCCTCGGGCCCGTTCGCGACGGCGGCGCTGATCCGGGCATGTCCCTGCGCCGGGACCCGGCCGAGGTCGATCAGCGCGGTGTGAAGGGACCCCTCGAGGTCGGCCGTCAGCAGGTCCTCGAGTCCACCGGGGAAGACCGCCGTCTCCAGCGCAACCGGCAGGTCGTCGGCCAGCCTGACCCGTTCGATCGCGACGACCCGGCCGCCCGCGGGGAGGCGCAGCCGGTCCGCCTCGTCCGCGGTCGCGGCGCGCGTGCCCGCGGAGACCACCCGGGAGGAGGGGGCCTGGCCACGGCGGCGCACCTCCTCGCTGAAGCGCACGAGGCTCTCGGCGCGACGGGTGGTCGGCGGCGGCGCGACGAAAGTGCCACGGCCGGGCCGGCGGTCCACCAGTCCGTCGGCGACGAGGCGTTGCACGGCGGCGCGGGCGGTCATCCGGCTCACCGAGAACTCTTCGCTGAGGGCGCTCTCCGAGGGGAGCGGATCGCCGGGGAGGGCCGCGGCCACGCGCCTGCGCAGCGCCTGTTCGATGACGAAGTACCGCGGGGCGAAGTCCTCGCGAGCGGAGCGATCGGTCATAAACGAAGTCTAGCCGACTAGCTGTCTATACAGCTGGCAAGCCATTGACATCGATCAAGGATCGCAGCACCCGGAGGTGCCCAGGACCTTGATCGGCTACCGGGTGCCGGTCAGACGCCTCTGAGATGACCCTCGCCGGTGACGACGTACTTGGTGGAGGTCAGCTCGGGCAACCCCATCGGGCCGCGGGCGTGCAGCTTCTGGGTGGAGATGCCGATCTCGGCGCCGAAGCCGAACTCCTCGCCGTCGGTGAACCGGGTGGAGGCGTTGACCATGACGGCGGCCGAGTCGACCAGTGCCACGAACCGCTTGGCGGCCTGCTGCGAGGTGGTGACGATCGCCTCGGTGTGCCCGGAGCCGTACCGCCGGATGTGCGCGACCGCGTCCTCGAGCGAGTCGACGACGGCCGCGGCGATGTCCAGCGAGAGATACTCGGCGGCGTAGTCGTCCTCGGTGGCCGGCACGACGTCCGGGCCATAGGACCGGACCCGGGGGTCCCCGTGCACCGTGACGTTCTTGTCGCGCAGGGCCCGCAGGGCCGCGGGCAGGAACGCGTCGGCGATGCCCGCGTGCACCAGAACGGTCTCGGCGGCGTTGCAGACCGACGGCCGCTGCGTCTTCGCGTTGATCAGGATGTCCACGGCCAGGTCGACGTCGGCCGCCGCGTCGACGTACACGGCGCAGTTTCCCACCCCGGTCTCGATCACCGGAACGGTGGACTCCTCGACCACGGAGTTGATGAGCGCCGCGCCGCCGCGCGGGATCAGCACGTCGACCAGTCCACGGGCGCGCATCAGGTGCTTCACCGACTCGCGCGAGGTACCGGGGACCAGCTGGACGGCGTCGGCCGGCAGCTCGGTACCGGCGATGGCCTCGCGCATGACGGTCACCAGGGCGGTGTTGGAGTCGTAGGCCGACGACGAGCCGCGCAGCAGGACGGCGTTGCCGCTCTTGAGGGTGAGCGCGGCGGCGTCGACGGTGACGTTGGGCCGGCCCTCGTAGATGATGCCGACCACGCCCAGCGGTACCCGTACCTGTCGCAGCTCGAGGCCGTTCGGCAGCGTGTAGCCGCGGACGTTCTCGCCGACCGGGTCGGGCAGCGCGGCGACCTGGCGGACGGCGTCGGCGACGGCGACGACGCGCTCTTCGGTGAGGCTCAGCCGGTCGATCATCGCCTCGGGGGTGCTGGTCTCGCGCGCGCGTACGACGTCGGAGTCGTTGGCCTTGAGGATCTCCGGCGCCCTGGCGGTCAGGGCGTCGGCGATGGCGTGCAGGGCCGCGTCCTTGGCCCGGCGCGGCAGCGGGGCCAGTTCGGCGGCCGCCTGCCGCGCCCGCCCCGCGACCTCGAGCACCTGCTTCCGCGTTGCCTCACTCATCGCCTGTTCCCTTTCGTGATCTTGCAGTTGTCCGCAGGTCGGTGGCGGTCGACAGCAGTACGAGATCGTCGCGGTGGATGATCTCGCGTTCGTACTCCGGGCCCAGCTCGCGGGCCAGCCAGCGGGTCGAGCGTCCCATCAGGTCGGGGATCTCCCCCGCGTCATAGTTCACCAGACCACGGGCCACCACGCCGCCCTCGTGGTCGCAGACGTCCACCGGGTCGCCCGCCGCGAAGTCGCCCTGCACTCCGGTGACACCGGCCGGCAGCAGCGACTTGCGGCGCCGTACGACCGCCTCGACGGCGCCCGGGTCCAGCAGCAGCCGACCCTGCCCGGTGGTGGCATGCGCCAGCCACAGGTGGCGGGTGGAGGGCCGCCGGCCGTTCGGGTGGAAGTAGGTGCCGACCGGATCACCGGCGAGCGCGGCCGCGGCGGAGGCGGCGCCGGTCAGCACCACGGGCACACCCGCGCCGGTGGCGATCCGCGCGGCCTCGACCTTGGTGACCATCCCTCCGGTGCCGACCCTGCCGCCGGCCCGGCCGAGATCGACGCCCTGCAGGTCCTCGGGCCGCCGGATCTCGGCGAGGCGGCGGGAGCCGGGCCGCCGCGGGTCGCCGTCGTACAACGCGTCGACGTCGGAGAGCAGCACGAGCGCGTCGGCGCGGACCAGATGCGCCACCAGGGCCGCGAGCCGGTCGTTGTCGCCGAACCGGATCTCGTGGGTGGCGACGGTGTCGTTCTCGTTGACGATCGGCACGATGCCGAGTGCCAGCAGCTGGGCGAGGGTGCGCTGGGCGTTGCGGTGATGAGTGCGCCGGATCAGGTCGTCGGCGGTGAGCAGCACCTGGCCGACGCGCAGCCCGTACGCGGCGAAGGCGGACGCGTAGCGCGCGACCAGCAGCCCCTGCCCGACGCTCGCCGCCGCCTGCTGCGTGGCGAGATCACGGGGGCGCCGCGGCAGCCCCAGCGGGCCGAGCCCCGCGGCGATCGCGCCCGACGAGACGAAGACGATCTCGCCGCCCGCGGAGCGCCGCGCGGCCAGCACGCCGACCAGCGCGTCGATGCGGTCGGCATCGATCATGCCGTCCGGCGTGGTGAGCGACGAGGACCCCACCTTGACCACGATGCGGCGCGCATCCGTGATCGCCGCGCGCGCCGCCGTCGTATCCGACGGCGTCCTCTCGGAGAATGTCCCCTCGGACAAACTCGGCCTCCTCAGGTCGGGGACTCGGCCGTGGTCACCAGTCGCTGAGCCGGCGGTCGGTGCCGCGGGGGCCGAGTCCGTGCTCGGCGCCGGCGGCCACCTCGGGCTCCCAGTCGAAGACCACCGATTCCTGCTCGGTGCCGATCATGACGGTCGCGCCGGGCTCGGCTCCGGCCTTCGACAGCCGCTCCTCGATGCCCAGCCGCGCCAGCCGGTCGGCGAGGTAGCCCACGGCCTCCTCGTTGGTGAAGTCGGTCTGGCGCAGCCATCGCGTGGGCTTGACACCCGTGACGAGATAGGTGTTCTCGCCGAGACTCTTGACCTCGAATTCCGCTCCGCCGACCGCGGCCGGCCGGATGACGATCCGGGTCGGCTCCTCGGGCGGCAGGGTCGCGCGGTAGGCCTCGACCATCTCGGCCATCGCGAAGGCCAGCTCCCGCAGCCCCTCGTGCGAGGCCGCCGACACCTCGAAGACCCGCATGCCGCGAGCCTCGAACTCGGGCCGTACGAGCTCGGCCAGCTCCCGGCCGTCCGGCACGTCGATCTTGTTGAGGACCACCAGGCGCGGCCGGTCCGACAGGGCCCGGTCGCCCAGCGCCTCGTCGTAGGCCTGAAGCTCGCGCTCGATCACCTCGAAGTCCGACACCGGGTCGCGGCCCGGCTCGGGAGTGGCGCAGTCGAGCACGTGGGCGAGGGTCGACGAGCGCTCGATGTGGCGCAGGAACTCCAGCCCGAGTCCCCTGCCCTCGCTGGCGCCCTCGATCAGGCCGGGGACGTCGGCCACGGTGAAGACATGGTCGCCGGCGCTCACCACGCCGAGGTTCGGTACGAGGGTCGTGAAGGGATAGTCGGCGATCTTGGGCTTGGCCGCGGACATCGAGGCGATCAGTGACGACTTGCCGGCGCTCGGGAAGCCGACCAGTGCCACGTCGGCGACGGTCTTGAGCTCGAGCACGAGATCGTGCTCGGTGCCCGGTTCGCCCAGCAGCGCGAATCCGGGGGCCTTGCGCTTGGCCGAGGCCAGCGCGGCGTTGCCGAGACCGCCCCTGCCGCCCTCGACGACCACGAACCGGGTGCCCGCCCCGACCAGGTCGGCCAGCACCGTCCCGTTCGCCGACTTCACGACGGTGCCGTTCGGCACGCTCAGCACGATGTCGCCGCCGTCGGCGCCGTTGCGGTTGGAGCCCTGCCCCGGCTTGCCGTTGCCCGCCCTGCGGTGCGGCCGGCGATGGTAGTCCAGCAGGCTCGCGGTGTTGGGATCCACTTCGAGGATCACGTCGCCGCCGTGCCCGCCGTTGCCCCCGTCGGGGCCGCCGAGCGGCTTGAACTTCTCGCGGTGCACAGAGGCGCACCCGTGCCCGCCGTTGCCCGCCGCCACATGCAGGACCACACGGTCCACGAAATCAGGCACGTCGCTCCCTCCCCCTCGTCACATCGATCTCTTCGTGCTGGTCCTGCTGTTCGGGCCGGGTCTCACGAGCCGGGCGTTCTCGCCCAGGCCGTCCGGCAAAAACGACAAAGGGCGGACCGATACCGGTCCGCCCTTGGTCAATGGCCTGTGTGCTGCGGCGGACTACTCCGCCGGCGGGATGATGCTCACGGCGCGCCGGCCGCGGTAACGGCCGAACTCCACCGCGCCGGCCACGAGCGCGAACAGCGTGTCGTCGCCGCCACGCCCGACGTTGACGCCGGGGTGGAAGTGGGTGCCACGCTGACGCACGATGATCTCGCCGGCGTTCACGACCTGGCCACCGAAGCGCTTCACGCCGAGGCGCTGAGCGTTGGAGTCACGGCCGTTTCGGCTGGACGAGGCGCCCTTCTTATGTGCCATCTTCTGCCCCCTCCTGGGTCATCTCCGCTTGCGCGGAGCGGCCTTACTTTCCGGCCTTGATTCCGGTGACCTTGACCTGGGTGTACGGCTGACGGTGTCCCATCCGCCGCTTGTACCCGGTCTTGTTCCGGTAGTGCATGATGTCGATCTTGGGACCCTTGGTGGCGCCAAGGATCTCGGCACTGATCACGTACTTCGACAGCTCGGCCGCCTTGCTCACGACGTTGTCGCCGTCGACGACCAGCAGCGCCGGGAACGTCACCGTCGAGCCGACCTCTCCGGTCAGCTTGTCGACGGTGAGCACGTCATCGACGGCCACCTTCTCCTGCCTGCCGCCGCAACGGACAATCGCGTACACGCGGAACCCTTCCGGACCATCCCCGCATCACGGGGCTGAAACTCCTGGTTGTCCTCGTTCGAGGACCTGAGGATCTGCACCGAGTTCGACCTACCGGATCACCGGTAGCGATCTCAGGCGCAAGAACACACGCGCATTGCACGCGCCGGTTTTAAAGAGTACCGGAACCCCTGGCCGGAAAGCGAACCAGTCCGGCAACAGAGGGCCGTGGCGCAGGCGACCGCGAAATCACGCCGGCGGGGATCCGCCGGGTCGATCTCGCGGCCGTCCGCGATGGCTCCTGTCGGCCCGTCCAGGGACAGGGACCTCAGTCGGCATCCTCGGAGCCGACCTCGGCCTTGGCCCTCGACCGGCGGGGACGGCGCTTACGGCCGTTGCTGGTGGCCGCGGCGTCCTCCTCGACGCCCCGAACGTCCGCAGGGACGCTCACGTCGACGGTCTCGGCGGTCTCGACCTCGACCGCGTCCAGAGTGGCCGGTGGGGCCTCGACGGCCGCTTCGGCGGCGTCCTCGACGGCCGGAGCCGCGGGCTCGGTGGCACCGGGCAAAGTGCGCGTCTCGGCCGGTTCCGGCTGTTCGGCCAAGTCGACCTTGGCGGCCTTCGCCGCTCGCGACCTGGCCCCCCTGGTGCGTCCGGACTGCTTCTTGTCCGGCTTGACCGCCTCATCGTCGGCCTCGGCCTCGGCGGGCCGCTCGGCCTCGTGCTGGGCGATCTTCTTCTCGACCACCTTCTCGACCTCGCCCTTGCGCTTACGGCGCCGGCCGAGGGTCGCGGCCTGCTCGGGCTTGTCCTCGACCGGGGTCAGCGACACGTGAATGCCACGGCCGTTGCAGCATTCGCAGACCTCCGAGAAGGCCTCCAGCAGGCCCTGCCCGACCCGCTTACGGGTCATCTGGACCAGGCCGAGCGAGGTGACCTCGGCCACTTGGTGCTTGGTGCGATCGCGGGCGAGGCACTCCAGCAGCCGCCGCAGCACCAGGTCGCGGTTGCTCTCCAGCACCATGTCGATGAAGTCGACCACGATGATGCCGCCGATGTCGCGCAGCCGCAGCTGGCGGACGATCTCCTCGGCCGCCTCGAGGTTGTTGCGGGTGACGGTCTCTTCGAGGTTGCCGCCCTGGCCGGTGAACTTGCCGGTGTTGACGTCGACGACGGTCATCGCCTCGGTGCGGTCGATCACCAGCGAGCCTCCGCTGGGCAGCCACACCTTGCGCTCAAGGGCCTTGGAGATCTGCTCGTCGATGCGGTAGGCCGTCAGCACGTCCTCAGGCCCGGTCCACTTCGCCGCCCGGCCGGCGAGGTGCGGCGCGACGTAGCTGACATAGTCCTCGACCATGCCCCACGCCTCGTCGCCCGAGACCACGAGCTTGCCGAAGTCCTCGTTGAAGATGTCGCGGACCACCCGGATCGTGAGATCGGGCTCGCCGTAAAGCAGCTCGGGCGCCGTAGCCGTCTTGCTGTGCCGCTGGATGTTCTCCCACTGGGCGGCCAGCCGCGACACGTCGCTTGCCAGTTCCTCCTCGGTGGCGCCCTCGGCCGCGGTACGAACGATCACGCCGGCGTTCTCGGGCATGACCCGCTTGAGGATCTGCTTGAGGCGGGCGCGCTCCTTGTCCGGCAGCTTGCGGCTGATGCCGGTCATCGACCCGTCAGGGACGTACACGAGGTAGCGACCGGGCAGCGAGACCTGGCTGGTCAGCCGGGCCCCCTTGTGTCCGAGCGGGTCCTTGGTGACCTGCACGAGCACGGACTGGCCGGACCGCAGGGCCGACTCGATGCGGCGCGGCTGGCCCTCGAGCCCGGCGATGTCCCAGTTGACCTCGCCCGCGTAGAGCACCGCGTTGCGGCCCTTGCCGATGTCGACGAACGCCGCCTCCATCGACGGAAGGACGTTCTGCACCTTGCCGAGGTAGACATTGCCGACGTACGACTGGTGACTGGCGCGGTCCACATAGTGCTCGACCAGGACGTCGTCCTCCAGTACGGCGATCTGCGTGCGATCGCCCTCCTGGCGGACCACCATGACGCGCTCGACCGCCTCGCGCCGCGCCAGGAACTCCGACTCGGTGATGATCGGCGGGCGACGGCGGCCCTGCTCACGGCCTTCGCGGCGGCGCTGCTTCTTGGCCTCGAGCCGGGTCGAGCCCTTGACCGACTGGACCTCGTCCTCGGCGGCGCGCGCTTCGCGCACGTGGACGACGGTGTTCGGCGGGTCGTCCTGACCGGTGTCGTCGGAGTCGGCGCCACCCGCGGTGCGGCGACGGCGCCTCCGGCGGCGCCGGGTCGAGCCGGACGAGCCGTCGTCGTCGCCGTCGTCGTCATCCTCGTCGGCCTTCTCCGACCGGTCGGCCTTCGCGGCCTTGGCGGCCCTGGCGGGCCTCTCCGGCCTCTCGGCCGGCTCGGTCTTCGCCGCCGCGGCGGGCTGCTCGTCCTCGTC
>NZ_JABVEB010000077.1 GCF_014323665.1 Actinomadura sp. HBU206391 | reverse complement strand
GCCGACCGGCACCTGCGACCGCCTGCGCAGCTCCTCGACCGAGGCCGGGACGGGCGACATCCAGGAGTCCTCGGTGAGCAGCCCTTCGGCACGCGGGATCGCGACCGAGTGGATGAGCACCAGCACCAGTACCGCCCGGTCCTGTTCGGGCTGCGCGCACGCCGGGTCGCGCGCCAGCTCGGCGGAGACGTCGTCGCGGTAACCGGAGATCCAGCGGTCGCGTGACCGGATCAGGGTGCGGCCCACGAGCGCCAGCATCTCCTCGACGACCCTCCGGTGCGACGGCTCCCGGAGCGCGGGGAACCTCACCTCGGGCACCGGTTCGGCGGCGTGCTCCACCGCCATGAACGCGGCCACGAGCTCGGCCCGCCGCTTCTCGTCGTACGGGCGCAGCAACGGCTCGAACAGCTCGGTCATCGCATCGCCCCAGGGCCGGCCGGCGGCTGGGGCAGGCGGCGCAGCAGGTCGCGCAGGGAGGAGAGCGAGTCCTCCGGCCAGTTCGCGGTGCGCGGGCCGAGCCGCACGGCTCCGGCGGTCTCGTCGAGCAGCAGCCAGCCCGAGTCGGCCAGCCGGCGCAGGTCGCCGAGCGCCCAGCGGCGCATGAGGTCGGCGTCGCCCCTGGCCATCCCGACATAGACCTCGAGCGCGTCGGCGATCGCGGCCGTACGCCCGGGCCAGGGCGCGGCGTCGAGATCGGTCCAGCAGCAGCGCAGTGCCGCCGCGAACACCCGGCGGGCCTGCCCGGGCCGGTCCATCGACGGCGCGGCGGTCTCGTACTCCTCCAGCAGGGCCGGGGTCGCGCCGTCCGGCCAGGACGGCAGCAGCCACACCCGGGACGGCTCGGTCGCGCGCGTCAGCCCGGCCGGTGCCGGGTCGGCCGGCCCGATCGGCAGCGGCCCCAGCACCCGCACCCTCGCCCTCGCCAGCACGGCGGGATCCACGCTCACCGGCACCCCCGGCGCGGGAGACGAGACGGCCTCATGAGGGGATCCGTTCGAAATGCCCGTGCGACAGCCAGGAGGGGGCGGCGCCCGGACGGGGCTGGAGCCCTTCCGACCAGGCGAGACGGTACGGCAGCTCCGGGTGCAGATGAGCCGAGGACAGATCGGCGAACAGCCGCCGCGAGGTCGGCCAGTCGCCGGCCTCGGAGAGCACGTCGTGCACCGCCACACGGTCACGCCCCCGCAGCACCTGCTCGGCCACGGCGCTGAGACGCTCGACGGCGCCGCCGTCGGCCGCCGAGGCGTCCTCGGACAGGCCCGGGTCGGGTAGCGAGGGCCGGGGCGGGGCCGGGCGCGGCGCCGTGGTCCGGGGTCCCTCGTCGACCGCGGTGACGATGGCGGCGGGCTCGTGCCAGGGCGCCGGGGCGTCGAACACGAACCCGTCCAGCACGGCGGCCAGTCGCTCGCGCGACGCCGTGCGGGCGAAGGTACGCCAGGTCTCCGGCGGCAGCAGGGTGAGGTTGCGGGTCGTCCCAGCCGAGTCGGTCAGGCGGGCCGCCGCCCGCCGCGACGCGTCACCGTAGGCGTAGATCGCGGCACGCAGCTCCGTACAGGTGCGGTCGAGCTCCGGCCACCGCCGCAGGATCGCTCCGTGCAGCCGTTCGGCCCGCTGGATGATCTCCTCACTGCCCCAGAGCTTCGGCGCCTGCTCGCGCAGCTCCTCGATGGTCGCGTTGGTGAGGGTGAGCAGCTCGACGCTCCAGAGCCGGAACGCGCGGGCGAGCCCCTCGGCGCCGCCGGCAGCCTGCTCTCCGGTCATCCGCGGATCGGACACGTTGAGCTGTTCCAGCGCGAGCAGCCGGTGCATCTCCGACTGGCCGCCGTCGAGCATCATCCGCCGGACGAACATCAGCCCGACGACGCTGGTGAACGAGGCGCGGTAGCGCAGCTGGCCCGGCTTGGGGAACACCTCGCGGATGGCGCCGAGGCCCTTGAGCACCCTCAGCCGGTTCTCGAACACCTCGGCCGGGTAGCGGCGGCAGACATGGCGCATCTGCTCGTGGCCGAGCCCGTCCTCGCCCGCATCGGCGAACGCGGCCAGCAGCGTCTCGGCGACGTCGACCATCTCGGGGTCGTCGACCACCGCGCCGCTGTCCCTGGCGAGAGCGGCGAACATCTGCCGGTAGACGCCGAGGACGGCCTCGCCGACGAGGACGTCGTCAAGGCTCGCGGCACCCGGTGACGGGCTCGCCGGATCGAAGGCAGCGGACACGGCGAACTACCGTACGGCCCCTAGACGGGAAACGTGACATCAGCGCCGCCGAAACTCTCGGTGCGCCCACGATTACCGGGCGGACTATCGGGACATCACGCCGGAGGAGGGGCGAGGCGGGCGATCGCCTTCTGCTCGAGATAGGCGGACAGGCCCTCCGGGCCGAGCTCGCGGCCGATGCCGCTGGACTTGTAGCCGCCGAACGGCGTGTTCACGTCGATGATGTAGTGGTTGATGCCGCAGGAGCCGGTGCGGATCCGCCGCGCGATGTCGGCGCCCCGCTCGACGTCGGCGGTCCACACCGAGCCGCCGAGACCGTACTCGCTGTCGTTGGCGATGCGCACGGCGTCGGCCTCGTCCTCGTAGGGGATGAGCACCAGCACCGGCCCGAAGATCTCCTCACGCGCGATCCGCATGTCGTTGCCGACGTCGCCGAACACGGTGGGGGCGACGTACCAGCCACGGTCATGCGGCCGGTCCAGCCCGCCGGTGAGGACCTTCGCGCCCTCCTCCTGGCCGAGGCGGATGTAGCCCTCGACCCGGTCCTGCTGTCGTTTGGCGACGAGCGGCCCGATCTCGGTGCCCATGTCGGAGGGGTCTCCGACGGCGAGCCCGCCGACCATCGCGCTGAGGGCGTCGGCCACCTCGTCGTAGCGGCCGCGCGGCGCGAGGATCCGGGTCTGGGCCGCGCACGCCTGGCCGTTGTTCATCAGCGCGGCCATCTTGAGGCCCTCCATGGTGGCCGCGAGGTCGGCGTCGTCGCAGATGACGGCGGCCGACTTGCCGCCGAGCTCGAGACTGCAGCGCTTCAGCTGCTCACCGCAGATGGCGGCGATGCGCCGCCCGGCCGCGGTCGAGCCGGTGAAGGCCACCTTGTCCACGCCGGGATGCGACACCAGATGCTCGCCGGTCTCCCGGCCGGCGGCAACGATGTTCACCACACCCGCGGGAACGCCCGCCTCCTGGACGAGCTCGGCGAGCAGGTAGGCGTCGAGCGGCGTCTCGGGGGCCGGTTTGAGGACGACCGAGCATCCGGCGACGAGCGCCGGCGCCAGCTTGGTCATCGTGACGAACTGGGGCACGTTCCACGGCACGATCGCGGCCACCACGCCGACCGGCTCGCGGCGCACGGTCACCGGGCCGAGCATGCCCGGCCGCTCCTCCTCCCAGGGGAAGGTGCGCGCGAGGTCGGCGAAATAGGCCAGCATCAGCTGCGGCATCGGCGCCTGGGCCAGGTGGGAGAACAGGATGGGCGAGCCCATCTCGGCGGTGATGATCTCGGCGAAGTCGCCGAGCCGCTCGGCGTACAGGGCGGCCAGGCGCGCCACGACGTCGGCCCGCTCGACCGGGGTCATCCGCGGCCAGGGGCCGTTGTCGAAGGCCTCGCGGGCCGCGGCGACCGCGCGGTCGATGTCCGCCGGAGTGCCGTCGGGCACCCGGCCCACGACCTCCTCGGTGTGCGGTGAGATGACCTCGATGGTGCCGGTGCCGGCCGGTGCGGCCCAGTCGCCGCCGATGTACAGCCGATCGTGCTCGCGCATGGCGTGTGCCTCCCGGGGGTGGTGGGACCGGAGGTTGGTTGAACGAGTGCTTGCTTGGCGACAGCATCGCACGGCCGCCTGGGTGGCTGACAAGGGGATCGGGCCCGGATCTCGCAGAGGCGAGAACTTCTCGCGGAGGGCGAGATCGACATGAGCCGGTAGGCCGGCGGCATCGGCACCGGCCAGACTGTGAAGAGGCCGCGATGCGGCGTGCGTGGTCGAAGGGAGCATCAATGATCGTGCTTGCGCATGTGAGCGACACCCACCTCGACGGCGGTGACCGCAGCGCGGAGCGGGCGGCCAGGGTCATGGCCTACCTGAACGAGCTGCCGCAGCCGCTGGACGCGGTCTTGATCACCGGAGACATCGCGGATCACGGTCTGCCGGCGGAGTACCACCAGGCGAAGACGATCCTCGCCTCGCGGCACCCGGTCTTCACCTGCCCGGGCAACCACGACGTTCGCGAGGCCTTCCGCGCGGTGCTGCTGGGCCACGACGGCGGCGAGGGCCCTATCAACCAGGTGCACGGCGCCGCGGGTGCGGTGTTCGCGCTCTGCGACTCCAGCATCCCCGGACGGCACGACGGGTTCCTCACCGACGACACGATCGCCTGGCTCGAGGCGGTGCTGGCCGAGACGCCCGAACGGACACCGGTGTTCGTCTGTTTTCACCACCCGCCGGTGATGCTGCACAGCCCGTTCATCGACGAGATCCGCCAGTACGGGGAACAGCGTCTCGCCGACCTGATCGCCCGGCACCCCAATGTCATGGCGACCCTGTGCGGCCACGCCCACACGGCGGCCGCCACGACCTTCGCCAGCCGGCCACTGCTGGTCGCCCCGGGTGTGGTCTCCACTCTGAGCCTTCCGTGGGAACGCGGCGACGACCTCGACTACGAGCTCCCGCCCGCCATCGCCTTCCACGTCCTCGACGACGACCTGCGCCTCACCACTCACTACCGCGTCGTCCCCTGAGGTTCTCGGGCAGCGCTTCTCGGGATGGCGCTTCCCGGGTGCCGCCTAGCCGAGCAGATGGGCGTTCGGCTCACGGGCCCGGTCGGCCAGATCGGGGATCTGCACGACCTCGACGCCCATGGCGCCGAGCAGTTCGACGCCCTTCCCCTCGACGAACACCGAGGGCTCTCTCCAGGCGAACACGACCCGGGAGATCCCTGCCGCGATGATGAGATCGGTGCAGGTCAGACGCCGGGACATTCGCTGGCCACAGGGCTCGAGCGAGCTGTAGACCGTCGTGCCGGGCGCGCGCAGCAGGGCCGCCGCCCCAGGATCGGGGGGCTCCCGCCCCGTCGTCACCTTCGCGAGCGCCGACTCCTCGGCGTGCGCGTGCGGGTCGGCCTCCCGGGAGTGGCCGCGGGCGATCTCCCGGCCGTCCGCCCCGACGATCACGGCACCGACCGAGAACGCGGTGTCCGACGGCGGGCACAGCCGGGCGAGGTCGCAGGCCAGCTCCAGCCAGCGCCGGTCATCCACGACCTGTCCCGATCAGATAGCGCAGCAGCACCACGTCGCCGATCCGGGTGGTCTCGGCCAGCCGCATCTGCCGCTTGGGGCTCTGAGGAAAGACGCCGGGCTGTACGAAACGCGGCGCGTACGGGTCGCCCACGAAGAACGGGGCGACCACCAGCTGGAGCTCGTCGGCCAGCCCCAGGGTCAGGAACTCGGTGTGGACGCTGCCGCCCCCCTCGACCATGAGCCGCCTGATTCCGCGTTGCCGCAGGTCGGCGAGCGCGACCGCCAGGATCAGCGGATCGCCCGCGTCGACGACCTCGGCGCGGCCCTTCAACCGGCCGGTGAGTTCGCGCACCGCCGGAGAGGCTGCGTAGACGAGCTTCGGCGCCTGGCCGGTGGTGAAGAACTGGGCGTCCGGATCGAGGTCGCCGCTGCTCGTCAGCGTCACCTTGGCCGGTTCCGCCGGCACTCCGCGGGCCACGCGCCTGGCCCGGCGTTCCGGCGACCGTACGAGGAGGCGCGGATCGTCGGTGCGGACGGTGCCCGCCCCGACCAGGATCGCGTCGCAGCTCGCCCGCACGGAGTCCACCCGGTCGAAGTCCGCGGTGTTGGATAGCCGCAACCGCTGTGGGCTCGCGTCGTCGATGTAGCCGTCCACGGACATCGCACAACTGAGCAGAACGTACGGACGATCACTCACCACACGATGTTACGACGAGTCGCGCCACGTGACACCGGCCGGGAGGTACCCGGCCGTTGCCGGATCTGTGCGGCATCCCGGGCCACCGGCCGGCGGGCCCACGGCGGCGACACCTGGCAATTGTGATCGTTTGGGGTTCCTCGGCGTTTCTGAGGCGGAAGTGTCGGAGGTGCCGCCTAGGGTTCGGTGCGATGCGTCTCCTCCATACCTCCGACTGGCACCTCGGCCGCTCCTTCCACCGGGAGGACCTGCTGGGCGCCCAGGCCGCCTTCGTCGACCATCTGGTCGAGACGGTGCGTGCCGAGCGGGTCGACTGCGTGCTGGTCTCGGGAGACGTCTACGACCGGGCGCTGCCGCCCGTCGACGCCGTGCGGCTGTGCGACGAGGCGCTCCGGCGGCTGGCCGAGCTGAGCCGGGTGGTCCTCATCGCCGGCAACCACGACTCGGCGCAGCGGCTCGGTTTCGGCGCCGGCCTCATGGACTCCGCAGGGGTGCACGTCCGCGCCGATCCGGCGTCCGTGGGCGAGCCGGTGCTCGTGCCGGCTGGCGGTGAGACTCTCGCGGTCTACGGCATCCCTTACCTCGAGCCCGAACTGCTCCGCGCGCCCTGGAACCTGGACGCGCGCGGCCACACCGCCGCGATGACCGAGGCGATGCGCCGCGTGCGCGCCGACCTCGCGGGGCGGGGCGGGCGCGCCGTCGTGCTGGCGCACGCCTTCGTCACCGGGGGCGAGCCGAGCGACAGCGAGCGCGACATCTCCGTGGGCGGTGTCTCCCACGTGCCGGCAGGGGTGTTCGAGGGTGTCGACTACGTCGCGCTCGGCCACCTGCACGGCCGCCAGACGATGACCGAGACCGTGCGCTACTCGGGATCGCCGCTTGCCTACTCCTTCTCCGAGACCCGCCAGCTCAAGGGCTCCTGGCTGGTCGAGCTGCCTCCGGAGCGCGCCGACGGCGGCCTGGCCGCCGAGTTCGTCGAGGCGCCGGTCCCGCGCCGGCTGGCCCGGCTCCGCGGCCGGCTCGACGACCTGCTCACCTCGCCCGCGCACGCGCGATACGAGGACCACTGGCTCCAGGTCGTGCTGACCGATCCGCACCGCCCGCCGGCGGCGATGGAGCGGCTGCGCGGGCGGTTCCCGCACACGCTCGCGCTCGGCTTCGAACCCGAGGGCGCCGGTGCCGGCGGCGGCCGCTCCTGGTCCGAACGGATCAGGGAGCGCTCCGACCTCGACATCGCACGCGACTTCGTCGCCGAGGTGAGCGGCGAGCCCGCCGGAGAGGCCGAGCGGGCCCTGCTGCACGAGGCCTTCGAGGCCTGCCGGGTGAAGGAGGCCACGGCGTGACCGGGCCCGCCGGCAGGGGGTGCCCGCCGTGAGGCTGCACCGCCTCGAGGTGACCGCGTTCGGGCCGTTCGCGGGCACCGTGACCATCGACTTCGACACGCTGTCCGACGCCGGGCTCTTCCTCATCCACGGCCAGACCGGCGCCGGCAAGACCAGCGTCCTCGACGCCCTCTGTTTCGCGCTGTACGGCCAGGTGCCCGGCGCCCGCAACGCCGTCAAGGGGCTGCTGCGCAGCGACCACGCCGCGCTGGGGGCCGCGCCGAGGGTCCTGCTGGAGCTGACGGTCCGCGGCCGCCGGCTGCGCATCACCCGGTCGCCGTCGTGGGAGCGGCCGAAGATCCGCGGCACCGGCACCACGTCCGAGCACGCCAAGGTGATCGTCGAGGAGTACGAGGACGGCTCGTGGCTCGGCCGGTCCGCCCGGCTCGACGAGGCCGGGCACTTCATCGGCGGGCTGCTCGGCATGACGGCCGACCAGTTCTGCCAGGTGGCACTGTTGCCGCAGGGCGAGTTCGCGGCGTTCCTGCGCGCAGGCGCCGAGGAGCGCCGCAAGGTGCTGGAGCGGCTGTTCGCCACCGAGGTGTTCACCCAGGTGGAGAAGTGGCTGGCCGACCGCAGGGCGGTGAGCGGCAGGCGGGCCGAGCAGCTGCGCGCGGAGGTCGAGTCGACCGCCGATCGGATCGCCGAGACGGCCGGCGCCGAACGGCCCGGCGGCGAAGCGGCGGCCGGCCGCGGCCTGGTGCCAGCGCCCCGGCGCGAGCAGCCGCCGGGCGACGGCGGGCACGAGATGGTGACCCCCTGGGCAACCGAGCTCGAGGGCCAGCTCGCCGCGGTGCGCACCGAGACCGAGTCGCTCGTGGCCGATGCCGAGGCCGCCCTTTCGGCGGCCCGCGAGAAGGCCGAGCGGGGCCGCGGCCTCGCCGAGCGGCAGCGCCGGCACGCCGACGCCCTCCGCAGGAGGGAGGCGATCGACGCCAGGGCCGGTGAGCGTGCGGTGCTCGCCGGGCGCGAGGCCGCCGCCGCCCGCGCCGACAGGGTGCTGCCGCTGATCAACGCCGTGACCACCCGGACCCGCCAGGCCGAGCGGACCTGCGACGCCGCCGCCGTCGCCCGCGCGGCGCTGTCCGACCTCGTGCCCAGCTCGGCCCCCGACGACGTGCTGCACAAGGCCGAGCGCGACCGCCGCGACGAGGCGGCCGGGCTCGAGCGGCTGCGTGACGACGCCGCGCGGCTGCGCGACATGGCCGGCGAGATCGCGGGCGTGGCCGGCCGGCTGGCGGGCCTCGAGCAGGAGGAGGCCGGGCTCTCGGCACTGCTCGCCGAGCTGCCCGAGCTGGTGGACGAGGGCCGGGCCGAACTCGACGGGGCCCGGTTGCGTGCGGCGGGGCGCCCGGCGGCGCAGGCCGTGCTGCAGGACGCCGGGCGGCGGATCGAGTCGGCCAGGCGCAGGGACGTCGTCAGGGCCGCGCTCGCCGACGCCGAGATCGGTCATCAGGCCGTGGTCGACACCGCTCAGGAGCTGCGCGACCGGCTGCAGGAGATCCGGCAGGCCCGCCTGGACGGCATGGCCGCCGTCCTCGCCGGGGAACTCGCCGCGGGGGAGCCCTGCCGCGTCTGCGGCTCCGCCGAGCACCCCGACCCGGCCGTCGCACTCGACGGAACCCCCGACGAGGCCGACGAGGAGCGCGCCCAGGCCGCCTACGACGGGGCGCAGGCCGGCCGGGAGGACGCCGCCGCCCGGCTGGCCGAGCTGCGCGCCGAGCTCGACGGGCTGCTCGAGATCAGCGAGGAGCCCGTCGACGTGCTGGCCGACGAGCTGGCCGCGGCCGAGGAGGCGCTGGCCGCCGTTGACGCCGACGCCGCGCAGACCGAGCGGCTCGAAGAGCGGCTGCTCCACGCCGAGGCCGAGCTGACCCGCGCCAGGGACCGGCGCGAAACAGTGCTGCAGACGCTCGCGGAGAATCGGACCCGCCACACCGAGCTCACCGCCGAGACGATCCGGCTGACCGAGCGTCTGGACGAGGCACGCGGCGCCGACCCGACGCTCGAGGCGCGCATCGACCGGCTCGCCGGCGAGGCCGAGCTGCTGCGGGCCGCCGCTGAGGCGACGCGGCTCGCCAGGACCGCCGAGGAGGAACTGGTCCTCGCCCGGTCGGCGGCCTCGGACGCCGCCTCGGACGAGGGGTTCGCTTCGCTCGACGACGCGCGTGACGCCGCGTTGCCGGCCGACTCGCGGGCCGGGATCAAGGCCGAGATCAAGGCCTTCGACGACGAGGACGCGACCGTACGCGCCCTGCTGGACGACCCTGAGCTCGTCACGGCGGCGGAACTTCCGGCACCGGAGTTGCCGGCGCTCGAGGCTGGCCTGGTGATGGCTGAGAGTGCCTACACCGCTGTGGTGTCGGCCCGCGACCGTGCCCGGCAGCGCCATGACCGCCTCCGCGAACTGCGCGTGACACTGGCCGCCCGGGTCGCCGCCTGGCGCCCGGCGGCCGAGCGGTATCTCGTCGCTGCCAGGCTCGCGGGCCTGGCATCGGGGCAGCCCGGAGTGAACCTGCTGAGCATGCGCCTGTCGGCTTACGTGCTCGCGGCCCGGCTGGAGCAGGTGGTCGCGGCGGCCAACGAGCGGCTGTCGCGTATGTCGGCCGGCCGCTACGCGCTCGCCCACACGATCGACCGGGCGGCCGGCGACCGCCGGGGCGGCAGCGGCGGGCTCGGGCTGCGCGTCACCGACGCCTGGACGGGGCAGGACCGCGACCCGGTGACGCTCTCGGGCGGCGAGTCCTTCATCACCTCCCTGGCCCTGGCGCTCGGGCTCGCCGACGTCGTGACGGCCGAGGCCGGCGGCACCGAGATCGGCACGCTGTTCGTCGACGAGGGCTTCGGCACCCTCGACGAGGAGACGCTCGACGAGGTGATGGACGTTCTCGACGGTCTGAGGGACGGTGGGCGTGCCGTGGGCATCGTCAGTCACGTCGCCGAGCTGCGCACCCGCATTCCCGCACAGCTCCGGGTCCGCAAGGACCGCACCGGATCGACCGCCGCCGTCACCGTCTGATCCCGGGGCGGAGGCGGAGCATCACATGACCTCACCCGGACACCGGCCGTCTCAGCGTCGTTTCGCCTCCTGCCGGTCACCGGCATCAGCGCTCTGGGATTCGTGGCCCGGATGCCGAGCGGCTGCTTGGGCGGCACCGGTGGGCGTCAGCCCTTCATTCCGACCTTGTCGGTCATGGTGTTCTTCCTCGTTCCGTGCTGGGTCTGTCGTGCCCCGGTCAAGATCTCACGCGCACCCGGTGCTCACGGAGTCGCTGCCGCAGCGTTGCCCCGGGGTCGTTCACCGGACGCCGAAGTCATGCCACGATCACCAGGATCGCCATGTCCTGAGGAGAGTGTCTGATGATGCGTACCCGTGCCCGTTCCGCGACCGTCGTCGCCGCAGCCGTGGCACTGACCGCAGCCGCCATGGGGCCGGCGGCAGCGTCCGATCACGGGGGCGTGCGGTTCGCCACGTTCAACGCCTCGCTCAACCGGGCCACCGCGGGCGCCCTCATCGCGGACCTGTCGACGCCCGGCAACGCGCAGGCCCGGACGATCGCCGAGATCATCCAGCGCAACAGGCCCGACGTGCTGCTCATCAACGAATTCGACTACGACCGCGCGGCGCCGGGGCTCTTCCAGAAGAACTACCTGTCCGTAGGCCAGAACGGCGCTCGCCCGATCGAGTATCGATACCGGTACATCGCCCCGAGCAACACCGGCATCGCCTCCGGCCTCGACCTGAACAACGACGGCACGGTCGTCACCGAACCGGGATCGGACGCCTACGGCCAGGATGCGTACGGCTACGGGATGTTCCCCGGCCAGTACGGCATGGCCGTCTACTCGCGCTACCCGATCGACTTCGATTCGATCCGGACGTTCCAGAAGTTCAGGTGGGCGGACATGCCGGGGGCCCTGCTTCCGGACGACCCCGCGACCGCACGGCCCCGTGACTGGTACTCGCCCGCCGAACTCCAGAAGCTGCGCCTGTCCTCCAAGAGCCACTGGGACGTGCCGGTCCGCATCGGGCGGCGTACCGTGCACTTCCTCGTCAGCCACCCGACGCCGCCCACCTTCGACGGTGCCGAGGACCGCAACGGCCTGCGCAACCACGACGAGATCCGCTTCTGGGCCGACTACGTCCGCTCGGCGCGCTATGTCTACGACGATCGCGGGCGGCACGGCGGGCTGCGGCCCGGCGCGGATTTCGTGATCGCCGGGGACCAGAACGCCGACCCTCTCGACGGCGACAGCGTCGACAGCGCCATCGACCAGTTGCTGCGCAACCCGCGGGTCAACGCCTCGTACGTGCCTTCGAGCGAGGGGGCCGCTGAGGCGAGCGCGCTGCAGGGCGGTGCCAACGCAAGCCACCGAGGCGACCCGGCGGCCGACACGGCCGACTTCGCCGACGGCGCGCCGGGCAACCTCCGCGTCGACCATGTGCTGCCCTCCAAGTCGCTGCGGGCCGTCGACGGCGGGGTGTTCTGGCCGGTCAAGGCCGACCCGCTGTCCCGGCTGACCGGCGTCTTCCCGTTCCCGAGCTCCGACCACCGCCTGGTCTGGGTCGACGTCAAGAGCTGAGCCCCCGCCGGCGGTCTCGGTGGCGGCCTTATGCTGCGGTGCATGGCACTGACCCCGGGTGCGCCGCCGTGGCCGTTGCGCGGCCGTGCCGCCGACGCCGTGGTGGCGGGCGGGGTCGCCGTCGTGGTCGTCGCGGGTGCTCTCTTCGCGCTGCGGGACCAGCGCCCGTTCGCGTCCGCCGATCTGCTGAGCTGGGCGCTGATCGTCGTCGCCCTGGTCGCGGTGTACTTCCGGCGCCGATGGCCGGTCGCCATGGCGGCGCTGACCCTGCTCGCCTGCGGCCTGTACTACCCGCTCGGTGAGCCGGACGGCACGCTGCTCGTGACCTTCATCGTCGGTCTCTACACCGCCGCCGCGGAAGGGCACCTCAAGGCGGCGGTGACCCTGAGCGTCCTGGCGCTGCTGGCCACCGGCTTCGGCGAGACGGCCGGCGACACACGCCACGTGGACAACGCCGCACTGTCGCTCGTCACGGGCTGGATCATCGCGGCGGTCGCGCTGGGCGCCGTCGCCCGTAACCGCCAGGCCTACCTGCGCGAGGTCGAACAGCGCGCCCTCGACGCCGAGCGCGGCCGGGAGGAAGAGGCCAGGCGGCGGGCCACCGAGGAGCGGCTCCGCATCGCGCGTGAGCTGCACGACGTGATCGGCCACAACATCTCCCTCATCAACGTGCAGGCGGGGGCCGCGCTGCACCGCATCGAGCGCGATCCCGAGCAGGCCGAGCGTGCCCTCGCCGCCATCAAGGAGACGAGCCGGGAGGCCCTCAGGGAACTGCGGGCCACGCTCGGGGTGCTGCGGCAGGTCGACGAGGCGGCGCCCACCGAGCCGGTGCCCGGCCTGGCCGGTATGGCCGATCTCGTCGCCGGTGCCGAGACCACGGGGCTCGACGTACGGACCGAGATCGAGGGGGAGCGGCGCCCGGTGCCCCCTGAGGTCGACCTGGCCGCGTACCGCATCGTGCAGGAGGCCCTCACCAACGTGACGCGGCACGCCCGCGCCACCATGGCGGTCGTGCGGGTCCGCTACGGCCGCGACGACGTGCGCTTGGAGATCGACGATGATGGGCGAGGCGGTGACCCGGGCGCGGGCAACGGCATCCTCGGCATGGGCGAGCGGGCGCGGGCGCTGGGCGGCGAGCTCACCGCCGAAGGCGGCGGATCCGCTGGAGGATTCCGCGTCCGCGCCAGGCTGCCGCTCGGCTCGCGCGGGCTGGGCGGTGTCCGTTGATCAGGGTGCTGCTGGCCGACGACCAGCGCCTCGTGCGGGCCGGGTTCCGCTCCATCCTCGACGACGAGGACGACATCAGCGTGGTCGCCGAGGCCTCGGACGGAGCGGAGGCCCTGCGTCTCGCCGGCGGCCTCAGGCCCGATGTCGTGCTCATGGACATCCGGATGCCCGAGCTGGACGGCCTGGAGGCCACCCGGCGCATCGCCGACGACGCCGACCTCACCGACGTCAAAGTGATCATCTTGACCACCTTCGACCTCGACGACTACGTCTACAGCGCTCTGCGGGCCGGAGCCAGCGGGTTCCTGGTCAAGGACACCGAGCCGATGGAACTGATCCACGGAGTCCGGGTCGTGGCCCGCGGCGACGCGCTGATCGCACCCTCGGTCACCCGCCGGCTGATCTCCGAGTTCGCCGGACGCGTCGATCGGCCGGTTCCCGGTGCGCGCCTGGACGCGCTCACCGGACGAGAACGCGAGGTCATGACGCTGGTCGCCGAGGGTCTGTCCAACGACGAGATCGCCGAACGGCTCGTGCTGAGCCCGGCGACGGCGAAGACGCACGTCAGCCGCATCATGACCAAGCTGGACGTACGGCACCGCGCGCAACTGGTCGTACTCGCCTACGAGTCCGGGTTGATCACCCCTGGCTGGCTCTCCTGACAACCGCTGGGGTATCCATCCGCCGCTCCGCGCAACCGCCGCGGTAGGGCGGCGGCTCCGCCGACGACTCCGGGGGTACGGCGATTCCGTGCCTGCGCAGGACGATCGGTGGCCGTCTCGCGCGGATCCTTGTTGGCATGCCTCCGCAGACCCCCGCCACCACGTCCACGACCACCGCACCGCCGCGCCGCGCCGGCCTGTTCGAGCGGCTCGCGGCGTGGTCCTACCATCACCGCTGGGGCGCGCTCGCGCTCTGGGCGGCGATCCTTATCGGCGTCTCCGGCGCGTCGGCGATGGTGGGCAGCGACTACCACAACGATTTCACCCTGCCCGGCACCGACTCCCAGCGCGCCGCCGACGTCCTGGCGCGGCACGGCTCCCCCGAGGTGGGGAACAGCGTCGAGATCGTCATGCGGGACGTCCGCGGCGTCGCGGCGCCCGGCACGCGCCCCCGGGTGGAGGAGATGCTGCGGGAGGTGGAGGGACTGCCCGGCGTCGCAGGCGTACGCGGGCCCTTCGCCGAGCCCGGCGCGATCTCACGCGACGGCACCATCGGCCATGCCACCGTCAGCCTGAAGGGCCGGGCGGAGGCCGTGCCCGCCGAGGACGTTCGTGAGATCGTCGACACGGCACGGGCCGTCGACGGCGCAGGCCTGCAGGTCGAGGTGGGCGGCGACGCCGTACGAGAGGTGGCGGAGGGCGAGGGCGGCGGTGGTGCCGAGGGCGCCGGGATGCTCGGTGCACTCGTGATCCTCGTGCTGCTCTTCGGCTCGTTGGTCGCCGCGAGCCTGCCGCTGATAACCGCGATCTTCGCGGTGGGCACCACGCTCGGGCTGATAGCCATCGCCTCCTGGATCGCCGACGTGGCCGACTTCACGCCACCGATCATGATGCTCGTCGGCCTCGGGGTGGGCGTCGACTACGCTCTGCTCCTCTTCTCCCGCTACCGGGACGAACTGCTCGACGGAGCCGAGCCCGAGCAGGCCGCGCGCACCGCCCTGGACACGGCCGGGCGAACGGTCTTCTTCGCCGCCTGCACTGTCATCATCGCCCTGCTGGGACTGGTCGTTCTCGGGCTGGGCTTCCTGCAGGGCGTCGCACTCGCCGTCGCGCTCACCGTGCTCATGACCATGCTCGCCGCGCTGACGCTGCTCCCGGCGCTGCTCGCGCTGCTGCACCGGCGCATCCGGCGGAGCGTCCACCGGCGCGCGGGTCGAGCCCATCGTGAGCGCGGGGCCCGCTGGCGGCGATGGGCGGCGCTCGTGCAACGTCGCCCCTGGCTCGCGCTGCTCGTGTCCACCGTCGCGCTCCTCGCGATCGCCGCGCCCGCGCTCGGGATGCGGCTCGGTTTCGCCGACGCCGGCAGCGACCCGGACTCCGCGACCAGTCGCCGCGCCTACGACCTGCTCGCCGACGGTTTCGGCCCCGGCGTCAACGGCCCGCTGATCGTGGTGGCCCAGGGCGACGAGCGGGCGGCGGGAGAGTTGCGGCGCATGCTCGCCGCCACCCCGGGGGTCGCTTCGGTGACCGGTCCGATCCCGACCCGTGACCGCGCGGTGTCCACGTTGATCGTCTTCCCCGACTCCGCGCCGCAGGACGAGGCCACCGGCGAACTGGTGCACCGGATGCGCGGTGAGGTGCTGCCGCCCCTGGAGCGCGCCACGGGCGCCGCCTTCATGGTGGGCGGCGCCACCGCGGCGGCGCAGGACTTCTCCGACACACTGGCCGACCGGATGCCGCTGTTCGTCCTGGTGGTCGTCGGGCTGTCCTCGCTGCTCCTGCTGATCGTGTTCCGCTCGCTGCTGATCCCGGTGAAGGCCGCGGTGCTGAACCTGCTGAGCATCGCCGCCGCGATGGGGGTCATCACCCTGGTCTTCCAGCACGGCCTGCTCTTCGCCCAGCCGGGCCCCATCGAGGCGTATCTGCCGGTGATGATCTTCGCGATCGTCTTCGGGCTGTCGATGGACTACGAGGTCTTCCTGCTCTCCCGTATCCACGAGGAGTGGGAGCGCCGCGGCGACGCGGCGGCCGCCGTCCGGGAGGGTCTCGCGACCACCGGGAGCGTCATCACGGCCGCCGCCGCCATCATGATCGTGGTGTTCAGCGCCTTCGTCCTGAGCCCGGTCCGCATGCTCCAGGAGTTCGGCCTCGGGCTGGCCGCCGCGATCCTCATCGACGCCGTCGTCATCCGCTGCCTCATCGTGCCGGCGGTCATGCGGCTGATGGGACGCCGTGCCTGGTGGCTGCCCTCCGCGTTGGCCCGCCGGTTGCCGAGGGTGGCGCTCGAACGCCGGTGACGCGACGGGCGGCTCAGAGAGGTACGAGCCGACGCAGAGGTACCGGCCGGCTCAGAGGTACAGGCCGGTGCCGTGCTCGGGGCGCTCGTTCGCGACGGCGTGCAGGTCGCGCTCGCGCATGACGAGGTAGTCCTGACCCTGGATCTCGACCTCGAACTGGTCCTCGGGGTGGAAGAGCACCCGGTCGCCGACCTTGACCGTGCGGACATGGTGGCCGATGCCGCAGACCTCGGCCCAGACGAGGCGATTGGTCTGCTGCACGGTCGCGGGAATCACGATGCCGCCGCTGCTGCGGCGCTCGCCCGACTCCTGCTCGACCCGAACCATCACCCGGTCGTGCAGCATCTGTACCTCGAACTTCGCCTCGGCCATCCTGAAATGTTACTGCTCAACCGGATTGCCGAAGATCTGGATGCGTTCCGGTGGAGTTCAGTTCCCGGCCGACTCGACACCGTACGTTGACGCGGCATGGGAAACGATCAACGAATATCGGGTGCGTTGTCGCGTCGCGCGGTGCTCGGCGGCGCCCTCGCCGCGACCGCGGGCATCGCGCTGGGCGGTACCGCGGCTGCCTCGCCGGGCGGCGAGCGGCTCCGGGTACTGGTGGCGACGAATGAGCCGTGGGGCACCTATCACATCAGTCCGCTGCTCACCGAGGCTCGACGGCGCGGCTGGCGGCTCACCCAGCTGGTGCCCGACCTCTCCCAGATCAAGCCGGACGACCCGGTGCCCACCGCGACACCGGAGACGGCCCCTGCCGCCGATCTGCTCGTGGTCGCCGGGGCCGGGGAGTGGCCGGTCGAGTGTGCCGATCGTTGCCGGCGGCTGCCCTTGGCCGCCAGTGGACTCGCCTACCTGGGGCCGCAAGAGGCCGCTCTCGCCAGGCGGCTGCACCGGCGGCTGCGTGTGATCACAGCGGCCTCGCCGGCGGCGGCCCGCGCGTTCGCCGGCTATCTCGGTACGCGGCGCCCGGTGCGGGTGGTCGGGTCACCACAGACCGATGATCTGCCGAAGCGGGTGCCGGAACCGGGGCTCGTGCTGGTGCTCACGAGCGTCACCCATGCCGACGACACCGGGGGAGCGGCGCCCGGCACCGAGCTTCTGCTGGCGGCCGCCGAGAGGCTGGAGGCCGCCGGCAGGCGGATCCTCGTCGGTCTGCATCCGAGGGAGGATCCCGCGCTGTGGGATCGCTACGAGATCAGCGAGGTCCCGTCGCTGGAGGCCTCGGCACGCGCTGAGGCGGCGATCGGAATTCCGGGAACGGTGTTTCCCCTGATCGCCGCCGTGGGCACACCCCTCGTGGGCTGCGTCGACCCCGCGCTCGTGGTGCCGGACTACCTGCTGGCGGTCTGTTCGTCGACCATCGACGACGCCGCGCTCGCGGTGTCGGCGGTGGACAAGGCACGGCTCCCGGGGTCCGAGACGTTGGCCGACGCGATCGGCCCGGTCGGTGGCTCGGCACGGCGCCTGTTCGACCTCTGGTCGAAGGCGGCGCGAGGCTGACGTCGACGGACCGGCCGGGGACGCGGGGGAAATGCGGGACCCGGCCGGTCCGAGCGGGCGGTTCGAAACACGTCGGACGCCGTTATCGAAACATTTCCGAAACATGTTGACTCGTGTTCTGACTGGACCAAGTATTGGGAGCGCTCCCACGAATCCTCGCCCCCGCTCTCCGGAGGAGGAGATGTGACAAGCGCCCCCCACCCACCCAGAAGGCGGCGTGCCTTCACCGCGCTCACGGCCACGGTGCTCACGGCACTCACCGCGACCGGCCTCGCCGCCGTCGTGGCCACCGCGCCGTCCTCGACCGCCGCCACCACCCTCGGCTCGGCCGCCTCGTCCAAGGGCAAGACCTTCGGTACGGCCGTCTCGGGCAACCGTCTGAGCGAGTCGCAGTACGCCACCACGCTCGACACCGAGTTCACCGGCGTCACGGCGGAGAACGAGATGAAGTGGGACGCCACCGAACCGTCGCGCAACTCGTTCAACTACGCCGCCGGCGACGCGATCGTGAACCGCGCGCAGACCCGTGGCCAGAAGGTCCGCGGTCACACGCTGGTCTGGCACAGCCAGCTGCCGGGCTGGGTCTCCGGCGTATCCTCCGGCACTGATCTGCTCCAGGCGATGCGCAACCACGTCTCGAACGTCGCCGGCCACTACCAAGGCAAGATCGTTTACTGGGACGTCGTCAACGAGGCGTTCGAGGAAAACGGCTCCCGCCGCCAATCGGTGTTCCAGCAGCGGATCGGCAACAGCTACATCGAGGAGGCGTTCCGCGCCGCCCGGGCGGCCGACCCCGGCGCCAAGCTCTGTTACAACGACTACAACACCGATGCCGTCAACGCGAAGAGCGACGCCGTCTACAACATGGTCAGGGACTTCCAGGCCCGCGGCGTGCCGATCGACTGCGTCGGATTCCAGACCCACCTGATCGTCGGCCAGGTGCCGTCCAACTTCCAGGCCAACCTCCAGCGGTTCGCGAGCCTCGGCCTCGACGTCAACATCACCGAGCTCGACATTCGGATGCCCACACCGGCGAGCAGCGGCAACCTTCAGACCCAGGCGAGCGACTACCGCAAGGTCGTGCAGGCATGCGTCGCGGTGTCGCGCTGCACCAGCATCACGGTCTGGGGCATCACCGACAGGTACTCCTGGGTGCCCGACACCTTCCCCGGCCAGGGCGCCGCACTGCTCTTCGACGACAACTACGCGAAGAAGCCGGCGTACAACGCCGTGATCGAGGGCTTCGGCAGCCCGACCGACCCGCCGACCACGCCGACGCCGACCCCGCCGGTCGGCGGCTGCCGGGTCACGTACGCGATGAACACCTGGAACAACGGCTTCACGACCAACATCACGATCACCAACGGCGGTAGTTCGGCGATCAACGGCTGGTCGCTGGTGTTCACGTTGCCGAGCGGGCAGACCATCACCTCCGGCTGGAACGCGAGCTACTCGCCCAGCAGCGGGCAGGTGACGGCGCGCAACGTCGGGTTCAACGGCACCATCAACGCGAACGGCTCGGTCGGGGTCGGCTTCCAGGCCACCCACACCGGCAACACCGGAAGGCCCTCGTCGTTCACCCTCAACGGCACCGCCTGCACCGTCGCCTGAGCCGGCACCGAGTCACCGCGTCACCGCGGCCCGCGCAGGGCACGCGGTGCCGCGGTGACCGGCCGGCTGATCAGAGCAGGCGGAGGCGCCGCAGGACGAGGATCTGCGCGGCCACGGCCCCGGCGGTGACGACGATCAGCATCATGGCGAGCCCGCTGGCGTAACCGAGTTCGCCGTAGTCGAACGCGCGCCGGTACAGGTAGAGCGGCGTGGTCAGCGTGGCGTAGTAGGGACCGCCCTCGGTGACGAGCAGGACCGGAACGACGGTGATCTGCAGCACCATCACCAGGTCGCGCAGGGCGAGCAGAACGAGCACCGGGCTCAGCAGCGGAAGGGTGACCCGGCGCAGGACATGACCCGGTCGGGCGCCCTCCATGGCGGCCGCCTCGTACAACCGTGCCGGGATCAGCTGCCGGGCGGCCAGGGCGACCACGAACGACTCGCCGATCTGCAGCCCCACCATCAGCCCGAGACCGGCGCGGGCGCCCCACGGCGAGGTGAGCCAGCCGGGCGAGGGCAGGCCGAGGCCCTCCAGGGCGAGCGGCAGCGGGCCGTACAGCGGATTGAGCAGCCAAAGCCACAGCAGCGCCCAGGCCGCGTCCGGCACCACCGTGGGCAGGTAGACCGCCGCGCGGGCGGCGCGGACGGTCCGCGTCGGCGGGGTGAGCAGCAGCGCGCACCCGGCCGAGAGCACCAGCCGCAGCGGCACCACGATGGCCGCGAGGATCGCGGAGTTGCGGAGCGAGGTCCACAGCAGATCGTCGCCGCCCATCCGCCGCAGGTTGGCCGTCCCGGTGAAGGCGGGTGCGCCGAACCCGTGGTAGTCGGTCAGGGCCAGGTAGGCGGTGCCCGCGAGGGGCAGCCCGATCACGAGGGCGGTGCCGATCAGGTACGGCGCCGCGAGGACGCCGGTTCCGGCCCGCCGTCGCGGGCGCAGGCGGACCTTCACCCGGTACGCCGGCCGTCCGCACCGTTGAAGCGGTGCACGTCGCGGTCGTCCCAGTCGAGCCCGGTCTCGGCGCCGACCTCGGGCGCCTCGGTCCAGGGCAGCCGGGCGAGCACCCGTTCCTTCGCGCCGGGCACGGCGATGTGCGCCAGGCATTCCTCGCCCGCCGGCTCGACGGTGAGCACGCGCCCGCTCGCCCGGCCTCGGTCGGCGGGCGCCGTCCGGATCCGCTCGGGACGCACCCCGAGGACGGCCTCGCCGGCGTCACCCGCCGGGAGCAGGTTCATCGGCAGCGCACCGATGAACCGCGCCACGAAGGCCGAGCCGGGCCGTTCGTACAGCTCCCTGGGCGGCGCGACCTGCAGCAGACGGCCCCCGTCGAGCACGGCCACCCTGTCGCCGAGGGCCAGCGCCTCGTGCTGGTCGTGCGTGACGTACAACAGGGCGACGCCGAGCCGGCGCTGGAGGTCTTTGATGTCGATGCGCATGCGCAGCCGCAACTCGGCGTCGAGCGCGCTGAGCGGCTCGTCCATGAGGAAGGCGGCGGGCTCGCGGACGAGCGCGCGTGCCAGGGCCACCCGCTGCCGCTCGCCCCCGGACAGCTCGTGGGGGCGCCGCTCGAGTGCCCCGGCGATGCCCAGCGCCTCGGCGGCGGCAGCGACCTTTCCGCGCACCTCGGCGCGCGGCGTGCCGCGCGCCCGCTCGCCGAATCCGATGTTGTCGGCGATCCGCAGGTGCGGGAACAGCGCGGGTTCCTGGGACACCAATGCGACGTCACGCGCCCCGGGGGGCAGCGCCGTGACGTCGCGGTCACCGATCCGCACGGTTCCCCTCTCCGGCGTCTCCAGGCCCGCGATCACCCGTAGCAGGGTGCTCTTGCCGGATCCGGACGGCCCCACGACGACGACCAGTTCGGTCTGCCCGACGTCGAGGTCCACGGGGTGCAGGGCGGCCACCGGGGCGGCGCCGCGACGCCCGGGGAAGGTCTTGACGACGCCCCTGACGACGACGCTCATCCGCCGTCGGCCAGCAGCGGGCGGGTGCGCTCGTCGATGCGGGTGAGCGCCTGGTCCAGCGGCGCGCCGTCGTGGAGGACCCGGGTCAGTTCCGCCGCCACGACGTCCTCGACCTCGGGCCAGCGCGGGTGCACCGGCGTCCGCCGGATCGAGGGAATGCCGTCGAGGAAGACCTGGGAGCTCCTGGGCGGGCGGGAAGAGTCGAGAAAGGCCCCCGACTTCGCCACCGAGACCAGTGAGGGGACGGTACGGCCGCCGAGTGCGGTGAGGGTCTGGCCCTGGTGACCCACGGCGAAGGCGATGAAGCGGGCGGCGGCCTCGCGCCGGCGGGACTTCGCGGCCACGCAGTAGCCGTCGGAATGCAAAATGCCGGCCGGCTCGGCGCCGGTGGGCAACGGCGCCACGTCGAAGTCCAGCCCCGGCACCTCCCGGAACGCCGGCGTCTCGCGCCGCGACGACAGCAGCATGGCGAGCTTGCCGGTGGTGAAGCGGGTCTCCAGGTCCTGCGCGGCGACCTCCTTCTCGCCGGGCATGGCCGGGGCCAGGCTCAGCAGGAAGTCCAGGGCACGCCGGGCCTGCGGCGTGTCCAGCGTGAGGCGGGTCGGCGCCCCGGTGTCGTCGACGACCTCACCGCCCGCCCCCCACACGAACGGCGCCGCCCGTACGAGGGAGGGCTCGATCCCGACGCCGTGACCGCCCGCGCGGGTGAGCGTCTTCGCGGTACGCGCGAAGTCGTCCCAGGTCCACGAGGCCTTCGGAACCGGAACGTCGGCGCGGCGCAGCAGGTCAAGGTTGTAATAGACGACCAGGGAGGAGATGTTCTGCGGCATGCACTGCAGAACCCCCCGATAGGTGAATGCCTCGATCGGCTGGGGGTAGTAGTCGGCCGTCCGGACGCCGTGCGAGGCGAGTCCCGGACCGACGGGGGAGAGGGCGCGCCGCGCCACGAACTGCGCGTACTCGCGGTAGTTGACGAGGAAGACGTCCGGTGGGCTCCCCGCGGCGAACGAGGTCGTCAGCCGGGCGAGGTGGTCGGCCTTCTTCGCCACGGCGTCGAGCCGGACCCGGCTGCCCGGATGGCTCTTCTCGTAGGCGCCGACGAGCGCCCGGTAGACGGCGATCTCCTCGGGCTCGCCGGAGATCTGGAGACGGATGGTCGTGCCTCCGGCGCCGGAGTCGCCGCCGGAGTCGCCGCCGCAGGCCGCCATTGACAGAGTGGCCGCGAGCACGCACGCGGCGACCGCACGGATCATCGCACCCCCAGGGTCCGGGACAGAAACGCCCGCTGAGCCAGCAGGAAGACCAGAGTCGGCGGAAGCGTCGCCAGCACCGCCGCGGCGAGGAACACCGGATACATCGGCGGGTCGAGGGACGACAGCGACCAGAGCCCGAGCGAGAGCGGCCAGCGCTCCGGTGAGGGAAGCAGTAGCAGCGGGTCCGTCACGGTCGACCAGTACGACGTGAAGGCCAGCATCGCCACCGCGAACGCCGCCGGGCGGGCCTGCGGGAACGTCAGCGACCACGTCCGCCAGGGCGACAGCCCCTCGAGTTCGGCCGCCTCGATCTGGCCGCGTGGGATCCGCGAGTAGGCGAAGGCGAACACCAGGACGTAGAAGGGCGTGGTGGCGGCGATCGCCGGCAGTGCCACGACCACGGTGTGGTCGGTGAGGCCCAGCCGTTCCAGCAGCACCACCCGGGGAACCCACAGCGCGAACGGGGGGACCATGAGGGCGATGAGCGTCACGAGCAGCAACGGCCGCCTGGCGCGGCGCGCGGTCATGAGGGCGAACCCGGCCCATGAGGCGACCAGGACGGTCACCGGTACCGCCACGGCGATGATCAGTAGTGAGTTGCCGAACTGCCCGGCGAGGTCGCCCATCCGGACGGCCGTCGTGTAGTTGGCCGTGCGCACCTCGCCCGGAACCAGCGCGAATCCGTCCGGGGGGCGGCCGGGCGTCCTGAGCGAGCCGAGCACCATCACGACCAGCGGGGCGAGAAAGAGACCGGTGAGGGCGAGGGCCGCCGGCAAGCGCGATCGACCCGCCACGCCACCTCCCGATCGCTCGACCGGGCCGATTTTAGACCAATTAGTGGACGGGTGGCCGGTTGCTGATGGCGTGGTAATTAGCCTCGCCATTTACTGGCATAAATTGACAAACTTTACCTGGGTGTTTTGAGCTGGGCAGCGCACCGTCGGTGCCGCACAATCACGGGGAACCGGATATACCGCAACGAATGCTGGAATCTGGAGGCTCGATGTCGCGGCGATCCCTCACCCTGGCCGCCGTCGTGGGGCTCATGGCGGCGACCGCCGGAGCCGCCGCCGTCCATCCCGACGCGGAGCCCGTACGCGCCGAGCGCAGGCCGGTGGCGCAGATACGGCAGGAGCCCGGTGACGCGATGCTCGTGCAGCGCCTGGCCGGCGACAGCGTCCTCGACGCACGCTCGTACGAGCGGGCCCGCGACCGGTTCCAGCAATTGCGGGCCGACAACGCCGGTCGCACCGAGATCGCGGGCGTCACCTGGCGCAGCGAGGGGCCGACCGGTATCGGCGGCCGCCTCAAGGACATCGCCTCGGACGGCAAGGGAAGGCTCTGGGTCGCGGCGGCCAGCGGCGGCGTGTGGCGGAGCACCGACGGCGGCAAGACCTTCCAGCGGTCCTGGCCGGACTCGTATCCGCAGGCGATCGGGGCGCTCACCCGGGGACCCGACGGCGTCCTGTGGGCGGGCACCGGTGAGACCAGCCCCGGCGGCGGAAGCACCACCTATGCCGGCACCGGGCTCTACCGCTCCGCCGACGGCGGGAAGACCTGGCGGCGGTCCGGCCTGACCGACTCGCACCGGATCGCCGAGATCATCGTCGATCCGAAGAACGCCAGGCGCATGTACGTCGCCGTGTCCGGAGACCTCTTCGCGCCAGGTGGCGAGCGCGGCGTCTACCGGTCCGAGAACGCCGGCCGCAGCTGGCGCAAGGTGCTCGGCGGCGCGACCCCGACGGCGGGCGCGGCCGACATCCTGATCGATCCAAAGCAGCCGCGAAACCTCTACGCCGCCTTCTGGGACCATCAGCGCCGCCCCGACCTGCGCCAGTACGCCGGTCCCGGGTCACGGGCCTACAAGTCGACCGACGGCGGCACGACCTGGCGGGAGCTCGACGGCGGGCTGCCCGCCGCGGGGCCGGACACCGGCCGGCTGGCCATCACGCTCGCACCGTCCGATCCGAACCGGCTCTACCTCCTGCGGGTGCACCGGCTCGGCAACTTCGACGGGCTGTGGACCTCGGCGGACGCGGGCGCCACCTGGACCCGGCTGCCCGACGATCCCCTGCTCCGCTCGTCACAGAGCAGCTACGGCTGGTGGTTCGGCAAGCTCTGGGTCTCGCCCGGCGACCCGAACGACCTGTGGGTCGCGGGCGTGCCGCTGATCCGCTCCCGCGACGGCGGCCGGACCTTCGGGTACGGCGCCGACGACGTGCACGCCGACCAGCACGCCATGTTGTGGGAGAGCAGCGCCCCCGGGACCATCTACCTCGGCAACGACGGCGGGTTCTACCGCACCGACGACGACGGCGCCACGTGGGTCAAGGCGGTGTCGGAGCCGTACACGCAGTACTACACGCTCGACGTCGGCGAGCAGGACCCCGGCCGCATGGTCGGCGGCGCGCAGGACAACGGGTGCAGCCGCTCGTACGGCTCGACGGCGGGCTGGGAGATCTTCGGGTGCGGAGACGGCCTGGAGACCCTGATCAACCCGGTGGACCAGAACCTCGTCTACTACTGCTCGCAGTACGGCAACTGCAGCCGCTCGGCCGACGGCGGCGACACCGGGCGGAACTTCACCGGCGCCACCACCTCGACCCGGCGGAACTGGAAGGCACCGCTCGAGTTCGACCCGAGCAATCCGTCGATCATGTACTACGGCGGCAACATCCTGAACCGGTCGGCTGACGGCGGCGTCACCTGGACGCCGATCAGCCCGGACCTGACCGACGGCGAGGGACCCGACCCGCAGTACAGCTTCGGAACGCTCACCACGGTCGCCGTGGCGAAGAGCGACCCGAACCGGATCTACATCGGCGCCGACGACGGCACCGTCGCGGTGACCCGGGACGGCGGAGCGAACTGGACGAAGATCAACGCGGCTCTGCCCGACCGCTGGGTGACCAGGCTGCGGGTCGACCCGTCCGACGCCGACGTGGTCTACGTGACGCTGTCGGGGTTCCGGTCGGGCAGCGATGCGGCGCACGTCTTCCGCAGCACGGACGGCGGGTCCACCTGGAAGAACATCAGCGGCACGCTGCCGAACGCGCCCGTCAACGACATCGTGCAGGTCGGCCGGACGCTGTACGTCGCCAACGACGTCGGGGTCTTCGTCAGCCCGCTCGGCGGCTCCCTCTGGCTGCCGCTGCCCGGCCTGCCGGAGACCCCCGTCATGGAACTGCGGGTGCACCGGCCCGGCGGGCGGCTGTACGCCGCGAGCTTCGGGAGGGGCATGTACAGCACGCGGATCCCGGTCCGCTGAGCGTGCCGAGACCGGCCGCCGTCGCCGCCCGGGCCGCGTCGACCGTGGTGCTCGTCACCGCGCTCGCCGGATGCGGTGGCGCGGCCGGTGAGGCGTCGCGCGGCTGCGCCGAACCGGTGCCGGTCGCGAAGAGCCGGCTCGCCGCGCTTCCGCTGGACCTCGACGAGGTGGGCACGGTCACCGAGGTCGGCTCCGAGGCGGGCCATCTGGCCGTGACGGTGGTCGCCGAGTCGACCATCGACGAGTCGTACGCCGCGTTGCCCGCGGTGCTGACCGCCGGCGGGTTCGACGTGGTCGCCGAGGAGAACGAGGGGATCGAGGCGGACATCTTCTTCGTCCGGGGCCGGCGGGAGACCGGCTCGGTGAAACTGGTGGAGGGACCCTGCGAAGGACAGGTGACCCTGCGGCTCACCGTGGCGTCCACGCCGTCCCGGTAGCGGGGGACCCCCGCCGACCGTGCGAAAATCCTGCAAAGGCGTTCCCCGGTGGAACGCGGGGACCGCCCGTGAAGCGGCGCCGCGGAAGGTGACGGTATCGGAATGCCGCAGGTCAGTGCTCCCTCGGCGGGACATCTGTTGCAGTTCATCCGGCAGGGGCGGGCGCGGACCCGCCGGGATCTGATGGAGCTCACCGGCCTGGCCCGTTCCACGATCGCGCAGCGGGTCGACCAGCTGGTGAGCGCCGGATACGTACGCGAGGGCGGCGTCGACGTCTCGACCGGCGGCCGCCGCCCGAACATGCTGAAGATCGACGAGGGGTCCGCGGTGGTGCTCGCGGCCCATGTCGGCGCCACCCACGGGCGGGTGGCGGTGGTCGATCTGGCCGGCCGCACGCTCGCCGAGTCGGCCGGGCCCGTGATCGTCGCCGATGGGCCGGCGGCGCTGGTCGAGTGGATCTCCGCCTGCTTCCAGGCGCTGCTGACCGAGGCCGGCCGGTCGATGGGCGAGGTGTGCGGCGTCGGGGTCGGCCTGCCCTGTCCCGTCGACCAGCGGACCGGGCGGGTGATCCCCACTCCGGTCGTGACCGGCTGGCCGGAGTACGACGTCGTGTCCGCTCTCGGCGCGCGCTTTCCCGGCCCGGTGCTGGTGGACAACGACGCGAACATGATGGCGCTCGGCGAGTTCACCGCGGCCGACCCGGACTGCCCGGCGCTGGTGCTCGTCAAGGTGGGCACGGGCATCGGCGCGGGGATCGTCGAAGGCGGCCGCGTGCTGCACGGGGTCGGCGGGGCCGCGGGCGAGATCGGGCACGTGCGGCTGCGCGGATACGACGACGTCGCCTGCGGGTGCGGCTCGTTCGGCTGCCTCGTGGCAGTGGCGAGCGGTGCGGCGCTCGGCCGGGAGCTCGCCGCGGCCGACCCTTCCGTGCGCGACGCGCGCGACGCCGCCGACGCCGCCGACGTCGTACGGCTCGTCGCGGCCGGGCACCCCGAGGCGGTGCGGCGGACGCGGGAGGCGGGACGGGTCCTCGGCGAGGTGCTGGCCACGGTCGTGAGCGTGGTGAACCCCGGGGTCCTGATCATCTCGGGCAGCCTCGCCCGCACGGGTGACCACCTGCTCGGGGGAATCCGCGAGGTCGTCTACCGGGCGGCTCAGTACCGCTCGACCCGCGGCCTGCACATCACCGAGGGCAGGCTGGGCGACCGGGCGGGGGTCGTCGGCGCCGCGTCGATGGTCGCCGACCGGGTGTTCTCGCCCGACGTGGTGGACGCGCGGATCGCGAACGTCACGGCGTCCGACAACGCCTGACGACAGGTCCCGTTGCGAAGACCTGATGCGGGGGCGAATTCCCGAAATGTTGCGGGTGTGTTACGCAAATAGCACTTGTCGGCAACGGCCGCCCAGGTAACTATGTCTGTTATCGCGGACAAAGTGTTCATAGTCGCGAACAAAGTCTTGTCCCTGTCACGGCCGTCCGGCAGGAAGGGC
>NZ_JABVEB010000076.1 GCF_014323665.1 Actinomadura sp. HBU206391 | reverse complement strand
CGGCGCTCTACTCGAAGGACTCGCGAGCGATCGGCCGGGCCGCCGGCCGCCTGGGCCGGTGGTTGCGCGGGGAGGGGGATCTGGCCGGCGCCGCGGAGGCATTCGGCCGGGCCGCCGTGATCGAGACCGGTGCGGATCCCGACCTCATCGCCCTGGCACGGGAGGCGTCCAGCGACATCATCGCCGTCGCCCACCAGGCCCATGACCAGGGCGACCACGCACAGGCGCTGCGGTCGCTGGAGCTCATGGCCCGGACCCGTCCGCGCGCGGCGGCCGCGATCCCCGGCGCGGCCGCGGCGGAGACGGACGCTGACGCGATCGAGATCGCGAAGAGGTTCGCCGGGGCCTGCGCAGCTGCGGGCGACCTCGCGGCCGCCTGCCGGTACTACGAGGGCGCGATGGCCTTCGACGCCGGCTGGGCCGCGTTCCTGGAGCTCGATCTCGCCGATCTCCTCGCCGACCACGGGCATCGCGCCGACGCCCGGGCGCGCTACGAGCGGCTGCACGAGCACGATGATCCGCAGCTGCGTCACGTCGCCGGTTCGCGGCTGCTGACCCTGCTGCGGGAGCAGGGCGACGAGCCGGCCGCGTACGCCGTCGCCCTGGCACGGGTGGCGGACCCGGATTCGCCGGCGGGCTCGATCTTCCACACCGTGCTCGGCGTGATGCAGAGCGAACGCGGCGACACCGAGCAGGCACTGCGCACGCTCCGCGGGGCGGCCGAGAGCGGCGAGCCGAACGCCCTCTACACGCTGGCCGGCACGCTGGTCGAGGCGGGCGAGGCGACGGAGGGGCGTCAGGTCTACCAACGGCTGGTCGACGACGGCGACGCCGAATTCGCCTCCAGAGCCATGCTCGGCCTGGGCCAGAGCTACTGGGAGGAGAACGAGGCGCTCGCGCGCGAATGGTTCATGCGCGCGATCGAGGCCGGCGATCCCCGAACGGCGGTGCCGGCCGCCATGCTGCTCGGTGCCTCCGCCAAGAGGCGGCGGGATCTGCCGGAGGCGCTGGTGTGGTTTCAGCGGGTCATCGATTCCGGCGATCCCTCCGAGGCGCCGCAGGCCGCCGCCCATCTCGGCGAGCTCTGCTACTGGCTCGGGGATCGCGAGGGGGTCGTGCGGTTCTATGAGCAGACGCTGGCGATGACCAAAGAGCCGGAGATGGTGGGGGAGGCGGCATTCCGGCTCGGAGAGGTCCGCCATCTGGACGGTGACACCACGGCCGCCTGGGACCTGCTGCACCGAGCGGTGGAGAGCGGCGACGACGTCTTCGCCCCTCGGGCCCGCGAGCTGCTCGCCCGCATCGCCTGAGGGTCCCTCTCCCCTGAGGAGTGGTTCAGAGTTCGGGGGCGGTCGTGGTGAACCGCGCCTCGACCGCGGTGCGGACGACCTGTTTCTGGGGCTCCAGATCGATGGCGGGCAGAGCGCCGGATTCGGTCGGCGCGGCGGAGGCCGCGACCATTCCGAAGACCTGCTCGCGTGCTCCGCCGTCCGTGCTCAGCCCCTCGTCCGAGAGCTGAACCAGGCCGGTCAGCCGGCAGCCGAGCGCGTCGGCGTAGTCCCTCGCCCGGGCGACGGCCGCGCGCACGGCCTGCTGCGCGGCCTGCCGGTAGACGTCGCTGTCACGGCGCAGCGCCCACCACGGCCCGTGCACGCTGACCAGTTCGAGCTCGCCGAGCCGGGTGACGAGTTCGCCGAGCACGGAGAAGTCGGCGACCGTGATGGTGGTGTGCACCGTGCCCTGGTAGCGGTCGACCTTCTCGTCGCGGCGCTTGTCCCGCATGATCGGAGAGATGGCCAGGCCGGAGGTCTCGATCTGCTCGACGGCGTCGCCGTACCCCTTGACCAGGTCGAGGCACTCGCGATTGCGCTCGGTCAGCCGCTCGAGGGCACGCCGCCGGTCCCTGTCCCGGGCATGGACATAGACGGTCAGCTGGGCGATCTCGGGCTCGACCTCGAGTACGATCTCGCCGCGCACGCTGACCAGAGGCGGGGTCGAGGGCGGCCGCGCCGGTGAATCCGCAGTCTCGCTCATGAGCCCACCCTCTCAACGAAGGCGTGCTAGAGGAAGGCGTGCCAGAGGAGGTCGTGCCAGAGGAGGGCGTGCCAGAGGACGGGGGTGGAAGAGGAAGGGGTCCTAGAGGAAAGCGTGGCCCTCTCCGCGATAGGTGGGCACGGCCCCGATGACGCGATTATTTTCGATCAAGTGCAGCTCGGTGAACCGCTCGCACAGCTCACCCGCCTTGGTGTGCCGGAACCACACGCGGTCGCCGACGTTCAGGAGGTCGGCGGTGGAGCCGAGCAGCGGCGTCTGGACCTCGCCGGCGCCCTCGTTGCCGTCGAAGGCGAGCCCGGTCGGCAGGTAGGGCTGTGGCAGTCGCACCTTGTCGCCGGGGCCGGACGCCATGTAGCCGCCGCCGAGACAGGTCACGACGCCGGGGCTCGGCCGCCGTACGACGGGCAGGGCGAACAGCGCGGCAGGGCGGCCGCGGAAGTTGGAGTAGTGGTCGAACAGATGGGGCTGGTAGAGCCCGGACCCTGCGGCGACCTCGGTGACGGCCCGCTCGGACGCGGTCATCTCCACGCTGCCGGTGCCGCCGCCGTTCACGAACTCCAGGTCCGGCCATACGGCATGGACGGCCTTGACGATCGCGGCCCTGCGGCGGGCGAGTTCGATGCGGGACCGGGACTGCATGGCCCGGATCATGCGCCCTCGGGCCGGCCGGCCCGGCGGGATGTCCCCGACGCCGGCGATCTGCGACTCGTACGCCATGATGCCGACCAGGTTCAGGCCCCGCCGTCCGGTGATCTCCGCGGCCAGCGTGGCGGCCTGCTGAGGGGTGTGGACGGGGGATCGGCGGGCGCCGATGCGCACGGTGCCGCCGAGTGCGCGGAAGGCGGCGTCGATGTCGAGACACACCCGGATCGGACGGCCTCCGGTGGCCTGGTCGATGAGGTCGAGGTGCTCGATCGAGTCGACCATGACCGTGACGGTGGCGGCGGCTCGCTCGTCGGCCGCCAGTTTGCCGAGTGCGGCCTGATCGGTGGTGGGGTAGGCGACGAGGATGTCGTCGCTGACCCGCTTCTCGCTCAGCCAGAGCGCCTCGGGCAGGGTGAACGCCATGATCCCCGCGAAGCCGTCCATGGCGAGAACCCGCTCGATCAGGGCACGGCAGCGGACCGACTTGCTCGCCAACCGGATCGGTTTGCCCTTCGCCCGCCGTACGAGATCCGCGGCGTTGGCGCGGAAGGCGTCCAGGTCGACGACCGCGAAGGGCGGCTCGAGGCCGGACGTGGTGGCGTCGTAGCGCTGCCGGAGGTCCATGCAGGTCAGAGTGCCACAAATTGACCAAATATGAGGAGTGTTCACCTTCATTTTGAGGCGTGGAAGCGCAGCTCAGAACCCCCTCTGATCACGACGTGAAACACCTGCCCCGTACGCCTCCGGTGTCGTGATCTTGCAGGTGCCGGGGAAGTAAGCTCGTGGGTCTGACGCTGGATGCTCCACGCGGATGTGGCCAGGGGCGGTGATCTGCCGCTCTGTGGCGTACGCCCGCCGGGACGACACCGGCTTTGGCCACCGTCCGCCTCAGGACGTGAAGACGATCTGACCTCCAGGGGAGTGAACCGTGAGCACTGAATACGTCCTGACGCTGTCGTGCCCGGACCGGCCGGGGATCGTCGCGGCCGTCTCTGGCGTGCTGGCCGAGCGTGACTGCAACATCCTGGAGAGCCAGCAGTACGGCGACCGCGACACGGGCCGCTTCTTCATGCGGGTGCAGTTCGAGACGGCAGGGAGCACCGGGGACGACGAGTTGCGCGGCGCCTTCGCGGCGTTGATGCCCGAGTTCGCCATCGACTGGCGGTTGCACGACACCCGCACCAGGCCCCGAGTGCTGATCATGGTGTCGAAAGGCGGGCACTGCCTCAACGACCTGCTCTACCGGCAGCGGTCCGGGCTGCTCGACATCGAGGTGGCCGCGGTCGTGTCCAACCACCCCGCACTGCGGCCGCTCGCCCAGTCGTACGGGATCGACTACCACCACCTGCCGGTGCCGCCCGGCGGCAAGGCCGCGCAGGAAGCCGAGGTGCTCGCGCTCGTCCAGCACTACCAGACCGACCTCGTGGTGCTCGCCCGCTACATGCAGATCCTCTCCGACGATCTGTGCGCCAAGCTGCGAGGCAAGGTGATCAACATTCACCACTCGTTCCTGCCGAGCTTCAAGGGCGCCAAGCCCTACCACCAGGCTCACGCGCGCGGCGTGAAGCTCATCGGCGCGACCGCGCACTACGTCACGCCCGACCTGGACGAGGGGCCCATCATCGAACAGGAGGTCGCGCGGGTCGACCACACCCAGGGGCCGGCGGAGCTCATGGCGGTCGGCCGCGACATGGAGTGCCTGGCTCTCGCCCGCGCCGTCCGCTGGCACTCCGAGCACCGCGTCCTGTTGAACGGCGACAAGACCATCGTTTTCCGCTGACCCGCCCCCACCAACGCGCCGTCCACCACCCACGCAGGCCCGCGCCCGCCCGCGGCGAGCCGAGCAGTCGGGTCTGTCCGAAATCGGGTGGGTGGTAAAGATCGTGTGGGCGGTGCGGTGATGCGTACCGGCGGGGTGGGGCCGCAGAGCGGTGGCGCATAAGCGCCCAAGTGCATGATCACGCCAGGCGCTTTCCCCGCCGTGATCATGCAGTTGTTCGCGCTATCGGGGCCCGATTTCGTGGTACTTGTCGGTGCTTGTGCGATCGGCAGGTGCTGCGCGTGTCCACAGATGGCGTGGGCCCTCTGTCGTGGCCGTGGTGATGGGACGCATCGTGGGCCCATGGATGGACTCACCTTCAGCGAGGCGGCCGAACGAGGGATCTCGAAGGGCCTGCTGTCACGTCGTGTACGTGACGGGCTTCTCGCGCCCATCACGCGTGGCGCGTACCTGTCCCCGGATCGGATCGGTTCATTGGAGGCGCGCGCGTCGGTGATCAGTCGGCTGTTACCGCTCCACAGTGCCGTGGCCCGCCGTACGGCGGCCTGGCTGTGGGGGCTCGATGTCCTACCACCGGGGGTGGACGCCGCGCGCTGGCCGGTCGAGTTGGTGGTGCCACCAGACCGCACCCCGCCGCGGCGGCCCGGCATTGAGGTGAGGCTGTCTCAACTGCCGCCAGCCGAAGTGACCGAGGTGTCTGGAGTGCGGGTGACCTCGATGGAGCGTACGGCCATGGACTGCGGGCGCTGGCTGCCCAGGCTCGAGGCGGTGGCGGCGGTCGACCAGTTCCTTCGGCGCAACGTCGATCCGGGCCGACTCGGCGAGATGGCGGCACGGCTGGCCGGCGAGCGCAACGCGAGGTTGCTTCGGCACGTCCTGGCCACGGCCGACCGAGGCGCCGAATCACCGGGCGAGAGCTGGAGCAGGGTCCGCATCATCGACGCCGGCCTGCCTAGACCGGGCACTCAGATCCCGGTGATGGGGCCGCGCGGTTACCCGCTGTTCATCGACCTGGGGTACGAGGACTACCGGGTGGGAGTGGAGTACGACGGCGAGCGGTACCACAGCACTCCCGCGGCCCGGGCGAACGACGAAGATCGTCGGCGCTGGCTGGAGGCGCACCACGGCTGGGTCATCATCCCGATCACCAGTGTGGACGCGCTCGTGCGCCCCGGGCCGTTCCTGACCGCCCTTGTCACGGCACTGCTCGACCGAGGCTGGAGGCCGGACGACGAGCAGATGATCGAAATTGCGACAAACCTCTCCCGGCTGGCCGGCCCGCGAGCGGCGTGACCGAGGGAGCCATCCCCGTCGTGATCATGCAGTTGTTCGCGTGCGAGTGACCAGGGTTGGCGGAGCGGCGGGGATGGAAGCTCAGAGACGGGGGCCGCTGCGCTTAAGTGCATGATCACGCCAGGGGTTTCTCTGCCGTGATCATGTAGTTGTTCGCGTTCCATCGGTGGACTTGTGCGTGTGCCGTGGCGTGTGGCGGGTCAGGGCTCGGCGAGGACCTTGATGAGCGCGCGCATGACGTTCGAGCGCCAGCCACTGCCCATTCCCCGGAACGCGAAGGCCTGTACGGGGTCGTCGAGGTCGAAGCCGGCGTGCGTGACGAAAAGACGGGTGCCGTGCCCCTCCGCCGCGAGCCGCCAGGTGACGGTGGTGTCGAGCGAGCCGCCGCCCCAGCTGATGCGCAGCAGCCGCTCCTCGTCGAGTTCGAGGACCTGGCAGGAGATGGTCCCGTCGAACTCGATCGAGGGGATTGGCCGGGTGGTGAAGGTGAACCGGTGACCCACGACGGGCTTGAAGTCGCTCGGCATCAGCCAGCGGGCCAGCAGGTCCGGATCGGTGAGCGCCCGCCATACCTTGCGCGGTGGATGCGGCAGGAACTCATCGACCTCGATCGATCCACGTCGGCCGCTCATCTCCGCCCTCGGTCCCCGTCTCTCGCCGCAGCGGCAGCCGCCGACGCAGCCGCAGCGGCAGCCGCCGACGCAGTCGCAGCCGCCGTCGCTGCGCCTGTGCCGCTGCCTTGGTCCGTGCTTCTGCGTCCGCCTCTGTGAGTCGAGTACATCATCTGGTTCTCCCGGCCCGGAGTCATGGCCTGCGGAAACGGGTCACGGCGATGGTGCCGAAAACTCCGATGATCGCTGCGGTCCAGATGAGAGCGCGCGCGACATAGTGACCGGTGGAGTGGCCCAGCAGCGTCTCGGCCGCGCCGCCCTGGGTCACGGCACGGACGGCGTCGATCATGACGGTGACGGGCTGGTGCTCGGCGAAGGCCTGGAGCCAGCGCGGCATCGTCTCGACCGGAACGTAGGCACTGGAGACGAAACTGAGCGGCAGCGCCAGGAAACCGAACCCTTGCGCGGCCTGCGGGCTGCCGCTGAGCAGGCCCAGCGTCACGAAGACCCACACGAACGCGAAACCGAAAAGGGCGCACAACCCGAGCGCGGCGAGCGCGGAACCCCAGCCGGCGTGCGTCCGGAACCCGGTGGCGAAGGCGAGCCCGGTGGTGATCGCCAGGATCCAGGTGACGCGTGCGGTCTCGGAGATCACCTGGCCCGCGATGACGGCGGTGCGAGGCATCGGCAGCGACCGCAGCCGGTCGAAGAACCCCTCCTTGAGATCCTCGGCGGCCGCCGAGGCGGCGCCGATGCCGGCGAACAGGCCGGTCACCGTCAGGAGACCAGGGACCATGTAGTCGACATAGCGCATCCCGCCGGTGCCGATGGCCCCTCCGAAGACATACCGAAAGATCAGCAGGAAGGCGACGCTCTGCACCATGCCGAGCGCGATGATCTGCGGTGACCGCAGCACCTTCTTCAGCCCGCGCAGGGTGACCATCCAGGTGCCGACGGCGAGACTCGAACCGTTCCCGGGCAGCGTGGAGGCGGTCACCGGGCGCTCCTCTCGATGACGGGTTCGGCCGCCGCGCCGGTCAGGTTGAGGAAGACCTCGTCGAGGGTGGGGCGGCGGAGGGCGATGTCGTCGACGTCGACGCCCAGATCGACGAGCGCCTGTACGGACTGCATGAGCCGCTCCGGCCCGTTGTCGACGTCCACGGTCACCAGAAGGGCGGCGGGATCGGTGTGCACGGTGCCGTGGCCGAGCAGGTCGAGGCTCCGCCGCACCGGATCGATGGCGGCCTGGTCACGGACGTGGATCTCCACCAGGTCACGGCCGACCTGGGACTTCAGCTCGCCGGGGGTTCCGTTGGCGATCACCCGTCCATGGTCGATGATCACGATCCGGTCGGCGAGACGATCGGCCTCGTCCAGGTACTGCGTGGTCAGCAGCACATCGGTGCCGCCCGAGACGAGCGTTCGGATGGCGTCCCACAACTCGACGCGGCTGCGCGGATCCAGCCCGGTGGTCGGCTCGTCCAGGAGCAGCAGCCGAGGCGCGCCCACCAGGCTGGCGCCGAGGTCCAGGCGACGGCGCGTGCCACCAGAGTAGGTACGGACCAGCCGGTCGCCCACATCGGTCAGAGCGAGGCGTTCAAGAACGGAGGCCGCGCTCTCCTTGGCGCGGCGGCGGTCCAGGCCGAAGAGCCGCGCGACCATCTCCAGATTCTCCCGGCCGGTCATCGCCCCTTCGACGGCGGCGTACTGCCCGGCCAGGCCGATGACCCGCCGGATGCGGTCCGGCTCGCGTACGGCATCTATGCCGGCCACCCGCAGGGTGCCGGCGTCCGGGCTGACCAGCGTGGCCAGCGACCGGACGAACGTGGTCTTGCCCGCCCCGTTGGGGCCCAGCAACGCCACGACCTGACCCGGCTCGGCGACCAGATCGAGGCCGTTGAGCGCCTCGACCCGGCCGAACCGTTTGATGAGGCCCCTGGCCTCGATGATGGGCGTCACGCCCCACCCCTCTCGTCCTCTTCGGTCTCGTCGAGCAGCTCGCGCAGTCCGGTCAGCCGCTCTCGCCAGAACCGTTCGTACGGCGTGAGCCACTGCGACAGTTCCATCAGCGGACCCGCCTCCAGCCGGTAGAGCCGCTGCCGTCCGCTGCGCTGCTCGCTCACCAGCCCGGCGTCGCGGAGCACCTTCAGATGTTCGGAGACGCTCGGGCGTCGCATCTCGAAGTGCGAGGCCAGGTCGTTCACCGAATGCGGCCCGTCGAGCAGCAGGTGGATCAGTTCACGCCGCACCGGGCTGGCCAGCGCGGCGAAGACGTCCACAGTGTCCATGGCGGGCAAACATACGTAGGGAATTGCCTACGCGTCAATTCCGAAGCACCGGGTTCCCGCGGCAGGGCCCGACACGCGGCGCGTGCGGGGCCGGAAAAACAGTGGCTGCCCGGCCGCCACGCGCGCTACGTTCCGAGGGTGTTCTTCTTCTTCCACCTGCGTTGACGGCCGCCGGCGGGCCGTGGAGTGACCCACCGCCGGCGATGCGGGGCGGCCGTCCGCCGTCCCGAGTCGCGACGCGGGAGAAGAACACGTGCGTCATCACGCGATCACGCGTGCCGATGTCCATGACCGGCCGACCATGCTGGCGCGAACCATCCGCGGGATCGAGCCCCTGGCCGCGGCCGAGATCGGCCGAATCGGCGTTGTACGGCGAATCCGCCACCGTGAGGTGTGGTTCGAGGTCCCGGATCCCGGACGGGTGCCGGAAGTACTGGATCTGCGAACCCCGGACGATGTCTTCGTCCTCGCCGCCGTGTACGACGGCATCGGGCGATCGAAGAGCTCCCTCCTGCGGCTGGCGCAGGGCGTACGGGAGACGTGCCTGACCGACCCGCCGGCACTGCCCGAGCGCGGTGGCGGCGCGGCAGAGGTCCGGGGCGTGGACGTCTCGGCGTCGTTCGTCGGCCGCCGCAACTACACGCGCTACGACATCGAGGACGCGGTCGGCGCGGAACTGGCCCGCGCACAGGATGTCGTCTACCACTCGCGCAGGGATGGCGCCGTGCCGCCGTGCGGTACGGCGTCATGGCGTGTCACCGTCGAGGGCGAGCAGGCGACGCTGGCGCTGCGGATGGCGGACCGGCCGCTGCACCGAAGGGCCTACAAACGCGCCTCCGTCGCCGGCACGCTGCATCCGCCGCTCGCCGCGGCGATGGCGCGTCTGGCCGGACTCGAGGGCGTGCGGAACGTCCTCGACCCCTGCTGCGGGGCGGGGACGCTTCTCTTCGAGGCGCGTGCGGCATCGGCCGGGCCCCGCCTGCTGGGCACGGACCTGGATCCGGCGGCGGTGCGCGTGGCGAAGGGCAACGCCACGGGGGCCGATCGGGCCGCCTGGGCGGTCGCCGACGCGGGACGGATCCCGCTGCCGGCCCGCAGTGTGGACCGGATCCTGGTCAATCCGCCCTGGCAGCGCCAGGTTCCGGCGGCCGGGTTGCTCAAGGGTGACCAGAGCATTCTGTGGAGGCAACTGCGGCGGGTGCTGACCGATGACGGATGCGCCGTCGCCCTGCTGCATGATCCGTCGACCGGGCTCGCGCTCGCCGCCGCGGCCGGCTTCCGGATACGGCGGACCATAGAGGTGAGCCTGTTCGGTGCCCATCCGGTGATCGGCGTGCTCAATCCGGCCGAGGCCGGGCTGGGCGGCCTGCGGCCCACACGCTGACCTGGGGCGACGGCCGGTATCGGCCATGACCTTGGTTCCCTGTCCGGCGGCGTGTGAGCTTGCTGCACCGACCGCGCATTCGGCACGAATTCGTACGAGGGCCGGCGCTCGAACGGCGCGGCCGCTTGAGGAGGCATCCGAGGGTCATGGCCGAGCCCATTCAGATCTCGAGATTTCCCGAGCCGTCACCAGAGGACTCCGTCAGCCTCGAGATCAGCGCCCATGACGGCGGCTCCCGCTTGGAGCTGGTGCTGGAGACGGCTCCGGGCGTCACGCGGTGGAAGGCGATCCAGGTGAGGTCGCTGTCCGGGCGGTTGCTGGCGGAGGTGGAGACACAGGGCGCCGACCACGGTCCTCAGGTCGCCATCGTCGAGGCTTCAGCACTGCCCGGAGCGCGGCTCGTCCTGGCCAAGGCCAAAGCCTTTGGCGCCCGTACCGCGATGTACGAGTTGCGCGGTCTCGACGTGCATGTGGGCGAGCGTCTGAAGTTCCTCTGGCAGCGCGACGACCATCGCGCCGGGCGGGTCGTCCGCTTCTCGCGCGACCTCGGCAGGAGAGGCAGCCATGTGTCGGACGCCATGGCGGACGCTGCCGAGGCCGCCGTGCACGCTGTGGGAGAGTTCGCGTCCGACGTGATCGAGACCGCTGGGACGGCGCTTCGGAACGGGCTCGAGATGAGCGGAGGCCGTCTCGCCCATCTCCCGATCATCGGCCCGAAGATCCGGTTCTTGCTCCACTGGCTCGCCACTGTCACGTCGACGGCGTTCGATCTCGTGGGGACGGCGCTGAAGGCGGTCTTCGACCTGGTGGGGGGCGTCGGCGGAGGAGCCATCCGGTTGGCGGGTGGGGGGATCGGCGGATTGGCGGCGCGGGACGGTCGTACGTTCGTCAAGGGCATCGGCGACGGCGTCTCGAGCCTTGCCGGTGCGCTCCTCGTCATCCTCGCCAAGACCGTGGCCTTCGTACAGGCGGTCCTCTTCATGCAGCTGGGCGAGCGGGCGCTGACGGAGGCGGAGCGCAGCCTGCTTCAGCAGGTCTTCCGGGGCTCGGTCGCGCTGTACAACGTCCGTGTTGTCCAGGGGTTCGCGGGCCTGTTCAGCGTGAACGTCCGTCCGTTCGCGCTCGGGAACACGATCTACATGAAACACGTGGACCTGGCCGCCGACCCCGACGCCCTCGTCCACGAGTGCACGCATGTCTGGCAGTTCCAGAGGGTCGGCACGCGCTACACCACGGACGCGCTCTGGGCCCAGGCGCGGGTCGCCGACACCTACAGCTGGGAAGCCGAGCTGGCCCGCGACCATCTGCGCTGGCAGGACTTCAACAAGGAGGCCCAGGCGGCGTTCCTCGAAAAGGTCTGGCGGTGGGGGGCGCTGAGCCGGGAGTCGATGACGGGCAGCGGCGTGTTCTACAAGGACGACCCGATCGGCGACGATGTCGAGTTCGTCAGCAGCATGGTGAACCACACCTCCCTGGCTCTGGAGAGCGTCGCCTACGTCAGGGGCGCGACCGCGTGGAGGCTGTCGGCTTTCCTCTGAGTGAATGGCCGGCCTCAGTCACGCATGTCCAATCGCGTAGCGTCAGTAGTGTTCGACTGTACGAAGCTGTGCAAAAATGCCCGATATGTTCCTTGCGTTCTAGTGTATCCCGGCGTCACCATGTTCCGATCATGGGTGTTTCTTAGGGGATATGCGGGGAAAACGTTCGTGGCTCATCTCAATCACTTCACCTTCGGTTGGTTCACCCCGCTGCTGGGCTTTCTAGGGTCTTTCGCGGGATCCCTGCTCGGCCTGCTGTGCACGGTCCGGGCCCAGGAATTCCGCCCGTCCGGGCGGCATGTCCGTTGGCTGCTCCTGGCGGCGCCGGCCATCGGCGGCACGGGCATCTGGATGATGCACTTCACGGCGATGCTCGGATTCGGCGTGGAGGACTCGGTCGTGCGATACGAGATCATCCAGACCGTCGTCAGCGCGATCGTCGCCATCGTGGTCGTCGGATGCGGTCTGTTCGTCGTCGGCTACGGCGAGCCGTCGGGACCGAAGATCGCCGTGGGGGGCGTCTTCACCGGGCTCGGTGTGGCGACGATGCACTACATGGGCATGGGCGCGATGCGCGTCGAGGGCGTGGTCGAATACGACATCGCCTTGGTGGCGCTGTCCGTCGTGATCGCCATCGTCGCGGCGACCGTTGCCCTGTGGTTCACCGTCGCGTTGCGCACCGGGCTCGCGGTCACCGTCGCCGCGCTCATCATGGGGTTGGCGGTGTGCGGCATGCACTACACCGGCATGGCCGCGCTGAGCATCAGGCTGGTCCCGGGACACGAGGACATCCATGGGGTCGACCCGATGAAGTTCATGCTGCCGGTCATCGGCTTCGCACTGTCGCTCCTCGCCGTGCTGCTGTTCGCAATCGTGACCGGCCCCACCGAAGACGATCTCGAGGTGCGGGCCCAGCTCTTCGACTCGACTCGCGCACCGCAGCCGAGAAACCTCGGCTAGTGACGCGGCTCGCGTGGTCGCGACCGGGGGCGTAGGTCACGCCTTCTGGGCGCGGGTCACCGCCGATGACCAGAAGCTCAGTTTGTAGGTCTCACTGGCGAGCACGGTCTGGCCCGCGGCGTTCGGGTGGAAGTAGTCCCACCCGCTCACCTGGGACAACTGGAACGGGTAGGAGAACACCGCGTTGCCGTCGAAGCGGCACGTGGGATTCTCGGCGCAGACCGCCGCCAGCACGCCGTTGAAGCTCACGACCCGGCCGCGTACGCGATCGCGCCGTGCCACGTCCGCCGCCGCGGTGGACGTCGGGTTGGCCAGCAGCGACTGGCAGATGCCGAACAGCGACCACGCGGTACGGGCGGCGAAGTCGTCCTTGCCCACCTGCCACAGCCGCTTGACGTCTGGAATGCTCGCCACGAAGATCTGCGCGTTCGGAGCGCCTTGACGCAGGGTGTTCATCGCGGCGCGCAGCCGGGTCTCGAAGTCGGCGACCGACGTCATGGTCGACTCCGACGAGGTGCACGCGTCGTTGGCCCCGATCAGGATGGTGACGTAGTCGGCCCGCTGTGACACCGCCGAGGCGGCCTGACCGGCGAGGGCGTCGATCCTCGCCCCCGACGCGGCGTCGTTGTAGGCGACGAGGGAGCCGTTCAGAGCTCGCAGCCTGAGGTAGTGGCTGCCCACCCCGGTGTCGGAGCCGCCGGACCACGAGCGGCTCGTGCAGTCGACGTACCACCCGCAGGCGTTGAACCCCCGGGTGATGGAGTCGCCCAGCGCGGCCATCCGCGCGGGGACGGGTGCGGCCGACGCTGGCGCGGCCGGCAGGCCGGCGACGAGCGCGGGGACGACCGACAGGAGAACGGCGATTCGGCGGAGCGGGGACCTGACCAACGGGCACCTCCGTTATGCGGGTGGGGACGGAAGCGCGCTCAGGCGGCGCTGCTGTGAGTGTGAGCGGCGATTTCGAACAGAGCAATACTCGTTGGTAGCTTTGTCGGCAAGCGATGAAGCGCCCCGGCCGGATTGTCGATTCTGCGTTTCTGTCCGCCGTTTCTCTTGTTTCGGCAGTACGTAATCGCGGATGAAGAACTCCTGCCATTCCATTCGGAGCGGCTACGGGGCCTCGGCGGAGGAGATGCGGTACTTCATCACCTGCGCGTCACGGATCTCGCCCGTCTGCTCGGGCTCCGGGCCCGCGCCGCGGAACCGGTCGAGGTCGGCGTCCGACTCCCACTGCTCGTACACGTTGATCCGGCCCGGTTCGATCGGGTCGGCCGACAGGACGAAATCGAGGCAGCCGGGGGCGGTACGCGCCTGCCCTATGACACTCGAGCACCCGGCCAGGTACTCACTGCGGGTCTTCGGATCCACGTACAGCTTTCCGGACACGATGATCAAGACGGCTCCCAGGGTGCTCGGCGAACTGAATCGGCACGTTACGCCACGGCACTGACAGGACAGGGCGCCCTACGGGCAGACCAAACGGAACCGTACGATCGTCGGCAGCTCGTACATCTCGAGCTCGGTGCGGAGCCGGACCAGTGAGTCCTCACTGAGATGGCCGCGCAGCAGCGTGAGATCGGCGTCCTCGTCGCACACCACCGACACCACGAACCGCGACCACGCCGCGGACCCCGTGAGCCTGACCTGCACGCTCTGCACGCCCGGCAGGCGCCGTACCTCTTCGACCAGGTCGTCGGCCGCCACCCGTACGCGCACGCGGGTGCTCCAGCGGGTCAGGTTCAGCCGGCGCAGCACGGCCGCGCGCCCCTGCGCGAACAGCCAGAGCAGCCCGACCAGCGTGAGCGAGACGCTCAGTCCGGCCACGCCCGGCCAGAACCACGGCGGTCCGGCCGCGAGGCGGGACATCGCCGGATCGAGCACCGGCCGGCCGGCCGGTGAAGGGCCGAGACCGCCGAGGCCGACGCACAGCGCCGCGGCCCCACAGGCGGCCATCGCGAGGCCGATGAAGGTGAGCCCGGGCCGCATGTCAGTCCCGTCTCCAGTTCAGCCGTACGGCCACGCGCCGCCATCGGATCGGGTCGATCTCCTCGAGCCGGACCGCCACGGCGGTGCCGACCAGGTCGGCGAGGTTGCCCGGATTGCGAAACTCCGTGGTGGCGTGCACGACGACCCGGCGCCGGATCCGGCCGCGCAGCCGTACGGTGACGCGGGCGATGCCGGGCACGCCGAGCGCGGCGGCGCCCAGCGAACGGCGCAGCCCGTTGCGGGTGATGGCCGCCGCGAGCTGCGGGTCGGTTCCCCGCAACGGCTCCATCCCGGTACGGCCGGGCAGCACGCCGAGCAGCAGCAGGACGACGCCCGCGGCCGTGAGCACGCCCGCCGCGAGCAGCGTCCGGGGGTCGTTCCAGCTCAGCTCGCGCAGGAGCGCGTTGCCGCGGGCGACCCACGCCTCGTGCACCGGCCGCCCGATCAGCCGCGAGACCACCTCGATGGTGGACAGCGCGCCGACGACGGTCAGCAGCCCGGCCGCGAACAGCGCCGCGGCCACCCTGCGCGGGCGGAACTCGCGCAGCGCGGCCCGCCGGGCCGCGCTCGGCGACACCGGCTCCTCGAGCAGATCCGTGAAATGAGTCTCGCTCATCGCCCTCCCCACAGAGCGCCGGGCGACCGCGCCCGACGCCGTTCAGTCTGGCCTAAAGAAAGGCCGGGACCTAGCACCTTCACGGCCTTGAGAGCGAACAATTGTGAGACCACGCCAAGTGCGTTAATGCTATTTGAACCGAGATTTGGGGATAACCAGGAATATGCCGAAATCAGTCCGGCGGACTTGTTTTTCTTGGCAAAACCATCGGCGAACATCGCCATGCGCGCGAGTTCGGCACGCACAATTGACAGCAGTGCCGCTTACGCGGTGCTTCCGCTCTGTCACCGGCCCAAGCAGGTGTCCATGCAGGTGTCCATGGTCCATCGCCCGGTCCGCGGTGCCCTGATCGTCATCTCTCTCGTGGTCGTCCTGGTGACGGGCCTGCCCGTCCTGCCGGTGTCGGCCGCGTTCATGCCGACCCGGATGTCCGTGCTCGGCGACTCCATCACCCGTGGGTTCAACGCCTGCGGCTGGTACGTCGACTGTGAGAGCCGTTCGTGGGCCGGCGGCTCCGAGGCCGTGGTGAACAGTCACTACGCGCGGCTGAGGGCGAGGAACCGTTCGCTGGTCGTCCACAACAACGCCGTGTCGCGGGCGAAGGTCGCCGCGCTGGAGGGCCAGGCGAGATCGGCGGTGGCCCAGCGTGCCGACTACGTCACGATCCTGATCGGAGCCAACGACGCGTGCACGTCATCGGAGCGGGCGATGACGTCGGTCGCCGATTTCGAGAGCCGGTTCCGGGACGCGATGAACACCCTCCACCAAGGGGTACCGGACGCGCTGATCTTCGTCTCGAGCATCCCCGACCTGAGGCGTCTCTGGCAGGTGGGCAAGGAGGACGCCGTCGCCAGGGTCGCCTGGACGCTGTTCGGCGTGTGCCGGTCCATGCTGTTCCACCCCTCGTCCACAGCGGCGGCCGACGTGACCAGGCGTGCTCATGTGCGCAGGCGGGTCATCGCCTTCAACCGGGTCCTCGCCGGGGTCTGCGCGGAGCACCCGAGATGCAGATCCGACGGCAACGCGGTCTTCTCCTACCCCTTCACCCTGTCGGAGGTCAGTCGCTGGGACTTCTTCCATCCGAACGGCAGCGGCCAGGCGGCGCTCGCACGGCTCACGTTCAACGCGGGCTTCTGGTCGCCGACCGCGACCCGCCGAGCCAGACGCGCCTGATCGTCGAGCGGCCGTCCACGACCTGAACGACGGTCAGCACTCGATGACGTTGACGGCGAGGCCGCCGCGGCTCGTCTCCTTGTACTTGTCGAGCATGTCGCGGCCGGTGTCGCGCATCGTCTTGATCGCCTTGTCGAGGGAGACGAAGTGCTCGCCGTCTCCGCGCAGGGCGAGGCGGGCGGCGCTGATGGCCTTGATGGAGGCCACCGCGTTGCGCTCGATGCACGGCACCTGCACAAGCCCGCCGACCGGATCGCAGGTCAGGCCCAGATTGTGCTCGATGCCGATCTCGGCGGCGTTCTCCACCTGCTCGGGGCTTCCGCCGAGGACCTCGGTGAGCCCGGCGGCCGCCATCGAGCAGGCCGAGCCGACCTCGCCCTGGCAGCCCACCTCGGCCCCGGAGATGGAGGCGTTCTGTTTGAACAGTGCCCCGATCGCGCCGGCGGTGAGGAGAAACCGGATCACCCCGTCGTCGTCGGCGCCGGGCGTGAACCGGTCGTAAAAGTGCAGAACGGCCGGGATGATGCCGGCGGCGCCGTTGGTCGGGGCGGTGACGATGCGGCCGCCGGCGGCGTTCTCCTCGTTGACGGCGAGCGCGAACAGCGTCACCCAGTCCATGGCCTGCAGCGGATCCTCGGCCGGGTGTTCGCCGGTCAGCTCACGGTGCAACTGCGGGGCCCTGCGGCGTACCTTCAGCCCGCCCGGCAGCAGGCCCTCCTCGGCGTAGCCACGGCTCACGCACTCGCGCATGACACGCCAGAGATCCAGCAGCCCGGTCCGAATCTCCGTTTCGGAGCGGCCGAAGGCCTTCTCGTTCTCCAGCATCAGCGCCGAGATCGGCAGGCCGGTCTTTCGCGTCCACTCCAGGAGCTCGGCGGCGTCGCCGAACGGATGGGGCAGCACGGTGTCGTCGGCCTTGATCCGGTCGGCGCCCGTGGCGTTCTCGTCGACGATGAAGCCGCCGCCCACCGAATAGTAGATCCGGGAGCGCAGCTCGGCGCCCGCGACGTCGTGGGCGGTGAACCGCATCCCGTTCGGGTGTCCGGGAAGGGACTTCTTGCGCTCGAAGACGAGGTGGTCGCCGATCACGAACGGCACCTCGCGCTCGCCGAACAGCCGCAGCGTGCCCTGCGCACGGATGCGCTCGACGCGCTCCGCCACCGTGTCGACGTCGACGAGCTCGGGCTTGTCGCCTTCGAGGCCGAGCATGACGGCCTTGTCGCTGCCGTGTCCCTTGCCGGTCAGGCCGAGCGAGCCGTACAGCACGGCCCGTACCGACGCGGTCTCACCGAGCAGACCGTCGCCGCGCAGGCCGCGCGCGAACCGGTGGGCGGCCGCCATCGGGCCGCCCGTGTGCGAGCTCGACGGCCCGATGCCTATCTTGAACAGGTCGAAGACACTGATCGCCATCGCTGTCGCCCGCTCCGTTCCGGATCAACAGCTCTGGCCGTTGAACGCGACCTGGCTGAAGTCGCCCGAGCGGAGGGCCTCCGTCGGGATGGTGAAGTAGACGACCCCCGCGTCACCGAACGACCACTGGTCGAAGGGGTCGATCTGGAGCAGATGGGTGTGCGTCCCCTCCTCGGGCATGACCCCTCCCTGCAGCAGTGACGGCCAGCCGAAGGCCTGGTGCGCCCCGCTGTCCATCGCATGAAACCCCGACTCTCGCCACGCGTCGATGAAGGAGCTCGTCAGGTCCCAGGGAGAGGTCTCCTCATGGCCGGGACCGAAGTCGAGATCATGAACGACGTTGTCCTCCCATAGGTCCGGGATTGTGATCATCGGCGTCGCGCACAGTGGCGACCAGGCGTACCTGCGGGCGGGATCCGGCGCCGGCACCTCCTCGGCGCGGGCCGGGTCCGCAGCGATGACCCGCCAGGTCCTCGGGTCCTCGAAATGATCGCCGGGAAGACGTTGGCGTTCCTCGTATGAGAAATCCGGGTCGAAATAGAAGAAATTCAACAGACCCGGACGGCAGGGGAGTTGGTCACCGAGTTCGGGGGCCAGCGCGTCGGTGTCGAGGACGGCGAGCAGGCTGAGCGGTATCCCCTCGTACTCCGGCCAGGGCGTGCCCGGCTCCAGCAGCGCCGGACCGCCCACACCGCACTCGCCCGCAGCGAGTTCCTCGTCGTCGACGGCGTCGAGGCGGACGCCCGGCCGCGCCATCGCGGCCAGCTGCCGTCCGGCGTGCTCGCCCAGGTGCTCGACGCACAGTGCGAGCAGGTCCGTTCGCTGTTTTCGCAGATCCGGTTCCTGGGAATTCATGGTCGCCCTCCAGGGTCGTGAGGATGTCCCGGCCACTGAGATCACCGGAATGAGTGATCTTATGGCCGGCGCGGTCCCCAGGGGGTCACAGACCGGGATAGAGCGGGTGCTTGTCGGCGAGGGCCCGGGTACGGGCGCTCAGCGCGGCGATGTCGCAGGACGGCTGCAGCGCCAGGGCGAGGATGTCGGCCACCTCGGCGAAGTCCTCGGCCTGAAAGCCCCGGGTGGCGAGCGCCGGCGTACCGACGCGCAGGCCCGAGGTCACCATCGGAGGGCGCGGGTCATTGGGCACCGCGTTGCGGTTGACCGTGATGCCGATCTCGTGCAGCCGGTCCTCGGCGTCGCGCCCGGTGAGCTCGGAGTCGACCAGATCGACGAGCACGAGGTGCACGTCGGTGCCGCCGGTGAGGACCTTCACCCCGGCCTTGGCCGCGTCGTCCTCCATCAGCCGCTCGGCGATCAGCCGGGCGCCTTCGAGGGTACGGGCCTGCTGCTCGCGGAACGGCTCGGAGGCGGCGATCTTCAGAGCCACGGCCTTGGCCGCGATGACGTGCTCAAGCGGCCCGCCCTGCATGCCCGGGAACACCGCCGAGTTGATCTTCTTGGCGTACGGCTCGCGGCACAGGATCAATCCGCCGCGCGGGCCGCACAGCGTCTTGTGCGTCGTTGTCGTCACCACGTCGGCGTACGGTACGGGAGAGGGGTGCAGCCCGGCCGCCACCAGGCCGGCGAAGTGCGCCATGTCGACCATGAGCAGGGCCCCGACCGAGTCGGCGATCTCGCGGAAGGCGGCGAAGTCCAGCTGCCGGGGGTACGCCGACCAGCCCGCCACGATCATCTTCGGGCGGTGCTCGGCGGCGAGGGCGGCGACCTCCTCCATGTCGACCAGGCCGTCGTCAGGACTCACGTGATAGGGCACCACGTTGAGCGTCTTGCCGGAGTAGTTGAGCCGCATGCCGTGGGTGAGGTGCCCGCCGTGGGCGAGGTCGAGGCCCAGGATCGTGTCGCCCTGCTGCAGGAGGGCGAAGTAGACCGCCGTGTTGGCCTGTGCCCCCGAGTGCGGCTGCACGTTGGCATGATCGGCGCCGAACAGGGCCTTGGCCCGGTCGATCGCGAGTTGCTCGGTGACGTCCACATGCTCACAGCCGCCGTAGTAGCGCCGTCCGGGGTAGCCCTCGGCGTACTTGTTGGTCAGCACCGAACCCTGGGCCTCGAGTACCGACACCGGCGCGAAGTTCTCCGATGCGATCATCTCCAGCGTGGACCGCTGGCGGGCGAGCTCGGCGTCGAGCGCCGCCGCGACCTCGGGGTCCACGGAGGCGAGCGGGTCGTACATGCTCATTGGTCATGCTCCTCGATGAGCTTCGAATAGGCGCCGGCGTCGAGCAGCCCGTCGTGGTCGCCCGTCGTGCGCACCTTGAACAGCCAGCCCTCACCGTACGGATCGGTGTTGATCACGCTGGGATCGTCGATGACGGCGGCGTTGACGGCGGTCACCTCGCCCGTGACGGGCGCGTAGACGTCGCTCACCGACTTCGTGGACTCGGCCTCGCCGCACGGCTCGCCGGCCGACACGTCGGCGCCCTCCTCGGGCAGCGACACATAGACGATGTCGCCGAGTGCGTCGGCCGCGTAGGCCGTGATGCCGACCGTGACCACGCCGTCCTCGGCGTCGTGGTCGGCGATCCACTCGTGTTCCTCCGTGTAACGGAGCTGCTCAGGAACGCTCACGACTCTCTCTCCCAAGATCAGGAACGCTTGTAGAAGGGCAGGGCCACCACTTCGGCCGGCTCGGGCCGGCCGCGGACGTCGACCGCGAGTCCGTCGGTGTCGACGCCGGTGTTCAGATATGCCATGGCGATCGGGTGGCCCAGCGTCGGCGACGGGGCACCGCTCGTCACGACCCCGCAGGGCGTGCCGTCCGACGTGACCACGTCGTACCCATGTCTGGGCACACGACGCCCCCGCGTGACCAGCCCGACGAGGGTGCGCCCGGGCGGCGTCTGCGAGAGCGCGGTGAATACCGTCTTGCCTACGAAATCACCTGGTTTGTCGAGCTTCACCACCCGGCCGAGCCCCGCGTCGTACGGCGTGGTCTCCGTGGAGAGTTCGTTGCCGTAGAGCGGCATGCCCGCCTCGAGCCGTAGGGTATCTCGGGCGGACAGCCCGGCCGGCCGCAGGTCCTCGCCGCCGGCCTCGGCCAATGCCTGCCACAGCCGTACGGCGTCGGTGTGCGCGACGAACAGCTCGAAGCCGTCCTCGCCCGTGTAGCCGGTACGGGCGATCAGGGTGTCGATGCCCGCGACCCGCCCCGCCATGATCGCGTAGTACTTGAGCTCGCCGAGCGGCGCGTCGGTGATGCCGGCGAGGATCTCGTGAGCCCTGGGGCCCTGTATCGCGATCAGGCCGTACGACTCGGAGCGGTCGTCCACGGCGGTCTCGTACCCCTCGCTGCGCGCGAGCAGTTCCGACCGTACGGTCGCGCTGTTGGCGGCGTTGGCGACGACCAGGAACGTCTCGTCGGCGACCCGGTAGACGATCAGGTCGTCGAGCACACCGCCCGCGGCGTCGCAGATCATCGTGTACCGCGCCCGGCCGACCGCCAGGGCGGACAAATTGCCCACCAGGGCGTAGTCGAGCGCCGCGGCGGCCTGGGGCCCGGAGAGGAAGATCTCGCCCATGTGGGAGAGGTCGAACAACCCGGCGCTGGTGCGCACGGCCGTGTGCTCGGCGGTCTCGCTGCCGTAGCGCAGCGGCATCAGGTGACCGGCGAAGTCGACGAGGTTCGCGCCGAGGCCGACATGGACCTCGTGCAGCGGCGTTTTCTTCGCGGTCGCGTCAGTTGGCGCGGACATCGGGACAGGCTCCTTATGACGCGGCTCGTGGGGTCATCGTCCCACCAGAACACCGTGCAGTGTCGGCGCCTCCCCCTCTGTCATCGGTGCCTGAGAGCTTCACCCCGTGGCGGGGCTTGCACCTTCGGCGGAGGACGAAGTCCCCGCTTTCCAGAGGTCGCCTGGCTCATGCGGTCCGTTGGCCTGAGAGGTTCCGGGGAGGAGTTGCTCCTTCGGCGGCCCGCACCGGCTGTGGGGGCGCTCTCCCGCACGAGATCGACAGCTGCCCATCAGGCTAGCAGTTCGGTGCTCACGCGCCGTCGTGTCGATTTCCCGCCGCGAGATGACTTACCGACACCACGCTGCACTGTGCGCATAACGTACGCTGATTTCGACTCGGCAGAGATCACGGAGGCGAACGGATGGAAGCGCTGATCATTCTCGGCGGGGCGGTGCTGTTCTTCCTCCTGCTCATGGTTTCGATCGCCCTGCACGAGCTCGGTCACATGTCCTTCGCCAAGTTGTACGGCGTCCGGGTCCCCCAGTACATGGTCGGTTTCGGCCCGACACTGTGGTCGCGGCGCAAGGGCGAGACCGAGTACGGCATCAAGTGGATCCCGCTCGGCGGCTACATCCGGATGATCGGCATGCTGCCGCCGCGCAAGGACGACGCCGAGGGCAAGGTGCGCACGTCCTCGACGGGCCCGTTCCAGAGCCTGATCGAGTCGGCGCGGGGTGCCGCGCTGGAGGAGGTCCGGCCGGGCGATGAGGACCGGGTCTTCTACAGCAAGAAGTGGTGGCAGAAGCTCCTGATCATGTTCGCCGGGCCGGCCATGAACATTCTGCTGGCCGTGGTTTTCTTCGGCGTTCTGATCATGGGGATCGGGCTCGACACCGCCACCCCCACGGTCAGTTCGGTCGCCAAGTGCGTCGTCCCCGCCGCCGAGGCGGGCCGCGAGTGCAAGGCGGGGGAGCAGCCGACGCCCGCGGCGGCGGCCGGGCTCAAGGCCGGCGACCGGATCGTGTCCTACGACGGCAAGAAGATCGGTTCCTATGAGCAGTTGCAGGGACTGATCAGGGGATCCGGTGGCAGGACGGTGGCCCTCGTCGTCGAGCGGCAGAACGCGAACCTCCCCCTGACCGTCAACGTGACGACCAACCAGATGCTCTCGCTGACCGACCCCGACAAGGTGGAGAAGGTCGGCTTCCTCGGCATCACGCCGCTCATCGCCAAGGAGCGGCAGGGCCCGGGCACCGTGGTCGACTACATGGGCGAGCTCACCCAGCAGACGGTCGGCGCCCTGTTCCGGATGCCGCAGAAGATGGTCGGGGTCTGGAACGCGGCCTTCAGCGACCACACCCGTGATCCGGAGGGGCCGATCGGCGTCGTCGGAGCCAGCCGCATCGGCGGTGAGATCCTCGCCTCCGACAACGAGGGCATCAACAAGCTGTCGTGGTTCATCTCGGTGCTGGCCTCGGTGAACTTCGCGATCGGGGTGTTCAACCTGATCCCGCTGCTGCCCCTGGACGGAGGCCACATCGCGGGCGCTCTCTGGGAGGCGCTGAAGCGCGGGTTCGCCAAGCTCGTCCGCAGGCCCGACCCCGGCTACGTCGACGTGGCCAAGGCCCTGCCGCTCACCTATGCGATGGCGGTCGTGATCATCGTCATGGGTGCACTGCTCATCTATGCCGACCTGGTCAACCCCATCCACTTCACGGGTTAGCCCACCCTGGCCGGGGACCCTTCACGGCTGGGACGGCTGGGACGGACAGAGTTCGCCGGTCTCGAGGAACGTGTGGAGGGCCTTGAGGTAGGGATCGATGTCGATGCCCTTCGCGGCCAGCCAGGCGTCCGAGCGGTAGGTGTCGGCGTACCGCTCACCACCGTCGCAGATCAGGGTGACGACGCTGCCCCGCTCGCCCCGCGCGCGCATCTCGCTGATCAACCGAACGACGCCCCACATGTTGGTGCCGGTGGACCCGCCGACGCTGCGGCCCGAGACCTCGCTGGTCCAGCGCATCGCCGCGACCGAGGCGCCGTCGGGGACCCGGATCATCCGGTCGATCACGGTCGGCAGGAACGATGGTTCCACCCGGGGGCGTCCGATGCCCTCGATGCGCGACCCCGGCGCCGTACGGCCGTAGTCGCCGGACGCCCAGCCCTCGAAGAACGCCGAGCCCTCCGGGTCGACGACCGTCATGCGGGTCTGGAGGCGGCGGTAACGCAGGTAGCGGCCGATCGTCGCCGAGGTTCCGCCCGTGCCGGCGCTGACGACGATCCAGGCGGGCACGGGATAGCGCTCCAGCGACAGCTGGCTGAAGATCGACTCGGCGATGTTGTTGTTGCCCCGCCAGTCGGTGGCCCGCTCGGCGTAGGTGAACTGGTCCATGTAGTGGCCGCCGGTCTCCTCGGCCAGCCGCCCCGACTCCGCGTAGATCGCCGCCGGGTCGTCCACGAAATGACAGCGCCCGCCCTGGAACTCGATCAAGGCGATCTTCTCCGGGCTGGTGGTCCGGGGGATCACCGCGATGAAGGGCAGGCCGAGCAGCCGGGCGAAGTAGGCCTCGCTGACGGCCGTCGAACCGCTCGACGCCTCGATGATCGTGCTGTCCTCTTTTATCCATCCGTTCGCCAGACCGTAAAGGAACAGTGATCGCGCCAGCCGATGCTTGAGCGAGCCGGTGGGATGCACCGACTCGTCTTTCAAGTACAGGTCGATTCCCCATTCCGGTGGCAAGGGGAAGACATGGAGGTGCGTGTCGGCGCTCCGGTTGGCGTCGGCCTCGACCTTCCGGACCGCCTCGGCGCTCCAGCTGCGGCAGGCCGGATCGCACCGGTCGAGGCTGGTATCGGTTGGCTCCATAATCAAATTCTTTCCGGTGCGATAATTCGGGTAGGTGAGGTTGCATGCGCCCCCCGTACGCACGGGGGTGGGCGGCAACGGGCTGGTCGCAGATGGTGGGGGGCGCTGTCAGGATATGGGGGACTTGTTCGCACACCGGATCCTGGACACCGGCCGGCTGCCGCTCTTCTGCTTCTTCGTGGCGTTCATCGTGACGTTCGTGCTGACGCGCGTCAACGTACGCCTGATCCGGGCGAACGTGGGCTGGTGGTTCAGGAACCTCCAGACCGGTGACCTGCACATCCATCATGTCGTGTTCGGCGTGGTGCTGATGCTGGTCGGCGGGGTGACCTCGTTCGCGACGCCGGACGGCTACGACGCCCCGTACGTCGTCGCGGCATCGGTCTTCGGGATCGGCTCGGCCCTGGTGCTCGACGAGTTCGCTCTGATCCTGCACCTGCGCGACGTCTACTGGGCCGAGGAGGGGCGGGCGTCGGTCGACGCGGTGTTCGTCGCGCTGGCCCTCACCGGGCTGTTGCTGCTCGGCGCCCGGCCGGTCGGTTTCACCGGGGTCGAGGAGGACTCGGGCAAGGAATCGCTGCTCAACCCGCTGATCCCGCCGAGCATCTATCTCCTCTCGCTGGTCGTCAACCTCTCCCTCGCGGTGGTCACGCTGCTCAAGGGCAAGATCTGGACCGGGCTGATCGGGTTGTTCGTCCCGCTGTTCGTCTATGTCGGCGCGGTTCGGGTGGCCCGGCCGGGCTCACCGTGGGCACGCTGGCACTACCAGCCGGACTCGCGGCGGTACCGGCGGGCCCTGCATCGCGAGGTGCGGTTCCGGTATCCGCTGATCCGCGGCAAGATCTGGGTGCAGGAGGTCATCGCCGGACGGCACGACCTGATCCTGGCCGACCACCTGCAGCGGCAGCGGACCCGGCTCAGGGACGAGCGCAAGAGCATCTCCGGCCCGAGACCCCCAACTGGCTGAACCATCGCGGCCGCCGGCCCGGATCAGTCGCCCGGATCAGGCGCCCAGATCAGGCGCGCAGATCAGTCGGGCAGTGCGGCGATGGTGCGGACGGTGTCGACCGTGTCGGCCTCGGCGGCGGTCTTGTCCGGGCGGTGCCGCAGCACCCGCGCGAACCGCAGGGCCATCCCGCCCGGGTAGCGGGGGCTGCGCTGCACCCCGTCGAAGGCGATCTCGACCACCAGCTCCGGCCGCACATGGACGGTCCACGAGTCGTCGCTCACCGCCAGCTCGCGCAGCCGCTCGGTCTGCCAGGCCAGCATCTTGTCGGTGAGGCCCTTGAAGGTCTTGCCGAGCATCACGAACCCGCCGGTCGCCGGGTCGCGTGCGCCGAGGTGCAGGTTCGACAGCAGGCCCTTGCGCCGTCCGTGCCCCCACTCGACGGCCAGCACGACCAGGTCGAGGGTGTGCCGCGGCTTGACCTTGATCCAGCCGGCCCCTCGGCGCCCCGCCGTGTAGGGGGTGTCGAGCGACTTGACCATGGCGCCCTCGTGGCCCTGCGCGACGGCGCCGGTGAAGAACTCGGTCGCCTCGGCCGCCGACCCCGTCACCAGTCGCGGCATCAGCAGCTCATCGGGGATCACGCCCGCCAGCGCCGCCTGCCGCTCCGCGCCCGGCAGGTCCAGCAGGTCGGCGCCGTCCAGATGCAGCATGTCGAACAGGAACACCGAGAGCGGCACACCGGGATCCTTGTGGCTCGCGGTGCGGGCGGAGGTGATCTGGAAGGGATGGGGGCGCCCGTCGGGGCGTAGCGCGATGAGCTCGCCGTCGAACACGGCCGACCGCACGGGCAGATCGCGCAGCGCCGTCACGACCTCGGGCAGCCGATCGGTGATGTCGTCGAGCGTGCGGGTGAAGACCCGGGTGCCGGAGCCGGTGACATGGATCTGGGCGCGGACGCCGTCGAGTTTCCACTCCACCGCCACCTGCGCGTCGGGCGCGCCGAGCCGGTCGAACGCCTCGTCCATGGACGGCGCGCTCGCGGCGAGCATCGGCTTGACCGGGCGCCCGACCTCGAGGCCGAAGCCGCCGAGCCCCTCGGCCCCCTGGGCCAGCGCGGCGGTCGCCACCGGAGGGAGGGATCCCCGGAGCATCGCCGCGCGCCGTACCGCCGCCGCCGGCACATCCGCCGCGGCCGCCACGGCGTCGGCCATCACACCGTCCAAGGCGCCCTGGCGGAGTTCGCCGGCCAGCAGCCGGATCAGGAAGTCCTGTTCCTCCTTCGTGGCGCGGCTCAGCAGGGCGTGCAGACGCTCTCGCCGCCCGGCGACCGAGCCCTTGCCGGACATCGCGCCGATCTCGGAGAAGGCCGCGTCGACCTCGGCCACGGTCAGACCGGCCTCGCCGGCGGACGGCGGCACGTCGCGGAAGGCGGCGTACCCGACCCCGATCTGGCGCTGCGGCAGCTCACCGGACAGGTAGGCGACGGTGACCGCCGCCTCGGCCGGGCCGGCGTCCCGCAGGCATCGGGCGAGCAACTCGATCTTGACGCGGCGGGCGGACGAGCCTGCCACGGCACGAGACGTCCGGGCGATCTCCGTGAGCAGCACATCCTCATTGTGTCCCCCGACGGTGACAGAACGGCGGACCCCCTGGATCGATCACACCCGGACTGTTTAGGTTTCTGGGAGTAGGCGATGAGATCGGTGGAGTTGGGAGCCGGATGGGCCTGCCGCGACCTTCAGAACCCTTCCATCGCGTCTACTCGCCGCCCGAGCCGCCGTCGACCGCCACGCGCAGGTCGGCCGTCGTCGGGATCTTCACGGTGGTGGCGGCGTTCGCGGTGGCCGCGTCAGTGGTCCTGGTCCTGCTCTCCGGGCGAGGTTCGGGCGATCGCTCCGGCCACGGCACCGGCGACGGTGCCACCGGGGCCGCGCGGTCGTCGGCGCGGATCGCTCCACCGCGGTCCGTGCCCCCGTCGCCGCCGGCGGGGACGCTGACCGTGCTTCCGGCGCCGTGCGGCATGGTGGCCCGGCCGACGGTGGAACGCCTGGTGCCGAGGGCGAGGAGCGAGCAGAGCGCCAACTCGACGCTCGGCACCTGCACCTACGCCTCCGCGAGGGCCGGCTCGCGGTGGCTGCGGGTCGAGACCCGCCTCTTTGATCCGGTGGACGGCACCGACCCGGTCGCGGCCGCGAGCGGCTTCTTCGCCGCCCAATGGACGCGTGCCCGGAACGATCCGGTGGTACGGACCGTCAGCCTGGAACGCCAGGGCGGGCTCGGCGACGAGGCCTACCGCTGGTACAAGATCGACAAGGGTCAGCCGACCGTCGTGGGAGAGGTGGCGGTCCGGTTCCGCAACGCGGTGATGACCGTCAGTTACAGCGGAGAGGCACCGGGTGCCGACGACAGCCCCGTGAATGAGCGAATGTACCTCACCGAGGCGACCGGTGTAGTGCGCGAAGGTCTCGACGCGTTGGAATAGGGCCCGCTCGCCGAGCTTCTCCTAACTTTCTTCCACCATTCTGACCTGAACCGGCCGACAGCGGGATTTGCAGGCGTCCTAACTCGTAGGGTTGTTCCCCGTAACAAGGGGCGGGGCAGCCGGGTGGCAACGGAATGCGTCGGTCTGGTTACGCGATTTGGGGGTACGAAGAACGGCAGTGACGTTTCTTCGGCTCGCGCGTCACCTGGAGGAGGAGGCGACGGATGTGACCGCGGCACGCGCCGGCGTATCCTGGGT
>NZ_JABVEB010000075.1 GCF_014323665.1 Actinomadura sp. HBU206391 | reverse complement strand
ACCCGGTCGAATCGGGCCCGCACCGTCGTGATCCGGCTCAGATCGGCGCCACCCGGAGTCAGGACGATCAGGGAGCCGCCGGAACGGACCCGCCGGACCACGTCCACGGTGGAGCCGGGCCCCTCGGCCAGGGTCACCCTCGCCAGCCGGTCGAGAACGGCCTCGGCGTCGTCGGGGCCGCCCCGCGTCTCCGCGACCGGTCCCGCCCCGGTCAGGATCCGCACCGGGAAGTTCGCGCGGCAGGCGCCGACCGCGATCGAGGCGGCCGCGTCGACGGCCAGCTCGAAGTCGTCCGGATCCCGGTAGGCGCCGGGCCTCGCCTCGATGACGATCGTCGTGTTCGGCAGGCTCGCGTCCACCAGCTGGCGCACCATCAGCGTGCCCGTGCGGGCGCTGGACTTCCAGTGGATGTGCCGCAGGTCGTCGCCGCGGACGTACTCGCGCAGCGCGTGGAACGTCACCGTGCCCGCGGGAGCCCGGTCGGTGGTCGGCCCCTCCAGGTGGTGGGCGCGGCCCGACGGCATCAACGCCAGAACGGTGGTGCAGGGGTGGACGAGCAGGGTCTGCGGCCGGCCGTACTCCCGTACCCGCCGGGCGAGACCCAGCGGGTCCGCGCGGATCAGCCTCAGCGGGCCCACCGGGATCTCGCCACGCCGATCGGTCGGCAGCCGGTAGGTCACGGTGCGCACACCTCCCGACGGGAGCCGGGGAATGGCGACCTCGACGGTGGTCGCGCCCGCCGCGTCACTGGCCCGCAGGCCGGCGCGGATGGCACGGCCGGTGTTGGTGACGTGCAGCACCCCAGCGGCGGGCCGCCCGCGTGCCACCTTCAGCGGCGCGATCTCGCGGCCGATCTCCAGCGCCGGCCGCGGCAGCGTCCACAGCAGCGCGCCGGCGACCGCGGCCAGCCCGACGACCGCCAGGGCCGCCGGCTCCGGATAACCGAGCCACCAGCCGGCCGCGTACAGCAGGACCGAGGCGGCCGCGGTGCCCCGGCCGAGCGGCGTCAGCATCGCCTGTTCCGGCGGTGGCCCGCCCGCGCGCCCACTTCAGACCGCCGCGGCCTGCGGAACGGGGACGTTCGAGAGCACCTCGGCGACCACGTCGTCGGCGCCGAGGCCGCGCAGTTCGGCCTCGGGCGAGATGATCAGGCGGTGGGCGATGACCGGCGCGGCGAGCACCTTGACGTCCTCGGGCACCACGTAGGACCGGCCCGCGGCGGCCGCCCGCACCCGCGCGGCGCGGAGCAGTGCCAGGCTGGCCCGGGGACTCGCGCCGAGCCGCAGGTCGCCGTGTCCCCGGGTGGCGGCGACCACGCGCACGACGTAGTCGTAGATGGGCCCGGCCACGTGCACACTCGCGGCGAACTGGATCATGCGTGCGACGTCTTCGCGGCCCGAGACCGGCGGCATCTTGTCCAGCATCGCGCCGGTCGGGGCGCCCGCGAGCACGGCGACCTCGGACGCGTGGTCGGGATAGCCCATCGAGATCCGCATGAGGAAACGGTCGAGCTGGGCCTCCGGCAGCGGATAGGTGCCGTCCATGTCGACCGGGTTCTGGGTCGCGATGACCATGAACGGCCGGGGCACCGGATGCGCCCGGCCGTCGACGGTCACCCGGCGCTCCTCCATCACCTCGAGCAGGGCCGACTGGGTCTTCGGCGAACCGCGGTTGATCTCGTCGCCGACGACGATGTTGGCGAAGATCGGGCCTGGGTGGAACTCGAAGGCGTTGCCGCCCTGGTTGAAGATCGAGACGCCGGTGATGTCGCTGGGCAGCAGGTCGGGGGTGAACTGGATGCGGCTCCACCGCGCCTCCACCGAGGCGGAGATGCTGCGGGCGAGGGTCGTCTTGCCCACGCCCGGCACGTCCTCGACGAGCAGGTGCCCCTCACTGAACAGGCAGATCAAGGCCAGTTCGACCTTGTCCCTCTTGCCACGGATGACCCGCTCGATGTTGGTGCCGAGGGCGTGGAACATCTGCGCGAACCGCTTGGCCAGGGCGTCGGCGTCGGGCGCGGCATGGCTGTCGCTCATGTGAGATCCTCCGGCGAGCCGGACCGCCGTTCCCCGTTCAACCCCGTCACCCTCCAGTCGAGCCGGCCGTGTCCGCCCGGCGCGGTGCCACCCGCCGGCTCGGTTTCGGCTCAGACCGCTAAATGCGCATGAGCTACCAAAAATAGCGACATACATCGACTTACGGTCGGCGAACCCTCAGACTTGCCGGTCGCGGACGGCGTTCCATTCTGGCCGCCGCTCCGGCGGCGCCCGAGGAATCGTGGCCGAATGCACTGAACGGACCGGCCCCGGTCCGCGTCTTATCCGGCGACGGCCGAGTCACCGGCCGTCGCATGGCACTCTGGTGATCCCAGCCGGGGTGATCCCAGCCGGCGTAACCCTGAGGGCGGAAGTGGATACAGCGAACATCGGCGACCTGTGGGGTCGCGTGACCGGGACCCAGCCCACTCCTCCCTGGTGGCTCGTGGTCATCGCCGGCGTCATCGCCCTGCTGACGGTGGGACATCCGCCCACCTGGCGGCTCGCCAGGAACGTCGTGACGATCGCCCACGAGGGCGGCCACGCCCTGGTCGCGCTGATGTTCGGCCGCAAACTGGACGGGATCCGGCTGCACTCCGACACCTCCGGCGTCACCGTCTCGCGCGGCAAGCCGACCGGGGCCGGGATGGTGTTCACCGCCATCGCCGGCTACACCACTCCGCCGCTGCTCGGGCTGGCGTTCGCCGTACTGCTCAGCGCCGACCGCATCACCCTGATGCTGTGGGCCTCGCTGGCACTGCTCGGGGCCATGCTCATCTTGATCCGCAACGCCTACGGGGTGTTCACGGTCGTCGGGACCGGTGCGGTGATCTTCGCGGTGTCGTGGCTGGGCGACGCCAACGTCCAGGCGGGGTTCGCCTACCTGGCCGCGTGGTTCCTGCTGCTCGCCGGGGCCCGCCCGGTCATCGAGCTGCAGCGCATGCGCTCACGCCACCAGGCGCCGCGGTCCGACGCCGACCAGCTGGCCTACCTCACCGGGGTGCCCGGGCTGGCCTGGGTCGGCATGTTCGCGTTGATCGCGCTGCTGTCGCTTCTCGCCGGTGCCCAGCTGCTGTTCCCCGAGACGGGCTCGCTCCCCCAGCTCTCCGACCTCCCCGGCGTCTGACCTCGCCGGCGCCCGACCGCACCTGACCTCCCGACCGCGCCGACGTCCGACCGCGCCGGCCGATCGGCTCCCGGCATGCCGGTCTGATCCGGTTTCGGCCGGATCCGGTCATGACCGTTCACCCGGGCGGACGCCGGGCGGACGATGACGCCATGGCCGACAAGAAGCTCGATCGCAGCAAGTACCGCCGCAAACGGCAGGCGAGGCTGCGCCGTAACCGGCGCCGCAGCCGCCCCACCGTCGGCACGGGCAAGGGCCGCTGACGAGCCCGGACGGCCGCGTTCCCCACATCCGGCGATGGCCGGAGAATGTCGGCGGAGCCCGATAGCTTCGGGCTTGTGACCGAACGGTGGGGACGCGAACAGGTGCTCGGGCTGGCGCCCGACGCCCCGTCGGGCAAGGCGGCGGCCACCGCGGCCAGGCCGGCGAAGTGGTCCGGCACGGGCTGCGACGAACAGGCCGTCTGGGGCTCGTGCCAGGGCAGCGGCAAGAGCGCCTACCGCGCGATCGTCGATCTGTCCGAGCCCGCGTTCCGCTGCTCGTGCCCGAGCCGCAAGTTCCCCTGCAAGCACGCCCTCGCGCTGCTGCTCCTGTGGAGCGACGGCACGGTGCCCGAACAGTCCCCGCCCGGCTGGGTGACCGAGTGGCTCGCCGAGCGGCGTGACCGCGCGGACCAGGCCGAGCGGCGGCGGGCGGGCAAGGACGCCGCCGAGGGCAAGCCCGGCGGTGCCCGGGATCCGAAGACCGCCGAACGGCGGGAGCAGCGGGCCGCCGACGGGGTCGCGGATCTCGACCAGTGGCTGCGTGACCAGGTCGCGCACGGTCTGGCCCACGCCGAGAGGGCTCCCTACCAGGTGTGGGACGACGCCGCCCGCCGGCTCGTCGACGCTCAGGCGGGGGCGCTGGCCGGCCAGGTGCGCGCGCTCGCGTCGGTGCCCCGCCGTGGCGCCGACTGGCCGCAGCGGCTGCTGGAGGAGTACGCGCTGCTGCGCCTGCTGACCACCGCGTTCGACCGCCGTGCCGAACTGCCGGAGCCGCTGAACGCCACCGTGCGGTCACGGGTCGGCTTCACGCTGAACCAGGAGGAGGTCCTGGCCGGCGAGCGGGTCCGTGACCTCTGGTACGTCGCCGGTTCCAGTGACACCGAACAGGACCGGCTGATCACCCGGCGGGTGTGGCTGCGCGGCCGCGAGACCGGACGCTCCGCCCTCGTGCTGTCGTTCGGGGCGCCCGGCCGCGCCCTCGACGCCTCCCTGGTGGTGGGCGCCACCATCGACGCCGTGCTCGCCTTCTACCCCGGTGCCCAGCCGCTGCGCGCGCTCGTGGCGGAACGCCACGCGTCTCCGCGGCAGTACGCCCCGCGCGGCACCACCGTGCAGGGACTGCTGCGCGAGCACGCCGACGCCCTGAGCCGCGATCCGTGGCTGGACCGATGGCCCGCGGTGCTGGCCGACCTGCGGCTGGGCCGGCGGGCCGGTGACGACGGCTGGCACGTGGTCGACCCGGCCGGCGACGCCCTTCCGCTCCGCACCACCGACCCGTGGCGGCTGCTGGCGGTGTCCGGCGGCCGGCCGCTCACCGTGGCCGGCGAGTGGTCGCCGCGCGGGCTGGTGCCATTGTCGGCCTGGCAGGACGAGGAAGGGCTCGTGATCCTTTGAACGCGTGGACCGAGCACGTCTCCGCCGCGCTGCTCGGCACCCAGCGGCGCCCCGCTCCGCGGCTGCCCGAGGCGCCCGAGGACGCCGCCGACCCGGCCGGCCGGCTGCTGGACCAGGCGGCGGTGCTCACCGTACGCCGCCGCGCGGGCCTGATCGCCGGCACGGCCGAGCCGATCGCGCCCGCCCCGGCCGAGAACGCGCCGCCCGTGCCGCCCGAGGCCACCCGCCGGCTGCGGCAGATCCTCGCCGGTGAGCGGGCCAGAGTACTGCCGGAGTGGCTGGAGCGCACCGCCGGGCTCGGCTACCGCGTACCGGCCGGGTTGCTGCCCGACCTGCTGGAGAAGGGCCGGACCGACCGGACGCTCCGCCCGCTCATCGCCCGGGCGGCGGGCCGGCGCGGAGTGTGGCTGGCCCTGCAGAACACCGACTGGGCCTACCTGGTCGCCGTGGGCGGCGAAGACGCGGCCGACGACCCCGGAGGGTGGGAGACCGGCACCCGCGCCCGGCGCATCGCCCACCTCGTGCGGCTGCGGGCCACCGATCCCCCGGCGGCACTGGCGGCCCTGCGCGCGACCTGGGACAGAGAGCCCGCCCCCGATCGCGCGGTGTTCCTCGCCACCTTCGAGCGTGGGCTGTCCGCCGGCGACGAGGAGTTCCTCGAAGCGGCGCTCGACGATCGCGGGCAGGACGTGCGGCGGATCGCCGCCGATCTGCTCGCCCGACTGCCCGGCTCTGCCTACGGGCGGCGGATGGCCGAGCGGGCGCGCGCCTGCCTGCGCGGCGAGCACCGGACCGTACGCCTGCGGGCGCAACAGTGGATCGTCGTCGAGCCTCCGGCCGGCCATGACGACACGATGCAGCGCGACGGCATTCCCTTCCACGCCGCGGAGCGGATCGGGAACAGGGCCGGGTGGCTGCGCGAGGTCCTCGCCCGCACACCACTGGCCACCTGGACCGAGCTGTTCGACATGCGCCCGATGGAGGTCGTGTGCCTGCCCATCGCCGACGCCGTCGACCATGACGTGCACAGCGCCAAGGACGTCCACCTCGGCTGGGCGCGCGCGGCCGTCCGCCAGCGCGACGCCGAGTGGGCGCGGGCGCTGCTGAAGGGCGGCGTCGTCGTGGACGAGGTCGAGGCGCTCGCCGACCTGCTCTCGGTGCTGCCGGCCGGCGAGCGCGACGGCGCGGCCGCCGATCTGATCCGCTGGGTGGAGGGCCAGGCCGACGTCGTGCGCGTGCTCGACCGGATGCCCGGCCCGTGGACGGGCGAGCTCGCCGACGCCGTTGTCGCGTCGCTGCTGACCGCCGCGCGGCAGCCCGAGGCGGCCAGGTTCCTGGCGCAGCTGTGCCGGCTGGCCGACGAACGACTGACCCCGGACGCCGTGTCGCGGCTGGACGAGATCACCCGTGACCACGCGGCGTCCTGGCCGCTCACCGAGCTCACCGAGACCCTGCGTTTCCGCCACCACATGCTGGAGGAGCTGCGGTGAACCTCCGGCGCCGAGCCGCCGCCTACGCTCAGTGCCGCGCCGCCCGCTCCCGTCCATCCTCGTCCGCAAAGGAGCCTTCGCCATGACCGAGGCCGTGCTTCGCCCGCACGCCGAGCAGCAGTACGCCGACGAGCTCGCCCTGCTCGCCGAGCACGACGACCGGCCCCGGCCGCCCGGCTGGCTGCGGTCGCCCTGGGCCGTCACGACCTACCTCCTCGGCGGCACGCTCCCGGACGGCTCGCGGATCAGTCCCAAGTACGTCGGACCGCGCCGCCTCATGGAGGTGGCGGTCGCCACTCTCGCCACCGACCGGGCGCTGCTGCTGCTCGGGGTGCCCGGCACCGCCAAGACCTGGGTCTCCGAGCACCTCGCGGCCGCGGTCAGCGGCGACTCCACGCTGCTGGTCCAGGGCACGGCGGGCACCGCCGAGGAGTCGGTCAGATACGGCTGGAACTACGCCCGGCTGCTCGCCGAGGGCCCGTCCGAGCAGGCCCTCGTGCCGAGTCCGCTGATGCGCGCGATGCGGGGTGGATCCGTCGCCCGCATCGAGGAGCTCACCCGCATGCCGTCCGACGTGCAGGACACCCTCATCACGATCCTTTCGGAGAAGACCCTTCCGGTGCCCGAGCTCGGCACCGAGGTGCAGGCCCGCAAGGGCTTCACCGTCATCGCGACCGCCAACGACCGCGACCGCGGCGTCAACGAGTTGTCCAGCGCGTTGCGCCGTCGGTTCAACACCGTCGTGCTGCCGCTGCCCGCGACCGCCGACGAGGAGGTCGACATCGTCGCGCGCCGGGTGCAGCAGATCGGCACGACCCTCGAACTGCCGGACGCCACGGCCGGGCTCGACGAGATCCGCCGGGTCGTGACGATCTTCCGCGAGCTGCGGTCCGGCCGCACGGGCGACGGCCGTACGAAGCTGAAGTCGCCGAGCGCCACGCTCAGCACCGCCGAGGCGATCTCGGTGATCACCAGCGGCCGGGTCCTCGCCACGCACTTCGGAGACGGCGTGCTGCGCGCCGCCGACGTCGCCGGCGGCATCGTCGGCGCGGTCGTGCAGGATCCGGTGTCCGACCGGGTGATCTGGCAGGAGTATCTCGAGACGGTGGTGCGCGAGCGCACGGAGTGGCGCGACTTCTACCGTGCCTGCCGCGAGGTCTCATGACCCCGCAGGCGCACTCTGACGAGCGCGTCCGGATCTTCGGGATCCGGCATCACGGTCCGGGTTCGGCGCGGGCGCTCGGCCGGGCGCTGGGGGATTTCAAACCCGAGGTGGTGCTCATCGAGGGTCCGCCGGAGGCGGATCCGATCGTCGCGCTCGCCGCCGACGCCGGCATGGTGCCGCCGGTGGCGCTGCTCGCCTACGTCCCTGCGGACGGCGCGGACGGCGCGGAGCGCGCGGGCGGTGACCGGCGGGCGGCGTTCTGGCCGTTCGCCGAGTTCAGCCCGGAGTGGCAGGCGATCCGCCATGCCCTGGCCGCCGAGGTGCCCGTCCGGTTCTGTGACCTGCCGGCCGCCCATCAGCTCGCCGAGACACCCGATCACCACCCCGGCCCGTCCGGCCCGGCCCCCGACGGGCCGGACGGCGAACCACGAGACGACGCCCTGCCCGGCGGCGACGCCGAGCCTAAGGACGAGGAGGCCGAGGCCTTGGAGCGGGTGCGGCACGATCCGCTCGGCCGGCTGGCCGAGGCGGCCGGCTACGACGACGCGGAGCGCTGGTGGGACGACGTCGTCGAGCACCGCGGCGAGGGACCGGCACCCTTCGAGGCGATCGCCGAGGCCATGACCACGCTGCGCGAGCACGCGCCGGCCATGCCCGAGGCCCACGTCGTGCGCGAGGAACGGCGCGAGGCGTACATGCGCAAGACGCTGCGCCGCGCGCTGAGGGACGGCTACGAGCGGATCGCGGTCGTCTGCGGGGCCTGGCACGTGCCCGGGATCGCCGCCGGCCTCGGCCCGGCGCGCGGCTCCGGCACGATCACCGCGGCCGACGACGACCGGACGCTGCGCGGGATGCCCAAGGCCAAGGTGGCCCTCACGTGGGTGCCGTGGACGCACGGGCGGCTGTCGGGACGGACCGGCTACGGCGCCGGCGTCAGGTCGCCCGGGTGGTACCACCATCTGTTCACCGAGCCCGACCGGCCGGTCGAACGCTGGCTCACCGAGGCGGCCCGGGTGCTCCGCGACGAAGACCTCCCGGTCTCCTCGGCACATGTCATCGAGGCGGTACGCCTCGCCGACGCGCTCGCCGTCCTGCGCGGACGGCCACTCGCCGGGCTCGACGAGGTCACCGAGGCGACCCTCGCCGTTCTCTGCGAAGGCGCCGAACTGCCCGCGCAGCTGATCCAGCGCCGCATGGTGGTCGGGGAGCGGCTCGGCTCCGTACCCGACAGCACGCCGATGGTGCCGCTCCAGCGCGACCTGCAGGCCGAGCAGCGTCGGGTGCGGCTGCGGCCGTCGGCGCTGGAGAAGGAGCACGACCTCGACCTGCGCAAGCCGCTGGACCTCGACCGCAGCCGGCTGCTGCACCGGCTGCGGCTGCTGAACGTGCCGTGGGGCGAGCCCGCCGAGTCGGGGCGGACCAAGGGCACCTTCCGCGAGGCGTGGACGCTGCTGTGGCGGCCGATCTTCGACATTGAGCTCATCGAGGCGAGCGCGTGGGGCACCACCGTGCGCGGCGCCGCGGCGGCGAAGGCCCGATCGCTCGCCGCCGACGCCGAGGCGCTGGCCGACCTGACCGCGCTCGCCGAGCGGTGCCTGCTCGCCGATCTGGGCGACGCGCTGCCGGACGTCATGCGGACGCTCGCCGACCGGGCCGCGGCGGACACCGACGTCGCGCACCTGATGGCCGCGCTGCCGGCGCTGGTCCGCACCCTGCGCTACGGCGACGTGCGCGGCACCTCGACCGGGCCGCTGCGCACCGTGGTCGACGGCCTCGTGGTGCGCGTCTGCGTCGGGCTGCCGCCGACCGTCTCGGGAATCGACGACGACGCCGCCCGTACGCTGCTGGGACACATCGACGGGGTGCACGCCGCACTGGCCCTGCTCGACGACGCCGCGCACATCGCCCGATGGCAGGACACGCTCGCCGGCCTGATCGACCGGCCCGGGCTGCACGGGCTGATCGAAGGCCGGCTGACCCGGCTGCTGCTCGACGCCGGGTTGCTGGAGGACACGCCCGCCGGCGGGACTGCTCCCCACGCGCCCCGCGAGGAGCTCGGACGGGTGACCGACCGGATGGCCCGCGCCGTGTCGGTCGGCGAGTCGCCGGCCCGCGCCGCCGCCTGGATCGAGGGCTTCCTCGCCGGCGGCGGCCTGGTCCTGGTCCACGACGAGCCGCTCTTGCGACTGGTGGACGGCTGGATCGCGGGCCTCTCGCCGGAGTGGTTCACCGACGTGCTGCCGCTTCTGCGCCGGACCTTCGCGGACTTCGAGTCCCCGGAGCGCCGCGCCATCGGCGAACGCGTGCGCCACCTCGGCCCGGCTCGCCGTCCCGTGCCGGCACTCGGCGATCCCGGGGACGAGGACGGGCCCGGTCTCGACGCAGCCCGTGCCGCGCCGGCGGCTCAGACCGTCCTGCGGATCCTCGGCTGGCCGCCCTCTCCCCCATGACGCGGCCGGGGCGCTGACAACACAAGATCACGACTGGGATGTGGGAGGGCGTGTGGAGGCCGACGAGAGGCTGAAGCGGTGGCGGCTGGTGCTCGGTGACGAGGCGGCCGACGGCACCGGCGTCGCCCTGGACGGCGACGAGGCCCGGATGGACGCCGCACTGGCGTCGCTCTACGGTTCCGGCCGGGGTGGCGGCCGGTCCGGCGGCGGCCGCAGCGGCGGTCTCGGCGCGTCGGCGCCCAAGGTGGCCCGCTGGCTCGGTGACATCCGCTCGTTCTTCCCCTCGACCGTCGTTCAGGTCATGCAGAAGGACGCCATCGACCGGCTGAACCTCACCCGGCTGCTGCTCGAACCGGAGATGCTCGAAGCGGTCGAGCCCGACGTGCACCTGGTCGGCACCATCCTGTCGCTCAACCAGGTGATGCCCGAGCGGGCCAAGGAGTCGGCCCGCGCCGTCGTGCGCAAGGTGGTCGGGGAACTGGAGAAGCGGCTCGCCCAGCGCACGCGGTCGGCGATCAGCGGCGCGCTCGACCGGTCCGCCCGGGTGCAGCGGCCGAGACGGCTCGCCGACGTCGACTGGGACCGGACCATCCGCGTGAACCTACGGCACTACCTGCCGTCGCACCGCACCGTGGTGCCCGAACGGCTGATCGGGTACGGCCGCCGCCGGCAGGCCGTCAAGCGCGACGTCGTCCTCTGCATCGACCAGAGCGGCTCGATGGCGGCGTCGGTCGTCTACGCCGGGGTGTTCGGTGCCGTGCTGGCCTCGATGAGGTCGCTGCGCACCTCGCTGGTGGTCTTCGACACCTCGGTGGTCGACCTCACCGACCAGTTGCACGACCCGGTGGAGGTGCTGTTCGGCACCCAACTGGGCGGCGGCACCGACATCAACCGGGCCATCGCCTACTGCCAGGGCCTCATCACCCGGCCCACCGAAACGATCTTCGTACTGATCAGCGATCTTTACGAGGGCGGGGTCCGCGCCGAGATGCTCAAGCGGGTCGCCGCGATGACCGCCGCCGGTGTCCAGGTCGTGGCGCTGACGGCGCTCTCCGACGAGGGCGCGCCGGCCTACGACCACGAGAATGCCGCCGCGCTGGCCGCGCTGGGGGTGCCGGCCTTCGCCTGCACGCCCGACGTCTTCCCCGACCTCATGGCCGCGGCCGTCGAGCGCCGTGACCTCACGGAGTGGTCGGAGCGCAACCAGCCGAGCGGCCCGGGGTAGGCCGACGCGTCGCCGGCCCGGCCCTGGCGGCTTGCGGGACATGGCCGCCGACCCGCGCCGGGTTCACGGCTCACCGGGCTCGGCTCCACCGTGCGACCACGCCCGCGACTCCGGTGCCCACCCCGGGTGACCGGCCACGTCATGGCTCGCTCTCCTCGCATCGATGCCCTACATTTGAACGTATGAGCGTTGCTTCACATAAGAGACTGGACGAGTGCGCGGTCCGGATCATCGATCCCGACCGCGTCAGGATGGTGGCGGGCGCCATGCCGGACGCCGAGTCGATCGAGGAGCTCGCTCAGGTGTTCGGGCTGCTCGCCGACCCGGGCCGGCTCCGGGTGATCACCGCGCTGCTCGAGGGCGGTGAGATGTGCGTCTGCGACATCGCCGCCGCGTGCGGGCACACCGAGTCGGCGGTCTCCCATGCGCTGCGGCTGCTGCGCGCCCACCGGGTCGTACGGGTCCGCAGATCCGGCCGGATGGCCTACTACCGTCTCGACGACTCGCACGTCCGGATGCTGCTCGACCTCGCGCTCGTCCATCTCGGCCACAAGGGGGAGGGCGATGAGCCGCGGTCCTGAGCACGGGCACGGCCACGCGGTGGCGGCGACCGCCGACCGCCGGTTCCTGTGGGCCGCGCTCTCGGTGCTGCTGGCCTTCATGGCGGGCGAGGTGGTCGTCGGGCTGGTGGCCCGCTCACTGGCCCTGCTCTCCGACGCCGGGCACATGCTCACCGACGCCTTCTCGATCGGGCTGGCCCTCATCGCGATGCGTGTGGCCGCGCGCCCGCCGAGGGGCGGCTACACCTTCGGGCTCAAGCGAGCCGAGATCCTCTCCGCCCAGCTCAACGGGTTGACGCTCATCCTGCTGGCGGCCTACTTCGTCTTCGAGGCCGTCCGGCGGCTGATCGAACCGCCCGAGGTCGCCGGCCCCCTGGTGCTCGCGACCGCCATCGTCGGCATCGCGGTCAACGTGCTGACCACCTGGCTGCTGAGCCGGGCGGACCGCGGCAACCTCAACGTGGAAGGGGCCTTCCAGCACGTCCTCAACGACCTCTACGCGTTCGTCGCCACCGCGATCGCCGGCCTGGTGGTGTGGCTCACGGGCTTCGCCCGCGCGGACGCGATCGCCACGCTGGTCGTGGCCGCGCTGATGCTCAAGGCGGGCTACGGGCTGCTCCGCGACGCCGGGCGGATCCTGATGGAGGCCGCGCCCATGGGCATGGACCCGGGCGAGATCGGCGCCCGGCTGGCCGCACGACCCTGCGTCGTCGAGGTGCACGACCTGCACGTGTGGGAGCTCACCTCCGGCTATGCCGCCATGTCGGCCCACGTGCTGGTGGACCAGGGGGGAGACTGCCATGCCGTACGGCGGGATCTCGGGAAGGTGCTGCGGGACGCCTACGGGATCACCCACACGACCCTGGAGGTCGACCACGCGCCGGAACAGCGAGTGGACGACGCCCACCACTGCGAGGACGCGCACGGCCCCCGCCACCTCGCCGCACCCGACGCGCCGCATCGAGGCTCGGGCGGTGACCAGGGCGGCCATCACGCGGTTCCCTGAACCTGAACCTCTCTCGCCGGGTACGGGCCCGTCTCCCCGGCCGCCCAGGTGCGGGACCATGGGTATGGACAAGACGATCACAGGGATCGGCGCCGCCCGCCCCCGGAAGGGACAGACCACTCGACATGCGGAGCAAGCCGCAGCTCGAAGCCGCGATCAGGAACGGAGGACGAGCCGTCCTCATCGTCAACACGCGTTCACGGCGTGGCCGGCGTTACTTCGACGAGGCGGGCAGGCTCCTCGATGAGGCGGGCCTGCGCTTCGACGAGGTCTTCCCGATCGCCGACCCGAGCCGAATGCCGGAGATCTTCCGGGAGACGCTGGACTCCGACCCGGATCTGGTGGTCGTCGGCGGCGGCGACGGCACCGTCAAGGAGGCCGTCAGCCATGTCGCGGAGCGCGACGTCGCGCTGGGACTGCTGCCGCTCGGCACCACGAACAACTTCGCCCGCAGCCTGCGGCTGCCGCTGAACCTCGCGCGGGCGGTCGCGGTGCTCCGCGACGGAAAGGTCGCCGACGTCGACGTCGGCCGGGTGCGGTACGACGCGGAACCGGCGGACGCGCCGGGCGACGTCTTCGCCAACATGATCAGCGTCGGGCTGTCGGTCGAGGTGGCCGGGCACGTTCCGCACAGGCTCAAGCGGGTCGTCGGCCGGGGCGCCTACGCCCTCACCGCGCTGCGCCTGATGCCCGCGCACCAGCCGTTCGACGCGACAGTGCGGGTCGGCGACACCACACGCCGGTTGACCACCCACCAGCTGAACGTCGCCAACGGCAGTCATCACGCCGGCCGCCCGATCGCCGCGGACGCCAGCGCGGACGACCGGATGCTCGCCGTCTACCGGCTGGGCGACGGTGCGCGGCTGCGGCTCGCCGCCGAGACCGCGCGCCATGCGCTCACCGGCCATCGGCGTACCCTGGCCCAGACGGCGTTGCTCACCACCGACGACGTGTACCTCGAGACCGATCCGCCGCTGCCCGTCGACGTCGACGGCGAGATCCGCGGCGAGACGCCGGTGCGGGTCAGCCTGGTGCCGAACGCGCTGCGCGTGATGGTCGCGCAGAGCTTCCTGGACACCTAGACCCTCAGTTTCCTCCCCCGCCCGGTTGATCACGGCCCGACCCGGCGATCCGATCAACACGGCCTAACCGCCGCCGAACCAGCCCGGCACGTCCAGCTGGAACAGGTCGGGCGGCGTCACCCGGCGCAGGTCGTACTCCAGCGCGGTCAGGCGCTCGGCGCCCAGCACGTCGGCCCAGCCCCTGCGCAGGTCGTCGAAGATGCGCGCCGACCGCTCAAGGCAGTCGACGCCGCGCGGCGTGAGCCGTACGACCTTGCGCCGCGCGTCGCGCGGGTCGGAGCCGCGGGACAGGTAGCCGAGGCGCTCCAGCGCGTCGACCGTCTTGCCCGCGGCCTGCTTGGAGATGCCCAGGCGGCGGCCGAGCTCGGCGGCGGTCGTGCCGTGCGGGCCGACCGCCTGAAGGACGAACCCGTGCATCGGCCGCAGCTCGGAATGGCCATGCCGGGCGAGCTCCGCATGGAGGTCGTCGATGAGGACCCGGAATCCGAGCAGGAGCCGCAGCGGCAGCTCGAAGCCCGGCGGCTCACTTGACACGATAGACAACCAGGTTCACTATTACGACAACCATGTTGTCGATTATAGGAGATTTGATGATGTCCGTCGTCCGTACCGCCGACAGCCGCCGCACCGAGACGCCCAACGCCGTGATGACCACGTTCGCCTCTCCCAGCCTGGGCGGCGCGGGGCAGTCCCTCTGGCGGGTGGACATGAACCCCGGCGCGCAGGGTCCGCTGCACCTCTTCGATGTCGAGCAGATCTGGTCGGTCGTGGGCGGCGCGGCGACCGTCGAGGTCGACGGCGAGACCTTCGGCGTCGGGCCCGGCGACACGGTGGTCATGCCCCCGGCGGTCCCACGCCGGGTCACCGCCGATCCGCATGCCGGCTTCGCCGCCGTCGTGACCGCCGCGGGCGGAGCGCGCGCCACCCTCCCCGACGGCACCGACAAGGGCGTGCCGCCGTGGATCGCCTGACCACTTGACCGCGGGACCGGCGGCATCGGCGGCTGACGGTGGCCTCGCTCGTGTCGGCGACCGCACCACCGCCGGCTCTCGGTGATGCGGTCGCCGACGCTGAACGGCTAGCGTGCGGGACATGTCCCGACCCGACGCCGCACGCCGGCTGCCGCGCAAGGTGTACGACAAGGAACTGCTCCGCCTGCAGGCCGAGCTGGTGAATCTTCAGGAGTGGGTCCGGTCCGAGGGCGCCCGCGTCGTCGTGATCTTCGAGGGCCGCGACGCGGCGGGCAAAGGCGGCACGATCAAGCGGATCACCGAATACCTCAGCTCCAGGACCGTCCGCATCGCGGCGCTGCCCGTGCCCACCGAGCGGCAGCGGACCCAGTGGTACTTCCAGCGGTACGTCGAGCAGTTGCCCGCCGCCGGCGAGATCGTGCTGTTCGACCGCAGCTGGTACAACCGCGCCGGGGTCGAGCGCGTCATGGGCTTCTGCACCAAGGAGGAGTACATGCGCTTCCTCCACCAGTGCCCCATCTTCGAGCGGCTCCTCGTCGAGGACGGCATCCTGCTCCGCAAATACTGGCTCTCGGTGAGCGACGCCGAACAGGAACGCCGTTTCCGGTCACGGCTCGATGATCCGATGCGGCGCTGGAAGCTGTCGCCGATGGACCTCAAGTCGATCACCCACTGGGAGGAGTACTCCCGCGCCAAGGATCAGATGTTCCTCTACACCGACACCCCGGAGGCGCCCTGGTACGTGGTCGAGAGCGACGACAAGCGCCGGGCGCGGATCAACACGATCGCCCACCTGCTGTCGACCATCCCGCACGAGCCGGTCGAGCGGGAGCCGCTCGAACTCCCCGCGCGACCGCCGTCCAAGGGATACGAGCGCCCGCCGCGCGACATGCAGACCTACGTCCCCGACCACGCGGCCACACTGCTCGACCGCTCCCGCTGACCCCCTCGGCGATCGCGACCCGGTCAGGATCCGCCCAGCAGCGTCCTGACCTCGGCGACGAACCGCGGATCGGCGCCTGTGACCTGCACGAAACGGCCGTCGGTCGAGGTCCGCGCCCTGGTGATCCGAGGAAGGCTGGACGCGACGAACGCGGCCGGTGAGGACAGCGCCATGACGAATCCGCCGAGGAGCGGGACGCCGAGCACCGGCGTGACCTCACCCAGCACGATCCTGGCGACGACCGCCGCGGCCATCGCGGCGAGTCCGCCCCAGAACAGCACCGCGGCCAGTGACAGCCATCCGCGCCTGGTCCGGACGCAGCGCCGGCACAGCGGCCAGTCCACGATCTTGGCGATCTTCACCCGCTCGGCGTGTTCGGCCAACCGGTCGATGCCGGTGGAGAGGACTCCCACTCGCGGCGTGCGCAGCGCGGGCCGGGACTGCAGAGCGAAGCCGGCACGGCGGACGGCCGGCGCACCGTGCCATGCGCACATGGTGCATCCCGCCGGGACGGTGGCCAGCGCCTCGACCGGAATGGCGATCGAGCGGTCCGGGGTCGTGTCCATACCTGGCGCCTCCAGTGCAGAGACCACCCGGAGATCCCGGGTGATGAGCGTCGGTTCTCATCACGGCCGCAGCCAGTCTGCGCGCTCTGGCCCATGATCTGATCGCAATAGCCATATCGCGAAATCGTCGGTCTTGTCTGCCAGTATTCCGGCCATGCGCAGCGCCATACGGCCGGCGGAACCACGGCGATGTGTTCCGGCCGGGGGCGGATACGAACTGAGTCTCGACGGTGCCGAACCGATCTGCCGTGATGATCAGGGCGCGGCGTGCGAGCCGATACCGCAGCGGGTGCTGGAGAGCAGGTCCAGGTCGGCGAATGGCGTGGTCGCCAGGACGTGACCGCTGCGCTTCGCGCCGGCATGAACTCCCTGGGCCAGTGGCGACTGCTGCCGATCACAGCCAACGGACAGCTCGGCGCGGCCGGCTACGTGCGCCGTCCCGGCGAAACCGTGTTCATGCCGTACGTGCTCACCCTGCTGCGCTTCGACCACAACACCCTGGTCGATGTCGCTGCCTTCGAACAGCCATCGATGTTCCGCGCCTTCGTGCTGCCCGCCGGCCTGTGACGCCGGACGCGCCGCGGCCCCGGGAATGACCGCAGGTCCAGGTGAAGATCAACAATTGGCTACAGTGACGGCCATGCGAGCGCTCAGCCCCGATGCCCTCACCGGAACCTGGGCCACGGTCCTGTTGCCCATCGGCGCGGACGATCGCATCGACTGGGAGCGGCTGAGCGAACAGGTCCACGAACTGGTGGCCGCCGGTGTCGACGGCGTCTACACCAACGGCTCGAGTGGCGAGTTCTGGGCGCAGAGCGAGGAGGAGTTCGACCGGCTCTCGAGCATGGTGGCGGACGTCTGCGAACGCGCCGGCGTGCCGTTCCAGATCGGTGCCGCACACCCCAGCCCGCAGACGGCGCTGGGCCGGCTGCGCCGGGCCAGGGACCTGTCGCCGGGCGCGATCCAGGTGATCCTGCCGGACTGGTTCGCGCCGAGCGACCAGGAGACCCTGGCCTTCCTGCGCCGCATGGCCGACGAGGCCGCACCGGTGCCGCTGGTGCTCTACAACCCGCCTCACGCCAAGCGGGTGCTGACGGCCCCGGGCCTTTCCCGGCTGCTCGACTCGGTGCCCGAGACCGTCGGCGTCAAGGTCGCCGATGGCGATCAGACCTGGTACGACGCGATGGCGCCGGTCAGCGGACGCGTCGCGCTGTTCGTGCCCGGTCACCATCTCGCCACGGGGTACGGCCGCGGCGCGGCGGGAGCGTACTCCAACGTGGCTTGTCTGAACCCGCGCGCGGCCGTGTGGTGGTGGGCCCAGATCACGACCGACCAGGCGGCCGCCGAGGCGGTCGAGATCCGGTTGCGGAGCTTCCTCGACACCGAGGTGCTGCCGTTGCAACGGCGGTACGGCTACTGCAACGCGGCGCTCGACAAGCTCCTGGCCGCGATCGGCGCCTGGACCGCCACGGGAACCCGGATGCGGTGGCCGTACCAGGGCGTACCGGAAGCCGACCTGCGCCGCCTACGAGCGGTGGCGCGTGACCGGCTCCCCGAGTTCACGACCTGACCGCGCTTGCCCGCCTTTCAGCCGCCGACGAGCGGGAAGAGTTTGATGAAGACGAGTTCGGACACGGCGGTGAGATCGACCACCTCGTCGAGATCCTCGACCTGGCGGTCACCGGCGAGCACGAAGAAGCCGTTGCTCGAGAAGGCCCGTTCGGCGATGTCGGCCTGCCGCTCCCAGTCGATCCGCCGCTGCTGGTGCAGCCGGTAGCCGTTGAGCTCGATCTCGGCGTCATCGGGCCGTACCAGCCCGTTGAAATGGTGCGATGGGCGTGCGTTGAAGCGGGCGACCTCCTCCCGGACCCGCAGCCGGACGAGCTCGCGCACCGTCATGCTCTCGGGCAGGCCGGGCACGTTGATCTCGTCGATGGGCCGGCCGGTCGCCGTCTCGTCCCGGAACGTCACGTCCGCCATCAGCCACCTCGCTTGATCTGGACAAGGATGCTCTCGTCGGTGATCTCACTGTCGGCGGCGAGCAGGAAGGCCTTGCTGAGGATCAGGGCGAGGCGCTCGTCCTCGAAGGGCAGGAAGACCTTGTCGCCGGGCTTGCGACGGGACGGCACGACGCACAGGTAGGAGTCGTCCGGCTCCATCAGGATGTTCGCGCTGCCCAGGTGGATCTTGTAGGTACGCAGCTCGCCCCGGACGACCAGATGGCGGCCATCGAGCGAGCACCTGTCTGCGATCTTGGTACGGGGGATGATGCGCGCCAGTGCGTCGCGCCGCACCTCGGCGCTGGCGGTGAGCTCGCCGAAACCGGCCCGGTGCCAGTACGCACGGAGGCGGTCCTCGCCGTGGTCGGCCCACTCCGTGTCGGCTGCCAGGGAGGTGACGCCCACGAACAGGTCGACGTCCCGCATCGCCTCGCTGAACACGATGGCGGGCACGTCGGCGAGCGGCGCGGCGCGCCAGACCCCGTCCTCGCGGTGGTCGAAGCGCACCTGGTCGGTGGCGGCGAGTTCGAGGTCCTCGGCCCATTCGGCGTACTCGTGGAAGAAGCTCGCCCGCCACTCCCCCGCCGCGAGCGTCCGCTTCGCGTCGCCCTCGGCACCACCGTCCCAGGGGCCGAGCAGCTCGGTCGTCCAGCCACGGCCCTTGAGCAGCGCGTACAGCTGCCGGTAGTGCACGATGTGCGCAGCGAACCGGTTGGAGTAGGTCCGGGTCTCCGCCTCGGCCGGGGTGAGGAGATAGATCTCCCGGAACGCCTGCTTGAACGGCTGCCGAACCTGCCGCTCGGCGAGCAGGTCGCGCCACGCCCGTACCTCGCCGGGCTGAGATCGGATGGGATGCCAGAGGCGCACCGCGGTGTCGTCGCCGGCCGGCGGCACCGGACGGCCCGCCGAGTCCTGGAGGACGCCGCCGGCCGCCCCGGGGAGCACCGCCCGCCAGTCGCCCGGGGAGACCTCGATCTCCCAGAGCAGCCTGGAGACCACCGTTCCCGCGATCGGGTGGGTGAGCAGTTCGTCCCGCCACCGGCCGTACGGCTGGGCACGCTCGACGGTGAACCCGGCCTCCAGCGCCCGGCCGAGCGTGGTCAGGTGGGCGCGGACCCGTTTGACCAGGTCACGCAGTTCGGTCACCGTCGCACCGTGATCGCGCCGAACGGCCGCCGGCACCGAGCGCAGCGGCTTTCCGCCCGGCCCTCGCCACTCCAGCTCGACCTCGTCGGTCACCGTGATGACGGCCTCGTGGCCGCCGACCGGAGTCCGCAGCACGCCGTCCCGGCCGAAGCCGAGGCCCGGCAGGCGCAGCGCGACCTCGGTGCGATCGGCGAGCGCGGCCTCGATCTTCTTGAGCATCCGGTCGAGTTGCTTGGGCACCCCGGCGTGCCGGGTGATGCCGCGCACCGTGCGCAGCAGGGTCGCCGCCTCGGGGGTGGGAAAGTCCTGGGCTGCGCGGGCGACCGCGTACAGCAGTGCCTGGGAGGGCAGCGTCTTGGCCTTCGTGGGGGCCACCGCGACACCGCGGAGCAGCCGGTCGAGCAGCGCCGGCAGCCAGGTCTCGTCACGCGCGAGCGCCACCCGGGCCGCGCGTTCCAGCGTGCGAACCTCGTCGGCGGTGAACGCCTTGTCGGCCACGTAGCGGATCTCGCCCGCCTGGATGGCGGCCAACCGGGCGTCGGCCGCCTCGAGCGCCCGCCGGGCGAAGCCCGCGTAGTCGGTGGCGGCCAGCCGCTGCCACGCCTCCGGCAGCATCGGCGGTGAACCGTACGATCGGTCGGTCACCTCGGCCATCAGCGCGATGCCGGCCGTGTCCCACGTCAGAGCGAGCTCGAGCTCGTCCTGGGCGATCCGGCCGTTCGGAGCGATCGCCCGCCCGATCTTCCGCCGCACGCGCTGCCCGGCCACCGCGGCCACCGCGAGCAGGGCCCGGCGATGCTCGATCCGCCCCTTGCCCACCATGAACCGGACCAGTGTCTCCGCTGGACCGGCGAGGTCGTCCGGCCAGGCGCCGGTGCAGCGCAGCAGGGCGCCGGCCGCCAGCGGCAGGTCGGCCGCGTCCCTTCTGGCCAACCCGTCGACGAGGACCGCGAGCAGCCGCCGGCACGAGTCGGGGCTGTATCGCACCTGCCGTGTCTCGACGGCATGCTGCACCGCGAACCTCAGTGAGCCGGCCGTGTTCGCGTAGGCCGTGAGCAGGAGCACCCCGAGCTCCTCGTCGCTGACCTGGGAGAGATCGGGCCACTGCGCCGGGACGGCGTTCTGCCCGCGAGGAGCGGTCAGTTCGGCGAACGCGGCAGCGGCCACGGCGACAGCACGATGTCGTGAATGCCGATGTCGCGGAGGTCAGCGGTCATCGGCTCGCCTCACAGACGCTCGTCGGGTGATGCGCGGCGACAGTACACGGGTCACGGGTCCCAACCTCAGGGTCGGCTCGGCGATGGCCTTCGAACGATGGGGCACGGCCGGCGGGCCCACGCCCCCGTGAGTGGACCCGCCCGACCGGTCGCCCGGCTGGAACAGATCCTGGCAGCGGGCACTGACAAAAGGCACTCGTGGTCTCACCGGAGAGCCGACGGCTCCGTGTGGCGCGAGCCGGCCGCTCCGGGTGACCGCCGGTCGTGTCCCCCGCCAGGTCAGCGGACGAACTCGGCCCGGACCCCGAGCAGCCGCACGGGCCGGCGTTCGGTGAACCGGTCGAGGGCGGCGAGGGCGGCCTGCTCGATCGCCTCCACCTCTGTGGTCGGCGCCGCGAGCGCGTGGCCGTGGGTGTGGGTGATGAAGGGCGCATAACGCACCTTCACCACGACGCGGGAGGCGGGCCGCCGCTCGGCGGCGACATCGCCCGCGACCCGCCGGGCCAAGAGCACCAGTTCCCGCCGTACCTCGTCCCAGTCGTCCAGGTCCTGCTGGAAGGTGGTCTCGCGGCTGCGGGAGCGCGCCAGGTAGGGGGTGCCCACCACCGGCGACTCGTCCCGGCCCTGGGCGAGCCGCACCAGCCACGGCCCGGTCGCCGGGCCGAACCGCGCGGCGAGGTCGCGCGGATCGGCGGCCGCGAGCCGCCCGACCGTGCCGATGCCCATCTCGTTGAGCCGCTTGGCGGTCTTGGGCCCGATGCCCCACAGCGCGTCGGTGGGCCGGTCACCGAGCACGTCGAACCACGTCCGGCCGGTGAGCCGGAAGACGCCGGCGGGCTTGCCGAATCCGGTCGCCAGCTTGGCCTGCAGCTTGTTCTGCCCGATGCCGACCGTGCAGTCGAGATCGGTCGACTCGCGCACGCGTGCCTGGATCCTGCGGGCCGTCGACTCGGGGTCGGCCGTGTCGACGGCGAGGAAGGCCTCGTCCCAGCCGATCACCTCCACCACGGACTCGAGCTCCCGCAGGGCCGCCATCACCTCGGACGAAGCGGCCTCGTATGCCTCCCTGTCGACGGGCAGGAAGACCGCGTCAGGACATCGCCGCACCGCCGTGCGCAGCGGGAGACCAGAGTGCACCCCGTACGCGCGGGCCTCATAGGAGGCCGTGCTCACCACGCCGCGCTTGGCCGGATCACCGTCACCGCCGACGACCACCGGACGCCCGCGCAGCTCCGGGCGGCGCAGCACCTCGACCGCGGCCACGAACTGGTCGAGGTCGACGTGGAGCACCCAGCGAGCCACACTCCATTCTCACCCCGCCGCACGCCAGGGCGCGCGGATGACGCCAAGCCTCCGGCGTCGTCAGGTACCTCTCTTGATCTGCTGGAGGACGGTCGCGTCGGTGATGCCGGCGTCGTCGGCGAGCAGGAACGCCTTGCTGAGGATCAGTGCCAGCCGCTCGTACGTCCGCAGCGCACCGCGGACCACGAGAAAGCGGCCGTCGACCGAGCAGCGGCCGCCGATCCTGGTCTTCGGGATGATGCGCTTCAGCACGTCACGGCGCACCTCGGCGCTGCCCGTCAGCTCGGCGAAACTGGCAGTACGACAGTAGCCGCCGAAGCGGTCCTCACCGCGATCGTCCCAGTCCGGGTCGGCGGCGATGGACGTCACTCCGACGAACAGGTCCACGTCCCGCATGGCCTCGCCGAACACGATGGGCGGCACCTCATCGAGCGGGGTCTCTCGCCACTGCCGGCCGTCGCGCCGCTCGAATCGGACCTGGTCGGTGGCGGCGTAGTCGGGTGCGTAGTCCGCGTCCTCGTCGGCGTTCTCGTGGTAGAGGCAGGCACGCCATTCCGCGTGGGACTCCCTGACGGTTGTGGGCGCCGACCGCAGCGCGCGGCCGTCCGCGGCGGCATAGGCGAGCCGCACGGTCACCGGATCCTCGATCACCACCGTGGCCTCGTGGTCACCGAGTTTCCAAGCCTGTGATCCGCCGGCCCCCCGTCCGTGCGCCGGAACGCTCCGTTCGACGAGCTGGCCCGGTGTGATCCCCTGCCGTTCGGCCGCCGCCCGCAGAGCGATGTCGAGCTGCTTGCGCAGCCCCCGATCCTTGATCTTCGCCTGGAGTCGCCAGAGCGCCTCCAGCGCCGACGGGTCGTCGATGTCCCCGAGCGCGTTGAGCGCCGCTCCGGCGAGTTTGAGGTCTTGGGCCACGTCGCTTCGGGGGCCGCCCGTTCGCACGGCGAGGGCGGTGAGGGAGGGGACCGCCGATGCGCCGCCCGCGAGCGCGGCCGCCCAGACCAGGCCACGCGCGAGATCTCCGTGGTCCGGGTGCGCGAGATAGTGGTAGTGGACCGGATATCTGGAACCGTGGATATCGCTGCACAAGGGCTCACCGGTGGCCAGCCCTCGCAGGCACTGCTCGACCAGGTCATGGGCGAATGCGGACCCCAAAGCGCCGGGCAACGCCGGCGCCACTTCTGCGCCGGGCGTGGCCGGGACAGGTCGGCGAGGTGCATCACCAGGTCGGCCAGGTCCGCGGGTGGAGACCTGTCCAGCCGTTCCCGCAGCGGCGCGGAAGCCATGGGCCTGTCGCATGACCATCCGATCGCGTACGCTCACGGCTGGCCCGCACGCTTAGAACGACATTCGGGACAGCAGCATGAGCTCTCCGCACGGCGTCGTGATCATCGGAGCCGGGTTCGGCGGGATCGGCATGGCGATCCGGCTCAAGCAGGAGGGCGTGCACGACCTGGTGGTCCTGGAGAAGGCCGACGAGGTCGGCGGAACCTGGCGGGACAACACCTACCCCGGCGCGGCGTGCGACGTGCCGTCCCACCTCTACTCCTTCTCCTTCGCCCCGAAGAGCGACTGGACCCGCAGGTTCCCTGCGCAGCAGGAGATACTGCGCTACCTGCGGGACTGCGCGGACGCCCACCGCGTCACACCGCACATCCGGTTCGGCAGCGAGGTGCTCGAGGCCGTCTTCGACGAGGATGCCGGGGTCTGGCGGATCCGCACCACGGCCGGCGAGCTCTCGGCCCGGGTGCTCATCTCCGCCTGCGGCCAGCTGAGCCGGCCGTCCATGCCGGCGATCGAGGGCCTCGGCACCTTCGCGGGCAAGGGCTTCCACTCGGCCAGGTGGGACCACGACTACGACCTCACCGGCAAGCGCGTGGCGGTCATCGGCACCGGCGCCAGCGCCATTCAGTTCGTGCCGCCCGTCGCCGAGCGGGCCGGCCGGATGCACGTGTTCCAGCGCTCCGCGCCCTACGTCATCGACAAGCCCGACCGCCCGTACGCCGAGTGGGAGCGGGCTCTGCTGCGCCGGGTCCCCGCGCTGCAGGCGCTGCACCGGGCGAAGATCTACCTGTCGTATGAGTCGCGCATCGCCGCCTTCGTCAAGTACCCGCAGCTGATGGATCGGGCCGCCAAGGTCACCCTTCGGCGCTTGGCCGAGCAAGTGGCCGACCGGGACCTGCGGCGGGCGCTGATCCCCGACTACCCGATGGGGTGCAAGCGGATCCTGCTGTCGGGCGACTACTACCGTGCGCTCACCCGCCCCGGCGTCGAACTCGTCACCGACCCGATCGAGCGGATCACGCCCACCGGGGTGGTGACCCGGGACGGCAAGGAGCGGACGGTCGACGCGATCATCTACGGCACCGGATTCGACGCCGGTGCCTTCCTCGCCCCGATGCGGATCACCGGGCGCGATGGACTGGAGCTCAACGAGGCCTGGCGAGAGGGGGCTCAGGCCTACCTCGGCATCACGGTCAGCGGCTTTCCCAACCTGTTTCTGCTGTACGGGCCCAACACCAACCTCGGCGGCAATTCGGTCATCTTCATGCTGGAGTCGCAGATCCGCTACATCCTCGGCTGTGTCGCCGCGATCCGCCGCCACGGCCTGGCCTGGATCGACGTGCGCCCGGAGGTGCAGCGCGCCTTCGTCGAAGATGTACAGGAGCGCATGCGGGCGACCGTGTGGAACCGCGGCTGCTCCAGCTGGTACACAGACGAGCGGGGCCGGCACGTGGCCAACTGGCCGGGGTTCACCGTGGCCTACCGCCGCGCCACGAGACGCCCCGACCCGCGCGACTTCCAGGTACGGACGGCTTGATCCGGCGCGGTGGCACACGCGGCCCTACACTCGGCCCATGCCCACCGCCCTCATCACCGGCGCGACCGCCGGAATCGGCGCGGCCTTCGCCCGCCGCCTCGCCGCCGACGGTTTCGACCTCGTCCTGCTCGCCCGCGACGAGCCGCGGCTGGCCCGCGCCGCCGAAGAGCACCGCGAGAAGTACGGCGTGGCGGTCGAGGTCCTGGTCGCCGACCTGTCCACCGACGACGGCCTGCGGGCGGCCGAGGACCGGGCCGCGGCCGGCGTCGACCTGCTGGTGAACAACGCGGGCTTCGGCAACAAGGGCCGGTTCCTCGACGTGCCCCTGGCCGATGAGCTCACGATGCTGAAGGTCCACTGCGAGGCGGTCCTGCGCCTCACCCACGCCGCGCTGCCCGGCATGATCGAGCGGGGCCGCGGCGGCGTCGTCAACGTCGCGTCGGTGGCCGCGTTCTTCTCCAGGGGCACCTACGGCGCGTCGAAGGCCTGGGTGGTCGGCTTCAGCGAGGGCGTGGCGAACGACCTCGCCGGTACGGGCGTCAACATCATGGCGCTGTGCCCCGGTTTCACGCACACCGAGTTCCACGAGCGCGCCAAGATGGACATGTCCGGGCTGCCGGAATTCATGTGGCTCGACGCCGACCGGACGGCCGCCGCGGCCGTGCGCGACCTCCGGCGCGGCACACGGGTGAGCGTGCCGGGCGCGCAGTACAAGGCCATCGTCGGCCTGGGCAAACTGGTGCCGCGCGGCCTCACCGGCCGGCTGGCCTCTCGTACGGGACGCAAGTACCGCTGACCGGCGCCCGGATCCCGGCCCGCATGGTCCGCCCGGGCGGCCGATTCACCTCGGGCCGGTCTGGATCACCTCGGGCCGGGCGGCGGTCAGGCGCACGCGCTCGGCGCCGGCGTACACGTTGAAGCGCCGGTCCCGCAGGAACCCGACGAGCGTCATGCCGAACTCCTCGGCGAGCGAGACCGCCAGGCTGGACGGCGCCGAGACGGCGCAGACGACGGGCAGTCCGGCCGCGAGGGCCTTCTGCATGATCTCGTAACTGGTCCGGCCGCTCACCATGAGCACGTGGTCGCGCAGCGGCAGGCGACCCGACATCAGCGCCCACCCGATCAGCTTGTCGACGGCGTTGTGCCGGCCCACGTCCTCGCGCACGCAGAGCAGCGAGCCGTCCGCGGTGAACAGCCCCGCCGCGTGGAGCCCTCCGGTCGACTCGAACAGACCCTGTGCCTTCCGGAGCGCGTCGGGCAGCCCGTACAGCGTCTCAGCGTCCACCGAGGGCCCGTCGCCGAGCACCGGGCAACCGCGGATCTTGAGTGCCTCAAGGCTCTCCTTGCCGCAGACCCCGCACGCGCTCGTGGTGGTGAAGTGCCGGTCGAGGCCGGGCAGATCCGGCAGCTCGTCGAGCCCGACGTTGACGATGTTGTACTGCTGTTCGACGTCCACGTCGGTGCAGTAGGAGATGCGGCGGACGTCGTCGGCGCTCGCGATGACGCCCTCGCCGTGCAGGAACCCCGCCGCCAGCTCGAAGTCGTGGCCAGGCGTGCGCATGGTGACGGCGAGCGTGCGGCGGTCGCCGCCGGCCAGCAGCCTCAGCTCGAGCGGCTCCTCGGTCGCCAGGGTGTCGCGCCGGATCCGCTCCTGCCCGTCCGTGACGACGTGCACCCGGGTCCGCACCGTGCTGCCGGGGCGATCACGCATGGCCGGCGCTCCCACCGCGCCGCCGTGCATCACGCCGCTTCGCGTCGTCCATGGCCGCGGGTACCTCCGATCGCGCCCGGGCTCACCGCCGCGATCAACGCAGCCGTCCCCCGGGTTTCCATCACCGTGACACACCCGGTCGGCCTGGATCAAGCCTGGGCGGGCCCGCTCACCGTGCGAGCAGGTCCAGCGCCACCGCGGCCGACCATGACTGGGGCCGGCCGCCGAAGGGCTCGCCGGTGAACGGGTGGTAGTACTCCGCGAACACGCCGTCGGACAGTTGTTCCAGGGTGGCCTCGCGCATCCGGTGCGCGGCGTCCGGTTCACCGCACCGCTCCAACCCCCAGATCAGGAGCCAGTTCATCGGCGGCCACTGCGGCCCGCGCCAGTAGCGCACGGGGTCGAAGTCGGGCGCGGCGGGACTCGTGCTCGGCGGGACGGCGCAGGCCAGCCCGGGATGCCCGCACCACGCCGGCGAGGCCAGCAGCTCCATGAGCCGCCGCTGCCGGGCGGGCTCCAGCCCCCCGCACAGGAGCGGCGCGAACCCGGCGATCGTGTCCGTGCGCAGGAACGTGCCGCGCCGCAGGTTCAGGTCGGCGGCGAAACCGCGCTCATCGGTGGTGCCGATGACGCCACGGCGGAACCGGGCGGCGTGACCGAGCAGCTCGTCGACGCCTTCGAGGCCGAGTTCGTCGCCGACCATGGCGAGTTCCTCGTTGGCCGCCGCGAAGATCGCGCTGGCGAACACGTCGGCGACCTGGAAGCTGAGCGTGCTCTGGATGCGCGCGTCGTCGTACCCCGCCTGCCTGAGCTCCTCGACCAGCCACTGGTAGCGCTTGTAGTCGGCGTCCGTGGGCCGCTGCGCGGCACCGCCCGACACCACACCGGCCTTGGCCGCACCGCCCCTGCCCGTGCCGCCCGCCGTACCCGCCGCCGTACCCGCCGCCGTTCCCCCCGCCGCCGCACCGGCGAGCGCGTGCACATCCGACCGGCGGAACGGCGTGAACTGCGGGCTCGGGACCACGTCCGCGTACGGCCCGTCCCAGCGGGGCGAGTTGTCCATCCCGCTCTCCCACCCGTGGTAGAGGGTGAGGAGGCCGCGACGCTCGGGGTCCCGGTGCGCGACCAGGTAGCGGTGCCAGGCGAGCAGGGCCGGCCAGAGAGCGCGGATCCGGCCGACGACGTCGCGCCGTTCCGCCGCGTCGGCGATGCGCACGGCGTCGAGAATGCGCCGGACCGCGACGGCGTGCACCGGGGGCTGCAGGATCCCGCTCGTCGCCGGGTCCGGCGGAGCGTCCGGGCACGCCTCCCGGCAGGCCCACCGGTCCGGACCGGGTTCGTACAGGGGGGCGCCGGGCGAGAAGACGATGTGCGGCACCATGCCGGTGCGCCACTGGGCCGCGAAGAGCGTCTCCAGCTCGGTCAGAGCACGGGAGGCCGACAGCCGGGCCAGGCCGATCGCGACGAACGCCGCGTCCCAGCTCCACATGTGCGGGTAGAGCCACGGCGCCGCCACCGTCAGGCCGCCCCGGTCGTTGCCGCGCAACACGTAGGCCGCGCGGGCCGCCACCTGGGTGCGCGTCAGCAGACCGGCACGTGCGCCGGCCACACCGGCGACGTCACCGGACCCCCTCAGGTCACCGCTCATCGGTCGCTCCCCCTCGTCGATCGCACCGCGTCGACGGACCGCAAGTCCGTCGACCACCTCCAGCGGTGACCCGCACCACGCCCGTCACCGCCCTTCCTGCCGGACGGCCGTGACAGGGACAAGACTTTGTTCGCGACTATGAACACTTTGTCCGCGATAACAGACATAGTTACCTGGGCGGCCGTTGCCGACAAGTGCTATTTGCGTAACACACCCGCAACATTTC
>NZ_JABVEB010000074.1 GCF_014323665.1 Actinomadura sp. HBU206391 | reverse complement strand
CGAGCGTGTCCGCCCTGGTGGTCAGCCGGGAATGGCCGCTGAGCCCCGGCGTGTGCCGCAAACTGATCAGGCACATCAGGACCTGTCCCACCTGTAGCGAGCGGCGCGACCAGCGTCACTCTGCGGCGCGCCTGATCCAGGTGCTACCAGTGGCGCTCATGCCCAGCGATCTGCCCGCGCGGGTGTTCACCACCGCGACCTCTCCCGGGCTCGCCGAGGAACGCGCGGACATCGCCGAGTGGGCCGAGCCGTTCGACCACCTCGGTTGGCCCGTACCGGTCGACGCCGCACCTCGTCGTGACACCCGGACCGGCGGCCGCACCGCCAGGCTCTGGCCGGCCGTCGCGGCGGCCGCCTGTGTCCTGCTCATGGTCGGGGCCGGCTTCATCTGGCTGCCGAGCTCGTCCAAGGAGAGCCCCCGCGGCGGCTCCTCGCCCGGAGCGGCGGCCGCACCCGACGTGAGCGACCCCGCCTCGGTCGAGCCGAGCGAACCGGAGAGCGAGTCCCCGGAGCCGACTCCGACCCCCACCACGACGTCTCCGACCCCCACGCCCACTACCTCGCGACCGACGCCCACACCCTCCAGGCGCCCCAGCTCACGCCCGACCACCAGGCGGCCGACGATCCAGCCTCGGCCCGGCACCATCACCGTCAGCGGCTGCAATGTCGACGAGGGCGAGCCCTGCCAGCTCACGATCACGGCTCAGGGCGGCAACGTGAACTGGTCGGTCACAGGGGCGAGCGGCGGGGTCGGCGCCTCGGGAGGCGGGCCGCTCAAGAACGGCCAGTCCACGACGATCACCGCGGTGACACCTTGCGAACCAGGCGACAGCGACGACCACTCCGGCAGCGTCACATTCTCCCCCGGCGGCGTGAGCGCCCCCGTGTCCTGGGACTGTGACCCCTTCTAGCGGCTCACCACGGGCTAGCGGCTCACCACGGAGAACGGGCGTCGAGGACGCGATGGGCCCGTTCGACGAGCACGGGCACCGAGTCGCCGATCTCCTCGAAGCCGTCCCCGACGGTCGCCTTCTGCAGGAACCGGGCATGGATGCCCTCGAGGATGACCGCGAGCTTGTACGAGGCGAACGCGACGTAGAAGTCCAGGTCGGTCAGGTCGAATCCGGTGAGCTCTGCATAGCGGTCGGTGAACTGGCGACGGGTCAGGAATCCTGGAGCGCTGGTGACGGTCGAGCCCACCGGGATCCGCAGCCGCTCCTCATCGCCCGCGTCGGCCCAGTAGACCAGCGTGAGCCCGAGGTCGGAGAGCGGGTCGCCGAGCGTCGACATCTCCCAGTCGACGATGGCGGCGATCTCGGTGCGCGGCGTGAGCCGGGTGAGCGCGTTGTCGAGCCGGAAGTCGCCGTGGACCAGGCCCGAGATGCCGTCGGCGGGCAACCGGGCGCCGAGCCGTTCGGCGAGCTGCTCGCATTCGGGCGATTCACGCGTCTTCGACCGCTCCCACTGCTGGCCCCAGCGGGTGAGCTGGCGAGCCAGGTAGCCGGCCGGGCGGCCGAAGTCCGACAGCCCCGCGTCCTCGATGTCGAGCAGGTGGATCGCGGCGAGCGCCTCGGCGAGCCGCTCGCTGAGCTCCCCGGCCTGCGCAGGCGACACGTCCACGGCGTCCTCGACGGTACGGAGCACCCGGCCTTCGACGTACTCCATGAGGTAGAACGGGGCGCCGATCACGCCCTCGTCAGCGCAGAACGCCAGCGGCCGGGGCACCGGCACGGCACCACGTGCCGACAGAGCCGACAGCACGCGGTGTTCCCGCCCCATGTCGTGCGCGGTGGGCAGCACATGACCGAGCGGCGGGCGGCGCAGGACGACGCTCCGCACCGCACCGCCGTGGTCCCCGAGGTTCCGGTCGGTCGTCCGGTGGGGGCCCGCCCTTCCATCGGCCCGACCGGTCCGGCCGTCGTCCGACCCGCCACCGGCCGCGAGGTCGATGCGGTAGGTCAGGTTCGACCGGCCCCCCGCTATCAGCTCCACCGCGCTGATCCGGCCCGCCTCCGGCAGCTCCTGGCGGAGCCAGTCCGCCAGTCGCGGGACATCAATGCCGGGCGGCCCGGCGGAAAGCTCAGCGTCAACCGTCATGACGCCCTATTAGAACGCGCTTCGGCTTTCGTGGCGAACCGTTCCCTGCTAGCAGAAAGTACCCGCGCATGGGGCCTTCCGGCCGGTTCCGGCCGACGGAACAAACCCGGTTCAGCCATGTGGAATGCGGATTGACCTGCACAAACGGAGTATAGAACGGCCCCGCTGGCGAAAACCGGCCCAAGGAAGACGGCGTCCGCAGGTGGAATCTGGGTTTGGACAGGGTACGCCTCAGCGGTCGACGAAGTATCAGAGTGGTATCTAAGACGACGGCATGGTCGATAAGTGTCGAAACCCGCTGGTAGTGCCGTACTGGACTGTCCGTCCGACTGGGCTACGAACGAGAACTAGACCAATTCGGGACATGACCTCGCCCGATTGGGGGGAACGTACCGTGGCCGAAGCGTGGCTGGCGGGAGCAAGACGGATGACGGCGAAGGCTGACGGCGGTGCCATGAAGGGAGGCGCTCCCCGCGCCGTCTGGTTCACCAGCGGGACGGATCCACGGATCGTCTCCGCGCGATCGGCGGCACAGAGCCTGGCACGGGAGTCCCGGGCGCCGCACCTGGTGTGGAACCCGTACGTGGGCGAGGTCGTCCAGCTGGTGCCGATGACCCGGGCGGGCGGGCTCCTCGACGAGCTCGTGGGCCGCGAAGGCCGTGTCTGCGTCCAGATCATGGTCGTCGGCAGCTCGCGGGACCCCTTCACGGACGGGCCGCTCAAGTCGCTCGACTCGATCATGTCCTGGCTGGACTCATGGGGAGTGGCGCGGCGCTGGCCGGCCGGGCCGCCGCTGCCCTCTCCGCAGGCCTACCACTCTCCGCGCAACCGCCGGAAGTGGGCGCAGGGCGGGCACTTCGGCTACTCCCAGGTGCCCGGCGCGGGCGGCCCGGATCCCGGTGGCATCGACATCCGCAAGATCACCGGCCCCGAGACGCCCGTAGCGGAGATCCCTCGCCCTCGGGTTCCGCCCGATGCCGGCGCGGGTGTGACACCCCTGATGGCGCGCAGGCTCACCCTGCCGGGAACGGCGGCCGGGCCGGCCGCAGGATCGACTCCCGAACCAGCGAGCAGCCGGTTCTGAGCGCCGAAAGACGCTCGGAGCCGTAGCCGATCACCAGACCGGACAGGCCGGCGGGCTCGGCGTAGTGGCGCTCCAACGGGTCCAGGCGCACGCCATGGCGGGCGGCGTCCCCGACCACCTGAGCGGCCACGTGCGCGGGCAGCTCGACCACCACGTGCAGCCCGGCGGTGTCGCCGCGCAGCACGAACCCGTCCAGCAGGTCGACGACCAGGGCCCGGCGGCGGGCGTACTCGGCCCGCATGCGGCGCACGTGCCGGTCGAGATCCCCGCGTTCCAGCAGGATGGCGACCGCCTCCTGCGGTACGACCGCCGTACGGTCGCCCAGTTGCTCCCTGCGGACGGCCATGCCCTCGATCAGCTCGGGCCTGGCCACGACCCACCCGACCCCCACGTCGCGCGTGAGGCTCTTGCTCGTGGTACCGAGATAGACCACCACGTCGGGATCGAGACCGTACAGGGCGGGCAGCGGCGCGACGTCGTAGCGGAACTCACTGTCGTAGTCGTCCTCCACGATGAGCGCACCGGTGCGGCGCGCCCACGCCAGCAGCGCCTGGCGTCGCGGCACGGGCAGGACGCCGCCGAGCGGGTACTGGTGGGACGGCGTCGTGTACACCAGCCGCAGGTCGCTCGGAAGGGCGTCGACGATCAGGCCGTGCTCGTCGACCGGGCACGGCACCACCTTCGCGCCGCGAGCGGCGAGCACCGACCGGGCGTCCGAGTAGCCCGGCTCCTCCACGCCCACGCGATCGCCCGGTCGCACCACCGTGGCGGCCAGCAGGTCGAGCCCGTTGGTCGCCCCCCGTGTCACGAGGACCCGCTCGGCCGGGCAGCCGATTCCCCGGCCGCGCCGCATATAGTTGGCGAGTTCGGCTCGGAGCCTCGGCAGTCCGTACGAACCGGGCCGGGTCACCGGAGGAACCGTCGCGGCCAGCCGCCAGGCCCGTCGCCACGCGGGGGTGTCGAGAGCCCCCGCCCACGGCGCCCCCGGCCGCAGATCGATCATCGGCGACACGACCCGCCCCTCGGCGGCCGGCCTGTCGGCGTGCGCATCGGCATGCCCGCCGCCCTCCACGCCGGCTCGTAGATCAGCGGGGACATCGGCCCGCACGTCGGCCTGTCCATCCGACCGGACATCGACGTGCGCGTCGACCTCTACATCGGCTCGCACGTCGGCGACGAAGGTGCCCGAACCGTGCCGCCCCTCCAGCCATCCTTCGGCGTAGAGCTGCTCGTACGCGGCGGTCACGACCGTACGACTCACCCCGAGCTCGCCCGCGAGCGCCCTGCTCGACGGCAGCCGCTCCCCCGCTCTCAGCCGGCCGTCACGCATGGCCGTACGGAGCTGACCGACCAGCTGAGCGCTCAGCGGCTCCACGGCGGCACGGTCGACGGCCAGCGGCAGCCCGGGCCGGGCACGTGCGATGTGCACGGACAAGTGGTCTTCCTCTTCTCGCGCTGAGTGGCCATTTCACCAGGTCCACTCGGCTCCTACCGTAAGGGGCCATGAACACCAGGGACCTTTCACCCACGGCCCGCACCCGCCTGGGCCGCGCACGCGATCGCGGCCGGCTCGACCGGAAGGATCTGTACGACGTCCTCGACGCCGGCATGATCTGCCACCTCGGCCTGGTGCTCGACGGATCACCGATGGTCGTTCCGACCGGATACGGCAGAGACGGCGACACCCTTTACGTCCACGGCTCCACCGGCGCGCAGAGCCTGCGCAGCGCGGCGACCGGCGAGATCTGTGTGACCGTCACGCACCTGGACGGCATCGTGCTCGCCCGTTCGATCTTCCACCACTCCGTGAACTACCGAAGCGCGATGATCTACACCGTCCCGCGCCCGGTCGTCGATCCGGATGAGAAGCTCATCGCGCTGCGGGCCATCTCGGAGCGGCTGGCTCCAGGACAGTGGGACGTCGTACGGAGGCCGAACCGGCGGGAGCTGTCGGCCACCGCCGTGCTCGCGCTGTCACTGGACGAGGCGTCGGTGAAGATGCGGCAGGCTCCCCCGTCCGACGACGAGGAGGATTACGAACTGGACGTCTGGGCCGGCGTGCTGCCCGTCCGGCAGGAGTTCGGCGATCCCGTTCCCGACCCCCGGCTGCGCGCCGGAATCGCGCTACCGGAACACATCCGGTACCGAGCCGATCACATCCCGCCCCGTTGACACCATTGTGACCTCATACGCGTACCCTCTCCTCCATGACCGGCCAAGTGCCCCCCGGCTGGTACCGCGACCCGTACGGCACGCCGGGACTTCAGCGGTACTGGGATGGCAGTCAATGGACTCAGGCGACACAGCCCACCGATGAGTGGGACGACGCCGCGTCACAGCAGACGCCTCCCGGACAGCCCCCTGAGGGTGCCGCGCAGCAGCCTCAGGCCTTCGGCCAGCAGGGCCAGTACGCCCAGCAGCCGCAGCAGGCCCAGCCCGAATGGGCGTCGCCGAGCGCCGGGCCGGGCTGGGGCGCCGCACCGCAGCAGCAGTACGGGTGGCAGCCCGCACCGGGCAAGCCACCCGAGCGCAACAACACCGGCCTGATCCTGGGGCTCGCCGGCGGCGGCTTCGTGGTGGTCGTCCTGCTCATCGCCGTGATACTGGTCGCCTCGCGGTCCGGCGGCGACCCCGACCCGACGACCAGCCCCACCACGGCCCTCACACCGGCCCCCTCCGCCACCACGCCCGTGCCCGGCGGGGGCACGTCCCCGACCGTCGGCCTGGTCTCCGACACTCAGGCCGGGCTGTCCTATCCCGAGCTCGGCGGCACCTGGGACCGCGCCACATCCGTCTCGTCGACCGACAGCCTCGGCAAGCTCGGCTTCACCCGCGGGGCGGTGGCCACCGTGCAGAGGGACTACAACGGCGCGAACAGCCGGTACGTCGCCTCGGTCTACTCCGGCGAACTCAACTCGACGGTGAGCACGAACGATCTGGAGAGCGCCGCCAAGAACCTGTTCAGGGCCGTCGAGCCCACGTCGTATCCACAGCCCAACACCAAGCTCGACCTCGACTCGAAGTCCTACAGTGTCAGCGGCAAGAACGCCTGGTACTACAAGGTCCAGCTGAGCTTCCCGCAGGCCCGGTCGAGGAACTGGAACTTCACCAAGGAGACCATCGTCATCGTGACGGTGGAGCGTGGTTCGGGCAAGCGGCCGGCCACCTTCTATGTGTCGATCCCCGACAGCCATGTGAACCAGGGCGATCTCGATCTGCTGCTGAGCTCGCTCAGGGCCCAGTAGGAGGCCGGCGAGCCGTTTTATGGCCTTAGGGTAAAGGGCATGAACGACCTGCTGGTCTGGATCGACTGTGAGATGACGGGACTCGATCTGCGCAACGACGCACTGATCGAGATCGCCGCGTTGGTGACGGACGGCGAGCTGAACATCCTCGACGAGGGCGTCGACGTCGTGATCAAGCCACCGGAGGAGTCCGTCGCCCAGATGTCCAAGGTGGTCCGCGACATGCACACCGCCTCGGGGCTGCTCAAGGCGCTGCCCGGCGGGGTCACCGTCGCCGAGGCCGAGGACCTGGTGCTGAGCTACATCCGCGGTCACGTGCCCGACCCCAAGAAGGCCCCCCTCTGCGGCAACTCGATCGCCACCGACCGGTCGTTCCTCGCCCGCGACATGACCGCTCTGGACGACCACCTGCACTACCGGATGGTCGACGTGTCGAGCATCAAGGAACTGGCCCGCCGGTGGTACCCGCGGGTCTACTTCGCCAGCCCGGACAAGAAGGGCGGCCACCGCGCCCTCGCCGACATCACCGAGAGCATCCGGGAGCTCCAGTACTACCGCGCCGCCCTGTTCGTGCCCATGCCCGGCCCTGACTCCGAGACCGCCCGCGCCGTCGCGGCGGACATCGTCGCAGCGGGCGATCGCTCCGGATAAGCGCTGGAGAAACTCCCCACTGGACCCGCTACACTGTTCAGGCCGGGTCGTGATCCGGCCATGGTGGGTGTAGCTCAGTTGGCAGAGCACCAGGTTGTGGTCCTGGGAGTCGGGGGTTCAAGTCCCCTCACTCACCCCATGCAGTGATCAAGGGTCCGGTCATCTCGCGATGATCGGACCCTTGATCGTTCTGCTCCGGCCCTCCCGGGCCGGGCCCCTGATCACGTCAACCCCCGATCGCGTCAACCCCCGATCACGTCAACCGGAGCGTCACGATCGGCTCGGTCGTGGGCTGGGGAGATCCGGTCGCCGGCTCGACGGTGATCCCCACCCGGTCGAACTCGCCCAGCCCGCCCGCCGCGACGGGAGCGGTACGGCCCGCGGCGTCCGGCCTGAGCAGCCCTGCCGGCACCACACCGTGGTCGCCGATCATCCACAGTGCGTACGCCCGGGACGCGGGCAGCCGGCCGAGCCCTTCGGTGGTGACCACCATCTGCCCGCGGGACCGGGACATCATGACGGTCGCCGTCCCGCCGCCGGTCACCGGGTCCTGCACCTTCTGGGCGTCCGGAGCCGAGATCACCGCCGCGACGGCGCGGTTGGCCGCCTCGATCTGCCGCAGCCGCTGCTCCGCCCGGTTCGCCTCGATGCCCTGGAAGAACGCCACCACCAGCGAGGCCGTCACGACGCCGGCCGCGAGCCCGGCGGTGAGGCGCAGCCGCCATCGCGGCCGGCGGACGCGCCACCCGGCCACCGCATGGCCCTCGCCCCGTGCCGGCTTGCCCGCCGGTACCGGGGCGAGCTGGCGGACCTCGCCGATCCGGGCGAGCACCGCCGTACGCAGCCCGGGAGGTGGCGACTCGGCCACGGCGGTACCGAGCCGTACGGCGGTGGCGTGCAGACCCCGCACCTCCGCCGCGCAGTCGGCGCACCGGTCCAGGTGGCTCTCGAAGAGCCTGCGTTCCTCGTCCGGCAGCGCGTTCAACGCGTAGGCCCCGGCAAGGGTGTGGAGATCGTCTCTCATCGCTCCACCCCCAGGCAGTCGCGCATCCGGATGAGCCCGTCGCGCATCCGGGTCTTGACGGTGCCGAGCGGCACGCTCAGCAGGCCGGCGACCTCACGATGGGTATACCCCCCGTAGTACGCCAGCGCGACCGACTCCCGTTGCAGATCGGTCAACCCGCCGAGGCAGCGCCGTACCCGCTCCCGTTCCAGCCGATTCTCCACGCTCTCGGCGACCTCGTCGTAGGGCACCTCGGCCGACCGCCGCGCGACCCGCTCCTCGCGCTCACCGGCGGCCTGTGCCGACCGTACGCGATCGACGGCCCGGCGGTGCGCCAAGGTCATGATCCACGCCATCGCCCCACCGCGCTCGGGATCGAAGCGCGCGGCCGTCCGCCAGACCTCGACGAGCACCTCCTGGGCCACCTCCTCGGACTGCGCCGGGTCGCGTACGACCCGGCGGACGAGGCCGTAGACCGATCCGGTCACCTCGTCGTACAGGCGCTCGAAGGCATCGGTGTCGCCGCGGGCGACCAGTCCGATCAGGTCCTCGAGGCCGCCTGACGCCGGTGGCGTGTCCGGCGGCGGGGTCTCGGGCGGCGGGTTGGTGCGAGCACGTCTCCACATCGTCTCTTGGTGTCCTCTGCACGGGGGGTGGCTGCTGGACTGGATCCGCGGTGATCAGCCGATCGCCGTCGGAAGGTTGCGCAGCGCGAGCCCGACGCCCAGCAGGACGACCAGGACCGCGGTGCCGACCGGAAGCGGTGAACGATCAAGGAGACCCTTGTGCGCGGTCAGCCGGCGGGCGAGGACCCGCCCGGAGCCCACCACGAGGAGCCCGATCAGAACGAGGGTAACGGCGAGTCCGGCTCCGTAGGAGAAAACCAGGACGACGCCGAACCACGCCTGGCCGAGGGCGGCGGCGCCGACCAGGACGAGCACCGCCGACGGGCTCGGCACGAGACCGCCCGCGAAGCCCATCAGCGCGGCCCCGGCCGGCCGGCGCTCGGCTCCGTCGGCCGGAGCAGGCCCGTGCCCGTGTGCGTGTGAATGCCCGTGCCCATGTCCGTGCCCGTGCCCGTGCCCATGCCCGTGTCCATGAGCGTGCTCGCGACGCCGGACTGCTCGCACCGCCCGGCGGAGCAGCGTCAGCCCGGCCACGGTCACCAGGACGCCACTGGCGATCCCGAGCCACGGATAGATCGAGGCGGGCGCCAGAGCCGATCCCGTCGCCACCATGAGGCCGAGCACCAGCACTCCGGCGGTGTGCGTCACCGTCACCGTCAGGCCCAGCGTGAGGACGTCGCGGCGGACCCGCCGCCCATGCCCGGCGGCATAGGCGGCCATGATCGTCTTGCCGTGCCCCGGCGCCAGGGCGTGCAGAGCACCCAGGACGAGTGCGATGAGCAGCGCGAGAGCGGCGAATCCGGGAGTGAGCCGGTGCTGTGCCACCAGGTCGGTGAACGCCCCGGTCAGCCGGTCTGCTCCCAGCGGCAGTGCGCCCGCCGGAGCGCCGGCGGCGCCCGCTCCCCTGTCGGCACCACCGCTCGTGCCAGTGCCAGTGCCGGTGCTCGGGGCATTGCCCGGGGCGTTGCCCGTGTCGGACAGCGGCGGACCGCCGGCCCTCACGCGCAGGTCGGCGCCGCGTTGATCGATCGGGGCCGACAGCAGGTCCGCCGGATAGCGGGTCAGCCGACCGCTGCGCGACGTCGGCGGCACGTCCGAGGCGGTCAGCGTCATCCGGTCGCCGCGTGCCGTTACCTCATGCCAGCCGACCGTCCCGGCGACGCTGTCGTCACGGAAGACGATCGACTTCCGGGCGTCGGCCATCACCTCGATCCGGCACTCGACGTGCAGGGTCGACAGCCCCGCCTGGCCCGGCCGCACCAGCACCGTGGAAGAGCGCGACATCGGCGTGACCCGGCGTCCGTCCACGGTGACCCGCATCGCGGCGGCGGCCGCCCCGCATCGCCGGGCCGCCCAGGCGGGCATCCCCTCGGCGTCGATCCGCGGCCGGGCCTGAGCGGTGGGAATCTCGGCGAGGTCCTGTACGTGATCGATGAGAACCCGGTCGGCCGTCACGACCAGCCCGTCATGGCTGTTCACCGAGAAGTTGCCGAGCGGGTGGCGCACCGGCGCGGCGCCGAGGACCTGAGCCCGGCCAGGGGCGGGAGCCGCGATGGCGGCAGGGGTCGCCGCGACCAGCGCGAGCATCACCCCCACGGCGATCGTGGCGACGGTGCCGAAGAGCCGGCTCATCTCAGAGCCTCCCGGGCCTTGGGCGCGTGCAGCTCGGAGAAGTGCGGGTTGAGCCGGAGCGCCCCGCTGAGGCTCCGGCGGGCCTCCGTGCGCTGACCGAGCGACTTCTCGATCATCCCCCGGTGATAGCGGAAGAGGGCGTTGCGATAGCCCGTACCGGTGGCCATGCGCGCGTAGCCGAGCGCCTCCCTGTCCCGCCCGTTCACATGCAGGGCCCACGCGAGCGCGTCGGCGACGTGCACGCTGCACCGCGTGGCCTCCCCGGGCCTGCCCGGCGACGCCGACCCGCACCGCCGTCGCCACTCGGCCCGTGCGGCCCGCAGCGCCTCGGCGCGGTCGCCGTGATCGGCCGACACCAGCGCCGTGTCCAGGTCGGTCACGACTCCCCCGGCCCGGGCCAGAGCGTCCCACGTGCCGACGAGGGCGTACTGCTCACGCGCCTTGCCGTTCTGCCCGCGCCTGTCGTACAGCTCCCCGAGCGCGACGACGTACGACGGCAGCGGGACCCGGCCGACCAGCGCGACCCGGTCGCCGATCGCCCCGTCGAGGTCGCCGCCTGCGGCCCGTGCGCGTGCCCGGCCGTCCATGGCCGGGACGTACGACGGGTCGGCGCGCAGCGCGGCGGCGTAGTGCGCCCCGGCCTTGCGGTGATCACCGCGGTTCCAGGCGAGCTCCCCGAGCTGCGTCGCCACGTAGGCGACGTCACCGGGGTCCGCGGCCGATCGCGCAGCGCGCTCCAGCACCTTGCGCGCGGCGTCGGGTCGCCCTCGCAGCTCCAGCACATAGGCGTACCGCGTGAAGATCGGCACCCCGGGTCGTAGCGAGTCGGCACGGCGGACGGCGGCGTAGGCCTCCTGATAACGCCCGAGCTCGACCAGGGCGTCGACGCGAACGGCGTGCGCGGGCAGGCCGTACGCGTCGATGGCGAGGGCCTGGTCGGCGAGGCGCAGCGCGGTGGTGAAATCGTGCCGGGCGGCGGCCAGGGCGGCCTTCCCGCTCAGCGCCGCCTCGTTGTGCTGGGGCCGCACCCTGAGCGAGCGTTCCAGCACGCCCTCGGCCTTCGGATAGTAGGACGGGTCCGCCGTCACCCGGGCCTGCTCGACATAGGCCAGGCCGAGGGCCGCCCACGCGGACGCGTCCCGCGGCTGAGCGCGCAGGTGCGCCTGAAGCCGGGTGACGCTCTGCCGCAGCGATCCACCCGGCACCTCGTCGAGACCGGCCGCCATGGCCGTGTCGGGCTCAGGGGCGGCCGAGAAGCGCCGGTCGAACATGACGGCGGAGGCCAGGGTGAGCCCCACGGCCAGACCGAGCGCCAGGGCACCGCTCAGGAGACGTCGCATGACACCCCTCACCGGGTGGCCGGCCCGGCCGCGAACGGCCGGGCCGGTGCTGTCGGTCACAGGGACCCTGACCTGCTGCGGCGGAACCACATCAGGAAGCCGCCGGTCAGGAATGCCGCCCCCGCCGTGAGGGCGATGATCGGCACGACCGGAAGGCCGCCGGTGTCAGGAGACTCGGCGGCCGTGTTGCCCGCGTTGAGCTGGGTGGTCGAGACGCCCTTGCCCTGGGCGGCCTTACCGCCCCGGACGGCCGATCCCGATGTCGGCAGCCCGACGTACGGGAAGCTCCGCGAGAGCGCCACGTCGCCCGCGTTGACGCCGTCGCCCAGATCGTTCTTCTTGCCGACCAGTTCCCCCTCGACGACCTGCAGCGAGATGTCGACGACATCGTCGGTGAGCCGCCTGCCGTTCGGGTATCCGGCGTTGTCGCCGTCGAGCACGCCAAGCCGCTTGGGGCTGCTGCTCGGCGGGATCGAGGTGTTGAGGCGCATCAGCTCCGCAGGCCGTACCCCCGGCGGCTGATTGAGCTTCGGCACGCCGGTGAGGAAGACCGACACCAGATCCTTGCGCGGCGCCGGCGGAGCGGGGATCTTGTAGACGCCCTGGATCAGGCGAGGCAGCTCCGGGTCGGTGACGTACTTTCCGAACTGCGCGTCGTACCAGGGAACGGAGGCGTTGAACTTGTCCTTGTCCCTGAGCGGGATGACCACCTCGTTGACCAGTGGCATGCCGAGCCGGGACACCTGGGTGTAGACGCCGGCCGCGTTGCGACGCTGCACCGCCGAGTAGACGCCGATGATCGGCTGACCGGCTTTGATCAGCTGTTGCGTGGGGACCTGCAGCGCGATCGTGTTGACGTTGTAGCCGCGCAGGGTGTCGTTGCCCACCTCGGACAGGTCGCCGCCGTACAGCAGGTCGAAGACCCTCAGATCCAGGAAGAACGGGTCGTCGGCCTGACCGGCATAGGTCTGCAGGCCGCTGGGCAGCTTCTTGATCGCCTGGTCGCGCAGGGTCTTGTAGTCGGGGATCGAGGCCTTGCCGACGTGCGACGGTGCCACGGAGGCCCCGCTGACCAGCGTCCTGACGTTCACCACGGCACCGGCCCTGCGCTGGATCAGCGTCAGATCGTAGGTCTGCCGGAAGTTGAGGTCCGGATCGTCGAGGCTCGTCACCGGGCCGGTGTTGTAGAGGAAGGTGTTGCGGTTGCGGTAGTGGTCCTTGAACGTGAAGCGGTAGGTGAACTCGGGCAGCGAGTCGCCGTCGTTGTCCACGTTGATCTCGTAGCGCGCGTCCTGGGCGAACTTGTAGAAGTTGGGCCCCCCGGCCGGTTCCTGGAACGGGATGAAGTCGGCAACCAGGGTCGTGGTGTCAGGCCGGTCCGGACTGACGAACGCGTACACGTCGGTGTTGTCGTACTGAGGCTGTCCAGAGATGATCGGCGCCTCCCGGTGGCTGGACGCTGTCGCCTGCATCGGCGCGAGCCCCGCGGATCCTCCCGCGAGCAGCGCCGCCCCCGCGGCGACCAGCACAGCGACTCTCTTCCTTGCCGGTATGCGTCTCGGCATCATGGTCCCCTTCCGGCCCGCGCCTTCCGCGAGCTCCCCTCAGCTATTCGCAGCCGGACGGCGAGCGGATTGGCCCGACTCGCGCGGGGGGTGCCGAGCGGGCGCGACAGGGGCCGCGGAACCAAGATCATTAGGTATGTCGGCACAGGTCAGACACCATGGAGCTGAGCGGGATCAAACGATTCGCACCCGTCGCTGATGGCTGATACAGTTCCATCGGTCGCGAGAGAGCCAAGCCTCCGAGCGACAGGCGCCGTTAGCTCAATTGGCAGAGCAGCAGACTCTTAATCTGCGGGTTCGGGGTTCAAGTCCCTGACGGCGCACCCCGTCTGACCTGGGCATTCTCAATGATCATGAGGATGCCCAGTTGTCGTTTCAGGGTGGTTTGCGACCCGTGGTTGCTCGTTGGTTGCTCGCCTGTCGTGATCTTGTCGCCACACGTCGTCGGAATCAGCCTTCCGGGGCCGTCAGCACCATCCGATTGAAGATCAAGTCAGGACGCCCAGGGCAGCATGGCCAATCGATCAACCCCTCCCACTCAAGTCTCCACCTCATCATGTCTCGCAACGATTCCAGTAGCGGCGCGGTAACTCCGCAACGGACCGCGCGACGTTCCGGCCACAGCGGGTCCCATCAACGTGACTTGACCCGAAGGATCAAGTCGAGCGTTCATAGCCTGCGCCCTGGGCGGCGGGCCACCTGGGACCGGCACGCGGTCCACCCCCGACCGCGTGCGGAGGGGGAGGCGGATCCTGGCCAAGGCCACCGCCCAGGGCGCCTACAACCGCTGGCTATCCAGAGCATGCATCATGGTGCCGACACGTCACCGCGCTCGACCTGCTGGAACAGGCCGCCGCGAGAGCCGGCCGAACCAGCTCGAAGCCTGCCCGCGCCATCCGCAATGAGTGCACGCCGAACTGCAGTACGACCGGTTGGCTATGACGGCTTCCAACTGCTCCAGTAGGGCGGCTTGAGCTGGCCCCACCTGGAGACCTTTCGGGGCCAGCGGGGCGGCTTGAAGTGGCCCCATCCTGGAGCTACTGGACGGGCATGCCGCCGTGTGGGCTGTTGACCACGAGAGGCAAGGACCCCTCACCGATGTAAGGGTGACCGGGGTAGTGCTCGATGTGAAAGTGACCACCGTCAGCGGCTTCCGCCACGCTGATCGACATCCCGGGGCCGGACGCCACGAGAAACGCCAGGCCGGTAAGTTCAGTGTGGTCGGCCGACAGATCAACTTCACCGGTTGGTGGGAAGAATAGGATCCTCACCTCGTCCCCCGATCTCTGAGTGAGTGTCCTGGTGATCAGGGTGTCATAGCCTCTTGTCGGGCCTGGGCGAGGCGGTAGAAGTCGGTACCGGTCTGGATGATGTTGCCGCCGAAGGTGAGACGGTCGACGATGGCAGCGCAGAGACGCGGGTCGCTGAAGGATCTTGGTCCAGCCTGAGAACGACTATCTCCGGCACACCGATGGGCTCAAAGGCATCAGCGAGATCGGCACCGCCGCCACGCTATCAACCACGCGAGCGGTCATGACGCTGCCTCGGTCGTGCCCCTGGGGTTGCCGTCCCCGGGTGGGACAGGCTTGAGTGCGCGAGGCCGCTGCCTGCGTTTGCCCGCGTTCACGATGATGGCAGCGGCGTCTTCGGCGGACTCACGTGCCAGGTCGGGCAGCACCGAAGTGTAGGTGTCGGAGGCGATGGTGATTGAAGACAAGCCAAGGGTCTCCTGGACGACTTTCATGTCGTGTCCGGCGCGGAGCAAGATCGTGGCTGCGCCGTGCCGCAGGTCGTGCAGGCGGATGGGTGGCAGGCCGGCTTCCATGGCGAGCTGCTCGAACTGCTCGGTCACATACGCCGGGTGCAGCGTATGGGGTGCGAAAACCCGGTTCTGGTTCTGACCTGCGGCTTCTCGCGTGGGCTATGCAGCGTTCCGGTACTCGCTGATCAGGCCGTCAACGGCTTGGCGGCGCTTGAGGTAGACGTGATTCAGATCGGCCGGAGCCGCCAGTAGCGGTTGGGGCGGACGCCGGTCTCGCGCTCGGTGCGGGCGGTGGGTGTTGTAGTGACGCTCGTAAGCGGTGAGCACCCGGCGAAGATGACGTTCGTTGTAGATCAGCAGCCGGTCGGTGCATTCCCTCCGGACGGTCCCGACCCACCGTTCGGCGATCGCATTCGCCCGCGGCGCACGGACCGGGCTCCGGATCACCCGAACACCGAGCGAGGTGAACACCTCATCAAAGACTCCGGTGAACTTCGCATCGCGGTCCCGGATGAGGAACTTCAGATGCCCAGCCCTATCGCCCAGGTCCACGACCAGATTCCTGGCCTGCTGAGCGACCCACGCCCCGGTCGGATTCGCGGTCGTGCCGGCGACGTGCACGAGCCTGGTGGCGTGCTCGATGAAGAACAGCACGTAGATCCGCTTGAGGAAGACCGTGTCGACGTGGAACAGGTCGCAGGCGATGATCCCCTCGGCCTGCGCTGCCAGGAACTGCCCCCAACTCGGGCCGTTGCGCCGTGGAGCGGGATCCATGCCAGCGCGTTTGAGGATGTCGCGCACGGTGCTGGGTGGCACCCGGACGCCGACCCCGGCGAGTTCACCGCTGATCCGCTGATAGCCCCAGGTCGGGTTCTCACGAGCCAGCCGCAACACTGCGTCACGGATGTCCTTCCGGGTTGAGGGACGGCCCGGACTTCTGCGCGGGTACGTCCACCTGCGGTGGATCAGACGGCGGTGCCAGCGCAGCAACGTTGCCGGAGTCACGAAGAAGCTCTTCCACGATGACCGAGGCAGCAACCGCGACAGAGCGGTCATCAGGACCCGATCCCCATCGCTCAGATCAGGCCGGTCGACCTGACGGCGCAGTACGGCGACCTGATGCCGAAGTACGAGGATCTCGATCTCCTTGGCGCGATCACCACGACCGAACAACACCACGAGTTGGAGGATGCGACGGATCAGGAGGTAAAGCAGAGACCAAGACACAAGAGCGAGGATGCCCGCTACCCGACCATGCCCCGACCGCGCCGCAGGTCAGGTCCCTGAACCCGGTTTCCGCATCCCACACGCGAGGAAGGCCCGGTCGCTCGGGGTGAACCGCACCTTCCCCTTGCCCAACTGCCGCTCCAGCACCACGATCTGATGGCGCAGAGCCAGGATCTCGATGTCCCTCTCCCGGTCGCTCATCGGTAGCAGGCGCAGCACCGCAAACGTGTTCGTCACAGTCAGGTAGGCCAGTCTCAACAGCACAGCGGATCATCATTCCGAGTTGACCGCTTGCCGCGTGACCACTCCGACCTGTTCAGCCGGAGGCACCATGCCAGGGACCCGGCAAACCGACTCCAGAGCTTTCACCTGGCCGGATGAGATTTTCGGCAAGGGCAGGGTCAAGGGCCATTCGCGGAATCCCGACAACAACGACCGCGCCGACGCGCTCGCGGTCCAGGGCGCACAGGAGGCGGCCGCCGAGCACCTCGCCAACGAGCTCGGTGCCGGGCCCTGCGGCTATGTACGGCAACTTCCAGACACCTCGTTGGCCCAGGACTCGGCGGACTCTCCCCCGGGATCCTGAACCCCCGGGCGGCATAGTCCCCTGGATAGCCGCTCAGGTGCCGCTCTTGGCTTTTCCTCGCGCCGAGCTCGGCGCGGCACTAAGCTTGGATATCCACCCGGAGACCTTTCTGAGTGAGAAAATCAAGGAAGTCAGCAAAAGAAGGAGTTATACCTCCATCCTCGTGATCCAAGAAATCAACCGTGTCCCCGCACACGCCGTCGGAGAGCGAGAAGCCCCACCAGTCACCAGTACCAACGGGAGAAACAGCAACAAAGCCTGCCTCCCGGAACTCTCCCTTGTTAACCATAACTAGGTCCTCTGCACGACCGTCTGGGGAGACCACAGGAAGTAGATCCAAGAACATGAAGACACCACCTCCATGGCGCCGCATGAATTCCTTGTACTTCTCTGGGAGCTGGACACCCAACTCAGACTCCGCCTGCCGAAGATCCGAATCAGTTGCGCGCCAAAAGTCGAAGAGCTGAAACTCCTCAGGGTAATCACTCCCAAGTCGCTCCGCGCGGGCCGCCTGCAAGACCACCTCGAACTCTTGGAACTCCACGACCGACCTCCCGTCATCCAGCAATCATCCAGGCCAGTTATCAAACCATGCCTGAGGGCTCCAGAGCCCCCACCCCTGCTCCTGTGAACGATACCACCAGTGCAGTTGAGTATCTTCTGAGCGCATCTCGTTCGTAACACCTTGATTCCATGTATTCCTATGCAGGTCGGTGCCAGCACCTCGATGCACAACTTGATCAAGTTCATGAATTGCAGAACCAGGCATCTGGTCAGCGTGGTGTATCTCTAGCCTGTCTCCGAGTTGGTTAGGACGCAGGCCGCGTGTACCTCTGCCAATATCCGCTCGAGTCCAAGGGCCAATAGCCCTTATGGGAGCATCAGATGGCCCCGTACCGGTACCGGGAGCGCAATTACACGTCACACCGGGGGGTGTATTACCACAATTGTGGACGAGGACGGGCGTGTCCTCGACTTCTACGTAGTACGTGTGGATGTCGTCGACGGTGAGGTTGTGGACCTGCTGGTGCTGGGTCCAGGTTTTGGTCGCGGTGATCTGTACGTGGGTGCCGGCGCTGGTGCGGAGCCACATATCCGGTTTGAGGTCAGCGGCCTTGATCCACTTCTTCAGGTGGCCGGCGACCCAGAAGGGGTGGCCGTCAGTGGCGATCACCAGTCCGGTCCTGTTGCCGCGCTTGCCGTCGATGTCGACGCTTACCTCAACCAGGTTCTTTTGACCATCGCCAGTGATGGTCGCCAAGACCTCCTTTGCCTCGCTCTCGCCGGTCTCGGGATTGGTGGCGAGGACTTTGTCGCCTATGTTGACGTCTTCAATTGGTTTGTGAGTTCCGCCGGCGAGTAGGATCTTGGTCCCAGGTACAAAGCTGTTTACGCATCCGGGCCCTGGAGCGGGATCCTTGTTTACCGGCACCGGCCTGGGCTTTATTGATGGTGCTTTTTTGGCAGCACGTCTGGCAGCGAGCCTTAGGGCCAGTTTAGACAGTTGTCGTATGCCTGCGGCTCCGCCAAGAATGACAGGGGCCCATTCTGCGAGGAATTTCGAGTATCGGTACGTTTTACTGTTTTCGTCGCCCAAGATGTGGATGTCGTTTCGGATTCCACTTTTATTGCCAGCATTTTCGATGGCTCCCTGGCATCCGGTTGGCGTGGGGGGGCAGCCTAGTTTGAGCATTCCTTCGACGAGGTCCGCACTGAAGTCTTTAATGGGGCCGAGGGTCTCGTTGGCTCCGGCACTCAACAGTCCACCGATGGTGTTGCAGAACCAGTTACAAGACTTGTTTACCGGGGGTGTGAAGCTGCCACCGGGTACACCGGCGTCGCCTCCGTCGTCGTAGCCACAGGACGGAGCGCAGTCCAATCCGGGGTTGGTCGGGCAACCCGCCAGGGGAGAGCAGAGCCCCGAGGGATCACTGTCGGTGACCGGATTGTTCTGCGCGTAGGTGTAGCCGTTGATCTGTTGCGGGTTATCGGGGTTGAAGACGGGGTCGACGGAGGTGAAGCGGCCGGTTGCGGGGTCGTACTCGCGGGCGCCGAGGTGGGTGAGGCCGGTCGAGGCGTCGATGGTGCCGCCGACGAAGCCTTTCTCTCCTGGCCAGGTGCCGGTGGGGGTGCCGCGGTCTTGGCCGAAGGGGCCGAAGCGTCGCTGGGTCAACGCGCCGGTGATGGCGTTGACAGCGAGGTCACCGGTTCCCTGGTGGTCACCGGCCAGGAAGGTGACGCCAGCGCTGGTGCGCATGGCGACGGCTTGTCCGCCGTGGCTGTAATAGCGAGTCGCTTTGGGGGTGGTGGTGCCCTTGTCCAGGCGGATCTCCATGCCGGGCAAGTACAAGGTAGTGCCGCTAGGGTCGCGGCGGATCAGCCGGTCGCCGCCGGGGGTGTAGACGAAGCTCGTCTCGCCCTTGGCACTGTCGGTGACCTTGGCCAGCTCACCCTCGGTGCCCCAGTCCAGTGTCTGGGTGCTGGTGCCGATGGTGCGTGCGGTCGTGTTACCGGAGGCGTCGTAAGTGTAGGTGTCGGTTCGCGGGCTGGTACCGGTCTGGACAACCGCGCCGAGTCGGTGTCCCTTGATGCTCGCGCCGACTCCGGAATCACCGGCGTACTTGTACTCGCGGCTGGTGGTGACCACGCTGCCGTTGGCGTACTGGGTCTCTGTCTCGCGGTTGCCGGTGACGTCGTAGGCGTAGTTGACGCGGTAGGGGGCGGGTCCACCGAGAGTGGCGGCGGCGGCGTTTATGGCGCAGGTGGCGGAGCCTTGGGCCCAGGCGTCGGTGAGGCGCTGGAGGTAGTCGTAGCGGAAGCACTGGTTGTCGGTGCCGGCGCGGGAGACATCTTTGATCTGGGTGATGTTGCCGACGTCGTCATAGTCGTAGGTGGCGTCGCGGTCGACGCCGGCGGCGCCGTCGTGGACGGTAGTGGCGGTCTTGAGGCGTTGGGTGCCGGGCTCGTAGGTGTAGGTGAGGTCGGTCTTCTTCGCCCCGGTGTCGGCGGTGGCCATCTGCAGGCCCAGCAGTTTGCCGGTCTTGCTGTAGTCAGTACCGATCACATATTTCGACAGGTTGCCGCTTGTCTTGGTGGGGCGGCCGAGGCTGTCGTAGGTGTGGGCGATCGTTTCGCCCGACAGGCCACCGGCACCAGGGCCACCGGTGGATTTCACGGTGCCGTCTGGGTTGTAGAGCGTGGTGAAGAAGTAGCCGTTTGCGGGCGCGAGTGCGCCTTCGCTGGTGGGGAGGGTGATGGTGTAGCCGGTCACCCGGTTGAGGTTGTCGATGTAGTTGACTTTGCTGGTGTAGGCGTTGGTGCCGACGTAGCGGGTGGAGGTGGCCGGCTGGCCTTTGCGGACGGTGTCGTAGGTCCACTCGGCGAGTTTGGTGCCCGGGCTGGCGGTGGTCTGGTCGTACTTGGTGGTCATGCGGCCGATGCCGTCGTAGGTGACACCGATCTTCTTACCGCGGGCGTTCTCGGTCTGGGTGAGCCGGTCAAGGTCGTCGTAGGTGTACTTGGTGGTGCCGGTGTCTGGATCGGACGCTTCGATCTTGCGGCCGCGAAGGTCGTAGGTGCGGGTCCAGGTCTGGTTTCCCGGTGAGGTGACCGACGCTAGCTGTCCTGCTGGGGTGTATTGGTAGGTGGTGGAGGCGTACCCGGCCGGGCCACCGGTCCAGTGCTGGCGTAGTTCGGTGGTGCGGCCGTGGGCGTCGGTGATGGTGGTGGTGGGCGTGCCTCCTTCGGGAGGGGTGATGGTGGTGCGGTCCCCGCTGTAGCTGTAGGTGGTGCGTGAGATCTCGCCAGCGTCGCTGCTGCCGGCCATCAGCCGCTCGGTGGTGGTGCGGCCGAGGGCGTCGTAGGTGAAGGCGTTCTGGGTCTCGACATCACCCGGGGTGCCGACACCGAAGAGAGTGGTTTCGGGGGGGTCGGCGGCGTAATAGGTGGCGTAGGTGCGATCGACCTTCCCCATCTGATTGTGGAAGGTGTCGCTGATCAACCGACCGCCGTCCGGGCCGGGCGCCTGGCTCTGGCGGGGCCGTAGCCACCCGTCCAGCAGCTCATGGGAGGTGTCGTGGCCGTCGAGGTTGTTGAGTTCTTTGGTGGTCACCGCGACGATCGCGTTCTTTACCATCCGGTAGGCGAAGATGCGGTCGGGCTGCTGGCTGGTGTTGCGGTTGGGCCCCCATACCTTGGCCACGCGGCCGAGCGGGTCGTAGGCGATGTTGGTGCTCTTGCCGCCCGCGTCGGTCTCCTTGACCGCGTTGCCCCATGCCGGGTCGAACTCCTTAATGGTGGTCATCGCGGTGGTGGCGTCACCGGCCTTGGCCGGTGGTGAGGTGGTCACCGTCTTGGTGTTCAGCCCCTGGGTGTCGGTGTGGACGGTGGTGGTCGTGCCGCTGGCGGTGTCTGTGGAGGTCAGCTGCCGCCCGTATCCGTCGTAGGTCGCCTGCCCGGCGAGGTAGGTGACTGTACTGCCGGTAGCAGCCTTGGCCGTCTCGGTCTTGGTGACATTTCCCTTGGAGGGGGCGGCGTCGAGTTCTCCGTTGTCGTAGTAGGTGCGCACATCGGAGATCAGGTCCTCAGACAGGTTCGGGTTGTCGGCGCATTTCCTGGCGACAGTGCGCACATGGCTGGGGTAGGTCAGCAACCAGTCGGTGGCGTTGGTGGCATGGTCGGTGGTGGTGCACCGGTCGTCGTCCGGTTCGGCCCAGTCGCCGAAGTGGTCCACCTCGAGGGGGGCGCCGGTGGTGGTGTCGAAGGTGTTGGTGGTCGTGCGGACCTCCCGCCACGCGCCGCCCTCCAGCGCCGTCAACGCCCGTGCGGTCTTCACACCGGTGAGATTGGCGGTGACGGTGCCCCAGGAGCGGGTCCGCGAGGCGGTCTGGTGATGCCAGGGGGACTTCACCGCCTTGGTTACGACGTTCCCGTCGACTCCGTCGTAGGTGACGGTGCGGACCTCCATGCCAAGAAGGGATTCGTGGTCGGGGTAAGGGGCGCTGTCTCTTTCCCCGTCAGTGACCTCGACGTCTTTTTCTCCGCCGGTGGTGCTGGCCCGGTCGCCGTCCATGCCCTGGAAGTACCAGTGGTCGGTTTGTGACACCATCCCGGAGGTGCCGCCGGTCAGTACCCGGACCTTGTTGTAGCCACGCCATTGCGACCAGGTCTTGTACTTCTCAGGGGTCAGGCCGTCGTCGTCGTCGTAGTGCCAGGCCGGTTTGCCGATGCTGTAGTCGTAGTTGGTGACCATGTCCGGCGATCCACCGGTCAGGTCGGTCTGCGCGGTCTGCGTGACGACGTACTTGTGGAACCAGTCCCGCGTCGGTTCAGTGTCGCCGCTGGTCTTGGTCCAATACGTTGGAAAGCACCGGCGCTGGTTGTTCTCCGGCGCCGGCAGGCTCGTGGTGGTGCAGTCAGGGTCGGAGTAGTTGACGTCGAGCTGGCCACCGGTCTCGTTGTAGATGGTCTCGAGCCGCATCTTGATGAACGGGCCGACGTCGTCACCGAGCTTGTCGACCCGGTTCGGCATCTCATCGTTGTAGACAAAGCTGACCGGCGGAAGGCTGACCGGGTCCTCGGTAATGCTCGCCTGGCCGGTGTGGGTGATGGACTCCAGCAGTAGCTGCCGGTCCGCATCCGCGGTGCCCCAGGCGTGCTTGAGCTGCCAGGAGTCCACCGGCCGGTAGTCGCTGCCGTCATCTTTGAGGATCTTGGTGGTGACGCTGGTCAGCCGCTTACGCGACCAGAACGTGGGCGACACCGCCCCATGCTCGTCCTTGCATTCCTGGCCGGAGTCGCACCGTAGGTCCCAGGGGACGTCCTCCCAGTACTCCGGGTGGTCGGCGATGTTGCCGGTGGCACAGTCGGCGGCGGTGGCGCGGATGCACCGCTCAGAGACCCCGAAGTCCACCCGTGCGGGGGCCCTAGCCGGGAACAGGTTGTTCGAGCGGAGCCCGTACTCGGCGTGGTTCAGCCATCCGCCCCGGTCGTAGGCGGTCTCGTCCTCTGGCTTGAGGTTACGGCCGTAGTGGTTGCCTTCCTGGGTGTAGTAATAGGTGACCGCGTTGCCGTTGGGGTCGACCACGTAGTCCAGGTTCCACCGGTAGGCCTGCTGGCAGTACGAGTCCGTGAAACTGCTCTTGTTACATGGCTCGTTGTCGTCGTCGCCGAATACCGGCGTCGTCCAAGCCGACTTGGTCTCCGGGTTCCCCGCAACCCACCCAGGCAGACGGTTGTGCCCGAAGTAATAGCGGGTGCCATCAGGGGTGGTGACCTTCCAGTACTCCCCGTCGTTGTCACCGTTGGCGGTGTCGGCGCTGGTCAGCTTCTCGATCCGAGTGCCATCGTCGTTCTTCATCCGCCACCGGTCATTGCCGTCGGGGATGAGCTCGCCGCCCTTGCCAGCGAGCGTCATCGTGGCGTTGTCATAACCCCAGCACTGATCCCCCGGGGATATGCCCACATCGTTCTTCGGCGCCCCGTCGTCCTTACAGGACTTGTAGCGACGTTCGATGAAGCCAGGCCACAGTTCGAACCCATCACCGGCCCACGAAGACTGGTTGTTGGTGTTCGACGTTCGCCCGTCGATGCTTCCGGAGGAGTAGCCCAGCGCCAGGTTAGGCTCCAGCCCGCCCGGCACCGGCGGCACCCGCATCGGATACGACCAGGAGAAATCACCCGACTGCGCACTGACCTGCCAGGTGGCCGACGGCGACAACGACGTCGCCTGGTAATCACCCTTGTCGCTGGACTCCCCGGCCACCGCAGCCAGCACACTCGCCCCACCGACGGCGGTGGCAGAAGTGGTCGATGCGCTACCGGCAGCGGCCACGGGAGCGGCGTCCACATCGGCGATCAGCGCCTTGTTCTCGGTGTCATTGCGAACCGGCACCGGAACGGCCTCCCGACATCTCGGGTCGCTCGGCGTCGTGACCGCACAAGCCGGCAGTCGCACCAGCCGCAGCCGAGAACCGTAGGACCCGCCGAACGCCCGCGCGAACCCTGAATAGTCCACTCGCACCCCGACCTTGCCCGCGGCAGCACTCGCTGCCTCAGTGGGGGAGTCAGTGCGCCCGACGGTGAACACCATCCCGTTCATCCCGGCGCGCTGTGCGGCCGTGCGGTCCAGGACCTGAACCCTGACCTTGCCCGCGACCTGCTGAGCTTTCACCGCCTTGGCGGTGCCGGCCCCCTGCCCTGGCGCCGTCACCCAGACCGGCAGACTCCCTGCACGCACCGGTTCGACCTTGCCCGCGCCCGGCCCAGACCGGACCGGGGCGGGGACCGTTACCTCGGCCGTCCCGGCCCTCGGCCAGGCGACCTTCGCCGCCGGAGCCGGGTTCTCGACCGCCGGATCAACCTTGCGCCGCTTGGCCGGCAGATCGTGGCCTTTCACCACCCGATCGGTGTCCACCACCTTCGGGCGCCCAGGCTCATCGGCCTGCGCGGGCACCGCCGACAGCAGCCCCACCCCGACAACAACTGCCGTGACGACGGCTATGTGCCTCCGCAGGCGCCCTGCTCCAGTGCGGGTGATCAAACCGCCGGTTCTCACAGCATCCTCCACATAGCCGCTCACCAGACTTGCCACCGTCAATGACCGATCCGGTGAGGTCAGGGGAATTCAGACAGTCAAGCAAAGGCCGGCTCGAGAGCGCGGGGTCCGCGGCGCCGGCCAACTGGCCGCGGATCGACATGAATGTGATCAGAGAATGTCGAGTTCCACTGCCGGATTTGACAGGTACAAAATCTCGTCCTCGCTTGCGACGCCGCGCAGCACCCACACGTCATCAATCTGACCAGACCAGTTCTGCACATCCGGATAGGAACCCCCAGATCTCGCGGAGCCAAGCTGCAGCGAACTGACCGGGGCGAACACCCGGGTGCGTTCACGGAACGAAACAGTGGGGCTTTCGGCCGCCTCCTGAGCCATTCCGTTCACATACAGCGTGATGCGGCTGTTGAACCCGTCGAACACGACCGCGATGTGGTCCCAGTCGTTCAAGCCTCCCTCATGGAAAGCCGAGTGCTCCACGCTCACGAAGGACGCCCCTGCCTTGTCCTCATCTGGGATGTCCAGCACGTAGTGGCCCTTGGTGGCGTCGTAGCGCACGACGATCGCGCTATTGGCGGTACCGCCGAGGCTCAGCACCGTCATCGAGTTAGCCGGTGTACCGGCCGTCTGCGCCCATGCGGAGACGGTGAAGCTGTCCGCTGTGTCGACGACGGCCGCGTTCGCAGACGCGTAGTCCCCGTTACCTCCCGGGAGATCCAGGGCTCCTGCCGCCCCGTCCGCAGGCATGACTACCGCCTTCGCGGGATCGGTGCTGATGGCGGCCGCGCCGGCGAGGGTCACCGGGTGCTTGGTCACCACCGGCGCGGAGTCCGCGCTGGTCAGCGGGGTTCCGGAGGCGGTGTTCAGTCGCCACCGGCCGACGATCTCTGACTTGATGGTGTAGAGCGTCCGCACCTCGTCGGAGGAGATGATGCGGTCGTAGACGTGGATGTCGTCGAGGCTGCCGGTGAAGTAGTGGTCGCTGGAGTAGCCGCCCTTGTACTTGAACCGGCCGATGGTGAAGGGCCCGTTCGCGGTGAAAGCGTTGGGCTGGGAAACCGGTGCCCCTTGCAACTTCCCGTTGACATACAGGCTGATCTGCTTGGTGACATGGTCATAGACACCGGCCAGGTGCGTCCATTGGTTGATCGTGGCGTCGGCTGTCGACTCCGCCGCGATCAATGTGGGGGTGTCGGTGTCGGGGTTCTGCATGTTGAACACCCAACGTTTCCGGTTCACGGTGTAGTACAGGCCGAATGAGCTTCCGCGGGTGCCTTCCTGGCCGGCGATGACGGGGATGGTGTCCTTGCTGGACAGCTTCGCCCACGCCGACACCGAAAAGCTCTTGGTGGTATCGAGGACCTTGCCGGAAGTGGTCGCGTACCCGGTCCCGGTGAGCTTTCCGGCTGTGCCCACCAGCCCCGCATCTCCCAAGGTGAGGGTCCCGGAGGTGGCAGCAGGGTAGGACGCCTCCCCATCGCCCTTGAGCGCTGAATCCCTCAGCTCACCCGATCCGGCCGGATCATCGAGTTTCCAGTGCGCCTTCTCTGGGGCGCCTTCGGTGACCCAGAACTTGTAGATGGCGATTGCGGAAGGGTTCTCGGCGGCGTCCCACGCTTTCACATGAAGGATGTTCACCCCTGAGCGTGCCGGAGCCGCCCAGATCGATTCGGTGGTGGCGGTACGCGTCGTGGCCGATGCCAGTGAGGGGGTGGTGTTGATTGCGTAGGCGTACTTGGCCACGTCCGCGTCGAAGGTCACATCGAACTTGCCGTAGCGGCCCACCCCGTTCTGTGGCACCGCCGCCTCATCCGCCGGGTTGAGTTCGAGGTATCCGTCGGCCGCGGTGGAGGTGACAACCGGAGGCGGTGGTGCCGCCGGGTCATAGATGAAGTAGCAAGACGTTTGGTTTCCCGCATAACTCCACGGGCTCCACGCCCGCCCGTCGTAGGCGCGGACCTGCCAGTGCACCACTGTGTGCTGCGGCAGGACGTCCTGGGGGATCTGAACCGAGAACGTCGACTTGTGTGATCCTGAGGCCGACGCCTTCTTCACCGTCCCCGCCGGCGGGGACCAGCCGCGAGCCACTCCACCGCTGTCGGTCCAGCCGACGTAGAACTCCACCGAAAGTTTCTCACCCTCGACCCCGGACCTGTCGGGGTCGGTGAGATTGTTGGCTGACAGCGTCGGCGCCCGGTTGGTCATTTTCGGGTTCTCCCAGCTGACGCATTCACCGCCAGGATCGCTAACCAACTGGCTCGTCTTTGGCTGAGGGGGCGGGGCGTTGTAGTGCACCCGCAGGTAGGCGTTCGCGGAGAACCGCTTCCAGGCGTACTGGTCGTCCTCGTCGTAGGCGCGCAACCCGAAGCTGGTCGCCGACCACCCGTACCTGGCGGCGTCCCGCACCGCCCCGACCACATTGAAGATCACATCACCGTCCGGGCAGTCGGAGCTCCAGCCCTTGGCGACATCCCTGGAGGTGATGTGCTCGGCCCAGTTGTCTGAGGTGGAATTCCACGTCGACGTCGAGCCGAACGCCGTGGTCCGGTAGATCCGCACCGACCGGCCACTGCACGACGGTGCGTAGGTCTCCTCCACCTGGAATTCTGCCGAGATGATCTCCTTGCCGACGAACTTGCTCGTCGGCATCCGATAGAACAACCGCTTCACATGCGAGGTCTTGCAATCCCGGGCGCCGTTGGGAAGGCTGATCGGGCAACGGCCCATTCCCTCGTCGCCGGTGAAGTTGGGCGCCTCCCACCCGCCGCTGGACACCATCAACCGCGCCGACTCCCCCGGCGTGTCATACGAAGGATCCACGAACACCGGGAACGTGGTCTCCGGTGCGGTCAACATCTCCTGGTCGGGCTTCAACGTCATCGCGCCGTTGGCGACATCGACGTCCACCCGAGCCAACTGGGAGGTGTCCTGCGGGGCGGCTGCCAGTTTCGTCAGCTGCGACGGCGACAGGTTCCGGGCGCGTGGCTCCGTGCTCGACGCCGACTCGGTCGTATCGGCGGCCGAGGAATCCCACATCTTCGGCGGCGGCGCCGAGAACACCTCCGCGCCCGTCACCGCGTCGATGGCGCGTTGATGCCCACGCTCATCTGCTGACACCTCGAGCCCGGGCGCCGACAATGCGAACCGCAACGTCGCCAGCCGCGGGTCCCTGGCCGCCTCCGGGGTCTTCACCACCAGAACAAAAGACACCCGGTCGACCTCGGCACGCACACGCAGATCCACATCAGGACCCATCACCGCCGTGTAGACGGCGGTGTCGCCCTCGAGCACCGGAACGGGCAGCGTGCCGGGCCACGACAGCCCCATCCGCCGGCTCCCCCGGGTCATCGACAGCATCTCGGCGTCGTTCCCACCCGACAACCGCACCTTCAAAGGACTGGCGACCGGCACGATCGCCCCATCCGGCGCCTTCTGCAGGGTGGCGTCGGCATTGACCCACTTGCCGTTCTTCACAGTCCTGACCGGGCGCTGATGCTCGGTCGCCACGAAACCACCAGCGGGCTGGGCGAACACCTCACGCGACTCCCCGCGAAACGACAAGACCTCCACCGGCTTACCCGACTTACGCGCGGCCGCGGACGCCTCGCCCTCGGTAACCGCCGGCACCACCTCGTCAGCTGAGGCCTTCGGCGCCAACGCCACCCCATCCACGACGTGCGCCAAACCCGCCAGCAAAACCACTGCCAGCGCCATGGCGACCATCCGAAGGACCCGGCCATCCGGACGACCGAAAGGCGACAAAAAGCACTTACGGGCAGGGCGATATTCAGGTATCACGTAAGGCCCTATCTGGTATAAACCCCACATAAATTCGACTTAACTTAACGTGAAGATCAGAAGTGGGGAAGATACGAAAGCTTGTTTCATTTTGTGATCTAGATCACTGACCATCTGTGTCAACCGTGCCGCCTACCAGGGCGTCATCCATCGATGATCAACAGGACTGCCGCTTCGGTAGTCCTGTTGTGGCTACGGACAGCAACCGGGCGTTCGGGACCTGAGGAGAACCCCCTACCGCATCTACCTGGTGAATCGCCCGGTAATGGCATCCGGGGTGACATCTGTGGCCTGTCTGATCGACCGCGACACCTCATTCACGCGCTCAGGAGAGTCCCGTACCGATGCGTAAAGCGTTCCGCCCAGTGTTGTTCGTCGTCTGTCTGCTCTCGCTGTCGGTGATCGTGCCAGCCGCCTCCCGCGCCGCCGCACTGCAGCAGCGCACCTATGCCTACGGCAGTCATGCCCGCCAGGTGCTGGACGCCTACTGGTCCGCCCCCGCCCAGGGCGCCCAGCCGGGCATCGTGATCGTGCACGGTGGCTACTGGAACAACGGGAGCAGGAGCGACTGGAAGGCCACCGCGCAGTGGTACGCCGGTCAGGGGTTCGCGGTATTCACCGTCGACCACCGCTACAACACCGACGCGGCCTGGCCGGCCCCCCGTGACGACGTCC
>NZ_JABVEB010000073.1 GCF_014323665.1 Actinomadura sp. HBU206391 | reverse complement strand
AGTTCGATCAGGCACGGGCTAGATTCGATTTCCCCGACAAGGAGATCCATTGCGCCAACTCGACCTGGCGGGCCTGCATGAGGCGATCGCGGCGGCCGTACCCGACCGGGAGTGCCTGGTCTGGCGGGACCGGCGGCTGACCTGGCATGAGGTGACCGAGCGGACCCGGCGGCTGGCCCGGGTGCTGCATGCTCATGGGCTCGGGACACGGAGCGGTTCCCGTCAACCGTGGACGTCTGCCCACGACCATCTCGCTCTCTATCTGCACAACGGGCCGGAGTATCTGGAGGGCCTGCTCGCCGCGCACAAGGCGAGGGTCGCCCCGTTCAACGTCAACTACCGGTACGTCGACGACGAGCTCGCCTACCTGTTCGGCGACGCCCGCCCGGCCGCGATCATCTACCACGCCCGCTTCGCCGAGCCGCTCAGCCGGATCCTCGACCGGCTGGAACGGTCCCCGTTGCTGCTGTTGCACGTCGCCGACGAGTCCGGCGCGCAGCCGTTGCCGGGCGCCCTCGACTACGAGGCGGCGCTCGCCGCCGCCTCAACCGAGCCGCTGGACGTCCGCCCGAGCGCGCATGATCTGCACATCCTCTACACCGGTGGCACGACCGGCATGCCCAAGGGCGTGCTGTGGCGCATCGGCGACCTGCTCAACGGGCCGCTCGGGCTGCGGCGGCGGGACGGCACCCCGATCACCGACCTGGCGGAGGCCGTCGAGCCGGCACTGGCCGCACGGCATCGGGTGCTGATCGCACCGCCGCTCATGCACGGCACCGGGACGTGGTCGGCGCTCGGCGGATGGCGTAGCGGCGCCACCGTGGTGATCCCGGATCGGGTGGACCGGCTGGACGCCGGGAACCTGCTCAGCGTCGCCTCCCGCGAGCGGGTGACCCGGTTGACCATCGTGGGCGACGCGTTCGCCCGGCCGATCGCCGACGAGCTCGGCGACGGATCCGGCTCCTACGACCTCTCGGAGCTGCGGCAGATCCTCAACTCGGGAGCGAGCATCAGTCCCCAGGTCAAACAGCGGCTGCTGGCCGCCCTGCCGACCATGCGGATCACCGATGTCCTCGGGTCGTCCGAGAGCGGCTTCCAGGTCGCCCGCCAGGGCGCCGAGGACCTGCCCTTCACCGCGGCGCCGGGCACGGCCGTGCTCAGCGCCGACCGCACCCGCGTGCTGACACCCGGCGAGGACGAGCTCGGCTGGCTGGCCAAGACGGGCGCGACCCCGCTCGGTTATCTCGGCGACCCGGAGAAGACCGCCGCCACGTTCATCACCGTCGGCGCGCAGCGGTTCGTCGTCGCCGGCGACCGTGCGCGGCTGCTCGCCGACGGCACCGTCGAGGTACACGGCCGGGAGTCCACCACCATCAGCACCGGTGGCGAGAAGGTGTTCGCAGAGGAGGTCGAGAACGTGCTGCGCGGCGTGCCCGGCGTGGCGGACGCACTCGTCATCGGCCGCCCGAGCGAGCGGTGGGGCCACGAGATCGTGGCGGTCGTCCGCCTGTCGGCCGACCGCACCGAGGACGAACTCCGCTCGGCGTGTGCCCCCTATCTCGCCCGTTACAAGCTGCCCAAGGCGTTCCTGCGCACCGACCGCATCCTGCGCCTGGCCAACGGCAAGGCGGATTACGCGGTGGCCCAGGCGATCGTGGCCTCGGCCACGAACACCACCAACGCGGCCGCCAATGCCAACGCCGCCGCCAGCACCGCCACCGCGGAGGAGACCACGTGACCGACATCCAGCCGCTGCTCGATGCCTTGAACGCGGAGGGTGAGGAGCTCGACGGTCTCGTCGCTCCGCTCGACGCCGATCGATGGACGCTCGCCACTCCGGCCGAGGGCTGGACGGTCGCGCACCAGATCTCCCATCTGGCGTGGACCGACCGACTGGCGATCATCGCCGCGACCGACCCTGACGCCTTCGGCGAGCTGCTCGCCGAGGCGACCGCGAGTCCACAGGAGTACGCCGACGCGGGTGCGCGGGAAGGGGCGGGCGAGGAGCCGGGACGGCTGCTCGAACGCTGGCGGACCGGGCGGCGGAAGCTGGCCGAGGTGCTGGCCGCCGTCCCCCACGGCACGAGGCTGCCCTGGTTCGGACCGCCCATGGGCGCTCCATCGCTGGTCACGGCACGGCTCATGGAGACCTGGGCGCACGGCCAGGATGTCGCCGAGGCACTCGAGGTGAAACGCGAGCCCACCCAGCGGCTTCGGCACGTCGCTCATATCGGGGTGCGCACGCGCGACTTCGCGTTCCGCATCCGTGGTCTCCCCCCTCCCGCCGAGGAGTTCCGGGTGAGCCTGTCCGCGCCGGACGGCGCCACCTGGACGTGGGGCCCGGCGGACGCCGCCCAGTCGGTCACCGGGCCCGCCCTCGACTTCTGCCTGCTGACGACCCAGCGGCGGCACCGGGCCGACCTGAGCCTGACGGCCACCGGCGAGGACGCCGAGCGCTGGCTGGACATCGCGCAGGCCTTCGCCGGGTCACCCGGGCCCGGCCGGAAGCCGCTGAGCGGGGGCTGACCGGCGGTCGGCGCAGCGTGGTCAGGAGGCCGCGAGCGCGTCCTCGAAGGCGCTGTGCACGTCTGCCGTGAACAGTACGAAACGTACGTCCACCACACTGGTGGCGGTCGCCTTGACCGTGGTGACGGCGATCCGTGCGGCGTCGTCGACCGGCCAACCGTAGATCCCGGCCGACACGGCGGGGAAGGCCACCGACGCCGCGCCGAGCTCATCGGCGACCCGCAGCGACTATTGCGGCATCGCGGGCTCGGGTTCATCGCCGACACGCGGCATCGCGAGCGGCCGAACCCTCGCCGGTGGATATTCGGTCGCACCGCACCGTGGTGCGGCCTCAGACTGACGCCATGAGCCGTACGGTGAGCGCGATGGTCACCCGGGATGGCGAGTATCTCGGGGCCATCGGACCATTCGCGGTGAACGTCGCGTGGTGGTCTCAGGTCGAGCCGGTCGTGACGCACCTCCGGCGGGTGCTCGGCGTACCCGTGCTGGTGGTGCGGCTGCTGCACGTACAGGGCGGAGACGGCGCCCGCGACGGCCACGTCACCTACCACGTCGAAGCGCTGGAGCGGCCCGCGCCGGGCCTCCTGGCCGAGACCTCCGCCGGCGACGATGCCGAGGGCCGCGCCGGTTCCCGCGCGTGGTTGACCGAGTCTCACGAGCTGCGTTCGCCGTGGGCGCGGGTGGAGGGTCTGCGCGAGATCCTGGGCTGGGCCTCCGGCGTCCTCGCAGCCGCTGGCCGCCCGGTGACCGGTGCGGTCGAGCAGTACCGGACCTGGAACCTCGCCGGCCTGTTCCGCCTGCCCACGGCGCGGGGACCGGTATGGCTGAAGACCACGCCGGCCTTCGCGGCCGACGAGGTGAGCGTCATCGCGGCGTTCGCCGCGGTCGATCCGGGGCTCGTTCCCGTGCTCATCGCAGCGGGGGAACGGCGGATGCTGATGGAACACCTTCCGGGGGAGGACTGCTGGCACGCGCCCGCCGGCATCATCGCGAGCGGCGTCGACCGCCTCGTGGCGGCGCAGGCCGCCGTCGCCGCGCTCTCGGCCGGATGCCCGGCCGGACTGCGCGACCGGCGCGCGCCCGTACTCGCCGACCAGATCCGCGAGCTCCTCGACGGCGACGCGGTGGCGGAGCTGACCGCCGAGGAACTGGCCGAGGCACGCGCGCTCGCCGACCGGTGGCCCGCGCTGCAGGACTGCGGCCTGCCCGACACGATCGTGCACGGCGACTTCCACCCGGGCAACATGCGCAGCGACGGCGGCCAGCCGGTGCTGTTCGACTTCGCCGACGCCTTCTTCGGCAACCCGGTGCTGGACGGGCTGAGGCTGCGGGACTACCTGCCCCCGGCCGAGCGGCCGGCCGCCGCCCGCGCCTGGATCAGCGCCTGGTCGACCCACGTCCCCGGCTGCGACCCGGCCCGCGCCCTCGCCGTCGGCGAACCGCTCGCGCATCTGGCCTACGCCGTCCGCTACCAGGAATTCCTCGACGGCATCGAACCCGATGAGATGATCTACCACCTCGGCGATCCCGCCGCCGTCGTCCGTAGCGCACTCCGCTGCGCACGGGTGTGAAGACCGGCACGGACCGCACCGCATGCCGCAAAGGCGCGGGCTCTGCGGGTGAGGGGTCCGGCGCCGGCCCGACCTGGGAGGCACCGCATGACCGACCCCGGATGGCAGACGATCCGGTACGAGACCTGCGACCGTAAGGCGTATCTCACGCTGAACCGCCCGGACCGGATGAACGCGATCAACGAGGACATGGCGCGCGAGCTCCCCAAGGCCGTCGAGCGGGCCGACGAGGACCCCGACGTGCACGTGATCATCCTGCAGGGGGCCGGGAGGGCGTTCTGCTCCGGCTACGACCTGAAGGAGTACGCCGAGGACGGGGCCGGCACCCAGGACGCCGTCTGGGATCCGATCAAGGATTACCGGATGATGAAGCGCAACACCGACGACTACTTCTCGCTGTGGCGCTCGATGAAGCCCACGATCGCGAAGGTCCACGGGTACGCGGTCGCGGGCGGCAGTGACATCGCGCTGTCCTGCGACCAGGTGATCATGGCCGACGACGCCCGGATCGGCTACATGCCCGCCAGGGTGTGGGGCTGCCCGACCACGGCGATGTGGGTCTACCGGCTCGGCGCCGAACGGGCCAAGCGGATGCTGTTCACGGGCGACACCATCGACGGCAGGCAGGCCGCCGAGTGGGGTCTGGTGCTGGAATCGGTCCCGGCCGGCGAGCTGGACGCGGCGGTGGAGAGACTCGCCGACCGGATCGCCGGCGTCCCGGTCAACCAGCTCGTGATGCAGAAACTCATGATCAATCAGGCGTACGACAACATGGGCCTGCAGGGCACCCAGATCCTGGCGACCCTCTTCGACGGCATGACGAGGCACAGTCCCGAAGGCCGCTGGTTCCAGGCCTTCGCCGCCACCCACGGCTTCCACGAGGCCGTGAGATGGCGCGACTCGGGCCGGTGGATCCCCGAGGGCGGCGGCCCCGTTCCGACCGAGTCCGATCTGGAGGGATGACACCATGGCGGCCCGGCTCACTCGTTCGCATCGGCCGGCCGACACCTCGCTGCCGGTCATCGAGTCGACCCCCGGAGACGTGCTGCGCCAGGCCGCGGCGGCGGCAGGCGACCGGATCGCACTGGCCGAGGCGGCTCCGCACTCATGACGTTTCAGCGCCCCTGTTCGGCTCGCTGGAAGAGCACATAGAGCCATGTCAGGGACGGGACGAGCACGATCGCGCCGAGACCGAGCGACCAGAACACGACCTGCAGCACCGCGTCATGGGCGGCGGCTCCGTCGAAGTCGAGGCTGCTCAGCGCGGCGGCGCCCCACAGGACCGACGCCGCCGCCAGCGCCGCCGTCACACGTACGGCCAGATAACGGCGCACGACCAGAAGCCCCAGCGAGACCAGGCCGGCGGCGGCCGAGAGCGTGATGAGCGGGGACCGCACGTCGAAGAAGGCGCCGCCGGGGAGCGCGAGCATGCCCATGGCCACGCCGGCGGTCAGTGCGCATCGCCGGAACCACTCCGTCGCCTCGCTCCCGGCCAGCCGGCGCGCGTCGGCGGTGAGATAGACGGCGGCGAGATAGCCGCAGAGCCCGGTGCACAGCAGACCGGCGTAGACACCGGACGGGCTCAGCCAGCTCGCCCCGCCGGCGGCGATCGCACCGGCGACGGCTCCCATGCAGTACGGGGTGAGCAGCGACGAGACACCGAAGGCCCACGCGTACCAGCGTCCGTCGGGCAGCGCCTTCGCGAACACGAAGGCGCTGCCGCGCACGACGATGCCGAGCGCGGCGAGCGACAACGGCACCCAATGTGCGGTCATGATCGAGGCGAAGACCGGCGGGAACGCCGTCCAGGTCATGACCATCACGAAGATCAACTAGACGTGGTTGGCCTCCCACACCGGCCCCATCGCATGCTCGATCACATCCTGCTCCGCCCCGTTGCGATCCACCGCCTTCCGGCCCGCCACGTTGTCATCCGCCGCGACCTGGTGCGCCACGTTCTCGTGCGCGATGTTCTGGCCCGCCACGTTCTGGCCTGCTGCGTTCTGCTGCGCGCCGACGACCGCGAGATCGGCCCTCCCTGTACGTGATCTCGCCGTGGCTCGCGCGCGGCGGCGGGCGAGCAGGTGCCAGAGCCCGGCTCCGAAGTCGGCCCCGCCGAACAGCAGGTACGCCGACAGCCCGACCAGGATGAGCCCGACCGCCACATCCGCTCGGCTCATGACCCCGGGCCCTCCCCCGCGTCGCCCGCATCCTTCGCCGTGATCATGCAGTTGTTCCCGCCACCGGCGCCGGGAACAACTGCATGATCACGTGCGGCGGTGGGCTCGCGGCGCATCCGGCGGAGGACGCTGATGGTGGCGGCGGCGAGCGCGGCGTAGACCGCCAGCACGATGTAGAGGCCGAACCGGAGCCCGGGTGAGGGGTTGACCGCCTCCGTGGTGCGCATGACGCCGTACACGATCCATGGCTGCCTGCCGACCTCCGTGACGGTCCAGCCGGCCTCCATGGCGATGGCGGCTCCGACCCCCGTCAGGGTGGCGGCGCGCAGGAGCCACGGAGACCACCGGGTCGGCGCCGCCGCGCCGGAGGTGCCACGCCCGCGCCGTCCCGGCATCAGGTGCCGATGGCTCCACGCCCACCAGAAGGCGAGCGCGAGCAGGGCGACACCGATACCGATCATGAGCTGGTAGGCGATGTGGACGACCGCGTCCGGCGGCCGCTCCTCCACGGGCCAGGCGTCGAGCCCTCGCAAGGTGGCGTCCGGGTCGAAGCGGAGCATGACCGACAGCGCGTTGGGGATCTCGAGTACGCCGACCTTCAGCGGCACGCCCGCCTCGGTGTGCTCGATGCCCTCCATCGCGGCGAACTTGATCGGCTGACGGTCGGCGACGAACCGGACCGCCCAGTCGCCGACGATCACCTGCAGCGGAGTGAGCACGGCGCCCAGCGTGAACGGGATCGCGAACCCGAGGCGGTGGTAGCGGTCGACGATCCCGCGCCGCCGGTCCCGGAGCAGCGCGACCGCGTAGACGGACGCCACGACGAACGAGCACACCATGAGCGAGGCGGGGATCAGATGAGCCGCCTGCGGCGGGGTGGCGGGATTGAACATCGCGGCGAGCGGGCGTACGTCGGTGACCTTTCCGTCGACCAGCCGAAAGCCGCGCGGCTGGTTCATCCACGCGTTGACGGTCACCACGAAGAAGGCCGAGAGCAGGCCGGACAACACGATCGGGACGCCCGTGAGCAGGTGGACCCTCGGCGGCAGCCGGTCGCGTCCGTACAGGTAGATGCCGATGAAGATGGCCTCGATGAAGAAGGCGATGCCCTCGAGGGCGAAGGCCGCGCCGAACACCTGGCCGTAGGTGTCCATGAACCGGGGCCACAGCGTGCCCATCTCGAACGACAGCACCGTGCCCGAGACGGCGCCGACGGCGAAGAGCACGCCCGTGGCCTTGGCCCAGCGCTGCGCCAGTTCGCGGTAGACGGCGTCTCCGGTGCGAAGTGCGCGCCAGTCCGCGAGGAGCGTGAGCGCGGGGAGGCCGATGCCGATGCTCGCCAGGACGATGTGGAAACCCAGGGTGAAGGCCATCTGAGTGCGGGCGGCGGCGAAGTCGGCAGGAGCCGCGCCCACGGCGAGGAGGTCCATGAGCGCATCGTACTACTACAGATCGTAGTACTACGTTTCGTCGTACTACTTCCTGTGGTCCTCATGCCCATGCCCGGTTAAGCTGAGGATGTGAAGGGTTTGGGAGAGCTTGAACGCGCGGTCATGGAGGTCCTCTGGGCACACGAGGACGCCGGCGGCCAGCCGGCGACCGCCCGTGAGGTGGGCCGGGCCCTCGCCGGCCGCGACCTGGCGTATACGACGGTGATGACGGTCCTCGATCGGCTGGCCAAGAAGGGCTTCCTGCGCCGCACCCGCGACGGCCGGGCATGGCGCTATCGTCCGGCGGCCAGCCGCGAGGGATATGTCACCGAGCTCATGCTCGGCGCGCTCGAACTGACCGGCGACCGCGACGCGGCGCTCGCGCACTTCGCCCAGTCGGTATCCGGCGACGAGGCCGAGGTGCTCCGCCGGGCGCTGGAGGACCTCACCCGTAAGGAGTCCCCGGGATGATCGGGGCGGCCCTGCTCGCGACCATCGCGGCCGGCACGGTCGTCGGGGCGCATGTGCTGTCCCGCGCCCGGTGGACCTGGCGTACGCCTCGTACCGCGATCGCCCTCTGGCAGGCCCTCGGGCTCGCCTGGGGGATCGCGACGATCGGCACGCTGCTCAGCGTCGGGCTGCTGCCCTACCGCGACGGTATAGCGGGCGGGCTGCGCGGGCTGGCCGACGATTCGGGCACGCGACTGGGGCTGGTGCAGCTCACGGCGCTACTGTGCGCGCTCAGCCTCGCCGCCGTGTTGCCCGCGATGCTGCTCTTCGCGGTTTTCCGGGTCGTACGGGCCCGGCGCCGTCACCGCGCGCTGCTGGCGCTCGTCGCCCACGGCGAGCCGGACGGCACGCTGGTGCTCGACCACCCGGCGGCGGCGGCCTACTGCGTGCCCGGGATGCGCTCGGCCAAGGTCGTGGTCAGTGCCGGCACCATGCGCCTGCTCGACAAGGCCGAGCTCGCCGCCGTGCTGGAGCACGAGCGCGCGCACGCCCGCGAGCGGCACGATCTCGTACTGCTGCCCTTCTCGTCCCTGCGGCAGGTCTTTCCGCGGTTCGGGCTGGTCAGCCGCTCTCTCGACGCGGTCGAGCTGCTCATCGAGATGACCGCCGACGATCGCGCCCGCAGGCACCGCCCGCCCCGCGAACTCGCGACCGCGCTCCTGCGCTTCGCCGCGGCCCGGCCGGCGGCGGCGCCGTCCGGCGCGCTGGCCGCAGTGGGAACGGAACCGGCCGGGTCAGTGCGGCCGGTCAGCTCCGAGAACAGGCCGTTCGGCCCTGAGGCGACGGCCGCCAGCCCGGTGCTGGCCCGGGTGAGCCGTCTGGTCGAGCCCGTGCCGACACATCCGGCGACCCGGGCCGTCGTGCTGATCGCCGCGGTGCTGATCGCCGTCGTCCCCCCGCTGCTGTACGCGCTGCCGCATTAGCACCCGGCCGCCGGCGGCTCTTCGCCGAGCGTGGCTACGACGAGACGACGATCGGCACTGGCGATCATGGAGCACGGCATCGGCTCGGTGGCCGCTCTGGCCGGTTCACGATTTTGAAGCCCAGTGCACGACCTCGAAGCCCAGTGCACGGCCTTGAAGCCCCATGCACGACCTTGAGGCTCAGTTCACGACCTTGATGCGGATCCGGCGGAAGCCGCGGCCCTTGTTCTCGATCTTGGCGACCGCGATGCGGCCGATCTGCCGGGTCGACGCCACGTGCGTGCCCCCGTCGGCCTGGGTGTCCAGCCCGACGATGTCGACGATCCGTACGTCCTGCACCTCGGCCGGCACCAGGTTGGTCGCGGTGCGGATGATGTCGGGGATCTCGAACGCCTCGGCCCTCGGCAGGGTCTTGACGTCGATGCGCCGGTCGGCCTCGACCTCGGCATTGCAGGCGGCCTCCACGGCCTCCTTGAAGCCGGGCGGCACCTCGGGCAGGTTGAAGTCCATCCGCGCGACCAGCGGCTCCATGTTGCCGCCGGTGACGAGGCACTTGTAGTCGCGGAACACGACTCCGCCGAGCACGTGCAGCGCCGAGTGCGTCCGCATCAGCGCCGTCCGCCGATCGTCCTCGACGGCCCCGCTCACGCTGGTTCCGGCGGGCGGGATCGGGTCGCCCTCCGCGGGGATCAGCGCGAGATCGTCGCCTTTTCTGACTCCGACGATCCTGGTCTGCACGCCCTGCCACAGCAGAACCCCGTGATCGGGCGGCTGACCGCCGCCTCCCGGGTAAAATGCGGACCTGTCAAGAATGATCTCCTCGGGTCCGGAATCGAGTACGACGGCGTCCCATTCGCGCAGCGACTGGTCATCGAGCTCGAGCCGAGCGGTACGCCCGTGGTGGTCTTTCCGCATACTTGTCACCCTAGGGGTCGCGTGGAGCGCTTGTCCGCGCGATCTCTCTGGGTCACGGCCGGGTTTGGTAGAGAGGGCTCGCAGGATGCGCCGTTTGGTCCCGTACGCCCTTGCGGCGGTCCTGACCATGAGCGGCTGCACGGCCGTCGCCTCGCAGTCGCCGCAGCGGGCCGGCAAGGCCACCCGCGCCACCGGCGACAAGGCGCTCGGCGGCAAGCGCTCAGCCGGCGGTGAGCGGGGGGCGACGGCACCGGTCGTCATGATCCTCGGCGACAGCTACACCGCGGGCATCCCGGGCACCCCGCCGACGGCGACCTACGCCGCGGACGTGGCAAGGACGCTCGGCTGGCAGATCATCATCGCCGGCTACCGCGGCACCGGCTTCGTCGCACCCGGCCGGATCGGCAAGACGTTCCCGATGCTGTTCGACGAGGAACTCGCCTGGCGCCCCGCCCCCGACATGGTGATCGTGGCGGGTGGTCACAACGACTGGCCGCACGACCCTCAGCTCGTGACGGCCTCCGCCCGGCAGTTGCTGACGAAGATCCGGCAGCAGTGGCCCTCGACGCGGCTCTTGCTCACCGGTCCGATGTGGGGCGGCGATCCGCGGCGCGAGGCGCTGCGCGTACGGGACGCCCTGAAAGGGGTCGCGAGCGAACTGCAGGTGCCCTTCATCGATCCGCTCCAGGAGAAATGGATCACCGGCAACGTGCGCAGGCGCACGGGAACGGCCAGGACCTACATTCGCCGCGACGGAGTGCATCCGAACGCCGCGGGCAACCGCTATTTCGCCGACCGTTTCGTGACCGACCTGCGCAGGCTCGGCCTCGACGAGCCGCGGCTACCGGCCGGCGGTGACGATCACCAGGGGCCGTAGGGCCCCGAGCCGCCGCCCTGGCCGCCCCGGTACTCCCGGACCGCCGGGCGCACATCGGCGTGATAGACCGCGGCCGCGATGAACGCCACGACCGGCAGGATGTTCAGCAGCAGGTTGATCGGCGAGATGCCGTTCAGCGGCGCCGCCGCGTTGGCCAGCCCGACAACGGTGGCGACACCAAGAATGATCAGCCACCAGCGCTTGGTCAGTTTGCCCGCCGAGGCATAGGCGGTGGTGGGCTGCCGCACGGCATCGAACAGCGCCCAGGCCTCGACGACGAAAGCGATGATCAGGAGCAGCCAGAAGAAGTACTGCAACAGGTTGAAGCTGGCATTCACCGGCGATCAGCGCTCCTGTCCAAGCGGGCGGCGCCGCCAGGTCGCGCGCGCCGCAGGGTGTCGATACGGCTCAGCCTATGCCAACGAAAAGCCCGGCCGGAGCTGATGCCGGCCGGGCCTTTCGGGAATCGAGGACGATCAGTTGCCGGCCTTCTTGGCGTCGGTCTGCGCCGTCTTCTTCGCCGTGGCGGCCTTGGCCCGCGGGGTCGGCTTGGGCTCGGAGATCTCGGGGACCTCGACCTCGACCCGGTTCACGACGGTCTTGCCGCGCTCGGCGAGCTCGTCGATCACTTCGGCGACCCGGGTGCCGAGGTGCGTCATGTACGCGACCGCAGCGCCGGGAAGGTCCTTGGTGTCGACCTTGTCCTGGAATTCCTTCGCGTTCTGCTGCAGCTTGGTGGCGTTCTCCTTGGCGGTGCCCTGGAGCCTCGTCACGTGCACGGGGACCTCACGCAGCTTCTCGACCGCGAGGTCGACCGCGCCGGCGCCCGCGTGGACCGCCTTGTGGTCGCGCAGCTTGGTGGCAAGCGTCATTCGACTTCATCCTTCCTAACGTCTTCGTGCACTAGGTCATGGCCGGCTGCTTCGTTCTCCTTGACGAACGACACATAGATGTCGAGCAACACCTGCTTCTGCCGCTCCGTGAGGAGCAGGTCGGCCCGGACCGCGGCCTGGACGTCGGTGTCCGCCTCGCGGTCCTCCAGGATCCCGGCCTGCACGTAGAGCACCTCGGCGGAGATCCGCAGCCCCTTGGCGATCTGCTGCAGGATCTCGGCGCTCGGCTTGCGCAGCCCTCTCTCGATCTGGCTGAGGTAGGGGTTGGACACCCCTGCCGCTTCCGCCAGCTGCCGCACCGAGATCTTCGCCCGCTGCCGCTGCTCCCGGATGTACTCCCCGAGGGAGCCGACCTTCGAACTTGCCATGTGTCCCACCATGCGCCAGATTGCTTGCAATTGCAAGCGCGCTGGCTAGCACTCCGACGTGAGGCTGCTCACAATTGCAAGCACCCCGGCAAGCACCGGCGTGAGGCCGCTCACGACCGCCTCGGCATCACTTCCGGTGGTTTGATCGCGGGGCCGTACCAGGTGATGATCTGGTCGACTCCAGGCCGGCCGAGGAAGGCGTTCGTGATGCTTCGGTAGTCGTCGGGGTTCCGGACCACCACCTGAAACGATTCTGCGACTTCCTCCGGTCCCCGCATGGACATGACCACGGGGTCGTGTGGGAGTTCTTTGCGGAGGCGTTCGTAGGCCTCCCCGCTCGACACGAACTCGAATTCACGCACGGTGGGAATGGCCTGGAGATCCGTCCTGATGCTGTCTCGTTGCGCCGCACTCACGTCGGTTCGGTCACAGGCGGGGTTCGCCGACATCCTCTGGCAGAGGATGATCGATACGTCGTTCTTGGAGGCCGTCGTGCCCGGCATCGCCTGGTCGGACGGGGAGGACCCGGTCGCCGGCCGTGATGCGCCGGAATCCCCGGAACCCGTGGCGAGCGAGACTCCGACGACCACTGCGGCCACCGACGCGGCGCTCACCATCAGCGCGGTGCGCCACGAGGGATGGAACCACCGGCCCCGGGGACGCGACAGCGGCCGGATGTCCTCCGGCCCGAGCGTGTCACCGACCGCGGACATGGCGGCTCGAAGTCGATCCTCGGTCGTGTTCACTGCCCCTCCTTCAGGATCCGGCCGAGCGCCGTCAGCGCGCGCGACGTGGTGGACTTGACCGTGCCTCTGCTGACCCGCATCGTCTCCGCCGTCTGCGCCTCCGAAAGGTCGCAGAAGTAACGCAGCACCAATGCCTCCCGCTGCCGGGCCGGAAGGCGATGCAGCGCGTTCATGACCTCACGCTGCTCCTCGCCTACGAGCGCCTCGGCCTCGGCCGACCAGATGGGCGGCAGGTGCTCGGCGCGGAATGGCACGCGCCGGCGCCGCAACGCGTTCCGGCAACGGTTGAGGACGGCGGATCGCACGTAGGCCAGCGCACGCTCTGGATCACGAAGGTGCGGCCAGCGCCGGTACAGGCCGAGAAAGGCCTCGTGCACGACGTCCTCGGCCGTGGGCCGATCACCGACCATCACCAGTGCCATGCGCGTCAACCGGAGGGCATGGCCCTCGTAAAGTTCGGCGACGACCGCCCACACGGCATCGGGGGGCCGATCCGCCGCACGACCGATGAGTACCAGTTCAGTGTCCATGTCCAAGAGACACCACGGGCCCCGGAAGGTTGCTTCGGTCAGGAGACCTGGGACGCGGGCGCCGTCCAGGTGTTGCACGATCGCGTGGTCGTGCGCGAGTAGCCGAGGTTGAGCCAGCCCGCGTAGTGACTGTTGCTGCCATGGTCACGTGTGTCCGGGTCCGACGGGTCGTCGCCGCGGCCGTAGGAGTCCCGCACCGCGACCCGCCACTGCTCCGTGCTGACCGGGAAGCTCGGCCGCACCGCGGCCATGAACACCCCGGCGAAGCACTGGGCCTGCAGTTCGCTGCGCCGCGTCACCGCGTTGCGCACGTCGAGGGAGGACGCCGAAAGCCGCAGTTCCCGGCTCTCGGCGAGGATGCCCGACCGTTCCTGCACGTGGTGGGCGTACTCATGCGCCAGATTGCGTGCATAGGTGACGTTGTAGGTGACCGGCAGATTGCCCGCCGACCTCTGGGCGTGGCCGCCCACGCCGATGTAGATGGCGTTGTTGAGCGTGCAGTAGAACGCCGCCGCCCCCGGGGCCGGGTAGTCGCCGCACGGGCTGCGGCCGGGCGTCCGCCAGAAGACCCGCCGCGGCGGGCTGAACTGCAGGCCCGCCCGGCTGAAGGCCGCGGACCAGGACCGGTCGAGGCAGTTCGTGGTGCTGTTCAGGAACGCCTCGAACGACGCGCTGTCGCCGGGCGCGATCTGCCGGCCCGCGCAGCCGAATCCGTTGATCGGACCCACCTGGTACAGGGGGCTGCCGGTCGCCGCCCGCCCGCCCGAGGGGGCACGCTGCTGCGAGCCCCCGGACCCGCGGTTCCGCGAGCCCAGCGGCGTGGACGACGATCCGGTGTCCCCGGCCACGGGCCCTCCGGGGGACGCGGGCTCCGAGTCGAGCATCAGCTTCGCCAGCACGGCGCCGCCCACGAACAGGAACGCCACGAAGCCCAGCGCTAGCACCGCGACCAGCGCGCCGCCGCCCCCACTACGGCGCGGCGGCGCGTAGTGGTACACCGGCGGCCCGCCCCACTGCGGTGCGAAGGGGGCGGGTCCGTGCGGTGCGTGCGGCGGCCGCGGCGGCCCGGGTGGTGGGGGCGGTGGGGGTGGCCGCATGTGTCCGGGAGGTCCTGCCGGCCGGTACGGCCCCGGCGGCGGATACGGCCCGCTCGACCCTGCCACCACTGTCTCCTCCATCAACCGCGGCCGGCGCCGCTCAACTGCCGTTCATCAGGCCAGAAAAGCCAATGGATCCCGTCAGATCCCGGCAAGACACCGACTTGGATGATTAATCCGATCAAATAGTGCCCTACGAAACCGTCGAAGCAGGGGCAGTCCAGGTATTACAGGCCGAGAGCACCCGATTTCGGAAGCCCTTCTCCACCCACCCCGCGTAGTGACGGCTCGATCCGTGGTCGCGCTCGTCCGGCGGCTGCTCGTCGTCACCGCGCCCGAGGACATCGGTGATCATGGCGAGGTACTGGCGCGCCGTCATCGGGAGGGTGCTGCGCTCCGCGCCCAGGAACACGCCGGCGAAGCACTGGGCCTGCAGTTCGATGCGGCGGCTGGCGTCCGTGCGGCTCGCGACGTCGCGCTGCTCCAGCAGCTCGTGGCCGTACGCCAGGATCCCGGCCTCCTCCTGCACGTGATGGCTGTACTCGTGACTGATCACTCGGGCGTACACCGCGTAGTTCGACACCGGCTCGTCGCCCGCCGTCTCGACGACATGGGCGAGCCCGACGTACATCGCGTTGTTCGCCGGGCAGTAGAACGCTGCGGCGCCGGGCTGTGGATAGGACCCGCAGGGGCTGCGGCCGGGTTCGGACCAGAAGACCCTGTCGGGTGGGGTGAACCGCAGGTCGCCCTTGGCGAACTGCCGTTGCCACGAGACGTCGAGGCAGCCGGTGAGCACTTCCATGAACCGGCGCATGGACACGTCGTCTCCGGCCGCGATCTGCGGCGCACGGCAGCCGGCCGGCGTCAGGGCGCCGGTGTTGTAGAGCTTGTTGGCCGTGGCCGCCGAGCGGCTCGCCTCGCCGCCCGAACGGCCGTTATCGCCGGTCGCCTGCCGGTCGCCCTGACCGAGCACCGCGATGCCCAGAATCGCGATCACGAACATCGCCGCCAGACTGCCCAGAGCACCGGCGACGGTACCGCCGGTCGTGCGCCGCGGTCCGCGCCGCCGGAGAGCGGCGTACTGGCCGTAGCCGCCGTGACCGAGCGACGTCGGCCCCCTCGCCCCCGCGAACGCCCCGCCGGCCGGTCGGGGAGGCGCGGCGCCACCGCCCGGCGGCGGAGGGAGGTATTGGCGGACCATGGTTAAAAATCATGGCATATGTGGAAAACACCGGCAGTACTGACGGTGCAGGTCAGCCCGGTTTCGGCCATCTGTGGACACTTCCGGACACTCCTCATACCCGGCAACGCCTCAGATCCCAGCTCGACCGGTAGCATTTCCGCCCATGCTGCTGCGCTCGCTCGTCGGCTCGCTGGCCCTCTCCACACTGGCCATCACCACACCGGCCGTCCTGGCCACCCCGGTGTCCGCGCACGCCGACGCCCGGAGCGAGGAACGCGTCCTGCGGGACGACGTCGCGCTGACCGTTCGCGCCGACGGTGTCGTGCACGCCAAGGAGACGATCGCGTACGAGTTCGCCGGCAGCCGTGGCATCGAGCGGTCCTTCGTCACCCGCACGCGTCAGGACGACACCCGCGACCGGATCTTCAAGGTCGAGAACGTCAAGGCGTCGAGCCCCGACGGCGGGCCGGCCACCACCTCGGTCACACGGGACGGCGACCGTACGATCGTCAAGGTCAGCGGTGGCGGCGCTATCACCGGCCGGCGCACCATCGCGCTCGAGTACGACGTGCTCGGCGGGATCGCCCAGATCGGCGGCATCCAAGAACTGCGCTGGACCGCGGTCAGCGGCTGGGGCGTCGAGGTCGTGTCGGCCAAGGCGACGGTCGAGGCCGACAGCGCGATGCGCAATCTCAACTGCTTCGCCGGCGCGCTCGGCAGCGCGGTGGGCTGCACCCAGGTCTTCACCAACCACACCCAGACGCGAGGCGAGTTCACCCAGCGGAACATGCTGCCGCAGGAGACCATGACGGTCGTCGTGGGCTACCCCGTGGGGAAGACGACCAAGTCCGCGCCGCTGTACGAGCAGCGCCGCACACTCGCCACCGCCTTCACGGTGAACGCCATCACCGGGGGTGCTCTGCTCGGGCTGCTGGTGCTGCTGCTCGGCGGCGTCGCGCTGCTCTACCAGCTCCGCGGCCGGGACGCCCGGATCGTCAGCCGCAAGGCCGCCGAAGGCGATCACACCCCGGTCAACGGCATGTCGTTCGAGCCGCCGAGCGGGGTGCGACCGGGGCAGATCGGCACGCTCATCGACGAGCAGGCCGATGTCATCGACGTCACCGCGACCATCGTCGACCTGGCCGTACGCGGCTACCTGCTGGTCGAGGAGGACACCCGCGACTGGACGCTCCGCAAGCTGGACCGGCCCGTTGACGATCTCTTCCCCTACGAACGGACGCTGTTCGACGCGCTGTTCTCCGGCCGCGACACGGTGCGGCTCGGGGAGCTCGGCGGGACGTTCGCCACCGACCTGGCCGAGGTCCGCGGCGCACTGTACGACGACGTGGTGCGGCAGGGCTGGTTCGTCCGCAGGCCGGATTCCGTGCGCACCCGGTGGACGTTGGCCGGCCTGATCCTGACCGCCGTGGGCGTCGTGGGCACGGTCGCGCTGGCGCTGTTCACCGAGCTCGGGCTGATCGGGCTGGCCGCGATCATCGCAGGCGCCGCGCTGGCCATCGGCGGGCAGTACATGCCGGCCAAGACGACCAGGGGCGCGACCGTCCTCGCGCACACCCTCGGTTTCCGCGCCTACCTCGCCCGTGGCGAGGCCTCGGATGTGGAGTCGCGACAGCGCATCGCGATGTTCTCGCGCTACCTGCCCTACGCGATCGTGTTCGACAACGTGCACAAGTGGGCGAAGACCGTGGAGGACGCGGGGGTCCGGACCGAGGGCGCCGACAACCTCTACTGGTACGAGGGACCGGCCGAGTGGGACCTTTCGCGGTTCGCCGACTCGATGCGGACCTTCACGCTAGCCACCTCGGGCGCGATCTCCCAGACCCGCCAGTTCCGCAGCCTGACCTGATCATTAGGCGGTTTATAACTCTTCGTCCAGATATGTATTAATTCCTCCCGCTGGGTAAGAGCCAGGTGGGAGGTGAAAAGTGTGTTGGCCGAAGAGCTCGGAAACGACCAGTGGTTGGCCGGCGGCATCATCGAGAGCCCCGCGCAGCGGAAGCGCCGCGACGAGGCTCCACGCCACGCCTCTCACTAGCCCCGAGACCTGGTCGCCTCGCCCCTGATGGGGCACGGGCGGGGCGGCCTTCCTCACGTCCGGGCGGCCGCCTCGGTTCGGGGCGGCCGCCGCTGTGCCGCGTCTCCGTCAGATCCGGGGTCTCCCCTCACATCCGGTCTCCGTGAGAGGGCTCCCGCGCGTCCGGGATCTACCTCGCGGCCGTTGCCGCGCCGGGCCTTTGCCGGTCAGCGAGCGCGAGACCCGGTCCTGACGCCGAGGAACGTACGGGCCTCGTCCGCGGGCATCGGTTCGCGCTGGGCGATCCGGGCCAGCGCGGCCGCCCGCTCGACCAGTTCGGCGTTACCCGTCACCGGCCGTCCCTTGGCGTAGGTCAGCGTGTCCTCCATGCCGACCCGCAGATGACCGCCGGACGCGAGTGCCGCGTACATGACGGGCAGCGAGGTACGGCCCACGCCGGTCGCCGACCAGCTGGCCCCCTCGGGCAGCGCCTCGACGGCGGCGACCAGCGTCCGGTTGTCCCCCGGCATCCCCCCGGGCACCCCCATCACCAGGTCGCAGTGCACGTGCCCGCCGTAGGGCGGCCCGTAGGCGTCGACCAGCCGGTTCAGGGCCCTCACCTGACCGAGGTCGAACAGTTCGAACTCGGGCACGATCTCCAGCTCCTGGGTCCGCTGGTAGAGCTCGACCATGAACGGCCATGGATTCATGAACACGTCGTCGCCGAAGTTGACCGTGCCGCAGGTCAGCGAACACGCGTCCGGCGCCGCGTCGAGCACCCGCAGCCGGTGTTCGTACGGATCGGTCACCGCGCCGCCCGTGGACAGCTGCACGATCAGGTTCGTGCTCTGCCTCAGCGCCTGCACGGTGTCGCGCAACCGTGCCAGGTCGAGGGTGGGCCGCGCGTCATCGTCGCGGATATGGACATGCACGACGGCCGCGCCGGCCGCCTCGCACTCCTTGGCCGTCTGAACCAGTTCCTCGATCGTCACGGGCAGGGCCGGGACGTCGGCCTTGGCCGACTCGGCACCCGTAGGTGCCACGGTAATGAGCGTCATTGCTCCCATGACCGGCAGAATGCCTCCTCATGAGGGCTGTCGTCCAACGGGTGAGTCAGGCGAGTGTGACCGTAGGGGATCGGATGGTGGGGTCGATCGACGAGCCGGGCCTTGTGGTGCTCGTCGGCGTCACCCATGACGACACCCCGCAGCAGGCGGAGAAACTGGCCGCCAAGCTATGGGGCCTGCGCGTCCTGGACGGCGAGAAGTCGTGCTCCGACGTGGGCGCGCCGCTGCTCGTCATCAGCCAGTTCACATTGTACGGCGATACCCGCAAGGGCCGCCGGCCGACGTGGATCGCGGCCGCGCCCGGCGCCGTGGCCGAGCCTCTCGTCGACGCCGTGGTGACGGCTCTTCGTGCACTCGGCGCGCGGGTCGAGACCGGTGAGTTCGGCGCCGACATGAAGGTGTCGTTGATCAACGACGGGCCGGTCACCCTGGTCCTGGAGACCTGAGCCGGCCCGGTTCCAGAGATGGCCCGGGCTCATAGGGTGGCACGGGCTCATAGGGATGGCACGGGCTCCGGCTAAAGGTAGTCGGAGACCGCCCACACGGCGGCCACGAGCGTGCCGCAGGCGGCGAGGACCAGCACGGCCCGGTCGGTCTGGTCCAGCCGGGCCCGTACGGCCGGAGAAACCACCAGCACACTCGTGCCCTGGCCGGTGTCGGGCGACTGCGACTTGCGGAACGGGTTGCGCATCCCTATCAGCCGCCACAGCGCGTCGTTCTTGACCTGCTGGTGGGCGGGCGTGCAGGCGAACAGCCGGCCTCGTACGGGGTCGACGCACCAGAGCCCCTGCCGGGTGGTGATCCGGCACATCGTGGGCACAAGGCAGAACTCGTACAGGCACCAGAAGAGGAGCAGCAGCAGCGCGACCCGCCATGACTGAATCAGCCAGGCCACCGCGCCCAGCGCTCCGAACAGGATCCACCACGCGAACGCCGGTTCTCGCCGACGTCGTCGTCGTCGCCGCATCTTCCCCTTCCCAGTGAGCAGTGGTGCCTCTTTATCCGGGTCCGCCACCATCGATAAAGACCACCTTCTCACTCGCGGGGCCGTACTCGATCTTCCTTTGGGAGACTCGCTCTTCCTTTCGGGGGACCCGCTCTTCCTTGGGCGGGAGCGGGGGCGGGCAGGGCGCTACGGGTGTCAGTATGCCCCTGGCTCTCCGTCCTACCCTCGCCTCGCGGCAGTACGACGAAGATCGATCTGGGCGTTGGCCCCCGTGTCGGGAGACACCACGATCTCCTGGGCGGCGGCCACCCCATCGGCCAGCAGGGCGGCGTCCACCGGGACGTTCCGCTTGATCAGGGCGAGTGCGATCGGGCCGAGCTCGTGATGCCGCGCCGCCGAGCCGACGAAGCCGATCTGGCGGCCGTCGAGCTCCACCGGGGCGCCGTGCCCGGGCAGCCGGTCGACGCTGCCGTCCAGGTGCAGGAACACCAGCCGGCGCGGCGGACGGCCCAGGTTGTGCACCCTGGCGACCGTCTCCTGTCCCCGGTAACAACCCTTGTTGAGGTGCACGGCGGTCTCGATCAAGCCCACCTCGTGCGGGATCGTGCGGTGATCGGTGTCGACGCCGATCCGAGGTTCGTGCGCGGCGATCCTCAGCGCCTCGTAGGCCCAGAGACCGGCCGGCCGGACGCCCCAGTCGCGGGTGAGCTCGGCCCGCGGGATGATCAGGTCGTCGCCCAGCGGGAGCGCGCCCTCAGGCGGCTCCCCACCGGGAACGGTCACGACGGCGTGCGACTCGGTCACGTCGGTCACGTCGACCCTCAGCATGAACCGCATCTTGTCGAGGAACTCCACCAGCGCGCCCGCCGCGCCCGGCTCGACATGCGCCCAGACCGCCTCGCCGTCGTCCACCAGGCGCAGGTGGTGCTCGACATGACCCTTCGGGCTGAGCAGCAGCGCCCGCGTGGGCTGGAACGGCTGGAGGTCGTCGAGCCGCTGGCTCATCAGGCTGTTCAGCCACCTCAGCCGGTCCGGACCGGCGACCCGTACGATTCCGCGGTTGCTCCGGTCGACGAACGCCTTCCCCGATTCGAGCGCGCGCTGTTCGTGGGACGGCTCTCCGTAGTGGGCCGCGACCTCCTGGTCGGGGGCGTCGGCGGGTACGGCTCCGGGCAGATCCAGCAGCGGGCTCTTCATGCCCTCCAGGCTACGCGGCCCGGCCGCCCGCGACTTCGGCCCTCGGCCCCCGCCGATCGGCCCTCAGGCGTCACGATCGCCCGGAGGCCGGCCCTTCGCAGTCGCCGCAGCAGCCGTGGACGGTGAGGTGGTGCACATCGGTCTCGAAGCCGAACTGGTCGCGCAGGAGCTCGACCAGCCCGTCGGCCACCCTCGGGGTGACGTCGGTGACGGTTCCGCATCTGCGGCACACCAGGTGGACGTGCTCGGCCTCGGCCGCGAGATGGTAGGTCGGCGGGCCGTGGCCGAGGTGCGCGTGCTTGACGAGTCCGAGCTCCTCGAGAAGCTCGAGCGTGCGGTAGACGGTCGAGATGTTCACCCCGTGAGCGGTGCGCTGCACCTGGGTGCAGATCTCCTCGGGGGTCGCGTGTTCCAGATCGGTGACGGCCTCGAGTACGAGCTGGCGCTGCGGAGTGACCCGATAGCCCCGAGCCCGCAGCTCCTCCTGCCAGGTTTCGGCCATGTTCAGAGTCTATGGCGCGTTGTGGCCCGGGCGGCCGGAAAAGAAATCACTTGCCCGCCCTCCCGGCGTTCGATTAGCGTGCGAGTTACGCAGGAGGGAGGTGGTCCAAGACATGAGTTGCTCTAGGACACGCGAGGTGGCTGTCCGTTAGTCGCCGTCCCGTCTTGGCTCCGTCACTGCGGTGACGGAAAACCGGTCGCGATGCGACTGGCGAAAACAAGACAGACACCCGATCCCCGGACCGATGGGCCTGTCCTGCCCATCCCCCGCACCTGCGGGAAGGTCCGGGGATCGTCTGTTTCCGCGACCGGAGGCGGGCGGAAACGGGTACGGTCGCCGACCGCGGCGCCGCCCCCATGTATGCCCGTGGCGCAGGTACACCCATGCCGCAGGTACGCCGTGCCGCCGCGCACGCTCACGCCGCCGGGCCCTCGTGGTCCCGGCGCATCGCCCCGGCCCGGGGCGCATCCGCTCGGACGCTCAGCTGACGCGCTTGAGCTGGGCCGACAGATGGGACTGCAGGCCCTGCCCCTCTGCGGCCAGGTCGTAGGCGTATCCGAGATCTTCGCCGATCAGCCCGTACAGGCGCTTGCCCGCGGTGACCTCCTTGGCGGTCTCGGTGCGGGCGACGATGTCGGTGCTCATCTCCGCGCGGGTGCCGGTGACCTCGCCGAGGTAGATCTCGGCGATCCCGGTGGGATGGGCGATGATCACTTCGAGCCGGCCCTCGGGCTGCGGTCGCCAGTAGCCCGACTCGGTCGCCAGCGGCTGGCCCAGATTGCCCTCGTCGTCGAGGCGCCATGTGCGGCTGTTGTAGATGAGGTAGGGCTTGCCGTTGTGGGAGAAGGAGATCTCCTGACCGAAGCGGAAACTCTCGATGGTGGGATAGCCGCCGACTCCGGCCCCTTCCCACTGGCCGAGCAGGAATTTCACAGTCTCGAGGGCGGGATGCAGCTCAGTCTCCATGTTTGAAAAGCGTAGCGGCGTTGCTCCGGACGTAGACCGCTACCGGTGGCTCTGCACCGATCCGGTCATCTCATCCGGGAGAGCTTCAGCAACATGAGCACGGCGAGCACCGCGCCGACGCCCAAGGTCAGGACGAGAGCCACGATGTTCAGCAAGCCGGCCACGGCCCGGAGTGTAGCGATCGGCGCGCCGGGCCCGCATCCGCCGGCCACGCCGGAGGTCCTGGATCGGCCTTTCGCCTCGGCCCGGCGGGGCGAGATCGTGGCCCTGCCGCCACGTCGGACCCGTTCGGAGTAATGTGCCGATATGGCGAGATCACTTGTGATCAAGGCAACTGCCGGTGCGGACGGCGCGGAGCGGTGCAATCAGGCGTTCACGGTCGCGGCCGCGGCCGTGGCGAGCGGGCTGCCCGTCTCACTGTGGCTGACCGGTGAGTCGGCCTGGTACGGCCTTCCGGGCAGGGCCAAGGACTTCGACCTGCCGCATGCGACCCCGCTGCAGGATCTGCTCGACATCGTGCTCGCCGGCGGGCAGGTGACCGTGTGCACGCAGTGCGCGGCCCGCCGCGACATCGGACCCGAGGACCTGATCGACGGAGTGCGCATCGCGGGCGCGCCCACGTTCGTCGAGGAGATCTCCGCGGACGGCGCCCAGGCCCTGGTCTACTGACGCCACCGATCGCGCACGTCACAGGCCCACCCTCCCGACGGTAGGGGCAGACCACGGGAGGTCGCCTCTGCTCAGAAGCCGCGCTCCCGGGGAACCACTTTGCGTGATCACGAGTCTGGTCAGGTGAGCACGGCGTTGAGGCGCTCTTCGCGGAGCCGTCCGGCCCAGGAGTCGTCGATCGGCTGGAGGTCCTGGCCGACCGCCCAGCGCAGCAGCAGATCGGCCAAGGCCGGGTTGCGGACGAGCGCCGGCCCGTGCATGTACGTGCCGATGACGTGGTCGCGGTAGGCGCCTTCGTAGCCGTCGCCGTTGCCGATGCCCAGGACCGTCTTGGCCAGTGGCCTGGCGCCCGGGCCCAGGTGCGTGACGCCCTGGTGGTTCTCGAAGCCGGTGATCTTCGGTATGCCCAGCGAGGAGTCCACCTCGCCCACGATCTCGCCCACCGCCCGGTTCTCGCCGCGGGCGCTGCGGATGTCGAGCAGGCCCATGCCCTCGACCGGCTGACCTTCCTCGCCGCCGAACTCGGTGCCCAGCAACTGGTAGCCCGCGCACACGGCGAAGATCACCGAGCCGTACTGCGCGGCCCGCGCCAGCCCGCCGTCGGCGCGCAGCCGCTGGGCGGCCAGGATCTGCGGCCGGTCCTCACCGCCGCCGAGGAGATAGATGTCGCCGTCCACCGGGACGGCCTCGTCCGAGCGCACGTTCACGGTCTGCGTGGGAATGCCCCGCAGCGCCGCCCTGCGCTCCAGCACGATGCAGTTGCCCTGGTCGCCGTAGGTGCTGAGCAGGTCGGGGTAGATCCAGACGATCTTGATGCGGTCAGAGCGCACGGCCGTACCTCGTTCGGATGTCCTGGAAGGCGGTGTAGTTGGCGATCACGTCGAGCCTGCCGGGGGGCACCGACATCACCGCCTGTTCGATGTCGTCGACGACGACGAAGTCGACGTCGGCGGCCTCGAGGCGCGCCGCGAGGTCGAGCCGGCGCTCTCCGCTCGCCCAGACCGGGCGGCCGCGCAGGATCCGGTAGTCGACGTCCCACAGCCACGAGGTGTCACGGCCGTCCGGGCCCTGCGCGTTGATCGACAACGCCACCGGCCCCGGCGCCGGCTCCAGCACGTCGAACGCCTCCAGCCAGCCGGCCGGGTTCTTCGAGAGCAGCAACCGGATCTGGCGGCCCTGGTACTCGACGGTGGTGTAGCGGCCGGCGACCGACTTCACCTGGCCGAGCAGCGGCATCGCCGCATCGGGCTGGATACCGAACTGTGCCACCACCGCCAGTGCCATCGCCCCGTTGGACCGGTTCGCCCGTCCCGGGAGCTGCAGCGAAAGGTCGTACGTCCGCCCGCCCGGCGCGGTCACCCGTCCGCCGTGCAGGATCCAGTCCGGCTTGGGCCGTGCGAAGGGACACTCCCGGCAGGCCCACGCCGCGCCCTCCCGGTCGAGCGGCCCGCCGCACTCCGGACAGCACCAGGAGTCATCGCGCCAGTGCTGACCGGCGGCCACCCACGTGACGCTCTTGGCGGTCGACGCCCCCCAGGTGACCAGCGGGTCGTCGCAGTTGGCCACGACATGGGTGTCGACACCCTCGAGGGCCTTGCGCCACTTGCCCGCGAGCTGCCAGATCTCGCCTGCGCGGTCCATCTGGTCCCGGCTCAGGTTCATCAACAGGACGACGTTGGCGCCGGTCTCCCTGAGCACCATCGGAACGTATTTTTCGTCACATTCCAGCACGCCGTACCTGGCGCCGGGCGCCGCCGCCAGGGCGGACACGTGCCCGGTCGGCATGTTGGCGCCGAAGGCGTTGGTCGCGACCTGACCGAGCCCGCTCATCGCCGACGCGATCAGCCGGGTCGTCGTGGTCTTGCCGTTGGTCGCGCTGACGAGGACGAGGTTGCGGTCGCGGGCCAGCCGGGTGAGCAGCTCGGGGTCGAGGGCGAGCCCGATCCGCCCGCCGATCACCGAGCCGTCGCCGCGCCCGGCCAGCCGCGACATCCTTGAAGCTGTGCGGCCTAGCGCAACGGCAAGTTGCGCGCGCAGCGGAAGATCGCTCATCTGCTCCCGATCTCTGTCTGGGGGCCGTCTGAGGAGTGGCACTCAGATACGGCGATAGAGCGACTCTAGTCGCTGGCCATGCCGGTTCGGGGCAATGGCGGCAATCATCCGGATGCTCCCGCACAGACGAATCGGTGATCACGCGGGGCACGCCGGGGAGTCGTCTCGGCCGTCGTCTCGGCGGCGGCCTGGGCAGCATGGAAGACGGCGGCGAAGCGGTCGTTGGGCGGGATCACCATCGCCCGGGCATGGCCGCTGCCGATCAGCGCCGCGTTGACGAAGACCCCCCGGCCGGTCCGTACGTGGAGCCCGGTCCATACGTAAAGCCCAGTCCATACATAAAGCAGAGTTCGGCCGTACGCGTCACGCCGTTCGCGGTCGCCGGTGACGTAGAGCATGGCGCCCGGCCGCACCAGCCGTGACAGTGCGAGCCGCGCGTCCCGTCCAGCGCGGTCCGGGCGGCTGACGCGGGTCACGGCCGCCGGTCGCCCGGTCCGGTGCGTGTCGGGCGCCGCCGGGTGTCCGGTGCGGTCCCGTGGTCCGGTGCGGTCCCGTGGTCCGGTGCGGTAGAGCTCGGGCGCGTCGACCCCGATCAGGCGTACGGAGACCGGCCGGCCGCCGGCCCGTATGACGAGCGTGTCCCCGTCGACCACCCGTACGGCGCGCACGCGCGTAGCATTCCGGGGCGGTGGCACCGCTGATCCACGGGCCTCGGGGCCGGTCGGTAGCGGTACGCTGCGGCCGTGTGTCCGGGCGTTCGGCCCGGCTGGAGCGAGCGCCGGCTCGCACGCCGTGCACAGCGCCACCGTGCACAGCGCCACCAGCACTAGGAGCGCCTTCACCCGCAGCAGACCACTCACCCGCGTACTCTCGCACCGGGCACCGACAGTGCCCGACGAGTCCACCGAGACGTCGAGGCGCAGGACCCGCGGGGTCCGCGACAATGCCAGGATCGGACAGCGAAGAGATTTGCCGGACAATCTGAACAGCAACCCCGAAACACACGCGACCCAGTAGTTTGTCAGGAAAAGCGGCGACAAGGCGAGGTCTGAGAACATGCAGTGCCCGACGTGCGGCAAGAACACGCCTGGGACGCTGAGCAGATGCGTTCGATGCAATGCCCCTGTCACTCAGCGGCCCTCAGAGGCTCCGGCACAGGAGTCTCCGACGCAGGTCGGCCCACCCTCTGAGGGTGCGCCACCGGCGGGGCAGCGGCAGTTCGACCCGACGGGTGAGGCATGGAACCCGGCACCGGCGACCGAGACGGCCCAGGACCCGCCCGGCCCGGCGGGAGCCGCCGGGACCGGCCCGCAGCCGTGGACGTCGGATTCGGAGGCGATCGAGCGCTGGGCCTCGGAGTCACCTCTTACCGGTGGTTCTCAGCCCTGGTCACCGTCCACAGAGCCGCGGCAGACGCCTTCGGGCCGGCCGGCGGCCGGCGCGCCCGAGCCGTGGTCACCCTCCTCAGGACCGTTGTCGCCCCCCAGGGACGCTCCCCCGGCCGCCCCGGCGGAGCCGTGGACACCGTCCTCGGACCCGCTGTCGGCCCCGCCCGGCCCGTCCGGGGCAGAGTCGTGGTCGCCCAGCGGGTCGAGCGCGGAATCATGGACGCCCCGCTTCGAGTCGGCGCCCGCGCCCGGTAGCACCGGCCCCTGGTCGACACCCGAGCCCACGAGCGGACCGGAGTCGCCTCTCACGCGCCCGATGTCGTCCGGGCCCGCCGACCCCGCCCCGCCTGACGGCGCCTCGGATCCTTGGTACTCCGCGCCACCGGCGCCCGCGCAGCCCCCTGCGGACATCGAGTCCACGCAGGCATGGCGGGCCGAACCCGAGCCGGTTCAGTCCTGGTCTCGCGAGCCGGACGCGGCGCAGCCCTGGTCCGCAGAGCCCGGCCGGCAGTCCGACGGCACGCAGGCGTGGTCTCCCGAGCCCGCACAGCAGTCCGACGGCTCACAGGCCTGGGCCCCGCAGCCCGGCCAGCAGTCCGACGCCACTCAGGCCTGGACCCCCGAGCCCGCACAGCAGCCCGACGGCCCACAGCCCTGGGCCCCGCAGCCCGGCCAGCAGTCCGACGCCACCCAGGCCTGGACCCCCGAGCCCGATGCCACGCAGGCGTGGAATGCCGGGCCGGCGCCCAGCGGACCCGACTCCTGGAGCGGACCCGGCGATCGGCAGGGACAGGGGACGGGTCCCGCCGACTCCATCGTCCCGGACTCGTGGTTCTCCGGGCCCCCGCAGGCCCCGCCGCAGCCGGAGGCCCCTGAGCGCTGGACGCCGCAGCCCGCACCGATGAACCAGGATCCGTGGGGCCCTCAGCAGCCTGCCGACGCGCCGCCGGCTTGGGGGGCGCAGGCTCCGGGCGGTATGGCGCCCATGCCGCAGCAGGAGACGGCGATGCTGGCATCGGGCTACCCGCCGTACGACGGCCACGGTCATCCGCCGTACGACGGCCATGGTCATCAGCCTGCGGATGAGCAGGGGAATCGGGCGAGCAAACCGCTCATCCTCGCGGTGGCGGGACTGGTGGCGGTCGCCCTGGTCGCGGTGGCCCTCGTGATGTGGCCGGACGGCGGCAAGGACCCGTCCGCGCAGCGCACCCCGGCGGCGGTGCAGTCGACCGCGAAGTCGGCCAACCCGGCCGCCCGGCAACAGGCCGCCGCGGTCAATTCACTGCTGAACCTGAGCGCGGCCAGCCGCGGTGAACTCGGGCGGGCTCTCGCCTCCGCGAAGAGATGCAAGGGGCTGCCGAACGCCATCGCCGGCATGCAGCGCGTCGCGCAACAGCGTCAGCAGCAGGTCGCCCGGGCCCAGACGCTGAAGGTCAACGCGTTGTCCAACGGCACCCAGTTGCGCGCCCACCTGGCCAAGTCGATCCAGATCTCACTCGATGTCGACCGCGCCTACCTCGCCTGGGCCCAGCGCGCCCGGGGCTGTAAGGGCCGGCCCAAGGCGGACGCCAACTACCAGCGGGGCGGTCAGCTCTCGAACCAGGCGACCGTCTCCAAGCAGCGGTTCGCCACGCTGTGGACGCCGGTGGCGAGAGAGCAGCGGCTGCGCCCCCGTACGGCCAACCAGTTCTGAGGGTCGCGGGCAGGATCGATCACTGCCCGGGACGGCCGGTGCGATCCCGGGTCAGGCGCGCAGGTCGACGCCGAGTTGCCGTACCGCCTCGGCGAGCACCCCGACCGCGGTGACGCGCGCCGCCAGCCGCCGCAGCGCGTCCGCGAGCCGACCGTCATCGCGGTCGCGTTGACCGGCCTCCTCGCGGATGTCCGCGAGGTCCCGCCGCGCCTTGACCGGCTCCGCCAGCGATCCCTCATGCCGGCCCAGCAACCGCTCGAGCCGGTCCAGCGCGTCGACGACCTCGGGAGAGGTCCCGCCGAGCCGCGCGACCCGGCCGAGAACACCGGCATCCATTATGTCCAGCCCTGGACTATCGCCTGCCATGGCGGCGCCCCCAACGGAACAGGAAACGTCGAGATAAACTGGTTGATCAAAGGTCGTCAAAGGTTCACGATGGCGAATGCCGGGCGTCGCGAACAGGTACGAAAATAGGGACGCCATGCACGGCGGGACGGCCTCGTGGCACAACACAACGGCCCACTGAGACGGCTCCGCCGCAGCTCGGAGCTGTGCGATCTCATCATCGAATCCCCCTGGGGATACCGAATCGCCGGTCTTCCCCAAATCATACGCCCGCCGCAAGTGCCGCATCGGAGAACTCTTGCTAACGCTTCGAGCCAATAGAGGTAAACAGCGGTCCATATTCGTGGCGAGTGTCGATGAGGTAACACGGGAATAAGATTGTTCACGTTTCCGAAAACTGCGGCGCCTCGTCGGAATCGACGAACCTTGCGGGCCAGCTGAGCACGGGCTCCAGCCATGAGTCGACCCGCATCGTCTCGGCGACATAGGTCAGTTGCTCATCGACGTCCAGCCCGATGGCGACCACCGCCACGTCCGCTCCGAAGCCCTCGTGATCGTCGTCACCGGCGATGGCCGTACGGGCGAGCGGCCGGTTGCGCTCGAGCTCGGGTGACAGCGGGTGCCGCCGCAGGGCCCACAGCCGATGGCCGAACTTGGTGTCCGGCTGCTGCTTCAGGCC
>NZ_JABVEB010000072.1 GCF_014323665.1 Actinomadura sp. HBU206391 | reverse complement strand
GGTGCGTCGCCGGTCGCGTCGACGGGCACGACGACCGCCCGGTCCGGATCCCAGTAGAGCGTGACCTCGTCGCCGGGCCGTGGCGGCTCGCCATGGGCGGCCACCCTCGCCACGAGGTGACGGCCGTCGTCACGCGCCGCCTCCACCCGCAGGACGCTGCCCAGGTAGACCACCTCGCGCACGGTGGCGGCACAGGCGTTGTGGCCGGCCGGGGCCGGCTCGCCCCGCGCGGCGAGCCGCAGATGCTCGGGCCGTACGACGACCGCCGTGCCGGAGGTCTCTCCGGGAAGCACGTTGGACTCGCCGAGGAATTCGGCGACATAGCGCGAGCACGGCCGCTCGTACAGGTCCTGCGGGCTGCCGACCTGGATCACCCGGCCATCGCGCAGCAGGGCGATGCGGTCCGACATGGTCAGCGCCTCCTCCTGGTCGTGCGTGACGAACACGAAGGTGATGCCGAGCTCCTGGTGCAGTCGTTTGATCTCGAGCTGGAGTTGTTCGCGCAGCCGCCGGTCCAGCGCGCCCAGCGGCTCGTCCATGAGGAGCACCGGCGGCCGGAACACGATCGCGCGGGCCAGCGCCACCCGCTGCTGCTGCCCCCCGGACAGCTGTGACGGCCGCCGCCCGGCGAGATGGCCGAGCTCGACGACGTCGAGGGTCTCGCGCACCCGCCGGTCCAGCTCCGCGCCGCGCACCTTGCGGCGGCGCAGCGGGAACGCGACGTTCTCGCGCACGTTCATGTGCGGGAAAAGGGCGTAGTGCTGGAACACCATGCCCAGGTCACGTCGGTACGGCGGCATCGCGGTGATGTCGGTGCCGTCCACCGAGACGGTGCCGGAGGTCGGCTCGGTGAACCCCGCCACCACGTTGAGCAGGGTCGACTTGCCCGAGCCGCTGCTGCCGAGGAGCGTCATGAACTCGCCCGCCCGCACTCGCAGCGTCACGTCGTCGAGCGCCACGGTGTCGCCGTACCGCTTGGTGACCCCGCGCGCGTCGACCGCGCCGCGGCTGTCGTCAGCCATCCGATCCTCCACGTTGTGCGCGCCGAAGGCGCCTGGTCAGTCGGCCCAGGCCCGCGGCGGCGAACAGGGACAGGGTGATGAGCAGCAACATGCTCGATGCCGCGGCGACGGTCGGGTCGAGACGAACCCGCACGCCCGACCACATCTGCACGGGCAGCGTCGTCATGTCCGGTCCGGACAGGAACACGCTGGTCACGACCTCGTCGAACGAGGTCGCGAATGAGAAGAGCGCACCGCTGAGCACGCTCGGCAGGATCAGTGGCAGGGTGATGCGGGCGAAGGTCGAGACCGGCCCGGCGCCGAGGTTCATCGCCGCCAGTTCCAGCTGCCGGTCGAAGGACGACAGCGCCGACGAGACGGTGATGACGACGTACGGCACGGCCAGCGAGGTGTGCACGAGCACGAATCCGGTGGTCGTCTGGGTGAGCCCGAGGTCCAGGGCGAGCGCGTAGACCCCGAGGCCGGTGATGACGTACGGCACCAGGATCGGTGCCAGAAGGAGCCCGGTGATCGCGTTGCGCAGCGGGTAGCGGCCGCGGATCATCGCGAGCGCGCCCGCCGTGCCCAGGACCACGGACAACAGCGTGACGACGACGCCGATGCGCAGGCTCGCGACCGCGCTGGAGGTCCAGGTCTCGTCCGAGAAGAACTCCTCGTACCAGCGCATCGACCAGTGCTCCGGCGGGAACTCCAGGAACGAGCTGTCGGAGAAGGAGGCCGGCACCACGACGAAGACCGGCAGCACCAGGTAGACGGCGGTCAGCGTGACGAGGGCGCCGAGGGCGCCGCGCACCGCCCGGCGCGAACGGAGGTGCTTCGCGCTCATGGGGCACCGCCGATCAGCCGGCGCAGATCGGTCAGCCGGGCGACGACGAGCAGCAGGGCGGCGGTGACGATCAGCAGGATGACGGCGAGCGCGGAGGCGAAGCCCCAGCGCAGCACGCCGGAGAGCTGCTGGACGATGAACTCTCCGAGCATGACGTTCTTCGGCCCGCCGAGCAGCGCCGGGGTCACGTAGAAGCCGAGCGCGGAGACGAAGACCAGCAGCGCTGCCGCCGCGGCACCCGGTGCCGTGAGCGGCGCGTAGATCCGCCAGAACGCGAAGGCCGGGCGCGCGCCGAGCCCTTCGGCCGCCTGCAGCAGGCGCCGGTCGATGCCCCGCATGGTCGCGTAGAGCGGCAGCACCGCGAACGGCAGCATGACCTGCACCATCCCGATGAGCACCCCGGTCAGGTTGCGCAGCAGCGGGACCGGCTCGTCGGTCAGGCCGGTCGCGCTGAGCGCGTCGTTGACCACACCGGTGTCGCGCAGGATGAGCACCCAGGCGAAGGTCCGCACGAGCAGGCTCGTCCAGAACGGCACGAGCACGGCGATGAGCAGCACGGTCCGCCAGAACGGCCGCGCCAGCGTCATCAGATAGGCATACGGGAAGCCGAGCAGCAGCGTGATCAGGGTGACCAGCCCCGCGGTGGTGAACGTGTTGACGAGAACGTCCACGTAGACCGACGACCCGAAGAAGTCCTGGTAGTTCTCGATGCCCGGCTCGGGATCGGTCACGCTGCGCAGCAGCACGCCGGCGAGGGGCACCACGAACACGGCGAGCAGGAAGCCGCCGACCGGCAGGATCAGCAGCCCCCACCCGTCGAAAAGCCGTGAGAGCGATCGCCTCACTTGGCCATCCACTCGTTGAGCCGCTCGGTGACCTTGTCGTAGTTCTCGGCCCAGTAGGTGTAGTTCATGATCGCCGCGCGCTTGGGCGCGTTCTCGGGCGAGGTCGGGATCTCCTTGCGCACGTCGTCGTTGACGTACTTGAGCGCCTCGTCGTTGACCGGCGCGTAGGCGGCGTGGTTGGTGTAGCCGGCCTGCTCCTTGGGGTGGTTCAGGTACCAGTTCATCCACTCCTCGGCAAGGGCCTGGTTCTTGTACCCCGCCGGGATCATGAGCTGGTCGTAGGAGAGCAGGTGCTGGTTCCACTCGTTCGCGACCGGCCGGCCCTCCTTGGCCGCGGCGAAGATGCGGCCGTTCCACGCCTGTACGAGCGGGGCCTCGCCGCTGCCGACGAGTTGCTGCTGCTCCTCACCGGTCTCGTACCAGACGATGTCCTTCTTGATGGTCTCGAGCTTGCGGAAGGCACGGTCGATGTCGAGGGGGTAGAGCTTGTCCGCCGGCACGCCGTCGGCCAGCAGCGCCGCCTCGAAGATCGCGCCGGTCGCGTACTTCCAGAAGCCGCGCTTGCCCGGGAAGCGCTGGGTGTCGAAGAACTCCGCCCAGGTCCTCGGGTGGTTGGCGGCGGAGAACTTCTCGGTGTTGTAGGCGATGGTGAAGGCGTACTGCAGCGTGGGGATCCCGCACTCGCCGACCAGCTCGGGCTTGACCTTCGACATGTCGATCTTGGTCTTGTCGAGCTTGACGGCCCAGCCCTTCGCGCAGGCGTTGGCCGCGAAGTTGGGCTCGACCTCGACGACGCCCCAGCTCACCTTCTTGGACTCGACCTGTGCGCGGAGCTTGGCGTAGTCGGTGGGAGAGTCCTGCTTGATCTTGACGCCGCGTTCCTTGCCCCAGGGCTCCACGTAGGCGCTGACGGCCTTCTGCTGGTCGTCGCCGCCCCACATGACGACGGTGAGCTCCTTGGTGCTGGTCGACGAACCGCCGCCGCACGCGGCCGCGGCCAGCAGCCCGGTGGTGGAAGCACCGACGAGAACACGCCTCAGGATCCGCATGGCCGTCTCCCTCCGTCCGCGGCGCGAGACCCGGGCCACGGCAAAGTTGACTGATTGATCAGTTATTTAAGGGAAGACTGTGGCGCGGACGCACTCTGCTGTCAATGGTCGGCGGATGACTTTCCGGCGCAACCGCGCTCCTATTTCCGGAGCGGCCGTTCCTCGAGATCGAGCAGGTAGGCCTCGCAGATGGCGCGCATCCGGGGGGTCGTCATGTTGCGCGACCCGAGCAGTACCTGGATCGCCAGCCCATCGATCATGCCGATGAGGGCGTTGGCCGTGTCGACCGCGTCACCGTCGCGGAACTGCCCGCGGTCCTGGCCGTCGCGCACGATGGCCGCGACGACGCGCCGCCACTCCCCGTACACCTGGTCGTTGAGCTCCTGCAGGTCGGGTTCGCGAAGTGCCTCGTTCCACAGCTCGATCCAGACCCGCCACGCGAGGACCGTCTCCGCGTCGCCGTCGGGCAGGTAGGAGTCCACGAAGGCGCGCAGGCGGGCGCGCGGGTCCTCGTGCGCGTCGAGGATCGGGCGCCGCCGGTCGATGGACTGCTGGAAGTTGAACTCGAAGGCCGCGTGCACGAGGTCGCGCTTGGTGTCGAAGTAGTAGTGCACCGTGCCGTGGCTGGTGCCGGCCCGCTTCGCCACGTCGCCGATCCGCAGCGAGCGGAGGCCGACCTCGGCCATCACCGCGCACGCCGCCCGCAGAATCTGCCCCCGACGTTCCACCTCGACGCTGGGACGCGGCATGGCTCCCCCGGTGCTCATATCTGATTGGTCAGTCAACTACTCCCGTCAACCCACTATCTCACGGGCCCCCGCTCGCCGTCACAGATAGCGGAGCCAGAGGTACGGCGTGGCGAGCACGGCGCTGACCAGCGTGACGATCAGCCCGTAGCGGGTGAACTGCCAGAAGCTGATCCGTTGCCCGTTGCGCTCGGCGATGCCGAGGACGACGACGTTGGCAGAGGCGCCTATCGCCGTGGCGTTGCCGCCGAGATCGGCGCCGAGGGCCAGCGCCCACCACAGCACCTTCCCCTCCGGCCCCAGGCCGTGCACCAGGTCGGCGACGATGGGGCTCATCGTGGCGACGTACGGGATGTTGTCCACGATCGCCGACAGCGCCGTCGACCCCCAGATCAGCGTCATGGTGGCCAGGGCGAGGCGGCCCTCGGTGGCGTCGGCGGCGGCCTTGGAGATGTCACCGATGACCCCGGTGTTGACGAGTCCGCCCACCATGACGAACAGGCCGGCGAAGAAGACGAGCGTCGGCCACTCCACCTCGTCGAGCGCCTGCTCGGTGGTGACCTTGGTGGCGGCGACCAGCAGCCCCGCGCCGAGCAGCGCCACCACCGACGGTTCGTAGTGCAGCACCGGGTGCAGCACGAACGCGGTGATGACCACGGCGAGCACCGTGAGGCTCTGCGCCAGGAGCCGGCGATCGGTGATGGCCTCCCTCTCCTCCAGGGCCATGACCTCGGCGGCCCGGTCGGGGTCGTAGGTGAACGCCGACCGGAACAGCCACCGGCACAGCAGGCAGAACACCGCCATGAGCACCACGATGAACGGGGCGAGGTGCAGGAGGAACTCGTTGAACGACAGGCCAGCGCGGCTGGCGATGATGATGTTGGGCGGGTCGCCGACCAGCGTGGCGGTGCCGCCGATGTTCGAGGCCATGACCTCGGCGATGAGGTACGGGGCGACCGGCAGCGCCAGCCGTTCGCACACCAGGAACGTGACCGGTGCCACGAGCAGCACGGTGGTGACGTTGTCCAGGAGTGCCGAGGCTCCCGCGGTGAGAAGGCAGAGCATGACCATCAGCCGGTAGGGACGGCCTCGCGCCCGCTTCGCCGCCCAGATGGCGACGTACTCGAACACGCCGGTCTGCCGCAGCACCGACACGATGACCATCATGCCGAGCAGGAGGAAGATGACGTTCCAGTCGATGCCCGCGTCACGCGAGAAGAAGGCGCGCTCGCCGTCGCTGACGTGCAGCAGCAGCATCAGGCCCGCGCCGCCGAGCGCGACCTTCGTGCGGTGCACCCATTCGGTCGCTATCAGTACGTACGCGACGACGAAGATGGCGACAGCGGCTACCGCGGCCACGGCGCCTCCCGCCTCGATCAACGGCCTCGTCGCGCCTCACCGGCCATGCGTGCGCGGCCGGCCTCGGAAGACCGTGCGCGTGTCGTCAACAAGAACTTACATCGACGAACCAGCCTTTGCCGCAGATTGTGTCGCTAACGGTGTCGACTCCAGCAACATGCGACATAGCGTAATTAGCACGGTCCATTACGGAGTGTGCGGATTCCCAGGATTCGACTACTTCCACAGTCACCCGGCCGGGGATGTGCCGGCCCGGCGGCTCGAAGGCACGGCTGAACACGGGAGGCAGTATGACGGCGCCAAGCACGTCCACTGAGGCCGTACCGGGCGGGCCGGACGAGCGGCTCATCCACGTCCTCTGGATCAATGCGGGCCTGAGCTGCGACGGTGACTCCGTCGCCCTGACGGCGGCCACCCAGCCGAGCATCGAGGACATCGTGCTCGGCACGCTGCCCGGACTGCCCAGGATCGCGGTGCACTGGCCGCTGGTCGACTTCGAATCGGGCCCCATGCAGGGCGCCGACCCGTTCATCGAGTGGTTCTTCCGGGCCGACCGGGGCGAGCTGGACCCGTTCGTCCTCGTCGTCGAGGGGTCGATCCCGAACGAGGCGATCAAACGGGAGGGCTACTGGAGCGGATTCGGCAACAACCCCGAGACCGGGCAGCCCATGACCACGAGCGAGTGGCTGGACCGGCTCGCGCCGAAGGCGACGGCGGTGCTCGCCGCGGGCACCTGCGCCACCTATGGCGGCATCCACGCAATGGCGGGAAATCCGACCGGCGCCATGGGCGTGGCCGACTACCTGGGCTGGGACTGGAAGTCCAAGGCCGGGCTGCCGATCGTCAACGTGCCCGGCTGCCCGATCCAGCCCGACAACCTGTCCGAGACGATCGTCTACCTGCTCTACCAGCTGTCCGGGCAAGCGCCGATGATCCCCCTCGACGAGGCGCTCCGGCCCACCTGGCTGTTCGGGCAGACGGTGCACGAGGGCTGCGACCGGGGCGGCTACTACGAGCAGGGCCAGTTCGCCACCGAGTACGGCACGCCGACCTGTCTGGTGAAGATCGGCTGCTGGGGGCCGGTCGTGAAGTGCAACGTCCCCAAGCGCGGCTGGATGAACGGCATCGGCGGGTGCCCGAACGTGGGCGGCATCTGCATCGCCTGCACGATGCCCGGCTTCCCGGACAAGTTCATGCCGTTCATGGACGAGCCGCCGGGCGCCAGGGTCTCCTCCACCGTGAGTTCCGCCTACGGGTCGGTGATCCGCACCCTGCGCGGCTTCACGCTGAGAACCGTCGACAAGGAGCCGAAGTGGCGCCGCAGGGGCCGCCAGCTGCTTACCGGCCACAAGGCGCACTGGAGCTGATCACATGACGACCCAGAAAGCCCGTCGCGAGGCGAGTCCGGAGCAGGACCGCGAACTCGTCGAGATGGCCTGGGATCCGATCACCCGCATCGTCGGAAGCCTCGGGATCTACGCGAAGGTCGACTTCGCCAACCGCGAGGTCGTGGAGTGCCACAGCACGTCATCGATCTTCCGTGGCTACAGCATCTTCATGAAGGGCAAGGACCCGCGCGACGCGCACTTCATCACCAGCCGGATCTGCGGCATCTGCGGCGACAACCACGCCACCTGCTCGGTCTACGCCCAGAACATGGCCTACGACGTACGGCCGCCGCACCTCGGCGAGTGGATCCTCAATCTCGGCGAGGCAGCCGAGTACATGTTCGACCACAACATCTACCAGGAGAACCTGGTCGGGGTCGACTACTGCGAGCACATGGTCCGCGAGACCAATCCCGGCGTGCTGGCGCTCGCCGAGCGCACCGAGGCGCCGCACGCCGCCGACCACGGCTACCGCACCATCGCCGACATCATGCGATCGCTCAACCCGCTCGAAGGCGAGTTCTACCGCGAGGCGCTCCAGGTCAGCCGCCTCGCGCGGGAGATGTTCTGCCTGATGGAGGGCCGGCACGTCCACCCCTCGACGCTCTACCCGGGCGGCGTCGGCACCGTCGCCACCGTGCAGTTGTTCACCGACTACCTCACCCGCCTGATGAAGTACGTCGAGTTCATGAAGCGGGTCGTGCCCATGCACGACGACCTGTTCGACTTCTTCTACGAGGCGCTCCCCGGCTACGAGGAGGTGGGCCGGCGGCGGGTGCTGCTCGGCTGCTGGGGCAGCCTCAACGACCCCGAGCACTGCGACTTCAGATACGAGCACATGGGCGACTGGGGCCGCCGCATGTTCGTCACCCCGGGGGTCATCGTCGACGGCAGGCTGGTCACCGACGACCTCGTCGACATCAACCTCGGCATCCGGATCCTGCTCGGCAGCTCCTACTACGACGACTGGGTGGACCAGGAGCCGTTCGTCACCCACGACCCGCTCGGCAACCCGGTCGACCAGCGGCATCCGTGGAACCAGCACACGATCCCGCGGCCGCAGAAGCGCGACTTCGCGGGCAACTACAGCTGGGTGATGTCGCCCCGCTGGTTCGACGGCAAGAACCTGCTCGCCCTCGACACCGGCGGCGGTCCCCTCGCCCGCCTGTGGTCCACGGCCCTGTCGGGAGTCGTGGACATCGGCTACATCGAGACGCCCGGGGACGGCAGCGTCCGCATCAACCTGCCCAAGACGGCCACCAGGCCGCCGAAGACGCTCACCTGGCGAATCCCCGTGCGGGGCGGCGAGTTCCTGTCGAACGCGCTCGAACGCAACCGGGCCCGCAGCTACTTCCAGGCCTACGCGGCGGCGTGCGCGCTGCACTTCGCCGAGCAGGCGCTGAACGAGGTGCGCCAGGGACGGACCAAGACGTGGTCTCCGTTCACCGTTCCGGAGAACGCGATCAGCTGCGGTTTCACCGAGGCGGTACGCGGCCTGCTGTCCCACCACATGGTGATCAGAGACGGCAAGATCGCGAACTACCACCCGTACCCGCCGACCCCCTGGAACGCCAGTGTGCGCGACAGCCACGGCACGCCGGGCCCGTACGAGGACGCGGTGCAGAACACCCCGATCTTCGAGGAGAACCGGCCGGAGACGTTCAAGGGGATCGACATCATGCGGGCGATCCGCAGCTTCGACCCCTGCCTTCCGTGCGGCGTGCACATGTACCTCGGCAAGGGCCGGGAGCTGCGCAGGGTGCACAGCCCGCATGCCTTCACCACCTCATGACCGTTCGCCGATGAGCAACCGCGTCACGAACAGGGGGATCAGCGCAGATGCCGGAAGCCCAGACAGTCAAGACCGTGCAGACCGTCCAGAGCGTCCACACCACCTGCTCCGTCGCCGACCGGCCCGCCGAAGCGCGGTCTCCGGCCGAACCGCGCGCCGACCCGGCCCGGCCCTTTCACGAGGTGCACTCCGCCGGTGACCGGGTCGAGGCCCTGCTCGGTGAGCTCGGCGAGCTCACCGACCCCGCGACCCGGGCCAAGGCCGAGGGGCTGGTCCGAGCGCTGATCGAACTGTACGGCGGGGGCCTGGAACGCATCCTGCAGATCATCATCGAGACCGACGCGGCCGAGGTGCTTCACGCGCTGACCACCGACGACCTCGTCTCCGGGCTGCTGATCCTGCACGATCTGCACCCGCTGACCACCGACGAGCGCGTCCGCGAGGCACTCGACGAGGTGCGCCCCTATCTCGGCTCGCACGCGGGCGGAGTGGACCTGCTCGGCATCACCTCGGACGGCGTCGTACGGCTCCGCCTGCAGGGCACCTGTGACGGCTGTCCGTCCTCGCGGCTGACCGTCACCGGCGCCATCGAGCGGGCCATCGCCGAGGCGGCGCCGGAGATATCGCGGGTCGAGGTCGAGGGACTGGCGGATGAAGTCCGGCCGCAGGCGCTTCTGCAGATCGGCCACCGCCCGCCGGGTCCGTGCCCGGTGCCCGAGGGCGCGGCCACATGATCATCAAGCTACGGCGATTCCGCGAGCGGATTGAGCCCGGACTCGACGCGGAACGGTGCGAGATGTGCGTCGAACCGATCGAGCCCGAGCACCGTCACGTGGTCGACCTGGAGAGCCGTGCGCTGATGTGCACCTGCCGCGGCTGCCACCTGCTGTTCCTGCGACCGGGGGCGGCGCAGGGGCGTTATCGCGCGGTGCCGGACCGCTACGTCTACACGCCGACGTTCGACATCTCGGCCGCCGACTGGGAGGAGTTGCAGATCCCGGTGCGGATGGCGTTCTTCTTCCACAACTCCGCGCTCGGCCGCAGCATGGCGTTCTATCCGGGTCCCGGCGGCGCGACCGAGTCCGAGCTGCCGATGGCCACCTGGGACCGCGTGCTCGCGGCCAACCCCCGGGTCGCCGACGCGCGGCCGGACGTCGAGGCGCTGCTGGTCGACCGTGGCCCCGACGGTTTCGGCTGCTATCTGGTGCCGATCGACGCCTGCTACGAGCTGGTCGGTCTGCTGCGGCTGAACTGGAAGGGCTTCACCGGCGGGCCCGAGGCCTGGGACGCCCTGGAGTCCTACTTCGCGACGTTGCGCGGACGCTGCCGCGAGTCGGCCCCCGGAAGGGTCTGCGACCTTGAGTGAGCTGCGGTTCGAGTGCGTCGGAGCGCGCGCGGAGCCCTACGCGGTCTCGCCCACGCTGCTCCTTCGGCTGCGGATCACCGAGCCGTCCCCGCAGGGAGTGCACACGATCGCGCTGCGCTGCCAGATCAGGGTCGAGCCGCGGCTCCGGCACTACACCGGGGCCGAGTCCGAGATGCTCGCCGACGTCTTCGGCGACAGCTCCCGGTGGGGCGAGACCCTGCAGGCACTGCAGTTCGCCACCCTCTCCCTCATGGTCCCCGGCTTCACCGGCAGCACCGAGATCGACATGCCCGTGCCCTGCGGCTATGACATGGAGGTCGCCGCGGGCAAGTACTTCGCAGCCCTCGACGACGGCGAGATCCCGCTGCTCCTGCTGTTCAGCGGCACGGTGTTCGAACGCGCGGCGACCGGGTTCACCGTACGGCCGGTGCCGTGGGACCGCGAGGCCCGCTGCCGGCTCCCGGTGGCCGTCTGGCAGGAGCTCATGGACCTCTACTTCCCCGGATCGGGCTGGCTGCGGCTCCGCCGCGACACGCTGCGGGCCCTGCACCGGTTCAAGTCCAGCCGCGCTCTGGCAACGTGGGACGAGGCCGTCGAGCGGCTGCTCCAGGAGACCTCCTGATGACCACTCCGATGGACGACGCCCGCAGGATCGCCGACGCGGTGCTGTACGAGGGCTACCTGCTGTACCCCTATCGGGCCTCCGCCGCGAAGAACCGGGTCCGCTGGCAGTTCGGGGTGCTCGTGCCACCCGGTTTCACCGCGACCGGCGAGCCGTCGGCCAGCCGCACCGAATGCCTCCTCGAGGCCGGTGCGGGGGCGGCGCTCCGGCTGCACCTGCGGTTCCTGCACGTCCGGAGCCGCACCGTCGAAGTGGCGGCCATGGAACCGGCCGTCGAGCCGGCCGGCTCCGGCGGATACCGCCCGGTCGCGCGGCTCACGGTCGGCGGCACCACGCACTTCGGCTACGACGAGGCGACCCCCCGTGAGACCCAGGCCGTCCTGCCGCTCGCCGGCCTGCTCGACACCGAGCATGCCATCGACGTCGACATCCCGGGCGGTCTGGAGGCCGAGCCGATCATCAGCGCGCCGGCCCGGATCATGCGCGAGCACCTTCCGCTGCGTGCCGGGCTCCGGCTGCGCGCCATACGCATCGACGGACCGTACGGCCTGGTCAGACTGAGGGTCGACGTGTGCAACAAGGCCCACTGGGACGAGCCCGAGGCGCCGCGCGAACTGGCGCTGCGCCGTTCGCTGATCGCCACCCACCTGCTGCTGGGCGTCACCGGCGGACGCTTCGTCTCCCTGCTCGATCCGCCGGAGTGGGCCCGGGCGGCCGCCGACGGCTGCGTGAACGAGCACATCTGGCCCGTGCTCGTCGGCGATCCCGAAGCCCGCGACACGCTGCTGTCATCACCGATCATCCTGTACGACCATCCGGCCATCGCCCCCGAGAGCCCGGGCGAGCTGTTCGACGGCACGGAGATCGACGAGCTGCTGAGCCTCCGCACGCTCACCCTCACCGAGGCCGAGCGGCGGGAGGCGATGGCCACCGACCCGCGAGCCGCCGAGCTCGTCCAGCGGGTCGCCGACCTGCCTCCGGAGCTCATCGAGCGACTGCACGGCGCGATCCGTGCCCTGGGCCCGGTGAACCGGCCCGGCGCGAGCTCCGCGGCGCGGCCCTCCACCGGCCCTCCTGGACATCCGGGCATCGACGCCGGCGCGCCCTCGGAGATCGACGGCGTGGTCGTCGCCGGCGTACCGGTCGGCAGGGGCAGCCGGGTGCTCCTGCGACCCGGCGTGCGAGGCGCGGACGCCCAGGACATGTTCCTCGCCGGCCGGGCCGCCGTGGTGGAGGCCGTCCTCGTCGACGTCGACGGGGCCGAGCACCTTGCGGTGACCCTGGAGGACGACCCGGGCGCCGACCTGCAGCGTGCGCAGGGTCGCTTCCGCTACTTCGCCCCGGACGAGATCGAACCGATCGCGGCCGGGCCGGGCCGGAGCGGCACGGCCGGCGGGGACGGCCATCGCGAAGGAGTCACGTCATGAAGGTCCTCGTGGCCGGATGCGGGAACATCTTCCTCGGCGACGACGGCTTCGGCAGCGTGGTCGCCCGCCGGCTCGCCGCGATGCCGCTGCCCACCGGGACCTCGGTCACCGACTTCGGCACCGGCGGCCTGCACCTGGCGTATGAGCTCAACTCCGGCTACGCCGCAGTGATCCTCGTCGACGCGGTGCCCCGTGGCGGTGTGCCCGGCACGCTGTACGTCATCGAACCGCGGCCCGGCGACCAGCCCGTCCCGTGTGTCGACGGCCACGGCCTGACGCCCGAGGCGGTGCTGGCCCTCGCCGAACTGCTCGGCGGCGACGACGGCGACGGCGACGAGGACTCCGGCGGGAGCCGTGGCGAGCGCGAAGGGACGGCGGGTCGCGTCCTCATCGTCGGGTGCGAGCCGGCCGACACCTCGCCCGGCATGGAGCTCAGCCCCCAGGTCGCCGGCGCAGTGGAAGCGGCCGCCGATCTGGTGCTCGAACTGATCAGGCAACGGCATCCAGAAAGGACGTGAACCATGCTGAAGCGCGTACTCGTCGGCGCGACCGTCGCCGGGATCACCGTGCTGGTCGTACGGTCGCTCCCCGAGTTGAGGCGCTACATCAAGATCCGGCGGATGTGACGCCGCGACCGGCGGCCCTTCCCCGCCGAGGGACGGGTGACAGGCTGGAGGGGGAACGGAGGTGGATGAGATGACAGATCCGGAGGAACACTGGCACGGCTTCTCTCCCGCCGTGGGGACGGGGAGCCCCGATGTCCGGCGGGCCGGCGACCTCGCCTTCGCCGGCCCGCCGCCGGGGCCGCAGTGGCCCGGCCGTGAACCGTCCAAGGAAGAGCTCCACGGGGTCCCCTCAACCGACACCGTGGCGCGGTCTCCCTTGGGCGTCGGTGTCAGCACGACCCGGCGCCCCGAGCAGATCGCCCGCGAGGAGGGGGAACAGCGGCCCACCGTCGGGTTCCGGGGCCGGGCAAGGCGCCCGTTCGGCCGGTCCGAACCGGAGGAGGGCGGTATGGCATCGTCGGAACCGATCTCGGAGGAGAGCCCGTACCTGCACCCGAGCGGCTGATCCGCTCCGCACCGAGGCGGCCGAGGGATCAGGTCGGCGATCGGCCCCCGGGTCCACCGCCCGATCCCCCCGGCCCATCGGTGCTCGTCGCGGGCCTGCACACGGATGGCCGCGACCACGCCCGCGCCTCCGGCGCCTGGCGCGATCGCACGACGCCGTCACGTCCCTCGCGTCCCGGTACGGCGTGGCTGCGTCTGCAGCAGTTGCCGGAAGCCCCCGACGCCGACCTTCTCACCGGCCGCGAGCTGCACCGAGCCATCACTAGCGCGACCGAACGGCTGATATACCTGTAGGGGGTAGGGGTTGCATATCGCCCGATCAGGTGCCATCATCGGATACAGGTACCCCCTAGGGGTACGAAGACCGGTCGCACAGAGTGACCGGTCGAGCAGAAGCCAGTCGCGCAGGAGGATTGATGAGCACGAGCACCTACACCGTCATCGGCATGACCTGTGACCACTGCGTCCGGTCGGTGAAGGAGGAGCTCGGCGAGGTCACCGGGGTCACCGCTGTGGACGTCGATCTCGAGAGCAAGCGGGTGACCGTGACGAGCGACGCTCCCCTCGACTTCACCGAGATCCGCAAGGCCGTCGAAGAGGCCGGCTACGAGGCGGTCGAATGAACACCGCCACCGGTCTCGGCGTGTACGTCACGGGCCTTGCCGTCCTCTTCGGCGCGGCGGCCGGGATCGGGCGGATCGCCGGTCCGACGACGACCGCGTCGGCGTCGGCCGCGTCCGGCACCACGTCGGGCCACACGTCCGGTCACGGCTCGGCGGCCGGCCTTGGCGGCGGCGAGCACGGCGCCCCGCGCGCCACGAGCGGGAACGCGCCGGCCACCGGTCCGGCCGAGGGGTCCCCGCCCGGCGGGCTGCAGGTCGCCCAGGACGGCTTCACGCTGGTTCCCGAGCGAGCCACCCTGCCCGTCGGCGAACGGTCGGAGTTACGGTTCAGGGTGACCGGCCCGGACGGCCGGCCGGTCACCCGCTATCTCCCGCTGCACGGCAAGGAGCTGCATCTCATCATCGCCCGGCGAGATCTTTCCGGCTTCCAGCATCTGCATCCGGTCCTGGACGGGGCCGGCGTCTGGTCCGTGCCGCTCACCGTGGCCGAGGTCGGCGTGTACCGTATGTTCACCGACGTCAGGCCCGAGAGCGCCGAGCGGCAACTGACCCTCGGCACCGATGTCTCGGCACCGGGCGACTACCGGCCTGAGGCGCTGCCGAAGGCGAAGCGGACCGCACGGATCGGTGACTACACGGTGAAGCTGTCCGGCGACCTCGTCCCCGGCGGGAGCAGCCGGCTCACCCTCTCGGTGAGCAGGGCCGGAAGGCCGGTGACCGACCTTCAGCCCTACCTGGAGGCCTATGGGCACCTGGTGGCCCTGCGTGCGGGCGATCTGGCCTACCTCCACGTCCACCCGGACGGCGCCCCGGGCGACGGCCGCACCAGCCCCGGCCCGGACATCACGTTCTACGCCGAGGTGCCGAGCGCCGGCGCCTACCGGCTCTACCTGGACTTCCAGCACGAGGGCACCGTCCGTACCGCGGAGTTCACCGCGATGGCGGGGCCGACCCCCGAGGCCGGCGCGAGCCGGCCGGCGAACCCGACCGACCACGACGACCACGACCATGGCTGAGGAGGACGCGATGAACTCCGGCGCGGCGTCCGGACAGATCGAGCTGGCGATCGGCGGCATGACCTGCGCGTCCTGCGCCGCCCGCATCGAGAGAAGGCTCAACAAGATCGAGGGCGTCACGGCCACGGTGAACTACGCCACCGAGAAGGCCAAGGTCCGGTTCCCCGGCAACGTCGACCCCGGCGATCTGATCGCCTCGGTGGAGAAGGCCGGCTACACCGCCGAGCTGCCCGAGCCCCCGAAGACCGCCGGGGCCGAGGCCGCCGACGCCGGTGACGAGGCCGAGGACGACGAGCTGCGGCGGCTGCGGCACCGGCTCATCACGTCCGTGGTGCTGGCGCTGCCGGTCGTCGCGATGGCGATGGTGCCCGCCCTGCAGTTCGACAACTGGCAGTGGCTTTCGCTGACGCTGGCCGCGCCCGTCGTGACGTACGCGGGATGGCCGTTCCACCGCGCTGCGTGGATCAACCTGCGGCACGGCGCCGCGACCATGGACACGCTGGTCTCGGTCGGCACGCTGGCCGCCTTCGGCTGGTCACTGTGGGCCCTGTTCTTCGGCAGTGCCGGCGAACCCGGCATGCGGCACGGCTTCGAGTTCACGATGACGCGCGGCGACGGGTCGGCGAACATCTACCTGGAGGCGGCGGCCGGGGTCACCGCCTTCATCCTGGCCGGACGGTTCTTCGAAGCCCGCTCCAAGCGCCGGGCCGGCGCGGCGCTACGGGCGCTTCTCGACCTCGGCGCCAAGGAGGTCTCGGTGCTGCGCGGCGGCCGTGAGGAGCGCATCCCCGCCGATCAGTTGGCACCCGGCGACGTCTTCATCGTCCGGCCCGGCGAGAAGATCGCCACGGACGGCGTCGTCGAGGAGGGGTCGTCCGCGGTGGACGCCTCGCTGCTCACCGGAGAGTCCGTACCGGTCGAGGTCGGCCCGGGCGACCGGGTGGCCGGCGCGACCGTGAACGCCGGCGGGCGGCTCATGGTGCGCGCGTCACGGGTCGGCGCCGACACCCAGCTCGCGCAGATGGCGCGGCTGGTGGAGGAGGCACAGACCGGCAAGGCCCAGGTCCAGCGGCTCGCCGACCGCATCTCGGCGATCTTCGTGCCCATCGTGATCGCGCTGTCCGTCGCCACCCTCGGCTTCTGGATCGGCTCCGGCTCCGGCTCCGCCGCCGCGTTCACCGCCGCGGTCGCGGTTCTGATCATCGCCTGCCCGTGCGCCCTCGGCCTGGCCACCCCGACCGCGCTGCTCGTGGGCACCGGCCGAGGCGCCCAGCTCGGCATCCTGATCAAGGGCCCAGAGGCACTCGAGTCGACCCGGGCGATCGACACCGTGGTGCTGGACAAGACCGGCACCGTGACCACCGGCGAGATGTCGCTGGTCGAGGTCATCACCGCCGACGGCGTGGACGCGGCCGACGTGCTGCGACTGGCCGGCGCCCTCGAGAACGCCTCAGAGCACCCGATCGCCCAGGCCGTCGCCGCGGGCGCCGCCGAACGTGTGGGCGCCCTGGGAACGGTCGAGGACTTCACCAACATCGAGGGCCTCGGAGTTCAGGGGATCGTGGACGGCCAGGCCGTGTTCGTCGGCCGTCCGCGACTGTTCGCCGAGTGGGCGCAGCACCTGCCAGTGGATCTGGACCGGGCGATGACCGAAGCACAGGAGCGCGGCCACACCGCGGTGGCGGTCGGCTGGGACGGCTCGGTGCGGGCCGTGTTGACCGTGGCCGACCAGATCAAACCGACCTCGGCGGAGGCGATCGCCCAGTTCAAGGCGCTGGGCCTGCGCCCGGTGCTGCTGACCGGTGACAACGCCGCGGTCGCGCGTACGGTGGCGGGAACGCTCGGCATCGAGGAGGTCGTCGCCGAGGTGCTGCCGGCGGACAAGGTCGACGTGGTCGAGCGACTGCAGCGCGAGGGCCGTACGGTGGCGATGGTCGGCGACGGGGTCAACGACGCCGCCGCCCTGGCCCAGGCCGACCTCGGGCTGGCCATGGGCACCGGCACCGACGTGGCCATCGAGGCGTCCGACCTGACCCTCGTGCGCGGCGACCTGCGGGTCGCGGCCGACGCGATCCGGCTGTCCCGCCGCACCCTCCAGACCATCAAGGGCAACCTGTTCTGGGCCTTCGCCTACAACGTGGCCGCCCTGCCGCTCGCCGCCACCGGCCTGCTCAGCCCTATGATCGCCGGAGCGGCCATGGCCTTCTCCTCGGTCTTCGTGGTCAGCAACAGCCTGCGGCTGCGCGGCTTCAAGCCACTCAACGGCGGCGTCGCCGCGACGCCCGTCACGGGCGGCCGGCCACGGGAGGCCGCACGAACGGCAAACTGACGGACTCCTCGATGGGGGCGCGAGGACAGAGGAAGCAGCAGCTCACCGCGTAGACTCAAAGAACCAAGGGCACTACGAACGTCGACCGCCACGCCGGCGTCGTCCTCGGCGCTTACAAGCCCGGCTCCCCCCGTGGAGCCGGAGACGGGCCGACGACATGGCCGATCCGACCGACGGCATCGATCGCACCCCCGCACCTTTCCCGGCTGAACCACTGGCCCCGGCTGAACCACTGACCCTGGTCCGACCACTCGCCGTGTCACCGGCGGTCTCCGAGCCGCGCCTCAGGCTGGCCCTCGGCCTCGCGCGTCGCGGAGTTCTCGACGGCGGCTGGTGGCCTCGCTCGCGGGACGCCGCGACGCAGCTCACCGAACTGGCGGCGGACCTGATCGAGCCTCTGGGCATGATCACGCGCCTGGCCGTCGACGCGACGGACTGGGACGACATTCCACGCCGTATCAAGGTCGGCGATCGCGCGGTCAAGGTGGGATGGTTCCCCGACCTGAGCCACATGATCATCGTGACCCGCGGCCGCCAGGATCAGTTCATGCTGCTCGTGGTACCGCCGGACGCGACTCCGCACGCTGCACAGGCCGCGCTGGAGTGGGCGGCCGCGGGAACCGGCAGCGCCCCGCCGCGAGAGATTCTCTCCGGCTGCGATATCTCCGCAGACCCCGCACGCTACGCAGGTGGCGACGCGGCGACGGCCACGCGCCCTGACCGTGACCCGCCTCCGCTCCGACTGGTGCCGGACCGGACCGCCCACGAACGGTCCGCCGTGACGACCGGTGAAAGTGGCCGCCCGGACGAGCCGCCAGAGACCGCCCGGTGGGCGGACGACGGTGGTCCGCGGCTCACCACTGGCCGATGACCCCATGGATTGGTCAGGCGGATGGGTCCGCGTCGAGGCTCAGACTGACCCGCACCCCGTCGGCCGTCTCCTCCACCGTGAACCGGCCGGTTCGGCTGCCGCCCGACGGCATCATCGCGTTGTACAACTCGGCGTTGCTGATCTCGATCGCACCGCCCTCGCGCAGGATCAGGACCGTGAGCCATGCACGCATGTCGGCGTGGCTGGGCTTACTCACCTTGGCCTCCGAGTGGATCGGCCGGCAGTGCGGCGAGCGTCACTTGTACCCCCGCCAAGGTGTGACGCTTCGGCGCCGGACGAGATATCCGGTCGAAAATCGGGGAATCAGAGAAGTCGCACCTGAAGAGCCCGGGGGCCCCGGGGGCTTGGTTCGCTCGCGAACTCGACTCGTTGATTCTCGTCAAGCGCAGTGACACCTGTGGTCTCAATGGCGGAATGATGTATGAAAACATCCCGGCTGCCGTCATCGGGCGTGATGAACCCGTACCCACGCTCGACATGAAACCATTTGACGATTCCCTCAGCCATGATCATTCCTCAAGCGAGCGGGTACGCGACCTGCACCATGCAGGCTGGCGAGAGGTTCAGCCGCCCGTCCCCGTAAATGAACGGCGTCAGGTGATGAATGCAGCGCCAATTCGTCCGATGATGGCGCCTGCGCACCTACGAGAACTCAGTATTTTCGAATACTACCTCACCGCTCCCTGCGAGAACACGGCCGGTGGCATGTCTGCATATGGCGGGACCTTGGCCGATCTCAAATCCCCTTCCGGCCAAGACACGATCATCGTGGGACGTTCGCCTGACCGTCACCGGCCATCGCCAGAACATCTCGGATCGGCGGCACGACGGCCGCGCCGTCGCATATACCGGCCCGCGCAGCGCATAATTGCCAAAGATCCTCTGCCCGAGGTCGACCGGTCGGCGACCGGACTCGACCGGCCAGAATCAGGGGGTGCGATTTTCGCCTCGGCCCGGACGGGCCGAGGTTCCGCGGACGACGGCCGGACGGAGTGAGGCGTGACACCCGACGAGGCGCGCGTCCTCGCCGTGGTCGGCCATGAGCTCTTCATGGCGAGCAAGGGCACCCCGCTCGGGGAACGGATGGGCCGGCCCCAGCCAGGCGACCTCGTCATGGAGATCACCGACTTCGGCCGGGGATGGGACCCCAACCGCATCGGGCGGCTGGTCAGGCTCGAGGGCCGGGCCCCTGACGAGCGGTACATCGTCGCGCCCCTCCACGATCCCGACCAGCACCGGGGATGGCAGCACTGCGAGTTCATCGCGCTGCCGACCTTTCAGGTGCAGAGGTGGCTCAACGGCGACGAGGCCCCTCTCGGGACGAAGTATCAGCCGCTCACCGACTACCTGATGCAGGACGGCCGCGAGCGCATCGAGCTGTCCTTCGACGACCTCGAATCCCTGCTCGGCGGTGTGCATCTGCCCCCCTCCGCTCGCAATCCCCGGCTTCCGCAGTGGTGGGACAACGATTTCGGGAACGTGCAGGCACAGGCGTGGATGACCGCGGGGTACCAGATCGAGGCCGTGGACATCTCCGGCCATAGGGTGCGGTTCCGTTCGCACGGTCGCGACATCACCGAAAGAGAGCAGTGACGCCGGCTCCGGCGACGCCCGCCACCGGTGAAGGCGACAGCCGGGCGGCGGACGTCACCGCCCGCCGCCCCTCGTGAGACGGGTGCCGCTCAGCCGGCCTCGAGCGGCGCCACGCCGATGTTCCTGAACCTGATGCCTCCGCCGTTGTTCTCGAGCCCGATATGGCCGTCGAGCTCTCGGTCACCGGTGAAGGTGTTCACCAGCAGGTCGTTCCAGTAGATCTTGTACTCCTGGCCGCGGACCTCGATCCGGACCTTGTTGTAACCGCCGCCGACCGGCTTGACGTTGAGGAAGTCGGCCCCGTCGATCCCGTCGATCGATCCCGTACGGAACCTGGCCTCCTCAACGCGGTCCAGGATCGAGATCTGATACCCCTTCGTTTGCGGGTTGGCGACGGCGCTGTCACCGTCGGGGACGCGCAGGAAGATCCCCGAATTGGAGCTCACGCCGTCCTGCTCGTACTCCAGTCGCAGCGCGAAGTCTCCGTACCGGCGGCCGGGATACCACAGGGCGCCGCGGCCGCCCTGTGGCGTGAGGATCCCGTTGTTCGCCGTGAACGAGCCCGCTCCGGCGTGGTCCCAGCCGCCGAGGGTCTTGCCGTCGAACAGGTTCAGGTACCCGTCGCCGTCGGCGACCGGCCGCCACGTCACCGTGGCCCTGGCGTTGATGTAGTCGGTTCTGAGGTTGGCCGGCCCGTCGCCGGTCATCACCAGGACCTTGGCGTTGTCCCGTACGCACGAGTTCTGGTAGCCGGCGCAGGCGACGACGACGTCGTCCGCACCGATGGTGCTCGTGTAGGTGAACCCGGCGGTCCCGGAGTCGCCGGTCCTGGTGAACGACTGCTCGGCGAGCTGGTACGGCGTGCCGGCGGTGTGCCCGCTCGGCAGCGGCGCCGCGGGCGCCTTGCGGTAGACCTCGATGGTGATGTCCCGGCCGGCCGGCGACCCGCCCTCCTCGGTGGTGAGCTCGGCGGTGACGGTGTGGTTCTCGCCGGCGTCGGCGGCGGCCGTCTCGGGCCTCACCTCGAGAGTGCCGGTCACGTTGGCGAGGACCTTGACCGTGGCGGCCGTGCCGGTGCCCAGGACTCCCGAGGCGTCTGAGACCGTCACCTTCGCGGCGTACTCGCCCGGCTCGGTGAAGGTGTGCGTCACGGACCCGCCCTGTGCGGTCGTACCGTCGCCGAAGTCCCACGCGTACGTGGCGTCGGCGGGAGCGTCGGGCGCGGCGGCCTGGAACCTCACCTCGAGCGGCGCGGGTCCGCTCTTCTGGTCGGCCGTCGCGGTGACGCCGATCGCGGCGGCCATGCCCTTGCCGTTGAACCGCACCGAGTCGACGTCGAACAGCGCCGCGGTCGTGGCCGGGTTCTTGAACACCAGGTAGAGCTTGTGGGCGCCGCCACCCGGATCGGTGATAGAGGCCGGGGGCAGAGTGACGTAGCGGTCGTAGCCGCCGGTGTTGGTCACGGTCGCCGTGCCGACGAGCGGCCCGTCGGGCCGGTCGGTGCGCAGTTCGATCGTGCCTCCGGCACCGCCCGACGACACCCGGAAGGTCGCCGAGTTCATGTCCTTCAGATCGACCGGGTTGAACGCGATGTGGTCGCCGTTGTTGATGCCGCCCATCCGCCGGCCGCCCTGTGCGCCGGAGTTGCTGACGATCGAGGCGCCGTTGTTCTCGGTGAAGTGCTCGGCCTGCTTCTGCTTGGGTTGCAGCAGGATCTGCCGGCTGCCCTCCAGACCGGGCACTCCGTCGGCGCCCTTGTCGGCGTAGATGGCCCTGAGGACGGTGAAGACGTTGGCGTCGTCGCCGTGGCCTTCGACGTTCTCGAGCGCGAAGGTGCCGCCGCAGCCGGTCTTCTCCAGGATCGGATGGGCGTGCACCTCGTGCCCGAGGGCCACCTGCAGCTTGACCCGCGAGCAGTCGATCTCACCGTCCTCCTGGTCGGTGACCTTGATCTTGTACGGCACCGTCTCGCCGAAGGCGGCGAAGCCGCCGTTCGACGGCTGCTCGAACTCCACCGTGGGCATGGTGTTCCCCGCCGTGATCGGGAACGACTGCACGGACGACTTGCCGGTCGAGTCGGTGACCGTCAGCTTCGCCTGGAAGCCGCCCTTCTCGGTGTAGGTGTGCTCCACGACCGGATGGGTCGCGTCGGTCGTCCCGTCACCGTCGAAGTCCCAGGCGTAGGTGATCGGGTCGCCGTCGGGATCGGCGGTGCCGGTGGCGTCGAACCTCACGGTCAGCGGGACGCTGCCGGAGGCCGGGGTCGCGGTCGCCTTGATCTCCGGCGACCGCTTGCCCTTGACGTAGTCGACCTTGTAGAGCCCGACCCGCGGGCCGACGGTGAAGAAGCCGCCGCCGTAGTCCAGGAAGTACAGCGACCCGTCCGGCCCGAACTCCATGTCCATCGGCTGCCCGTTGACCGAGCCGTCGGTGCTGGTGAAGACGTTCGGCAGGAACGTGTTGATGTTGAGCAGGTCGCCGTCGTCGTCGAGCTTGACGTCCCAGGCACGGTGCCGAGAGTACTCATAGAAGAACGGCGTTCCCTCGTAGTACGCCGGGAACTTGGTGTCGGACTCCAGACCGGCGTCGTAGTGGTAGACCGGCGCGCCCATCGCCGTACGCCCGCCGGGCGTGGGCGGGCAGAACTGCGGCAGCTCGTTCCACGTCGCGCAGTCGTTGGGGTACCACAGCAGCGGAGAGGTCATCGGCGGCAGTTCACGCAGGCCGGTGTTGTGCGGCGAGTCGTTGATCACGTTGTCGCAGTCGAACGGCGGGCCGGTGGTGCCCGTGGCGAAGTCGTAGTCGAAGTAGGGCTTCTTGTTCGCCTGGCAGTACGGCCAGCCGTGGTTCTCCGGGCCGCGGATCTGATTCAGCCGCTCGTACGCCTCGGGACCCTGCTTGGGGCTGTCCTCGTTGGCGTCCGGGCCGACCACGCCCATGTAGACCCAGTCCTTCTTCCTGTCGACGTCGAAGCGGAACGGGTTCCGCTCGCCCATCGTGTAGATCTCGGGCTTGGTCCTGTCCGTGCCGGGCGGGAACATGTTGCCGTCCGGGATCGCGTACGACCCGTCGGCGTTGACCTTGATCCGCAGCATCTTGCCGCGCAGGTCATTGGTGTTGGCCGCGTGGCCCTGCTCGTCGTAGTCCTCCCGTCCCGGGCGCTCGTCGATCGGCGAGTAGCCGCTCGACTGCCACGGGTTGATGTTGTCGCCGGTGGACAGGTACAGGTTCCCCTTGGAGTCGAAGCCGATGTCACCGCCGACATGACAGCACAGCCGGCGCTGGGTGGGCACGCGCAGGATCTTCTGCTCGGTCGACAGGTCGAGGGTGTCGCCGGTCAGCTTGGCGCGGGACAGGACGTTCTCGGGTGTCGTGCCGGCCGGCGAGTAGTAGAAGTACACCCACTGGTTCTCGGTGAAGTCCGGATCCAGTTCGATGCCCTGGAGGCCGTCCTCCTCGCCCGTGTAGACCTCGACGCTGCCGGCGTCGGTGGTCTGGCCGGTGCCGGGGTGGTAGAGCCGGATCTCGCCGCGCCGGCTGGTCATCAGCACGCGGCCGTCCGGCAGCACGGCGAGGTCCATGGGCTCGCCGACGTCCTTGGTCAGCAGCGTGGTCTGGAAGTTCTTCCACACCGTCGCGCCGCAGTCGGAGGCCACCGCGCCCGAAGCGGTCTGGATGCCGCCGAGCAGGTGCTCGAGGAAGGCGGCGTCGCCGTAGGTGGCGGCGTTGGTGCCGAGGCCGGTGTACCAGGAGCGGCCCTGCCGCACCTCGCCGCACCAGCTGATCGGATGGTCGAACCCCATCGCACCGGTGCCGGGGGTGTAGCTCTTCTCGTCCATCCCGGCGAGCACGTGCAGGTTGCCCCGTACGTTCGCGGTGTAGTTGTAGAAGACGTCGGTGTTCGGCACCTTGCGCTTCAGGCCCTTGGTGGACGCGTGCGCGGGGTCGTACACCAGCATCTGGCCTTGCTGCGCCGCCGGCCGCGGCGACCTGGTGCGCGCGCCGATCAGGGTGCCGTACCAGGACCAGTCCGGCTCCGCGTCGGCGGCGGTGTTCAACCCGATCAGGCCGCCGCCCCGCTCGACGAAACCCTGCAGTGCGGTCTGCTGCCCGTCGTCGAGCACGTCTCCGGTGACGGAGAGGAAGACGACCGCCTTGTACGGCGCGAGGCCGGCGTCGGTGAAGACCGAGGAGTCCTCGGAGGCGTCGACCTCGAAGTCGTTGTCCTGGCCGAGCCGCTGAATGGCCGCGATGCCCGCCGGAATGGACTCGACGCGCTCACCGGCGGTCTTGGAGAAGATCAGGACCTTGTACGTGGCCCGCGCGCCCGAGAGCGGCCAGGCCGTCGTCGTCCTGCCGGAGGCCGCGTTCATGGCGACCAGGTTCGCCGAGGTGAGCAGGAGCATCAGACTGACCGCGAGCAGCAGCAGCCGGCGTGGAGCGCTCGACACAACGTCCTCCAGACGTGGTGGTACCTCGCCCGCCCCCTGCCCGGTCGGGGCGCAATGGATCACCGCCACCCGGGATGTTAAACGGCCTTCCCCGGCCCGCCAAGACCTTTTGTCGATTTGATCGAAACTTCCTCCATAGCAAGGGGAAAGTAGCGGTGTTGCGGAAACTCGACCTGACTTCTGCCATTGACGAGACAAACGAGCCGCTGTAAGAGTGCGAAGCAGGCCTCATGTGATCTACGAGGCGGAGCCCCCGGCGCCGCCGATGGGTTCCCGATCCGCAGGAGGATTCGTGGCACGTGACCGAGACCGCGAAGGCCCTGGACCTCGAAGGACGGCGACCGTGGCACTCACGCTCGCGCTGCTGTCACCCGGCGCGGCCGCGATGCCGGCGGCGGCCACGACCACGGTTTCGCCCAGGGCAGCGCTGTCAGCACCGGCCGCCGCGGTCTCAGCACCGGCGCCCGCGGTTTCGGCACCGGCGCCCGCGTGTGCCGTGCCGGATGCCCGGCCCACGGTCTGGGTCTTCGACCAGCGGACCGACGTGCCGAACCGTCCGGCCGGGAACGGCTGCACCATCAACGACCGGATCGACGACGAGCGCGCGTGGCGCGGCAAGGGCGCCTTCACCCGGCACCTGGCCTCGGTGGTCGTCAGGCTGAGGAAGGACCGCGTGGTCGGCCGAGCCGAGGCGCGCACGCTGCTCGCCGCCGGCCTGCGCGCTCACGTGAGCCGCACGGGCTACACGGCCCTCTTCGACGGCACCGCCGAGTCACTGAGCAAGTGGGTTCAGGCGCCGGGCGGCTCGTTCACCCTGCAGCCGGACGGCACCATCCGCAGTGTCGGCGGCCTCGGCATGCTCTGGTATGCCAGTCAGGAGTTCGGTGACTTCTCGCTCCGGCTGCGGTTCCGCGACGCCCGCACCGACGGCGGCTTCTCCAACAGCGGCATCCTCACCCGCTTCCCCGACCCGCGCATCCCCCTGGAGCAGCGCCCGCCCGGTGGTTGCGGCACCATCGGCGCGGCCCGCACCTCGCCGGCCTGGGTGGCGATCTACTGCGGCCAGGAGATCCAGATCTACGACGGGCCTACCGGCGAGCCCCAGAAGACCGGCTCGGTCTACAACTTCCAGCCGCTCGGTCTCGAGCAGGCCAAAGTCACTCCCGCCGGCGTCTGGAACGACTACGAAGTGCGGGTCCAGGGCCAGCACTACACGATCATCCGTAACGGAGAGGTGCTCACCGAGTTCGGCAACACCCCCGGCAAGAACTCCTCACGCGCCGGTGACCCGCCCACCGACCTCCGGCAGTTCGCCAGTGGTTTCATCGGCCTGCAGAACCACGGCAACAGCGACCTCATCGAGTTCCGCGACGTCCGTGTCCGCGACCTCGCCGAGGACACCGGCTGCTCCGGCCGCCACCGCATCTGAGCCCGCGGTGATGGAGGGCTCCCCCATGCCGGCCCGACACGCAGGCGTCAACGGGCACGCGTCCCGGCGCGGTAGGCGCCCGGTGTGTGACCGAAGGTGCCGCGGAAGACACTGATGAAGGCGCTGGTGGAGGACCAGCCGCAGCGGTGGGCCACGACGGTCACCGCGACGTCCTCCGCCAGCAGGCGCAGCGCGTGATACAGGCGCAACTGCGTTCGCCACTGGGGGAACGTCATACCCAGGTCGGAGCCGAACAGGCGGGTCAGCGTACGCTCGCTCGCGCCCACCTCAGCGCCGAGGGCCGCGAGCGTGCGGTCGTCGGAGGGATCGCGGTGCAGCATGGCGCAGACGGCGACCAGCCGGGAATCGGTGGGCGCCGGGAGGTGGATCGGCTGCTGCGGACTGATCCGGAGTTGATCGAGCAGCACGGCGCGCAGGCGGCGGCGCTCGGGACCGTCGTCTCGCGGTTCGCGGGTGTAGGCCAGGATCAGCTCCCGCAGCAGGGGGCCGACGGCCAGCACCGCCGGAGCGTCCAGGCGCAGCGGGTTCTCGGTGACGGGCAGGCCCACCAGGTGCAGGTCGAGCTCACCGTGCGCGAGATGCCGGTGCACCGTGCCGGCCGGGATCCAGATGGCCCGCGTCGCCGGGGCCACCCACGTGCCCGCGCCTGTGGTGACCGACAGCACCCCGCGGCCCGCGTACACGATCTGATGGTCGTCGTGCCGGTGTGCGTCGATGTGGGCACCGGCGGGCATCGGCTGTGCCCGGGTGGGCGCACGCGGCGTATGGCGGGGAATCGTCATTAGCTGGCATTTTATCTAAAGCGAGACAGCCGCGGCTTGACGATGATCGAGACATGCCGAGGAACAAGCCCATCGCCTTGCTGTCCGTGAGTCATGCCTGCGTGGACGTCTATCAGGGCGCCGTTCCCGCCCTGGTGCCGTTCCTGGTGGCCGAGCGAGCGTACGGATACGCCGCCGCCTCCGGGATCGTGCTCGCCGCCTCGCTGTTGTCGTCGCTGGTCCAGCCGCTCTTCGGGGTGCTGACCGACCGGTGGGCCATGCCATGGCTCCTGCCCGTGAGCACCGTCGTGGCGGGAGCGGGCATCGCGCTGAGCGGGGTGAGCGATTCCTATCCGCTGACCTTCGCCGCCGTCGCGCTGTCGGGAGTCGGCGTCGCCGCCTACCACCCGGAGTCGGCCCGCACGGCGCGTGCTGCAAGCCGGGGCGGCCACGCCGCGATGAGCTGGTTCTCGCTCGGCGGCAACCTCGGTTTCGCGGCCGCCCCGCTCATGGTCACCGCCATCATCGCGGCGGGCGGCCTGACCGCCTCTCCGGCGCTGGTCGTCCCTGCGGTGCTGGGCTCCCTGCTCTGCGTGTTCGCCCTCCGGGCGCAACGGTCGCCTAGCGCCGGCCCGGCGCAGGCGGCACCCGCGCCGGGTGCCGGCGACCGCGCCGCCTTCCTACGACTGTCGCTGGCCGTCATCTGCCGCTCCGTCGTGTTCGTCGGCCTGAGCTCGTTCATCGCCCTCTATGCCCAGCAGCGGACCGGCGGCGATGCCACCGCAGGCGGAGCGGCCCTCTTCGTCCTGTTCATCGGTGGTGCGGTCGGCACGGTGCTGGGCGGCCGGCTCGCCGCACACTGGGGACGGGTCCGCTGCGTGCGCTGGGCGTACGCGGCGACGATTCCCGCCGTCACCGGCGTCGTGTTCGTTCCCGGTCCGGCGTTCTACGTCTTCGTGGCGCTCACCTCGGCAGCGCTCTACATCCCGTTCTCCCTGCAGATCACGCTCGGCCAGGACTACCTGCCCACTCGTGTCGGCACCGCGAGCGGCGTCACGCTCGGCCTCACCATCAGCATCGGCGGCCTCGCGGCCCCCCTCATCGGCGTCGTCGCGGACGCCACCTCCCTGCGATCCGCCCTCACCCCGCTGATCGCCCTTCCGGCCCTGGCCTGGCTGATCAGCCGTACTCTCCTCGAGCCCGCGCTACCGGATCCGGCCGGCCGGTACGGCGTCATGGCTCGGCGCTAGGCTCGACGGCGCCGGCCTCGGATGGCGCGAGCCAGGGCATCTTGTGGACGAGGCTGTCGCGCAGCCGGATGAGGGTCGTGATCCGCTCTTCCAGGTCGGCCACCCGCTGTGCGCCGACGACGAAGCCGTCGGCACATCGCGCCGAGTGGCAGAACACCTCGGGCAGATCGGCATCGAGGTAGCCCAGGAAGGATTTCACGTCCTCGACGGTGAACCCCGTGGCCAGCAGCTCACGGATGTTGCGGACGCGGCGCACCGCGCCGGGCTCGTACACGCGATAACCGGCCGCCGTACGGCCCGGCTCCAGCAGTCCCTGCTCCTCGTAGTAGCGCAGAGCGCGGGTCGTGGTCCCCGCCTCCGCCGCCAGTTCACCGATCAGCATCGCGGCAACCTCCGGGTCGGGCCGTACCGCCTCACGTGCACATCACGGTCAACTCCCGAGCCGGACCACGGTCTTCCCGATGTACTTGCCGTTCACGAGATCGAGCAGCGCCTGCGGTGCGTCGGCCAGCCCATCGATCACGGTCTCCTCGTAGACGAGCGCGCCGTCGCGCAGCCAGGTGCGCAGCCTCTCGCCGAACTCCGGAACGCGGTCAGGGTGATCGTGCACGGTGAAGCCGCGGATGGTGAGACGCTTGCCGACGACGCTGAGCAGGTCGCCGGGCCCCCGCCGCCGCGTCCATCAAGCCGACGTAGGCGACCAGTCCGGAGCCCAGATAGGTGGAGAGCGTCGGGTAGCCGTCCCGGTCGACCGGGCGGAACAGCCCGGCCTGGGCCACGGCGTATTCTCGCCAGCCGAGCCGGTGCTTCACCAGGTCGCCTTCGTGAAGTGACGGATCCGCGGAGACGATCACCTCGCCGATGGCGTCGCCGTACATCACCTCACCGACCTCGTAGCGGGGCATCGGCAGGCCGGCCTCGCCGGCGATCAGCATGAGCATGCCGGGGTCGAGCGACATGAACAGGTTGCGGACCAGGACCTGACCAGGTGCCGGATCGGGAACGGCGACCTCGATGATCTCGAAGTCGCCGACCGTGGGCAGACCCACGGGCCGTGCGACGAGTCGGGCCTCCCGACCGGTGCGGGAGGCGCCGGAGCGGCCGGAACGTGGTGTGCTCTTCGAAGCTGCGTCCATGCCGACGACGCTAGGGATTGACCCATGCGTGAAGGTCAAGCCGCCGATGGCCCGGCCGCCTGCGGAATGCGACATTCGCCCTTTTCGCGTCATGACTCGATACGCTTGCCCTGTCCGGCAACGGCCGGCGCGTCCCTCCCCCGCGGCGCGGCAGGCAGACATGGTGATCGCCAAAATTCGCTGGGGGCAACTGGTGGCGTTCACCCCCTACGTGACCATCGGGGCGGTCGCGGTGGCGCTGTCGGCCTTGGCGCTGCGTCGCCGGTGGGCGGCATCGGCGGCCCTGGTGGTCGCCGGACCGCCGGATCGCGGTCCGCCGGTTCAGCGTCCACGGCCTTCCCACGACCGACCATCGCGCCACGTTCGCCGAGCCCACATTGCCCGGCTCTGGACACGAGTGATCGTTTCACTCCGGTCGCGC
>NZ_JABVEB010000071.1 GCF_014323665.1 Actinomadura sp. HBU206391 | reverse complement strand
TTCGCGGACGGCCTTCGCCAGGGCGGGCATGAAGTAGATCCATACCGTCTCTTGGAACACCTTTGCCATCATGGCGGAGTGGACGAGGACACCGAGGACGCCAAGGCCCGAGAACGGCGGTACGAGGAGGAGCGGTACGAGGAGGAGCGGCAGGAGCGGATCCGGCACCGCAACCGGGTGTCCGGCCGCATCGCCCTCTGGATCACGGCGGCCGCGCTGGTCCTGCTGGCGTACGACTCCGCGACCGCGGCGCTGGCCGCGCACCGGGACGACCGGCCATGGGCCTATCCGCTGGTTCTCGCCGTCACCTGCGTCGCCGCCGTGGTCGTCGCCGGTGCCTGGTCGCTCGCTCGCCGCCGTCGCTGAGCCACGCCGGATGAGATCGACATCTCAAGATACGGACCCGGCCATGCCCGATATCGCAGGTCAACTACGCTGGGTCGAGTGACCGACATCGTTATCCCTGAGGACATGAAGCCCGCCGACGGCCGATTCGGCTGCGGCCCCTCGAAGGTCCGGCCCGAGCAGCTGGCCGCCCTGCAGGCGTCCGGTGCGACGTACATGGGGACCTCCCACCGGCAGAAGCCGGTGAAGTCCCTCGTCGCCCGGGTACGCGAGGGGCTCGCCCAGCTGTTCTCGCTCCCCGCGGGGTATGAGGTTCTGCTCAGCAACGGCGGCACGACCGCGTTCTGGGACACCGCCGCGTTCGGGCTGGTGCGCGCCAGGTCGCAGCATGTGACGTTCGGCGAGTTCTCGAGCAAGTTCGCCAAGGTCACCAAGGGCGCGCCGTGGCTCGGCGACCCCTCGGTGATCTCCGCTGACCCCGGCACCCACCCGGTGCCGCGCGCCGAGGACGGGATCGACGCCTACGCCCTGACCCACAACGAGACCTCGACCGGCGTCGCCATGCCGATCAAGCGGGTCGGCGAGCCGGGCGACCTCGTGCTGGTCGACGCGACCAGCGGGGCCGGCGGCCTGCCGGTGGACGTCAGCGAGTGCGACGTCTACTACTTCGCCCCCCAGAAGTGCTTCGCCGCGGACGGCGGTCTGTGGGCGGGCCTGTTCTCGCCGGCCGCTCTGGCCCGGATCGAGGAGATCGCGGCGACCGACCGGTACGTGCCGGAGTTCTTCAGCCTGCCGACGATCGTCGACAACTCGGGCAAGGACCAGACCTACAACACCCCGGCGGTGGCCACGCTGCTGCTGTTCGCCGAGCAGATCGAGTGGATGCTCGCACAGGGCGGGCTGGCCTGGACGACGGCGCGCACCGCCGACTCGTCGCAGCGGCTCTACGCCTGGGCGGACAAGTCGCCGTACGCCACGCCGTTCGTCGCCGACCCGGCGCAGCGCTCCCAGGTCGTCGGCACCATCGACTTCTCCGGCGAGGTCGACGCGGCGGCGGTGGCCAAGGTCCTGCGGGCGAACGGGATCGTCGACACCGAGCCCTACCGCAAGCTCGGGCGCAACCAGCTGCGGATCGGCATGTTCCCCGCCATCGAGCCCGCCGACGTCGAGGCCCTCACCGCCTGCGTCGACCACGTCGTCGAACGCCTCTGACCGCTCGGGCGCCGGCAGATCCGGCCGACGTGGCGATCAGAGTTCGGGGGGCGGAGGGGCCGGCCGGCCGGCGTCGGGCGGCCCCCACGGCAGGCCGTAACGCTCGCAGGCCCGTCGCAGCTTGCCGAGGTCGGGCGGGAACGTGACCCGGCGCAGCACCCGGCCGGCCGGGCTCCACACGACGAGCTTCGGCGTGCCCTCCTCTGACTCGTCGAGGCCGACCCCGCCGACCGCGTCGCGACGCAGGTTCCAGTCGATCCGGCCGAGCGGGGTCACCGCCATGATGCCGGCGGTCGAGACCCGCAGCTGGGACCGGTTCCGGTCGTACAGCCAGGCGCCGACCAGGCCGAGCAGCAGCCCGGTCGGCCCAGCCCACGCCACCGTCAACGCGAAGCCGCCGAGGTCGGGCCCGAGCCACAGTGCTCCGAGGACGGCGACGAATTCGCACACTCCGGCGGTCACGCCGTACGACCAGATCCGGGAGCGGCGCGGCACGTCCAGCAGCATGCTCGACTCCGCGGGCGGCTGGGCCTGAGCCGGCGGCACCCGCGCCTCGGGCGCCACCGACAGTCCCGAGACCGTGCCGTGGAAGGCGGCGCTGAGGTAGGCGTCGTACTCCGCGTCGGTCACGGGCAGCCCGGCCCGGCGCGCCGACTCCCGCAGGTCGGTACGCGCGATCCGCAGCGCGGTCAGCGGCGCGGCGAAGAACTCGTCGCCGTCGGCGTCGTACACCCGCAGCCAGGCGTGCCCGCCGATGGTGAGCAGTTCGATGCCCCCGATCCGGTCCTGGGGCATCCTGAGCACGACGTCGCCCGCCGCGTCGGCCCAGCCGAGCCCCTCCTCGGCCACGACGAGCCGGCCGCCGGGCACCTGGGCGAAGATCTCCGGGAGCCCGTCGAGGCCGTACTCCGAGGGCCGCAGCAGCTGGGCGTCCGGCGTGATGACCCGGTAGCCGTGCTCGTCCAGCGCGTGGGCCAGCTGGAACTTGTCGAGTCCGCGCGCGGGGAGCCGGGCCAGCAGCCGCAGCCGGTGATCGAACGCGAGAACGCACAGCGAGTCCGGCTCCGGCTCGCCCGTGACCGGATGCGCCGTGACCCCCGGCCCCACGACCAGAGCCGCGATGTCCGCGGCGGCCACCTCATGTCCGCCCGCCCGCAGGCTCTCGGCGGTGATCCGCCAATGGACCGGAGTGGTCCGCTGCAGGCGGCGCCGGGCCAGGAGGAGCGCCACGCCGGCGGTGAGCGCCCAGAATCCCGCGGTGAGCCGGTCGGTGAATCCCTCCGCACCCTCCAACGCGATCCGGATGATCATGAGCATGCTGAGGACCGCCGCGAGGACGCCTAGGGCGGTGGTACGGGCCCGTCCGGGCAGCGGCCGCGGCGACTCCAGCTCGACCGGCGCGCCACGCGGTTCGGTGGGCTCGTGCACGGCCACGAGCAGTTCGGCCTCCTGATCGAGCAGCCGCTGCTCGGCGCCCTGCCCGGGTGGTGGGGCCTCATCGTCCTTCAGCGCCGAGCTGTCGCCGTCGAGCACATGGATCGGGATGCCGAGGCGGCGGGCGGTCAGGAAGAACGTCAGGGGCTCGAAGCCCATCCCGGTGAGCTCCCCGGCCTCCGTCGCGCCGAACTTGTGGAAGACGGTGAGCACCCCGTCCTCGGCCGTCAGCGCGAGTTCTCTGATGCGATCACGCTCGTAGCTCGCCGCGATCTCGCCCGAGGAGCCGATCCGCTCGAGGCCGGCCGCCGACAGCCGCCAGTACGGCACGGGGCGCCGGGGCAGGATCCGGCCGAGCAGCCACGGCAGCGCATTGCCGGCGGCGATGAGCACCGTCCACAGCCAGACGGGCCGGACAGGCACGAGCGCGATCGCGAACGGCAGCAGGGCGAACGGCCCGCCAGCGGCTGAACCGTTCCGGCGGCCGTCCAGCGCCCGCGGGCCGATGAGCTCATGGTCCACAGCCACAGATCCTGACATGTCGCGCGATGGGTTCACCGCCATCTCGTCCGGAGAGGATTCTCTCGACATCGTCACGCCAGGGCGTGTGATCACGCGGAGGCGCTCCGGCACGCGCCGCCGAGGACGATCTCACAGGCGATCTCACCGGGCTCAGGAACGCCTGCGCAGCAGCCGATACGCGAAGAAGCCGCCGACCCCGACGACGGCCAGCAGCACGGCGCTCCGTACGCCGGCACCGCCCTCGCGGGTGTCCGGGTCCCTCTGCGGGGTCGACTGCGACGACGACGCACTGCTCGACGCGGACGCGGCGTCGTCGGGCAGCCCCAGCCGGTAGACCGGCGAGTTCACTCCCTCGGAACCGGCGAGCAGCGACCGCCCGTCCGGGGAGTAGGTGATCGACTCCCCCTGCTCCTGGTGCGGCAGCGACACGATCCGCAGCAGCTTGCCCGGCGCCGAGTAGATGTGCGCCGCGTAGTAGGTCCGGATGACGAAATGGCGGCCGTCGGGCGCGAAGGCTCCGTCCGTGGCGAGCAGGGGCGCCGGTCCCACCCTGCGCAGCACGTTGATGCGGTCGGTCCGCAACTGAGCCGGGGCCTCGTAGAGCCCGCCGCCGATCTGCTTGCTGGCGATGTATAGCCGGCCCGTACGCGGATTGATCAGCACCGACTCGGCGTTGCGGGGCCCGTCCTCGTACTTCAGCCGGAACGCGGTCGCGCTCAGCGTCTGGTCGCTCAACCGGGCCGGTTCGGGCACCCGGTAGACGGTGACGTAGGGCTGGGCGCCGCCCGCGTTGTCGCCGATGTCGGCCACGAAGATCGCAGGGCCGCTCTGGTCCCGGCCGACCGCGATCCCCTCCCAGTCGCGGTTGTGCGCGCGCGACAGCGTGAGCGTGGCCTTCGTGCGGCCGTCCGGCCCGACGGCGAAGATCGCGGCCGATCCGTCGGAATCGTTGTGGGTGTAGACGACGCCGGGGTGCCTAGTGCTCACGGCGAGCCCGCTGGACTCGTTGATCCGGCGGTCGGAGATGGTGAAGGCGACGCCCGGATCGGGCGCCGTCCCCGCGAACGCCACACCGGGCCCCAGCAGCAAGAAGCCACTGATCAGGACCACGAGCACTCGCATGTGTCGATCTTCCCCCATCGTCGTGGCGCCGACACACGCGCCCCATGCACGGATCAATTCAGCAGGCTGCCGATGATCACGGCGAGGATCAGCACGGTCAGCACGGCCGGCAGCAGCCATCGCGGTGGGCGGTTCACGGTCTGCAGCCTATTCGGCGCGATCGCGTTTCGGGACGCGGGGCGGGCATCCACACGATCACGACGGAACGGCCGGGGTGCCCGGCCGCCCGAGCGACCAGGTCTTCAGGGTCTCGTGGCGAACCTGCCCGCCGAGGTGGCTGCGCACCAGGCAGATCGAGTCGGCGGTCCACGGCGACCCGGCGAAGGCCGAAAGATCGTCGAGCAGCGGCCGTACGTCCGTGGGCCGGCGGCACCTGGCCAGGGTGAGGTGCGGCCGGAAGGCCCTGTGCTCCCCGAAGGGCGACCCCGCCCTGGTGCCCGCGGCGGCCACCGAGGCGGCCAGCCTGACGAGGGTGCGACGATCGCCGTACAGGCCCGTCCAGAGCACGCGGGCGTGCGCGCCGCCACCGGGGAAGGCGCCCGCTCCGGCGAGCGACAGCGTCAGCGGGTCGTAGCGGCGGGCGGCGCGTTCCAGGCGCGGCGGCAGCCAGTCGAGGGTCCGATCGTCCACCTCGCCGAGGAAGGTCAGGGTGACGTGCATGAGGTCGCGACGCAGCCACTTGAGATCGGGCCACCCGGTCCTGAGCGGGGCGATGAACTCCTCGATCTCGTCGAGTACCCGCGGCGGCAGCGGCAGCGCGACGAACAACCTCATGACGACAACGCGGGATCGGCCACACGACAAAGCCTGTCAGCCGGCGTGCCCGCCTGTCACTGCCGGCCGAGGTCAGGTGACCAGACCCCGGGTGTGCTCGCCGAGGAGATGCGAGAACAACGCGGGGGCGCGGGTGCCGTCACCGGCGTCCGGGAGGATGTCGGGAGTGAGCGTCCAGTCGCCGCCGACCCACGGGTCCACGACGGTTCCCTCACCGCTCGGGAGGTTGTGGCACGTCTGCCGGACCCGCAGTGTGCGAACGGAGTCGCCGACCGGCGTGTCGGTCTCGACCAGCAGCACCGGCACGCCGGCCGCCGGACCGTCCTCGACCAGCCGCACGAGCTGGTGAGCCTCGTCCCCGTCGGCGAGCGCCGCACCGGCGTCGAGCACCACGACGAGCCGCACCGGCGGCCCGCCCGCCGGCGCCATGGCCGTCTCGGTCTCTGAGATGCCGACCATGCGCAGATCGACCAGGTCGAGCAGGCGCCGCACCCGCTCGGCCGCTGCCGGGCCCGTGGCCACACCCCCGCCGAGCAGGTGGTGCACCGTCGCCGGGGCGAAGCCGTGCAGCCAGCCGGCACCCGACAGACCGGACGCGTCGATCACCTCGATCCCCACCGTGCCCGGCGGGAACGCGGCGAGGAGCCGGCTGACGAGCGACCACGCGAAGACCAGCGACTCGCCGGGCACCACGCCCCTCGAGATCCAGGTCGCCCTCCGCAGCGGCATGCGGAGGATCAGCGGCACGCGCAGACCGGGCAGCTCCGGGGCGCTGAGATGGCCGAGCAGAATGCCCTCGGCCAGGTCGGGCCGAGGCTGCCAGGTCAGCCAGGACATGCCGCCGAACGGGGCTATCTCGGCGTTCGCCTGATGCTCGGCGCCGGCGAGCTCGCCGGCGAGCTGGCCGATGTCCGCGTTCAGCCGCTGGGCGGCCGCGTCGAGAAGCTCCCGGTAGCGGCCCTTCGGGACCCGACCGGCGATTTCGTCGTTACGGATGGTCAGCGCGTGCTCACCGGTCGAGCGATAGGCGGCCAGCGACCGGCTGGCGTCCTCCCACACCAGCCAGACGCGTTCGACGTAGTCGACCTCGCCGGCGCCCGGCGCGGGCGGGACGTCCGATCGTGGCTGCCGAGGCGGCGCGGGGTCCTGCGGCCGGCCCGGCCTCTGCTGCTGGGACTGACCCTGCTGGTAGGAGGGCGTCTGCTGGTAGGGCGGCATCTGCTGATGCGGCGGGGGCTGCTGATGCGGCGGCGGGCCGGCCTGCGGCATGGCGCCCCCGACGGCGACCCCGGCGGGCGGCGGCTGAGCGGCCGTGTCCTCACCCGGGTCGTCGACCTCGACGCCGTGTGCGGTGACGAGGTCGACGAGCCCTCCGTCGTACCCCTGGCCGACGGCGCGGACCTTCCAGCCGGGTCCGCGGCGGTAGACCTCCATGCCGATGATGGCCCGTTCCGAGCTCAGCCCGTCGACGTTGAACACCGCTACCTGGCGGCCTCCCTCGGCGGTGAGCTGCAGGCGCGGCGCCGGGATCGAACCGAACGTGGCGGCTCCGGCGAGGCTCATCACCAGCAGGACGGCATGGACGTCGGCCGCCACGGCGGCCAGGTCCAGGTCGATGCGCTGACCGCTGCCGCCGTCCGACCACCGCACGCCCGCGCCCTCGGGCGCGTTGTAGAAGACGAGGTCGGCGTCGGACCGCACGCGCATGTCCGAGCCGACGAGCAGGGCGCTGACGTCGGCCGGAAGGGCGCACCGGACGCCGACAGTGACCCGTTGAGCATCGAGCGGCGTGTTGGCGCCGCGTACAAGATCGGGCACGCCGGGCTCAGGCGTGTGCGACGAGCTGCGGGAGCATGTCCTGGAAGGTACGACCTTGACCGGGCTCGCCGATCGCGGCCATCTTCCAGGCGCCACCGTGCCGGTAGAGCCGGGCCATGACCATGGAGGTGTGGCCGCCGCCGCCGGTGAGGGTGTAGCGGGCCAGTTCGGCGCCGTTCGTCTCGTCCACCAGCCGGCAGAACGCGTTCTCGACCTCGTTGAAGGTCTGGCCGTTGAACGAGCTGACCGTGAAGATCAGCGAGCTGATGTGCACCGGCAGCCGGTTCAGGTCGACGATGACCGATTCGTCGTCGCCGTCGCCGTGCCCGGTCAGGTTGTCGCCGGTGTGGCGCACCGACCCGTCGTCACTGACCAACTTGCCGAAGAAGACGGCATCGGTGATGCGGCCGTCGGCGAAGAGCACGCAGGAGGCGTCCAGATCGATCTCACGCTCGCGTGAGCCGAAGAATCCGCGCTTCTTCACCGCGTCCCACCCGAGCCCCATCCGGACGAGCGTCAGCGTGCCGCCGGGCTTATCCAGCGAGATCCGCTGACCCTTGACCATCGAGACCGTCATCGCCGCCTCCTCGTTCACCGTGCAGGAACGGAGCCGCCCGGTAGCCGAGCCGAAGCGATGGCCATGACCCCATGGACATCGCCACGGCCATCGCCATGGCCGAGGCCGAGCACGCCCCGTTCGGTCAGTTTCCCAGCCACCGCGGCCATTGTCAGGCGCGTTGGAAACTTAGGGCATCCGGCAATGAGCGCAGTACTCGTACGATCGACGCGAGGGGCACCATCACCAAGATGATCACCGTCGCGGCGACCGTGGCGACGAGGCCGCCCGCCACGATGCTCAGGCGCGGCCCGAACTGCTCGGCCATCCATCCGACCATGGGCGCGCCGAGCGGGTTGGTCCCGAGGAAGACGAACATGTAGAGGCCCATGACCCGGCCGCGCATCTCGGGAGCGACGTTGAGCTGCATGGTCGCGTTGGCGGTGGTGGTGAAGGTCATCAGCGCGATGCCGGTGGGGACCAGCAGCGCCAGGAACGACCAGTAGGTCGGCATCAGGCCGGTCAGCACCTCGAACACGCCGAAGAGCAAGGCCGCCATCAGCAGCATGCGCCGGCTCGGGCGGACCCGGCGGGCGGACAGCAGCGCACCCGACAGCGCTCCCACCGCGAGCATCGTCGAGGCGAGCCCGAAGGACGAGGCCCCGCTGTGGAAGACCTGCCTGGCCATCAGGGCGGTCGTCAGCTGGAAGTTCATGCCGAAGGCGGCGATGAAGCCGACCAGCACGAGGACCATGACGAGATCGCGCCTGCCCTTGACGTAGCGCAGACCCTCGCGCAGCTGTCCCTTGGCGCGCGGCACCGGTTCCCCCACCTGGTGCAGATCGCGCTCGCGCATGGCCTTCAGCCCGAGCAGGACCGCGCTGAACGACGCCGCGTTGATCAGGAACACCGGCCCGGTGCCCACGAGGGCGATCGCGACGCCCGCGACGGCGGGGCCGACGATGCGCGCGCCGTTGAAGGTCGCGCTGTTCAGGGCGATGGCGTTGGGCAGATCCTTCCTGCCCACCATCTCGACCACGAACGTCTGCCGGGTGGGGTTGTCCACCACGGTGGCCAGGCCGAGTGCGAACGCCAGCAGGTAGACGTGCCAGACCTGGGCGACGCCGCCGATGGACAGGACACCGAGGATGAGGGCGAGCGCGCCCATCGACACCTGAGTGATCATCAGGACGCGCCGCTTCGAGTAGCGGTCGGCGATGACGCCGCCCCACAGGCCGAACAGGAGCAACGGCAGGAACTGCAGCCCGGTGGTGATGCCGAGCGCCGTGCCGCTGCCGTGGGTGAGGTCCAGCACCAGCCAGTCCTGCGCCACCCGCTGCATCCAGGTGCCGGTGTTGGACACCACCTGGCCGGCGGCGAAGAGCCGGTAGTTGCGATTGCGCAGCGAGCGGAACATCCCGCCGCGCGCTAGGACCGGCTCAGCTTCTCCAGGATCGGCGCCGCCTGGCGCAGGATCGTCCGCTCTTCCGGTGTCAGTTCCTCGAGCCGCTGCGACAGCCACGCCTGCTTGCGCCGGCGCTGCTCCTTGAGCAGTTCCCGTCCCTGATCCGTGACGTTCAGCACCACCTGGCGGCCGTCCGTCGCGTGCGGCGTCCGGACGAGCAGGCCCTGCTCCTCCAGTGCGGCGATCACGCGGGTCATCGACGGGGGCTGCACCTTCTCGTGCTCGGCGAGCTGCCGAGGACTCATCGACTGGTGCCGTTCGACGGCCGCCAGCGCGGCCTGTTGCGTGATCGAAAGCCCGCTTGTGCTTTGCGCGCGGAGCCGGCGCGACAGGCGCGCGATCGAGATGCGCAGGTCCTGCGCCAGGCCTGCGCGGCTTCTGGTCTGCGACATTGCCATGTTCATTCGCTGAAGTCATTACTCTTGCTAACGATACGACGGTTCGAGGCTATTCCGCCAGATCCTTAGCAAAGCGTATGATTTCGGCATCCTCCGCTCGCTCAGCTCTAGGAGCATCGTCGCACGTCGGAGGGCGGCCGTGGCGGATGCCCGGCCGTCCCGCCGACATGATCAGCCGACGCCCAGCAGCGACTTCACCGGATCGAGGGCGAAGTAGAGGACGAACAGCGCCGCGATCAGCCACATCAGCGGATGGATCTCCGCGAACCTGCGCCGGAACGCCTTGATCACGACGTAACTGATGAAGCCCGCGCCGATGCCCACCGTGATCGAGTACGAGAAGGGCATCAGGACGATCATCAGGAACGCCGGGATCGCGACGTCGTAGTCGCCGAAGTCGATGTTGCGGATCTGGGTCATCATCAGGAACCCGACCACCACGAGCGCCGGTGTCGCCGCCTCGAACGGCACGACGCCCACGAGCGGGGCGAAGAACATGGCGACGAGGAACAGCCCGCCCGTCACCACGCTGGCCAGCCCGGTGCGCGCGCCCTCTGCCACGCCGGCCGCCGACTCGATGTAGGTGGTGTTGGACGACACCGATGCCGCCCCGCCGGCCGCGGCGCCCAGCGAGTCGACCAGCAGCACGTTCCTGACACCCGGCAGATCGCCCTTGTCGTCGAGCAGCCCGGCCTCGGCGCCCACGCCCACGGTGGTGCCCATGGTGTCGAAGAAGTCCGCCAGCATGACGGTGAAGACGAAGAGCAGGGCGGCCACGACGCCGACCCGCTCGAAGCTGCCGAACAGGCTGAAATCACCGAGCAGGCTGAGGTCCGGCGACCCGGCGATCTTGTCGGGCAGCGCGGGGACGCCGAGCTGCCAGCCGTCCGGATTGATGACGGGCTTGCCGGCCGCGTCGACTCCCTTGACGTACGGGCCGACGTCGGCGAGCCACTCCACGACGATCGCGAGGACCGTGGTCGCCACGATGCCGATGAGGATCGCGCCCTTGACCTTCCTCGCCACCAACAGGACGGTGACGAGCAGGCCGACGACGAAGACCAGCGTGGGCCAGCCCGACAGGCTCCCGGTCCCGCCGAGCTGAAGGGGCACCGTGCCCTCGCCGGCCGCGCCGGGGATGCGGCGGACGAAACCCGCGTCGACAAAGCCGATCAGCGCGATGAACAGGCCGATCCCCACCGCGATGGCGGTCTTCAGCTCGGTCGGGATCGCGTGGAAGACCGCCACCCGGAACCCGGTGAGCACCAGAACCGTGATCACCAGCCCCTCGAGGACCACGATGCCCATCGCGTCCTCCCAGGACATGCCGCTGGCGATGCCGAACGCGACGACGGCGTTGAGGCCGAGCCCCGTGGCCATCGCGAACGGATAGCGGCCGATCACGCCCATGCCGAGCGTGAGTACGCCGGCGACGAGCGCGGTGGCGGCCGCCACCAGCGGGATGCTCGCGCCCGGCTGCGTCAGGTCCCCGAGGAACTGCCCGTCCTTGTCGGCGACGGTACCGATGATCAGCGGGTTCAGCACGACGATGTAGGCCATCGTGAAGAAGGTGGCCAGGCCGCCGCGCAGCTCCCTGCCCACGGTGGACCCGCGCTCGGAAATCTTGAAGTACCGGTCGAGCCCGCTCACGGGCCGCTGCTTCTCTTCGACTTTCTCGATCACGGCCGCAGAGTGACAGATGCCGAAGGAGCAAGGAAAGCCGCCAACGGCACCAAATCCGCAACAAAACCTGCGTGGATCAGCCGTGTGAGGCGGTGGGGTCCGCCGGCGAGCGACCCGGCGCCGGGGCGGAAGGTCCACGGCGGTCGTCTAACCTGGCCTCATGGCCCGACCACGGCGCCCGCCTCCTCCCCCGCTCGAGACCAATGACGTTCGCGTCGCCGCCGCCGGCGCGGCCGCCTGGGCGGTGGCGCTCGTCGTCCTGCTCGTGATCGGGCTGCCCGAGGCCGACCGCTGGTGGCTGTGGGTGTGCGTGGTCGGTATCGCGATCGGCCTGTTCGGGGTGCTGTACATCCCGCGGCTGCAGCGCACCCGCGCCGCCCTCATCGCCAGCCACGCCGGCAAGCACGCCGCCGTCGACCAAACCGATGCCGAACGCCCGGTCGCCGATGGAACCGGCGACGGCGGATCGGCCGGGACCGGCGCGCTCGACGGTCCGGTCGCCGACGACGCGGGGCACCGCGACGCCGGGCACCCTGAATCCGGGCACCCTGAATCCGGGCACCGTGAGGCAAGCCACGGTGAGGCCGGCCCCGGTGGGCACGCCGCCACTAACCCGGACCGCCGGCCGGGTTAGCCGTCCACTAGCCGGACGCGTCCAGGTCGGCTTCGGCCAGCAGCGCCGGCAGCTCCTCCGGATCACGTAGCACGGCTTCGACCAGCAGCCGGTCCGCCCAGCGCCCGGTCGCCCACGCCAGACCGCGGGCAAGCCCGGCGAGGCCGCTCGCGTGCACTGCGGCCCCGTCGAACCGCCACGGCACGGCGAGACCGTCCACGATCAGCGGATCGTGCGCGACATAACGCTCCGGGGCGTCCGGCAGCACCTCGCGCACGACGTCCGGCACCGGCCGCTGCGTCCCCCGCGACTCCACCGCGCCGGCGAGCTCCTCGCCCGCGAGCGGGATGTCCAGGAGCTCGGCCAGCGTCCCCGCGCCGTCGTACGCAGCGATGATCAACGGCTGCCCGGCGAGCAGTGGCAGCAGGTCGGGGCTGTCCAGGATCAGCGCGTCCTCCGCCGGTACGACCTCGGGGTCCCGGCCGGTCACCGCCCGTACGCGGGCCGGCGGCTCGATGTCCGACGGTTCGTGCCGGGACAGCTCGGTCCACAGCTCCCGCAACTGCGCCCGCGAGACCGTACGGCCGGGCTCGGCGAGCAGCGCGAGCAGTTCCTCGGCGCCGCCCGGCTCGGCCAGCAGCTCGGCCAGCGACGTGCGCACGCCGAGCACGCCCAGCAGCCCCGCGTCCAGCCCGGCGGGCGCGAGGTCGTACAGCCCGGCGAGCAGCGGGTCGGCACCCGGTGCGGCCAGGTCGGCCGGCCGGCGGCCGCCCAGCACCGGATGCCGGCGCAGCCACCACGCCGTGTAGGACGGCACGGCGACCCGGCGGCCGTCCCCGAGCAGCACATACGCCGGATCGGTGACGGCGGCGCGCAGCGGGGGTTCGGCGAGCATGCGGAGCGCGGTGCCCCAGTCCTGGACCAGCTCGAGGTCGCGTACGGCGACCAGCTCCGGCAGCATCGGCGGCATGTCCTGATCGGGCAGCCGGGCCAGCACCTCGTCGGCCCAGTCCTCCTCGCCATCGAGATCGAGGGCCGGGTCGGTCACGGGCACGTCGTGCTCGCGCACGAGCGCGAACGTCACGAGGACGCCGACCGCCTCGAGCACCTCAGCGCCGTACCGGTCCACCAGTGCGGGGTCGGCCACCCCGAAGGGGGCGTCGCCGGCGACCACCTCGTGCAGCGGGCCACCGGGCAGCAGCAGCTCGCCCGCGGCGTAGAGCTCCCCGTCCGCGCCGGGCAGCGCGAGCTCGGCCAGCCACGGCTCCTCGCCGGGCGCTGGCTTGGCGGCCGCGACCAGGCCGAGCACGGCGCGCGCGACCGGCTCCGGGTCATCGGCGTCGTATGAGCCCGCGACGGCGGCGCGTACGGCCGGATCGGTGAGGATCGCGCGCGGACCCGCCTCGATGGCGCCGAGCCGGTGCAGCAGCGGATGGGCCGCCTCGGGATGGACGAAGCGCAGATCGAGGGCGGCCAGTCCGGCCGGATCCACGCCCGACCCGGCGATCAGCAGACCACGCGGGCCGCGCGCCATCCGTACTCCGCCGCCAGGGAACGGACGGCGCGCGGAGAACTCGACCGGCCCCGCCTCGGCCGATTCGGGGGCGTCCGCCAGCGGCACCGGCAGCGCACCGAGAGCATCGGCGTCGGTCCCCGTCAGCGCGTCGTAGAGACGGTGCCACCAGGCCGGCTCGCGTTCCAGCCCGGCGAGCGCGTCGATCACGTCGGCGAGCTCGACCCTGCGGACCCCCAGCGCGGCCAGCGCCGGGTGCCGCACCGGCCAGCCGACGGGCAGCAGGCCCGGCAGCACGGGGGCGAGCAACTCGAGCAGCGCCCCGGACCCGTCGACGGCGACCGCGTCGCGGCCGCGCTGCAGCCCGGCCTCCGTCAGATCAGGGCTGGGCGTCAGATCATGGCTGCGCGCCGGATCAGGGCTGTGAGAGGGGCCGGGCAGCAGCGGTACGCCGGGGAGCGTGGCGAGGACCGCGCTGCGGATCCTGGCGTCCAGCTCTCCGGCCCCGACCCGGCCCGGCACCAGGTCGAGCAGGCGCGGGGTCACCGGCATGGCGCGGAGCAGATCGACATAGGCCTGCGCCGCCCGCTCGACCAGGAAGTCGGTGAGCGGACCCGGAGCCGCATGCCGCCGGTCGGGCGCGAGCGGAAAAGACCCGATCAGCAGGGCGGGCAGGCCCAGCGGCTCGTCGCTCGGAGTCGGCGCGTGGATCACGGCCGGCACGTCACCGGGCAGGCTCGACCCGTCCGCGAGAGCCGCCCAGCGAACCTGCCAGTACGGCCGCGCCCGCTCCTCGGTCGGCCGGTCGGCCAGCAACTCCGGCGGAATCTCGCCATGTGCCTCGGCCGTCCGCCACTCGGCACCGTTGATCGTCGCGGAGCCGTCGGCGTGCGTCGCGGTGAGCGTCCGGGCGCCCCCGTCGACCTCGATCTCGATCTCGTCGAGCGCGGGCAGCGACAGCATCAGCGCCGGGCCCACCTGATCGAGCGCCCGGCGCACCGACCGCTCGGCCTCGGCGTCCCGCAGCGGCAGCCGCACGACGGTGTCGTAGGTCTCGGCCCGCTGCTCATGAGGCCCGGCCGGTCCGGCGGGGAAGGGCAGGCGGAGCACGGGGACCTGACCGTCCCGGCGGGCCAGTTCGTCGGCGAGGGCGGGGATCCGCTCCACCAGCTCCCGCGTACGGGCCGCCGACCACTCGACGCCGGCGATCCGGCCGCGCAGATCGTCGGGCTCGTCGCCGGACAGGGCGTCGCCGGACAGGGTGGAGACGACAGAAGGCTCGTCGCTGACCGCGACGACCGCCGCGAAGCCCACGCCGAAGCGGCCCGTCGCGCCGGTCTCGTCGCGCTTGGCCGAGGCGCGCAGCGTCGAGAGCGCCTCGACCCCCGCGGCGTCGAGCGGCGCGCCGGTGTTGGCCGCGGTCAGGACGCCGTCACGCAGGCTCAGCCGCAGCCGCCCGGGAACGCCCGCGCGCAACGCCGCGTCGGCGGCGTTCTGCGCCAGCTCGATCACCACCCGGTCGCGGTAACCCCCGAGCGCGTGGTCCTCCTCGGCGTTGGCGTCCTCGCGGAACCGGGCCGGCGCCGCCGCCCATGCCCGGAGCACCCGCTCGCGCAGGTCCTCGGTCCCGAAGGGATCTTCCATCGTCACGTCACCGCCGATCACCGTGCACCTCGACCCTGACGCCTTCGGCCCGCCCGTGCGACTGCTCGAGTGGCCGCCCGTGCGACCGCCCGCGAGGCCGCCCGAGTGGCCGCTCGGGGGGTCTCGTGGGCCTTCGTCGCACCGCGGCGGCGATTCAGCTGTGCCCCAGGGCCTCTTCGTCGGCGATGGAACCGGCCCCCACGATGTCGTAGCCGAGCTCGTCCACGATCGGCGGCGCGTATTCGACCGCGGAGGGTGCGACGACGGCCTCGGAGTGCGCGCCGCAGCCGTGATCGACCGCGACCACCTTGCCGTCGTCGGGGGCGTACTCGTTGGAGCAGACCCCGAACAGCTGTCGCAGCGCGCCGGCCAGCGGTACGAAGAAGCCGCACGTCGAGCAGGGCGCCGGCGCCGACGCGGCGATGGGGGTCCGTGGTCCGGCGGTGCCCTCGTACCAGCGCGCGGCCACCTCGTCGCGGCCCTCGGCGGACAGCACGCGGGCCCGGCCGAGGCCGAGCTCCCACAGCATCTGCCGGTCGGTCGCGTCGTCGACCTGGGTGAAGCCGGGCGCGAGCCGTACGTCGTCGGCCGCGGTGGGCAGCAGATCGCCGGGGCCGAGGTCGCCTGGCCGCAACCGGTCGATCCATGGCACCCACTGCGGGGGCATCACGGCCTCGTCGCCCGGCATCAGCACGCATTCGCTGACCGTCACGGCCTTGGCGCGCGAGGCACGGGCGACGGTGACGGCCCATCGCCAGCCGTTATAGGCCGAGTCAAGACATGCGAAATAGTGGGTGACCACCCGGTCTCCATCAGCCTGGAGACCCAGATGTTCACCGACGGGGCCCGGCCAGGCCGTCTCCTCGGCGGCGGCACGCGCCAGCTCTACCGCATCCGCGCATGCGGCATCGACGACAGGGGTACGGGTCCGGCGCGTGGGCGCGGCACTCGATCGCGGCAGTGGGCTCACATACACGATTGTCCCTCATAGACGGGCATGACAGCGCACCATGGGCCACGGTTAGGACACGGATTCCAGGAAAGGCCCAGTCTCGGAGAGACTGGTGGGATGGGAGTGAGGGCGCACATGAGAAGCGCCGGGCGATCGGTTCGCGGCGCCGGGCGATCAGTACGGGGCGCCACCCGCCGGATCGCACGGACCACCAGACGTGTCACACATGCCCAGGGGGCCGGGCGCAGCGGCCTGGGCAGCCTGATCGAGGCCCATGCCGTCAACAGCGCCGGCGACGCACTCGTGGCGGTCGCGTTGGCCGGCACGATCTTCTTCGGGCTCGACGTGAACCAGGCGCGCGGCCAAGTGGCCCTGTACCTCGTCGTGACCATGGCTCCCTTCGTGTTGATCGCTCCCCTGATCGGTCCCGCGCTGGACCGTATGCGCTCGGCCCGCCGGGTCGCGATGGCCGGCACGATGCTGGCCCGCGGACTGCTGTGCTGGGGCATGGCGGGCGCCGTGTCCCACGGTGACGCTGTGACGTTCCTGCCTGCGGCCTTCGGCGTTCTGGTGCTGTCGAAGGCCTTCGGCGTCCTGCGCAGCGCGGTCACACCGCGCGTGCTCCCCGATCAGATCACACTCGTGACGGCGAATGCCCGCGCGTCGTTCGCCGGACTGATCGCCGCGTCCATCACCGCACCGGTCGGGGCGGGCCTGGGGGTGCTGATCGGCCAGGACTGGCTGCTGCGCATCGCCATGCTGGTGTTCATCCTGGGCGCCGTCTTCTGTGTGCGGCTGCCCAAGCACGTCGACACCCCCGAGACCGCCACCGAGCCGGACCGGCCGGGCGAACGCGCCAGGTGGCGGAGTCTCCTGCGGGTCGGCCCGGCGGTGGGCGACGCGATGCTCGCCAACGCGGCGCTCCGCGCGTTCTCGGGCTTCCTGATCCTTTACCTCGCCTTCCTGCTCCGGGAACAGCGCTTCGACCCGGTCTCGCCGAATGTCGCACTCGGGCTGCTGGTGGCCTGCGCGGGGGCCGGCGGCATGGTGGGCACGGTGCTCGGCGCCCGGGCGAAGGCCCGCGCGCCACAGCTGATCGTGTTCGGCACGCTCGCCTTCGCGACCACCATGGCGGCGGTGGGCGCCGTGTTCTTCGGCCTGTGGGCCGCGCTGGCGGTGGCGTTCGTGGGCGCGTTCGGCCAGTCGCTGGGCAAACTGTCGCTGGACGCCGTCGTACAGCGGGAGATCGGCGAGGAGGTGCGCTCCTCGACGTTCGCGGTGTCGGAGACGCTGCACCAGCTGGTCTGGGTGCTCGGAGGGCTGATCGGGCTCGGCATGTCCACCCGCTTCGACGGACGGGTGGCACTGTCGAGCGTCGCGGCGGCGCTGGGCCTTTCGCTCGTGCTGCTGCTGACCCAGCGGGTACGACGGCGCGCACGGCGCACCCCCGCACGGATGCCCCGCCCTGCGGGCGGCGAGGCGGCGGAGGCCACCGCGAAGTCCCCGTAGACGCGAAGAGCCCTATGCGGACAGATCGTCGGCGACCGCGCGCAGGACAGTGGCGATCTTCTTTGAGTCGCCGGGAGACGGGTGCTTGCCACGCCGGTAGGTGGTGGAGATCGCGTCGAGGAGTTTGATCAGATCCTCGATGATCATCACCATCTCGTCGGGCTTCTTGCGCCTGGCCTTGGCCACCGATTTCTCGACGGAGGGCGGCGCCTCGAGCGGCCGCACCGAGAGCGCCTGTTGCCCCCGGCGGCCTTCGACCACGCCGAACTCCACCCGCTGTCCCGATTTCAGCGACGTGACGCCGCTCGGCAGCGCAGTGGAGTGCACGAACACCTCTCCGCCGTCATCGCGGGTCAGAAATCCGAAACCCTTGTCGGTGTCGTACCACTTGACCTTGCCAGTGGGCACAGGTGACCTCGTCTAGCTCTCGTGTGAATTGCTTCAAGGTTAGTGCCTCGACGCCGAAACGGTGAACACGGTATCCGCGATCAGCCGATCACGCCGAGATCGTCCAGCCGGTCCGGAAAGGACAGCAGATCGGGGAGCACGAGGTCGGCGCCGTAAGCCCGCAGTGCCGCAACATCGAACGGTCCCGTGGCGACCGCGACGCTGCGAGCGGATGCGGCGCGCGCCGCATCGATGTCACCGATGTGATCGCCGACATAGACGGTGGCGCGGTGCTCCATCAGCGCCCTGCCCTTCTCCGCCGCCCACAGCGAGCCGACGACGCGGTCGACGGGCAGGTCCAGGAACCGGATGGTGCGCTCGGCGTCGCGCTGGTTCTTCGCGGTGACGACGATGACCCGCCCGCCGGTGTCCCGGACGGCGGCGAGGGCCGTCACGGCCCCGGCCATGGGCGTCGTCACGGGGACGGCGATCCCGGCGTAGAGCTCCCTGAACCTGGCCACCATGACCGGCACCTGGTCGGCGGTGAACCAGTGGGCAAGCTCGATCGCGAGCGGCGGCCCGAGCCGGGTGACGCTCAGCTTGCTGTCGATGAAGACGCCGCTCTCGGCGCTCAGCGCGTCGAGAACCGCACCGATGCCGGCCCTGGTGTCGGCGAGTGTCATATCGAGGTCGAAACCCACGGTGAAAGCATGGTCGTGCACGGTCGACAGGGTATGAGATGCATATGGTGGATATGTCACCTGCCCCGCTCAGCAGGGTGCGCGCACGCACCCGCGCCCCCCTGGTAGTGGCGATGCGACGGGATCCGAGTAGGAGGGCGCGGGAGTCTGGCGCGAAATACAACTCTGATTTTCTATCGACCGGATCTGGCGAATCCGCTCGTCCGAAACAACAGTTTCGTGATCCGGGATATACCCAGTACCCGACCCTCGAACCGTGCTGAATCTCGGGTCGCCGCTCCGGAGAGGAAGACGTCATGGCGGAACATCCGCACGACAGGCCGGCCGGCGATCCGCCGTCCGGGCGGGCCACGAGCACCGAGGTCGCGGCCTCCGCCACTGCCCCGTCGCCCGGCGCCGCCCCGCCGCGCGAGCGCGAGACCGCGGCCACCGGCTCGCGTTCCCGCCCTCTGCGCCGCCTCAGGCGTCCGGCCACGGCCGGGCTCCGCACGCGACTCGTCGGCGCGATCGCGACGATCGCCGCACTCGCCACCACCGTCGTGGTGGCCGTGCTCGCGGTGCACATCGTGTTCGCGGTGTTCGAGGCCAACGGCTCGAACGACATCGTGATCGCGTTCCGGGACTGGGCCGACGGGCTCGTCTGGCAGTTCAAGGACGTGTTCGCGCCGCACGACCCCAAGGTGGCGGTACTGGTCAACTACGGGCTCGCGGCCGTGGTCTATCTGGTCGCGGGGCGCATCGTCGTCGGCCTGATCCGGCGCCTCGGCTGATCAAGGGTTCCTCTGATCCGCCGCTTCGGCCGATCAGGGGTTCCTGGTGATCAGACGCCTCGGCCGATCAGGGGTGACCGGTCGAGGGGAGGGCGTGCCAGTCCTCCCAGGAGATGTCCCGTCCGGGATAACGCACGGACTTGAACGGCCAGGTGGTGGTCACCCACTCGCGGACGAACTCTTCGAGTTCCTCCGCCACGCTCGATCCGTCCCGGTCGCTGCGCACCCAGAAGACCGCCTCGGCGTCAACACCGACCTTCCTGGGCGGATCGATCCGGACGGTCCCGAGCAGCCGTGACTCGTCCGTGGTCAGCACCGCGAAACTGAACGATCGCCGCAGCTCGCCCTCCCGCTGCCGCCACGCCACGTCGATCAGAGTCTCTTCGAGGCTCAGATCGGCTTTCGGCCACCCGTGGATTTCGCCGAACTCGGCCCACAGCCGTTCGCGGCTGCTCATGACCGCGTCGTAGGCCTTCACCACGTCGTGCACTGTTATGGGCCGAATTCGAAACCGCAGTCCGGCGACCAGGGTGGGCACAACGAAGTCTTCGGGCAGGAAGGCCACCTCGACCCCTTCCATCGACGAGCGGGTCACCGAACTCTAGTGCTCCCATGGCCGGGTACGGGAGATCACTGCCGCAACACGCTCCGAATACCCGGCGCGAGCGTGGTGGACGGGGAAAGCCGTCTTTCACCCGCGCGTCCGTTCATTCGCCTCCCGCCTGGCGACGCGCCACGACGACGATCATCGGCCGGGCCGGGATCGCGGGCATAAGTCTGCTGAGACGGCAGTAGTGTCATGCCGGAAGCGTCCTGCCGGAGGAACACAACGATGACGAGATCCACGCGCGAGCGGATCGTGGCCGAGGCTCTCCGGCTGTTCGCCGATCGGGGTTACGCCGCCACGTCGGTGGCGGAGATCGAGGCGGCCTCGGGGCTGTCACCTGGGGCGGGCGGCCTCTACCGGCATTTCCGGTCCAAGGAGGAGGTGCTCGCCGCGGCCATCCGCGAGCACATCACCCGGACCAGGGAGCAGCTCAGCACCTACCTGCAGCAGGCGAGCGCGCTCCACGACGAGCCGCTGGCGGCCCGGCTCAGCCTCGCCTGCCAGGTCGGGCTGGCGAAGATGCGAGAGGAACAGGACCTGATCAGGGTGCTGTTCCGCGATCTCGATCAGTTCCCTGATCTGGTCGCGGAGATGCGGGAGGGCATCGTCAACCCGCTGTACGACGGGATCGCCACCTGGCTGTCGGCACAGCCCGAACTCGCCGACGCCGACGAGGACTGGCCCGCGATCGCCTCGATCCTGGGCGGCGCCGTGGTCAACTACTGGCTGGCCAACGAGTCGCTCTACGAGCCGCCCAAGCGGATCGACGAGAGCCGGTTCGTCGCCGCCTGGGCCCGCCTCGCGCTCGGCCTGATCAGCGCCGACCGTACCCCCGCCTGAGCCCGCGCCGTCCGGCCCTCTGACCGGGGCCGGGGCCGCGCTGCCCCCGTAGAGACCTCCGCCGAGACCCCGTGGAGCCTCCGGGGGCGCAGGTCGGCGGTGCTCCGGCCCCGTGTGGGGGGAAGGTGCTCCGCCGAAGCGCTTCGCCGCCCGGTTAGTTTGTACGGATGGACTCCTACGCGGATTGGCTGCGAGCGCGCGGTGACGAGGACCTGCGCACCATGCTCGCCCTGCGGCCGGAGTTGATCACCCCCGTCCCCTCTGATCTGGGCTCCCTGGCCGCACGTGCGGCCGCCGCGGCATCGATCTCCCGCGCGCTGGACCGGCTCGACCGGTTCACCCTGAACGTGCTCGAGGCGCTGCTGGTCCTGGCGCAGCCCGTCCCGCAGGAGGTGCTCACCGGAACCCTCGTCGGCGACGCCCGGCGCGACGGCCCGGCGGACGTCTCCGAGCCGGATGTGCATGCCGCCGTCGACCGGCTCCTAGCCCATGGCCTGGTCTGGGGCGACCGGGAGGCTCTGCGCACCGCCCCGGGCGTGCGGCAGGCGCTCCCCCACCCCGCCGGGCTCGGCCCGACGGCGCGCGAGGTCTTCGCGGGCTGTTCCGCCGACCGGCTCCGCGCGCTCTTCGACGCACTGCGGCTGTCGACGGCGACGGCGTTCGCCGACCCTTCGGAGCTGACGGCCGTGCTCGCCGACCGGCTGAGCGCTCCGGACGACCTCATCGAGGCCGCGGGCCCGCCGGCCCGCGCCGCCCTGAACGAGCTCGCCTGGGGACCGCCGATCGGCCGGGTCGACAACGCCCGCCGCACGGTGCGGATCGACACCGCGAACAGCCCCATCGAGCAGTTGCTGGCCCGCGGCCTGCTGGCGGCCACCGACGACCGTACGGTCACGCTGCCTCGTGAGGTGGCCCTTCACCTGCGGCAGGGCCGGCTCTTCCAGGACCTCACCACCGAGCCCCCGCCGCTCGACGGGCCCGTACGCGACCCGGCGCTGATCGACCGGACGGCGGGCGGGCAGGCGTTCACCGTCGTACGGCTGGTGGAGGACCTGCTGGAACGCTGGGGAGTCGACCCGCCCGCGGTCCTGCGCACCGGCGGCCTGGGCGTACGAGATCTGCGGGCGACGGCCGCGCTGCTCGACGTCGAGCAGTGGACGGCCGCGCTGCTGCTCGAGACGGCCTACACGGCCGGGCTGCTCGCCCGCACCGGCGACGCCGACGGCGAATGGCTGCCCACCAAGGCCTACGACGTGTGGCGGATGCGCGACACCGCCGCCCGGTGGAGCGAACTGGTCACGGGATGGCTGGACAGTGACCGGGTACCCGGACTGGCCGGCGAACGGGACAACCGGGACAAGACCATCAACGCGCTCGCCGACGAGTCGGTACGGGCCATCGCGTCGCACACGCGCAGGGCGGTGCTCGTCGCGTTGGGCTCCACCGCCGCGGCGCCGAACGCCGACGCCGTACGCGAGCATCTGGCGTGGCGCGAGCCCCGGCGCGGGCGCTGGCTGCGGGACCGGCTGGTCGGATGGACGCTCCGGGAGGCGGAGGTGCTCGGCCTGACCGGGCTCGGCGCGCTGTCGTCGCACGCCCGGGCGGTGCTGTCCGGCCGGGACGCGAACGCCGAGCTCACCAAGGTCCTACCGGAGCCCGTCGATCACGTACTGGTCCAGGCCGACCTCACCGCGATCGCCCCGGGGCCGCTCGTCACCGAGCTGTCCCGCGAGCTCGCGCTGATGGCCGACGTAGAGTCGACCGGCGGGGCGACCGTCTTCCGGTTCACCCCCGAGTCGGTGCGTCGTGCCCTGGACGCGGGGCGGACCGCCGCCGAGCTCGCCGACCTGCTCACCCGCCACTCCGCCACGCCGGTCCCACAGCCCCTGACGTATCTCATCGAAGACGTGGCCCGCCGGCACGGGCATCTGCGGGTCGGCATCGCCTCGTGCTACGTCCGGACCGACGACCCGTCGACGCTGGACGAGCTGATGGCCGACCGGCGGGCGGTCGCGTTGCGGCTGCACCGCCTGGCGCCGACGGTGGTCGCCTCCCGGCTGCAGCGGCCCGAGCTGCTCGAGGCGCTGCGCGGCCTCGGCCTGGCGCCGGTCGCCGAGTCGTCGGAGGGCGGCGTGGTGGTGACCCGGCCGGACACCCACCGCGCCGAGCCGTCGGCCCGGTCGTTCCCGGAGGCCGCGACGGAGGGGTCCCGGCTGTCACTCGACCCGTCGATCCTGACCGCCGCCGTACGGGCGCTGCGCGCGGGCGAGGAGGCCGCCCGGATGACGGTCCCCGACGGTGAACCGCCGCGTACGCCCTCGATGGCGACGATCGACGAACTTCGCGGAGCGGTCGAGCGGGGCGCGCGGGTCTGGATCGGCTATCTCGACCAGCAGGGCCGGGCCTCAAGCCGGATCGTCGAACCGGCCCGGGTCGAGGGCGGATTCCTCACCGCCTACGACGCCACCCGCGCCTCGATACAGCGGTTCGCCCTGCACCGCATCACCGGCATCGCCGAGGTCGACGACCCCACTCCTTCGCCGCCATGACACTGATTTCGGTCGTGGGGGGAACCAGGAAATAGCGGGTTCAGTCCAACCATTGACGCCATCGAGCTAGTAATCTTCAAATCTCGACCGGCAGGGGGAGAGGACCGCTTTGAGTGGGTATGGAGGCCAACCTCCGGGCTGGCAAGATCCCTACGGCCAGTCCGGCTACCAGGGCGGCGGACCGCAGGGATGGCAGGATCCTTACGGCCAGCAGGGCCAAGGCTACGGACCCCCCGGCGTTCCCTACGGCTCATCCGGGAACGGTTCGACCATCGGGGCGCTGATCTGCAACATCCTCCTCACCGTCCTGTGCTGCAATCTGCTCGCCATCCCCGGCATCGTCACCTCGACGATCGCCATCAACCGGGTGCAGACCAACCCCGACTCGGCCCGTACGCTGACCGCCTGGAGCTGGGTGCTCTTCGCGGCCAACATCGTCATCATGATCACCTTCGTCACGGTGGGCATCTTGCTCGGCTGGTTCGACAGCGATTCGTCCAGCGACTTCTGATCCCTGGGCCGCGTCCGCTCCTGGGGCGACTCCTGATCCTCGGGTGACTTCCGGGCATGAAACCGCGCGGGAAGACACAGGGGGTCTCTGGCTGTTGCACACTTGTTGTCCTCAGTCGAAAGGCAGCCAGTGACCGACGGCCCTCTCATCGTCCAGTCCGACAAGACCCTGCTGCTCGAAGTCGATCATGATCTCGCCGACCAGTGCCGCCGGGAGATCGCCCCGTTCGCCGAGCTGGAGCGGGCGCCCGAGCACGTCCACACCTACCGGGTGACCCCGCTCGCGCTCTGGAACGCCCGCGCGGCCGGACACGACGCCGAGCAGGTCGTCGACGCGCTGCTGAAGTTCTCCCGCTACCCCGTGCCGCACGCGCTGCTCGTCGACGTCGCCGACACGATGGCGCGGTACGGGCGGCTGCGGCTCGAGAAGCACCCGACGCACGGCCTCGTGCTGCTCTCGACCGACCGCGCGGTGCTCGAGGAGGTCGTACGCGCCAGGAAGATCAAGGGGCTGCTGGGCCCCCGGGTCGGTGCGGACGGCGTGGCGGTGCACCCGTCGGAGCGGGGAACCCTCAAGCAGGCGCTGCTGAAGCTGGGCTGGCCGGCCGAGGACCTCGCTGGCTACGTCGACGGCGAGAAGCACCCGATCTCACTGGCCGAGGACGGCTGGGCGCTGCGGTCGTACCAGAAGCACGCCGCCGACGCCTTCTGGCACGGCGGCTCCGGTGTGGTCGTCCTCCCCTGCGGCGCCGGCAAGACGATCGTCGGCGCGGCCGCGATGGCGCACGCCGGTGCCACGACGCTGATCCTCGTGACCAACACCGTGTCGGCGCACCAGTGGAAGCAGGAACTGCTGAAGCGGACCTCGCTCACCGAGGACGAGATCGGTGAGTACACCGGCACCAAGAAGGAGGTCCGCCCGGTCACGATCGCCACGTACCAGATCATGACCACCCGCCGGCAGGGCACCTACCGGCATCTGGAGCTGTTCGACGCACGCGACTGGGGCCTGGTCGTCTACGACGAGGTGCACCTGCTGCCTGCGCCGATCTTCCGGATGACCGCCGACCTCCAGGCCCGGCGGCGGCTCGGTCTCACGGCGACGCTGGTGCGCGAGGACGGCCGCGAGGGCGATGTCTTCTCCCTGATCGGGCCGAAGCGCTACGACGCGCCGTGGAAGGAGATGGAGACCCAGGGCTGGATCGCGCCGGCCGACTGCGTCGAGGTGCGGGTCACCCTGACCGACGCCGAGCGGCTGGCCTACGCGACCGCGGAGCCCGAGGAGCGCTACCGGTTCTGTGCCACCACCGACACCAAGTCGCAGGTGGTCGAGACCCTGGTGGCACGGCATGCCGGAGAGCAGACCCTGGTCATCGGCCAGTACATCGACCAGCTCGACGAGCTGGCCGAACGCCTCGATGCTCCGGTGATCAAGGGCGAGACCCGGATCCGCGAGCGGGAACGGCTGTTCGACGCCTTCCGGTCCGGTGAGATCTCCTGTCTGGTCGTCTCCAAGGTCGCCAACTTCTCCATCGACCTGCCCGAGGCCTCGGTGGCGATTCAGATCTCCGGCGCGTTCGGGTCCCGCCAGGAGGAGGCACAGCGGCTCGGCCGGGTGCTGCGGCCCAAGGCCTCAGGAGGCGGCGCCCGCTTCTACGCCGTGGTCTCGCGCGACACCCTCGACCAGGACTACGCCGCCCACCGGCAGCGCTTCCTGGCCGAGCAGGGCTATGCCTACCGCATCGTCGACGCCGACGCCGTGCTGGCGGGCGAGGAGATCTGAGCCGATGATGCTCGACGTGGTGGCCTGGGTGCACGCGGTCGACGGGCGGATGCTGACCGTACGCGCCCGTGGCCGCGACCTGCTCTACCTGCCCGGCGGGAAGCGCGAACCCGGCGAGGACGACATCGCGGCCGTGTCACGCGAGGTCCGCGAGGAGCTGGGCGTCGTGCTGACCGCCGCCTCCCTGAGGCCGCTCGGCGTCGTCGAGGCGCCGGCGCACGATCAGCCGGACGGGGTACGCGTGCGGATGGCGTGCTTCACCGGTGATCACGTCGGTCCGCTCGCGCCGAGCGGCGAGGTGGACGAGTACGTACTGGTCGGCACGGACGACCGAGACCTCCTGGCCCCCGCCGCGCGGCTGGCCCTCGACCTGGCCGAGCGGCACCGGCTGCTCGGCGGCGGCCCGGCCACGGACGTCTGAGGTCCCCCGGAGCAGCCGGTCAGGCCTTGGCGAGCATCCCGCCGACGAACAGCACCGCCTCGGCGGCGACCCAGACGAGCGCCGAGATCGTGAGGGTCCGATCGAGCCGGGCGTCGTCACGGCGGATCCGCGGCAGCACCCACGCGGCGACCGCGATGACCGCGGCCACCACCGCGGGCACCAGCGAAACGGCGATCGCGTCGTCGAACCGGCCGGCGCACCGCAGATCACGGGTCTCACCATCGGCGCAGAAGGCCGCCTCGCCCCAGCCGCCGAACCCCGAGAACACCCAGAGCAGGATCAGGGCGCAGTTCGCCACGGTCGGTATCACCGGTGATATCCACCAGCCGCCATCGTCCCTGGACCTGGCCTGCACGCCCGGAATGTACCGCGCAACCCCATCCGTCTAAACCCGAAGCACGACATCGGCCGGAAAACGCATGGATCACAGCACCCTTTCGACACCGCCATGCCATTTCAAAAAGAGCCGATCTTGTGATTATTTCTACGTAATCATCATGGTTTGCCAACGGCTTTGTATGGATGGACGGTGGCGTACAGCTTCCAGATCCCATCCCCATTGAGGACCACCTTCGTAAAGGTGTAACTCACCCCGCGCGGCAGCAGCAGCTCGCGCTGTTCGGGGTGGCTGCTCTCAGGACCGATCCATAGTCCCGGGTGGCCCTTGGGGATATCGAGATGCACCATGTAACGGATCGGATGGGGAGTCGTGGGGACCACCGTCTCACCCAGTGACGTCGACGTGTAGCCCGGATCGGTGTGCGTCAAGCCGACGAGACCTCTCGGATCGGATCCGTCGTATCCCTTGATGTAGTCAATGGAATTGAGTCCCCGTCGAGCTTCGAGCGACTCGGGAAGCGGATGCGACACCGCCTTGTCGACGAGCGCTATCCGAGCCCTGATGTCCTCGAGCGTGGGGACCTTACCGCCGAAGACCGCCATCAGCGCCTGCCGGTCCCGGGGAATGCCCAGCATGCGGTCGAGTTCGGCCTGCGGATCATCTACCCGAAGCGTGTAACTGTACGGACGGCCGTCCTGCGAGTACATGCGGACCGCTTGTCTCTGGTCTGCGGGAAGCCCTCGGAACGTCCAGCCGAGATATCTCTGCCCATACGCCTGGCCATCGGCATCGCTTCGGAAGCGACGAACACCGAAGCCATCGGCATCAGCGGCGACCGGCGGGGCACGCGGCCGGAGAATGCCGGGCTCGTCGACCTTTCCCGGCAGGTCGGCGAACCGGTTGACGCCCTTGCCGACGAAGATGGCATTGATCGCGGCGGGAAGAACGCGGCCGACGGCCCGCCATCGTCTGTCCTTGCCGTCATTGGCGATGTCCTTGATGGACTCGTCCCATACCGCCCGGGCGGTATCGATCGGGTCGGTGGTGAACAGCCGCCTCCAGCCCTCCCACGTCTGGCCGAGCCGGGACCGACCGCACCCGATGTAGGCGGTGCAGGCCAAGGCGTTCACCGAGTCGGCGTAGGACTGGTAGCCGTCGACAGAGCCCAGCCAGAGTCCCTGGAACAGATCGCAGGTCCCCTGCAACAACTCGAAGCAGTTCAGCGGCTCGTCGTAATCCTCCGCATTGATCATCTGACCGCGCGGGACGCCCATCGACGGTCGCCGCGGGTCGATCGACCGAGCCGGAGGCCCGGGATGCCGCTCCCCGGAGGTGTGCTTGGCGGCCCGTACGGATGCCCCGCAGTCCGCACCGGTCGGTACGCATACCGCCGACTCGACATGGCGTGCCACATCGCCCGGTATCGACGACGCGGCCAGCACGGCCACCACCATCCCGACGAGCGCCACGACGGCCACGTGGCCGATGGTGCCGTCACCTCGATCGCGGTGCCTCCAGCTCCTCCAGACCGTCCCGTCACCTGGCGGCTCTCCCGTGCGCCGGCCCGCCGCCTCTGGTCTCAGGTACGCCCGGTCTCGTGAAACGAGCAGCAGGATCGCGACCGGAAAGGCCAGGCCGACCAGCCCGAACGGATCCCTTGCCGGCAACCTGCCGAGCTGCCAGGTGGCGTAGAACATCTGGAGTGCCAAGAGCGCCCACGCCGACCACCTGCCAGGACCGGTCATCAGCCAGGCCACCACCGCACCGGCGACGGCCGGCAGGGCGAGCACGAATGCCGCGCCGCTACCGCGCGCACCGCCCAGCACGATCCAGATCTGCAGCGCTGTGACCATCGTCAGCGCGGCTTCGAGGCAGAGCAGCATCCGGGCGGCGCGCACCCGCGCGGGCAACTGCGCGTCTTGAGCGCCGGCCCGTAGCGTCACGCGCAGAAGTTATCGACCGGGCGCGACTCGGCACAGGGCCTTAAGGCCTCATGCGGGGCCTACGACCCGTTCCGGCCGGTGCGCCGCTCGCCCCGGGCCTCTCCGTGGTGGCACGCGGTCCGGTCCGCATGCCGAAGGGGCGGCCCCGGAATCGGGACCGCCCCTTTGTGAACGGAGTCGAAGGCGTGGACTCAGAAGTCCATGCCGCCGTCGCCGCCGGGCATGGCGGGAGCGGGGTTCTTCTCCGGCTTCTCGGCGATGACCGCTTCGGTCGTCAGGAACAGCGCGGCAATGGATGATGCGTTCTGCAGCGCGGACCTGGTGACCTTAGCGGGGTCGAGAATGCCCGTTTCGAACATGTTGACGTACTCGCCGGTGGCCGCGTTCAGGCCCAGCCCGGGCTCGAGGTTGCGCACCTTCTCGACCACGACGCCGCCTTCGAGGCCGGCGTTGATGGCGATCTGCTTGAGCGGCTCCTCCAGGGCACGACGCACGATGGTCGCACCGGTGGCCTCGTCGCCCTCAAGATCGATCTTGTCGAAGGCGTTACGGCCGGCCTGCAGCAGTGCCACGCCACCACCGGGAACGATGCCCTCTTCGACAGCGGCCTTGGCGTTGCGGACCGCGTCTTCGATGCGGTGCTTGCGCTCCTTGAGCTCGACCTCGGTGGCCGCACCGGCCTTGATGACGGCCACGCCGCCGGCCAGCTTGGCCAGCCGCTCCTGCAGCTTCTCGCGGTCATAGTCGGAGTCGGTGTTGTCGATCTCGGTACGGATCTGGTTGACCCGCCCGGCGATCTCCGTGGCCTCACCGGCGCCGTCGACGATCGTGGTCTCGTCCTTGGACACCACGATCTTGCGGGCCCGGCCCAACATGTCCAGCGAGGTGGACTCGAGCTTGAGGCCCACGTCCTCGCTGATCACCTGGCCGCCGGTCAGCACCGCGATGTCGGCGAGCATCGCCTTGCGGCGGTCACCGAAGCCGGGCGCCTTGACGGCGACGGACTTGAAGATCCCACGGATCTTGTTGACCACCAGGGTCGCGAGCGCCTCGCCCTCGACGTCCTCAGCGATGATCAGCAGCGGCTTGCCCGCCTGCATGACCTGCTCCAGCACCGGCAGCAGGTCCTTGTTCGCCGAGACCTTGGAGGCGACGATCAGGATGTAGGGGTCCTCGAGGACCGCTTCCATCCGCTCCGGGTCGGTGACGAAGTAAGGCGAGATGTAA
>NZ_JABVEB010000070.1 GCF_014323665.1 Actinomadura sp. HBU206391 | reverse complement strand
CCATCGCGCCGGTGCGCGGCCTGCCGCGGCGGGACAACCGGCGGGGCCGCCCGGACGTCTCCTGGGCATGTACAAGTGGTCGCGCAGGAAAGCGGTCGCCGGGGTTCTCATCGCGGCCATGACCTCCACGCTCATGGCCTGCACGGTGCCGCGGCACGGGCTCACCGGGGTCAGGCTGGACGCTCAGGGTCGTCTCATCGCGGTTCTCGCGTGGTGTCCCGGCAAGGCTCCGGACGGCGTGACGCTGCACACGCAGGAGGAGAAGCCCGAACTGCAGATTCGGTATCAGGCGCCGAAGCTCTCGGGAACCTTTGCGGAGACCGGGTTGAGCGAGCCGTCACCCGGCTGGACCGCGTCGGCGCGATTGCCCGCCCTGAATCCGGAGCGTGAGTACCGCGTGTACGGATGGACGGGTGACAACTCCACGAGTACGAGGGGCGTGGAGTTCACACTCGCGAAACTGCGAGCCGATGGCTCCATCTTCCTGCAGGGCGAATATGACGAGAAAACCGATTCGTGGCCGGACGTCCACCTCAGCCCGGACGAGTTCCGGGACGCGGTGGACCGCATGGTGGGCTGCTGATCGCCGTGGGGCGCGTCCTTCGCCTTTCGCAGGCGTCTTGCCGTACGGCTCGTGCCGTGTTACCGATGGGTGTGCGTCGTCGTCTTCTGATCATCGCCGTGCTCGCGGCCCTGCTGGTCGGCTCCGGCGTATTCGTCCTCTGGTGGCCCTCGTCGCGATCGGCGACGAGCGGCGGCGCCACAGCGCAGGCGTTCACTGCCGACGAGCGTCGCAGCCTGGCGACGCTCCGGCTGGTCGACAAGGAACATCCGCTCTTCGCGATGACTCTGTACGGGTCCTACGATCTGATGCGAAAGATCACAACTCCCGTCACGACGACGCGGCCCTGGGCGTGTTCGCTGTTCCTCGCGGCGAAAGGGCCGAAGGGGCCACTGTTCGCCCGGAACTTCGACTGGGGCCCCAACCCCGCGCTGCTGCTCACCACCCAGCCCGTCCGAGGGCCTGCCACGATCTCGATGGTCGACATCTCCTACGTGGGCATCGACCGGGCCAATGCCGTACGGCTCACCACCGACCCCGGCCTCCAACGCCTTCTGCTGCAGGCGGTCGCGCTCCCCTTCGACGGCATGAACGAGCACGGCCTGGCGGTAGGCATGGCCGCGGTCGACAGCGCCGAGGCGCCCAAGATACCTGGCCGGCCCGTAGTGGGCAGTGTCCGGATTCAACGTCTCGTGCTCGACCGGGCTCGTACGGTCGACGAGGCTCTGGCGTTGTTCCGCAGCCACGTGATCGACTTCGAGGAGGACCCGCCGCTGCACTATCTGCTCGCCGACGTGCGTGGGCGGTCGGCGGTCGTCGAGTTCGTCGGTGGGGAGATGCGCGTCATCCGTGGTGCCGGCGCGTGGCAGAACATGGTCAACTTCGTGCAGTCCGGGGCGACCGAGCAGACCAAGCGCGACGACCGCCGCCACAGCACCATCGCGAAGCGGATGCGGAGCACCGGCGGCAGCCTCGACCCGGGCTCCGCGATGACGCTGCTGTCCCAGGTCGTCCAACGGCATACCCAGTGGTCGGCGGTGTACGAACTCCGGAGCGGGAGCGTTCACATCAGCGTCGACCGCGACTACGGCACCCGTTACGACTTCGCACTCAACGGTTAGTCTCTCGCAGGAAGCACGGCCGTCCTGATCGTACGGCGGCGCGCTAGTCCCAGGCGGTACCGAGACGGGCCAGCCGATCGGCGTACTCGATGCGCGTCGCCCACTCGGCCGGCCAGGCGTCCATGCCGAGGTACGCACCCGCGAACGCTCCCGCGAGGCAGGCGATCGAGTCGGAATCGCCCGAGCTCGCCGCGCCTCGCCAGATCGCCGCCACCGGGTCCTCAGGGAACATCAAGAAGCAGAGCAGCGCAGTGGCCAGCGCCTCATCGGCGATCCAGCCGCCGCCGGTGGCCAGACACGGATCGGCGGTCCGATCGACCACCGGCAACGCCGCGTCAAGACGGTCGAGGACCTCCAGGCACTCGTCCCAGCCGCGCGCGATGAACTCCTCAGGGCTGCTGACGCCTGGGCGCTGCCACAGCTCACCCAGCCAGCGTTCGTGGTAGGTGGTGCGCTGCGCATGGCAGTGCTCGCGAAGCGCGCTCTGCAGTTCCCTGGGGGCCATGCCCTCACGAAGCCACCACACCGCGTACGCGGTCAGCTCGCTCGCGGCCAGGCCCGTCGGGTGCCCGTGCGTGAGCGCGGCCTGAAGCTGAGCCGCCCCCGACCGCACTTCACCTTTCAGGCCGGGCACCAGTCCCACCGGGGTCACGCGCATGTTCGCACCGCAGCCCTTGGAGCCCTGGATCGTCGCCTTCACCCACGGATGGCCCTCGGCCAGGCCGCCGATGGCCCGCATGCACGTGTTGCCCGGCGCCCGGTTGTTGTCCGGGCTACGCGCCCAGTCGACGAACGCCCGCCGCCAGATCGGGATGACGTGTTCGGGCGTGAGCGGTGGGTTGGCCAGCGCGTAGGCGAGCCCTTCCCCTACGGCGAGCGCCATCTGCGTGTCATCGGTGACCAGCGCCGGCGACCCCTCGAGATCCCGCGGGCCGTCGGGCCCGTACCTCGCGACGATCCGCCGCATGTCGAGGAATTCGGTGGGCTTCCCCAACGCGTCCCCGTATGCCAGCCCGAAGATGCTCCCGCTCGCCCGTCCGCTCACCACTACTCCTGTTCGCCGCTTACGCCCGGCATTCTCCCGCACATCCCCGACCAGAACGGGACCATCGGGTGGCGCGGCCACCGGCGGCGCGCCCCGACCTCGGCACACCCACGGCCGCTGGATCTCGGAGGTCCGGGTGAAGGTTGGCAGACTCTTTGCGCGTGATCTGCTTTACGGTGACAGGAATTTTCTATTCTAAAAGCTTAGAATTGCCATGAGATTGCATGAATCTCCATGCTTGCCTCCAGTGCGGGTTTATCGATCGTGGGCGCGGGCATGGCCGTCGGGGTAATTGCCTATCTCGGGCAAATCGCAGGATCCGGGAGGATGTCATGAATGGATACCTGCCCTATACCTCAACCGGCCCGGCTCCCCGCTCTGGGGGCATTCGCCGCTGGCAGGAGGACATTCTTCGTGGCGAGTCGTAGCTGAGTGATTCGAGGTACTGCGGTCGGCCAAGACCGCAGTACCTCGGCGCATGGCGGGCGGGACGTCGAAGGGGGATGTCGTGGCGGCATTCTTTTACCCCGCGGCTACGCGCGGCGATGTGGTGGAGGATCTGTTCGGTTTCCCTGTTGCCGATCCTTATCGGTGGTTGGAAGACCGCGATGATGCGCGTGTGCGGGACTGGGCGGCCGCCCAGGATCGCTTCTTTCGCGCGTATCGCACCGGATGGCGTACGGAGCTGAGAGCGTGGGCGTCTTCGGTGGACCAGGTGTCATCTTTCGGCGTCTCCGAGCCTCCGATGGTGCGTGGCCGCGTCACGTTTCTCGCCGAGCAATCGCTCGGGGACGAACAACGGCGCCTGCTCGTCATCGACGCCGAGGGGAAGCGGCGGGTGCTGGTCGATCCGGTAGAGCTCGATCCGTCCGGCCACACCGGGCTGTATGCCTGGTGGCCGTCGCGCGAGGGCGAACGCGTGGCCGTCCAACTGGAGGTCGCCGAGCAACCCGGTAGCGACATCATGGTGCTGGACGTGCGTACCGGTGAAGTGCTGGACAGGCCATTGCCACGCGCCCGCAACACCTCGCTTTCCTGGCTGCCTGGAGGGAACGCGTTCTATTACGTCAGCCGTGTTCCTGATGAGGAACTGCCCCCGGGCGACCGGCGTCTGCAGCGGCGGGTGAGGTTGCATCGGATCGGTACGCCATGGCAGGCCGACACGGTGGTGTTCGGTGGAGATGATGCCCCAGACCACTATTACGGCGTCACGGTCAGCGCCGACGGCCGTCACCTGGCGATCACCGCTATGGCGGGGCCCGCCTCACACAACGATGTGCACGTGGCCGAACTCATCGATCCGAAGGCCCCGGACTTCGTCCAGATCGTGGACGGGCCCGCACTGCGCGCCCGTGTTCTCCCACGCTTCCTCGCGGACGACCGTCTGCTGCTGGTCACCGACCATCAGGCGCCGTGTGGGCGCATCTGCGTGGCGCATCGCCGCGACACCGACCCTGCCGCATGGCGCACGCTGGTGGCCGAGGATCCCGAGGCCCCCTTGGACGAGTGTCTGGTCCTGGACGACCCGGCACTTCCCCGGCCCCTCCTGCTGGTGGCACGCGCCCGCCACGGCATCTCCACTCTGACACTGCACGACCTGGCCACCGGCCGGCCGCTCACCTGTCCGCGCCTGCCGGGGGCGGGCGTCGTATCGTCCCTGTGCACAGAGATCCCACACGGGCATCACGCATGGTTCAGCTACTGCGACGCGACCACACCCCCCACCATCTACGGCTACGACGCCATCAGCGGGAAGGTGGAACGGGAAACGGGCGCCGCAATGGCCGGACACAGGCCGGAAATACGTAGTCGCAGCGTTCGCTATCTCGCCGGCGACGGCACCGAGGTCACCCTGTTCCTGTTCACTCCGACCGAAGAACATCAGGGCCCCAGCCCCACCCTCCTGTACGGCTACGGCAGTTTCGGCATGCCGATGCGCCCATGGTTCTTCCCCCTGGCGGCCGCCTGGGTCAACGCGGGCGGCACCTACGCGGTCGCCTGCGTACGCGGAGGAGGTGAAGCAGGCCAACGCTGGCACGACGCCGGCCGCGGACCGCACAAGCACCGCGCGATCAGCGACTTCAACGACGCCGCGAACTGGCTCATCGACACCGGTCACACCACCCGCGACCAACTGGCGATCTATGGCGTATCCGGCGGCGGGCTACTGGTCACCGCCGCCGCCATGCAGCGACCGGACCTGTACGCCGCGGTCATCGCCGCGGGACCGCTATGCGACATGGTGCGCTACGAGAGATTCGGCCTGGGATGCACATGGACCGACGAATTCGGCACCGCCTCCCGGCGCGAACAACTCCAATGGCTGCTCGCCTACTCTCCGTACCACAACGTCACGCCCGGAACCCGCTATCCGGCATTCCTGCTCACCGGTGCGGTGACCGACCTGCAGACGGGAGAGGCCCACGTCACCAAGATGTGCGCCGCCCTCCAACATGCCACCAGCAGTGACCGACCGATCCTCATGCGTCGAGAACCCGACACCGGCCATGCCGCCTCCCCGGCGAGTAAAGAGCGCGCCCTGATCGCGGACATCCTCGCCTTCGCCGGAGAATGCACCGGTCTATCACCGCAGATGACGACCACGCCTCTTCACGACGACGCCGCGGAACCACTTCTGGATCGATGACCGGCGGGCCGGGGCCGTTCGCGCATCCGCGCCGGCAAGCGGAACTCGATCCTCTTCTCGGCCGGGGACGACTTCAGCGGCTGGCCGAACGAGACCGGCTGGTTCTGGAACGAGCCGACCATCGAGTACCTGAACTCCATCGGGCTGGACTTCTCGACGGTCGGCAACCACGAGATGGACCGGGGCTACCCGTTCCTGCGCCACATGCTCGACGGCACCTGCCAGGGGCGTCCCGACGACGATCTCTGCTTCACCGACTCGACCGGGCGCCGGTTCCACGGCGCGGACTACGGCTACCACTTCGACTTCCTCGACGAGGCCGACACGGTCAACGTACGCCGCGGTCCTGCGCCGGCAGGGCGTCCGGGCCATCGTGGCGGTGATGCACGAGGGCTTGCCCCGCGCACGCGGGGATGGTCCCACCTAGCGGCAAGTCATGGAATCCCATGGCCTGTCGGCCCCACGCGCGCGAGGCTGCTCCGCTGGCTACGGCCGGTCACCTGGCATGTCGCACAGGTCGACATCGAAGATCCAATGCCCCTGGCGGACGCTGTCCAGCGGCTTCGCGGGCACTCCCCAGAGGAACTCGCCCCGGACACGGCCGAGCGGCACGTCGGCCCAGACACCTCGCTCGGCGCGGCCTGCCTCGCCGCACCGGAGGTCGTCGACCCGGATGGCAAACGATGGGAGCTCCCGGATGTCGCAACGGGCCTCACCGAACAAGACGCCGACCACGTGGCCTGGAACGACCCCCGCCAGATCATCGCCGACCGCGAACAAGCACTCGCCACCCTGGACCGCTACGCGGAGCTGACCGCAGACCGGCGACGACTCCACGATCCGGCACTCCACCTCCAATGGCACGTGCTCAGCGAAGTCACCCACCAACTGGCCCACAGCTATCGGCACCGGCCCGGCTGGAACGAGGAGTGGCACCGGTGAACGGCGACAGCACCAAGGCCTACGAAGGCCCCGCGGCCCTCATCCATGACGACCGAACCTTCGTCGTCCAGGCCGAGGTCTACAGGTCGGAAGCCCCAAGCCCTAAGATCGTCGGGTCACTGGTCCACATCCCGCCGCCCCCCGATTGGACGGTCGAGGCGTACTCCGATGGACACCTTCCGGGCGTCCGCCTGTTCGATCCCGAGCCGATGCTGATCCGCTTCCTCGACGGCCACGAAGGCAGCATGTTCGTGACCGACGGATGCGTGGCAACAGCGGGGGACCCGGCATCGTCTACGACCTGAAGACCTGCTGCCTCTTCCCCACATCGCGGAGAACCTTCGGGCTGATGACCGTCGGAAGACATCCGGTCATCTTGTAAATATTCATGTTGTAAATATCCATGGCCATGTGCAACTTGGCCGAGCTGCCCAATAGGCCACGACCTGAGAGCGGCTCAAAGTCGCGTGCCCTCGATATGCCCCAGAGCTACGAAGACGAGAGTCATCTCGATACCGGAAACCGTACTGGCGCTATGTGGTCAAACCTGGGCAGGCGGTGACCCCATGTGGGATGATTACGGTCCCCTGACTATGGGAGAGGACTGCATGCGCAAACTAACGCGACGACTGGCGATCGCGATTCTTCCGGCGACCGTTGCGGCGACGATGTTCAGCTCGCCCGCCCATGCCGCGACGAATCCGTACACGGCGGCAGAAGCCTGCAACAACGACTTCGGCGGCGCGTGGGGTTACGCTACGGACGGTCACCGGGTGATCTACGCTGGCAGCACCAAGGTGGGTGATGTCTACCTGATGTACAATGGCTCGTCCGGATACAACTGTGTCGCTACCCTGAAATCGGCAAGCGTTGGCACCCCCACGTGGACCGACGCCGAGCTTATAGTGCAAGGCAGTGGTTCCGTTCATAACGAAGGGCAGTTCAAGTACTACGCCGCAGTCCAACGCTATGCGCGTGGCAAGTGCGTCGATTACCTCGGAAGCATGTACTACAGCGGCCGCTGGTGGACGAATGGCCGAGCCGCCTGGGGAAACTGCGGCTGAACTCTCTTGACGACATAAGGCGTGGTAAGGGAACTTCCAGCAGCCCCCTTCGCGCGAGACAGCCTGCTGCTATCGCCGAGAACGCTGCACTCGCCAGGATCGGGACCCCTGTCGGTCTGCCGGTACTGCGCCGTCCTGCTGCTCCGCGGCGCCGGTGACACCTGGGTTCATATCCCGAAGCGGTCACGACCGCTCGGCCCGCTCGAACCAACCTGCGATGATCCGCAACCAGCAGTCGGGTGGCGGCCGTGACTGAAATCGAGCGCCTGGTCGCGTGGCTGCACGCCACCATCCAGGCCGACAAAGCGCTGGCGGAGGCGGCAACCGAAGGCCCGTGGGAAGCCGCCATCGACGACCACGGCCGCGACGGCATCGAAGCCGGCGTCTGGGCCGGGAACATGAACGGCCGCTACATCGCCGAGATCATCACCAGAGGCCCGGCCCACATCGCCGACGCCCAGCACATCGCCCGCCACGACCCGGCCCGCGTGCTGGCCGAGGTTGCGGCCAGGCAGGAGCGGATCACGCTGTACCTCGCGGCCAAGGCCCGCCAAGCCGCCGAGCAGCAGGACTACGCCGAGTGAATCGACGGCTTCCGGCAGGGCGACCGGCCGAAGATCGATGGGCCCGACCCCGCGCTCATCCCTGGGTTGGAGCTGAGCCTGCGCCTGGACGCGCGTTCGTACGCCGACCGCCCCGGCTACCAGGAGAAATGGCGGCCGTAATGTGCCAGTACGTGATCAAGCCCGAGCGTGACCGCGACCTCTACATCGGCTGGTCCAGCATCACCGAGGCACCGACCTGGCGCGCGACCCAGACCGGTGCGAGACCGGCCCGAGGCGCAACGTCAGCGGTCAAACGGGACCCGCCGGCCGTGGATGATCGTGTATGTCTCCTGCTCCACGGATCTAGGCGTTGATCGCAGAGCGCCTCGGCCTATCGGGTAGGTCTCGTGCCATTGGCGCACGGCTCTCAGAAGTTGGTGGTTGCATTAGTCCGCGCCACCCGACGAACCTCCTCTGCTGATATGCCCCGGATCTCCCGCAGATCCGCGCCGATCAGGTCCGCGCCGGTCAGTTTCGCGCTGCGCAGGTCCGCGCCTCGCAGGTTCGCGTCGCGCAGTTCGCACCAGTCAGGTTCGCCCTGGGGAGGTGGCTGTGCGGGATGCGGGCGGCGTGCAGATCGGGGATGTCGTCGTCATCCGCAGGGTTGCGGGGTGGGTGGGGCGTGCGGCCGATGACGGTGAGGGCGGCGGCGACGTCGATGTCGGGCTCTGCGGGGAGCTTGTTGTCCTTGATCCTGGGGGCTGGGTCGTGTTCTCGGGCGAAGGCGGCCAGGACGTCGATGATGGCGGGCCGGTCCCGGGCCGAGTCGCGTGCGATTCGTTCCAGGGCGTAGATGGCGGCGGTGCGGACCTCGCGTTTGGTGGAGTCGAGTTGTTCGACGGCTTTGGTGTAGCGGTCGGTGACCTGGCCCTCTTTGGCGGTGCGTAGTTCGTCCTGACCCGTGCGCCAGGTCAGGGTGGTGGTGACCAGACCGGCGAAGGCGAGCGGGACACCGAAGATGATTCCGGCGCTGTTCAACCACTGGTGCTTACTCTGGCGCCGGCGGTCGCGTTCGATGTCCTGGCGCTGCCGCGGAGCTCCAGCAACTCCAGACGCCGATCGGGCGAAAGCGCGCTCAGCTCCTCCTGCGTCGGCGCAGGAATCTCGGATTGCTCAGGCCGAGCGGCCGCAGGATCATCCGCCTGACCACCAGCAGGGGCCGGGGGATCCGAGGACGGGGAGGGCTCTGAGGGACCACCAGATTCGCTCACATCAAGACAGACGTCCGCGCATCGCCCCACGACAGCCCGTGGCCGGACCCGGACACCGCCCGGCCTCGCACACCAATGGCATCCGGACGCTCTTAGGAATGATCGATCTATGGCCTCCACAGGTCTGATCCGCGCCTCATCACGCTCGGCGGCACCGGCGTGATCGCGAGCGTCCTCATGCTCGCCCGGATTCGGCGCACGAGCGGGCAGGACATGAGCCGGAAAGGTTAGGTCGCACGCGTCGGTACGCTGGCCGCCATGGAGATCATCAAGGGTGCGGGGGAATGGGCGCGGCCCGCCGCCGGGGCCGCCGGCGACTGGGTTGCGCAGTTCGAGGTGCCAGACCTGTCCGTCGGGACGTACTGCATCCCGGCCGGCGGGGTCGACGACCAAAGCCCGCACACCGAGGACGAGATCTACGTGGTGACCGCAGGCCGAGCCCGGATCGTGGCGGCGAGCGGTGAGGCGGAGGTCGGCCCTGGAGCGGTGATCTTCGTCCCGGCAGGTGAGGAACATCGCTTCGTGGACATCAAGCAGGATCTGGCACTGCTGGTCGTGTTCGGCCCGGCCTATGGCTCGCGCGCCGGTTCCCGGGCCTGACGTGCCCCGGCGCGTTCCAGGCGTCCACAGGATCGACCAACCCACCACATTGGCGGACTGATCCAGCCCAGCCGGGCGGAGGAGCCGCCGCACGCGGGCGGGATAGCGATCATGATCTCTGTTTGGCTGGAACGGAGGGAAGTGCCGGTGCTTGAGGGAGGGTGATCGGCCGGAAGCCCCCCTCACCCTGGTCCCCACTCTGCTGAACCTGCCACTCGCTGGAGTGCTGCTCCTGGTCACGGCCTTCCGGTGCGGTGATGTCGCTGCTCCTGCCAAGCGCCCAGGTTGAGGACGAGGCCGAGGGGATGACGTTCGCCGGTCAGGATCTGGGGGAGCTGTGCGGAGCGGGCCGCCTGGAATGGCGGGGGGAGCAGCCCGCTCGCGAACAGCAGCACGAGCATGACCGGTACGGGTACGCCGAGGCAGCGGCCTTCGGTCGACCCGCTTCAACAGCCATGACCAGTGCGTACCCCACGATCAACGGGCCAGACGGGATGTCTTGCTGGTGCTCGCCAGGCCAGCCGCCGAACCGGGCCGCGAACAGGACGCTCACCCAAAGGCCCGGCCGTCTCAAGGACGGTGACGTTGAGGACCTCCCCGAGTACCGGCCGCTGCGGCGGTGTGACCCACATCGGCCGCTGATTCGATGTACGGGATGGGCAGCGCCATAGAACACCGTTTATGGCCCTCTCTTCTGATGTCGTTGAGTGCGAGGAACCGGGTGCGGATGACCCGCAGGCGTTGTGCGGGGCACAGGCCGCCACCCACGGGCGCTGCCTCGCCCACCTCAGCGCGGAGGGCCGGCGCGCCTATCTGGCCACCCTGTCGCCGGGCGCCGACGTTCACCTACGCGGCGCTACCATCCCCGATGGGCTCCTCGCCGAGCTGCTGAACGCACTACGCGATGATCACGGCGACGTACAAACCGGCCTTGCGGACTTCAGCGGGGTGACGTTCTCCGGGGACGTCGACTTCTTGACGGTGACGTTCTCGCCAACACCCAAGACGTGACGCCCGACCCGCAGACGCTCCGGATCGCGGAGTACTGGCGGCAGAAGTCGGTGGCCCGAGGCAACACCCCGGTGGCGAAGGTGACCGCCGACCTGACCCGGGCACTGGGAGACGCCGCCGAGTCGACCCTGTACAACGCGACCGCCGACGCCTTCCAGTGGGCGGCGAACAAGGACGGGCGGGCGGACCTCGCGGTCGCGATGCCGGGCATCCTCCGAAACGACATCCGGTACGCCGCGAACGCGGGAAACCCGGCCGACGCTCCGGGCCGGGTGCTCTTCTCCGAAGTCGCCTTGGGCACCGTCTACGACAGCGGCATCGGCGTCGGACTGGTCCGGGGCGACATCTCCGGCGCCCAGCTCGACGCGCTGCTGGAGAGCCAGTGGCAGCAGGCCGCCGACGGGTCGGTGCCGCCCGGGATGCCGGCACCCTGCTGCCAGCAACTAGGCGGGGACGGGCTCCTGGTCGGCATCGTCAAAGGGGGGATAGTTCTCGTTGCCCATTCGCTCGGCCGCATCGATGTAGTCGGCAAGAGCGTCGCGGGATTGAGCGAGCCTGGCCATCTGATCGTCCAGTCGCTGCAGCCGTGACCGCATCGCGGCCAGCAACTCGGGACACCCGAGCAGTTCCGGGGCCTCTCCGACCGCACAGGGCAGCAGGTACGCGATGTCCTCGGAGGACAGACCGGCACCAAGCAGGTGCCGGATCTGCTTCACCCGCAGCACGGCGTTCTCGTCGTACTCGCGGTAACCGTTCGCGCCGCGGTCTGCCTCAAGCAGGCCCTGGGCCTCGTAGTAGCGCAACTGATGGGCGTTGACCCCCGTCCGACGACTCAGTTCCCCGATCAGCATCGAAACCTCACTTGACCTTCACACCGGTATCAACGTTGACGATGCTGCCATGAACAACAACACCGGCACACCCGTGACAGTCATCGGACTCGGCCTGATGGGCCAGGCACTCGCCGGCGCGTTCCTGAAAGCCGGGCATCCCACAACCGTGTGGAACCGTACGACCTCCAAGGCCGACCAGCTCGTGGCCGAGGGTGCACTGCTGGCGCCAACGGCCGGCGATGCGCTCAAGGCGGGTTCCCTGACGATCATCTGCGTCACCGACTACCAGGCCATGCACGAGCTGCTCGGCGGAAGCGACATCGAGCTGCACGGCACGACGTTGATCAACCTGACCTCGGGCGCCTCGGCCCAGGCCCGGGAAGCCGCCCAATGGGCCGAGCAACGCGGCGCCCATTACCTGGACGGCGCCATCATGGCCATCCCGCCGGCGATCGGGACCGCCGAGGCGCTGATTCTGCACAGCGGGCCGCAGTCGGACTTCGAGGCGCACAAGTCAACACTCGACGCCCTCGGCACCGTCACCTATCTCGGCGCGGACCACGGGCTGGCGTCCCTGTACGACGTGGCCGGCCTGGCCATGATGTGGAGCGTCCTGAACGCCTGGCTCCAGGGCACCGCCCTGCTCAGGACGGCCGGTGTCGACGCCGCAACGTATGCGCCGTTCGCGCAGCAGATCGCTGCCGGCGTGGCCGAATGGCTGCCTGGGTACGCCGAGCAGATCGACAGCGATTCCTTCCCGGCCGAGGTGTCGGCTCTGGAGACCGACGCGCGGGCGATGGCACACCTGATCGAGGAGAGCGAGGCGGTGGGGGTCAACGCCGAACTGCCGAAGTTGATCAAGGCGATCGCCGACCGCTCGATCGCCGCCGGACACGGTGGGGAGCAGTATCCCGTGCTGATCGAAGAGTTCGGCAAACCACGCGACTGACCGATCCCGACACCAAGATCTGGTGTCTCGTGCAGGTTGCAGAGGAGAAATCGATCTGGAAGCGGATCACCAGCCGGCTCGAGCTGCCGTTCACCGAGACCGTTCTGGCCACCGAATGGCGGGACGTCCGCCGGCTCAGCACATCGCCCGGTCGAGGTTGTACGCGGCGCTGATCAGAGCCAGGTGGGTGAACGCCTGCGGGAAGTTGCCAAGCTGTTCCCCGGTGCGGCTGATCTGCTCGGAGAAGAGGCCGAGGTGGTTGGCGTACGTGAGCATCTTCTCGAACACCAGGCGTGCCTCGTCGAGGCGGCCCGCGCGGGAGAGGGCCTCCACGTACCAGAACGTGCACATGGAGAAGGTGCCCTCGTCCCCGAGCAGGCCGTCCGGGCTGGACTGCGGGTCGTAGCGGAAGACGAGCGAGTCGGAGACCAGGTCCTCTCCTATCGCCTCCAGGGTCGACAGCCAGCGACGGTCGTTCGGTGCCATGAACTTGGCCAGCGGCATCATCAGTACGGCGGAGTCCAGTACGTCGGAGCCGTAGTGCTGGACGAATGCGCGCCGCGTCGCCGACCACCCGAGGTCCAGGATCTGCCGGTAGATCGCGTCGCGTTGGGCGGACCAGCGGACGAGATCGGCCGGCAGACCGCGCTGCCGCGCGACCCGGGTGGCGCGTTCGATCGCCACCCAGCACATCAGTCTTGAATAGGTGAAGGCCTTGGCGCCGCCGCGGGTCTCCCAGATCCCCTCGTCGGTTTGATCCCAGTTCTCGCACACCCAGTCGACGATCCGGACGACGTTGTCCCACATGTCGCTCGTGATCGGAGCGCCGTACTTGTTGTACAGGTACACCGAGTCGATCAGTGCACCATAGATGTCGAGCTGGCGCTGCCCCGCCGCGCAGTTGCCGACCCGCGCCGGTGCGGAACCCCGATAACCCTCGAGGTGGGCGAGTACTTCCTCGGGAAGGTCGGCCCTGCCGTCGATGCGGTACATGATCTGCAGCGGTCCGGAAGGGCCGGCCAGGTTGCCGCAGAAGCGGTCGGTGAGCCAGTCGATGAAGCCCTTCGCCTCGTCGGTGAAGCCGAGCCGCAGCAGTGCGTAGACCGAGAAGGCCGCGTCGCGAATCCACGTGTAGCGGTAGTCCCAGTTCCGCTCGCCGCCGATCTGCTCGGGCAGGCTGGTCGTGGGGGCCGCCACGATGGCGCCGGTCGGCTCGTAGGTGAGCAGCTTGAGGGCGAGAGCGGAACGATGCACCGTCTCACGCCAGCGTCCCTCGTACTGGCACTGGGCGAGCCAGCGACGCCAGAATCGCACGGTGCCCTCGAACAGCGACTCGGCCTCGGCGAGCGGGCACTCCTGCGGCACGATCCCGTTGGTCAGGCGGTCGAGAACGAAAGCGGCCGTCTCGCCCTCCTTGAGTACGAAACGGGCACGCACGTCTCGGTCGTCGCAGTCGAGCGGAACGGTGCTCGCCAGTCCGAGTGTCAGCGACAGCGCCTCGAAAACGGCGTAACGCGGCTGGAAACGGACCTTGTGGCACTCTCGGCCGTAATCGAAGCGCGGTGCGACCTCGATGTTGAAAGGAATCTCTCCCCGCGCACAGACCACGCGCCGGATGAGCCGGTGCCGTTCGGGATCGCGCGACTGCTCGACGATCGGCATGAAGTCCTGCACCTCGCCTACACCGTCCGGCGTGAGGAAACGGGTGATGAGGACGTTGGTATCGGGAAAATACAGCTGTTTCGTGGTCGCGGGGATGCCCGGGGACAGCGTGAAGCGACCGCCGCGGGCTTGGTCCAAGATGGCGGCGAACACGCTTGGAGAGTCAAAGCGCGGACAGCAGTACCAGTCGATGGTGCCATCGGTGCCTACCAGCGCGGCCGTGCGCAGATCGCCGATCAGACCGTGCTCGGCGATCGGTAGATACTGCGTCGGCCGGGTCACAAGACACCTCCACCTTCATGGTAGGTAGAGCTCTGCGCCGGGCTCCCGGGTCCCCTCGTCGTCACGATCCGGCCGGGTATCGATCGTCGGCGGTGAACAACGCCTGCTGCGATGCCGGCCAAGTACCGGCACACCTGCGCTTCAGCGCGCGGTGCTGTCGCTTGTCGCTAACGGTCAGAGGTCGATGAGTTCGACGGTCACGGTTGCGACGTCACCCATCTCCAGGGCTTCGGCCTTGCGGATGGCGCGCTTGACGGGCTAGGACCTCGGGCCGCTCGCGACCGACCCTGTGTGACCTGGAAGTTCAGTACGCCGAGGGATCGGAACGGCCGCCCGCAGGCAGGCTCGAACCGTAAGCTGAGGTAGTGGACGTAGCGATGAGGGCATGGACCCGTACGGGCCTGTGCCTGTGGCCTTGCCGGTCAGCATCACCTGCCGGGTGGCAAGGGCGTCCGGTGACGAACGGAGTGGCAGGTGACCGCGCAGCCGATTCATGAGGGCGACCCCTACGACCCGGTTGAGATCCTTCGGGTCCTGCCCGCCAAGTGGCACGAGTCCTTCCTTCTGCTGTGCAGGCCGCGCAACGGGTCCGACCGGCCCTCCGCAGCAGCTTCCTGCCGAGCAGGTCTTCCCTCGCTGGACCGATCGGCGTTGAGCTACCGTGCCGAGTTCTACGGTGCTGCCCACAGGCGACGATCCAGCCAGACGTGAGACCGGTTTTGGCGGATATGGCCTGCTGTACTTCCACGTCGATGAGCAAGCCGAGCTGATCCGTATCATCACGGTTGTATGGGCCGGCTGACAGCGTCATGCGACCACGGTCAGCGAGTTGATGCGCGTTGCGTTGGCGCACGGTCGGGGAGATCGTGGCCGGGGTCAGCGCCGACGCCGAGGCGCGCACCGACCGGTCGGCTGACACGCATCGGCGTCGACGACTGCCCCACAAGAAAGGCCGGTGTCACCGTCTCCGATTTCGCGGAGCGCCTCGCCGATGTGCTTCCCTTCGGCGACTGATCACTTGCCCGGCGTGTAGCTCCGCTCGATGTGGCCCTTGAGGTCCTCGGGGTAGAAGTAGACGGGCCGCAGATTGCCGCTCGCGTAGCGTTCGACCTGGTCGTTGAAGTGCGGCGAGTCGGGATGCCCGCTCGCGCCGCCCGCCGTCACCGCCCAGGCGCTCAGCTTGCGCCCGAACTCCACGACGGCCACGAAGCTGTTGCCGCTGGTGCCGTAATAGCGCTTCGTTCCCGGATAGCGCCTCGCCCCGAACGAGGCGAGGGAGCCCCACTGCGCGGAGGTGAAAGGCACCGGGCTGCTCGGCTTGGCATCGTCGAACTGCTGGACGATCGCGCCGTCGTTGCGCTGGAAGCGGTTGATCTCGCCCCAGGGCACCTGCCAGCTGCCGAAGTCCTGTGTCAGCCGGTCCGCCGCCTCCCCGAGCGCCGTGAGCCGCTGCGCATCGGTGGCGCGCTCGGCCAGGTAATCCCACATCGACATGCCCGCGTCCCGCGCCGCCTGGGACAAGGGCGCCCATAGCGCCTCGCCCCAGAACACGGCCAGCGAGGTCGCTGTCGATTTCGCGCCCCAGCGATAGTCCCAGCGGCGCAGCAGGCCGATCGGGTCGGCGAGCCTCACCTTCTGCTGGTCGCCCTCGGGCAGCTTGTCCCACGCCGTGATCAGCTGCGGCACGAGCCGGGCGAAGGCGGTGAGGTAGGTGTCGAAGGCGGCTGCGATCAGCGTCTGGGGGGTGAAGTCCTTCCGCGCGCTCAGCACCCGGATCGCCTGCGGCCCGCGCGGGTTCTCGCCGGCCTGGTCGAAGTAGCGCGGATAGTCGGCGGCCTTGGGGCTGTCCGCGCCGGCCGCGGTCCAGGGCCAGTTGTTGGCGTTGTACGTCCAGCCGTTCTTCGGGTTCACCACCTGCGGCATGCTCTTGAGGCTGTGCAGCCCGCGCCAGTCGGTCGCCGGATCGCTGCCGTCGACGGGCCTGCGATAGTCGAAGCGATCGTTACGGACCGGCATGAACTGCGGCATCAGGAAGGCGATCTCGCCCTTCGAATCCGCGAACAGCGTGTTGTTCGAGCTGTTGGCCTTGAAGCCCGCCACCTCGCGGTAGTCCCTGTAATCCCGTGTCTTGGTGCGCAGGTAGCTCTGCTGCAGCGCCTCGAGGGGCTTGTTCATCAGTGCGAACGCAATCCACTTGCCGTCCGCCTCGCGCACGATCGGGCCGTGGTGTGTGGCGAAGGTGGTGAAGCTGCGCTGCGCCCGCCCGCCATCGGCGTTGCGGTAGGACAACGTGATCTTCTTCGTGGTCACCCGCCGCAGCCCGTTGCCGTAGCGGTAGAAGCGGCTGCCGTCCGACCTGGTCATGATCGTCTCGGCGAACTCATCGACATTGTCGACGCCGCTTGAGGTGTGCATCCAGCCCGCGTGCGCGTTGAAGCCCTGGTAGATGAAGAACTGCCCCCAGGTGGCCGCGCCATAGGCGTTGAGCCCTTCGCCGCTCGTCACGTGCTGCTCCGAGCGGAAGAAGAAGCTGGTGTGCGGGTTGATCAGCAGCAGTGCATGGCCGTTCTTCGTGTGGCTCGGCGCGATCGCCATGCCGTTCGAGCCGCTGGGCTCGCGGAACAGCAGCCCGCGCTCCTCATCGGTCATCGGCACCTCGCGCTCGCCGTAGAAGGCCTCGAGCTGGGTGAGCGGCACCCGCTCGATGTCGCCGCCGATGCTGCCCTCGGAGAAGCTCAGTGGCATCCACGGTTCGAACCGCCTGATCACGCGCGGCTGCACCTCGGGGTGTGTCGCGAGGTAGTAGTTCAGCCCGTCCGCCCAGGCCTGCATCAGCCTGCGCAACCAGGCCGGGCTCTTCGCGTAATCCTTCTTCAGCACCTCGGGATCGATGAACAGCCGCTGGCGCAGGTCCTGCCAGATCGCACTCTCACCCTCGGCCTCGGCGAGGCGGCCGAGGCTGACCAGGTAGTTCCTCTCGACCCGGTTGAAGTCGTCCTCGGCCTGGGCGTAGATCATCCCGAACACCGCATCGGCGTCGGTCTTGCCCACCACATGCGGGATGCCCCAGTCGTCGCGGGTGATCCGCACGCGCGCCGCCTGCTTGCGCCAGCGGGCGAGATCCGGCGCGATGTACGCGGGCGCGGCGGACGCGCTGGACGGCAGCCCCGTCGCGACGACGGCGCCGGCGGCCAGTCCGGCTGCTCCGCCCAGGACGCGGCGCCGGCTCAGCCCTTCGGTCTGCGCGTGGTTCATGAGTTGATCCACCTTTCTCGGGGCAAGGAAACGTGCGGGGTCACGCGATCCGTGCGGTGGTGGGGTTCTCGGCTGTGGCGTTGACGGCGGCCGTGGTCAGCACCGGGCCGTCCGGCGCGTCCAGCCGAGGAGCGCGGCAGCGAACGGCAAGATCATGTCCGTCACCATAGGATAAAGCGGCTTAAACCGGAACCGTCGCGGGCGACGAGGCGACCGTCACCCGGCAGTGATGCTCCGGAGGGCGGCGATGAGCCGGTCGACGTGCTCTTCGGTGGAGCCGATGCCGATCGAGGCGCGGACGGCCCCCGTCGTGGCGTCCGCGCACCCGCCGTCGTCCACCCCCAGCAGGTGGCGGACGAACGGGTGCGCGCAGAACTTGCCGTCCCTGACGCCGACGCCGTGCTCGGCCGACAGCAGCTCCGCGACCTCGCGGGCGGTGCGGCCCTCGACGGTGAACGACACGATGCCGACCCGCGGATAGCCGGGGCCCCACAGGGTCAGCTCCCGTACACCCTTGATCGAGGCGAGCCCGGCGCGCAGGCGGGCCAGCAGCCGCTCCTCCGCCTCGATGAGCGGCGTCCACCCGGTGGCGGACAGCGCGTCGCAGGCGGCGGCGAGGGCGATGGCGCCCAGCACATTGGGCGTGCCCGCCTCGTGCCGCGCCTCGGGGTCATCGCTCCACTCTGTGGTCTCCGCGACGGACGTCACGGCGCCGCCCCCGCGCAGGTACGGCTCGGCCCGGGCCGGCCAGTCGGCCCGGCCGACCAGCGCGCCCGCGCCGAAGGGAGCGTAGAGCTTGTGCCCGGAGAAGACGACGTAGTCGAGGCCGAGCGCGGCGAAGTTGAGCGGGCGGTGCGGCACGAGCTGGGCGGCGTCGGCCAGAATCCGGGCGCCGTGCCGGTGGGCTACGTGGGCCAGCCCGGCGAGCGGCCACAGCTCGCCGGTGACGTTGGAGGCCGCCGTGACGACGAGCAGGGCCGGCCCGGTGATGGCCGCCAGCGCCTGGTCGGCGGCCAGGATCGCCGCGCCGGGGGAGGCGGGCGGCGCCAGGCGTACGGCCTTGGGCCAGGGCAGTAGCGAGGCGTGGTGCTCGGTGTCGAAGACCACGACCGTGGTGCCCTCGGGCAGGCAGCGGGCCAGCAGGTTCGTGGCGTCAGTGGTGTTGCGGGTGAAGATCAGTGCGTCATCGGGACGGGCTCCGACGAAGGCCCGCACGGTGTGCCTGGCCTGCTCGTACCTCGCGGTGGTGAGCTGCGAGGCGTAGCCCGCGCCCCGGTGGACGCTCGAATAGGCCGGGAGGGCGGCGGTGACGGCGGCGCTCACCGGCTCCAAACAGGGCGCGCTCGCGGCGTAGTCGAGATTGGCGTAGCGGACGAGCCCGCCGCCTTTGACCGGTACGTCGAGGTCGGCGCCCAGCGCCAGAGGGATCTCGCCTCGCCGTGCCTGGAGCGGGGTCTTTTCGATGGTGGCCTGTGCGATGGCGGGGATGACGGTGGACAACGCCGACCCTCCTGGGGAGTCTGGGACCCCTGCCATGGCGTCGGGGCCCGCGCTTGCCCGGCACACCTCGTGCCGGACCCGGTCCTCACCCGGGGCACCCCGCCGCGAGCGCGAGGGTTGCCGGCCAGCGAGCCGGGGCTTGGCGCTGGCACTCATGACCTGGTTCGCACTATAACCGGACGACCGGGTGTCTTCGCAAACTTCAGGTGCTGCCCCAGCGCGCTCCGACGGCCCCGGCTCGCACCTCACGCTCCCAGCGCGACCACAGTGAGCCGCCCATTCGGATCGGCGGGTTCCCACTGGCGTCATGTGCGTCCAGCACTGGCTGGACGTCATCGGGTCATGACTCCCGCCCGCCGAACTGCCAGTTGTGCACCTCGATGTCGGCGTACCGGTCCGGGGTCAGGATGGCGCGTGCCGTGTCCGGGTCCGGCGCCCGGACCAGCGCCGCCGTGCCCAGCCAGGTGGTGCCGTCGTCGGACAGCAGCGGCCCGTAGGCGATCAGCCCGTCCAGGTCGGGCGGCACCTCGAGGTCGGCGGCCTGCCCCGTGCCGAAGCCGAGCACCAGGTACCTGGTTGCCACCGGTCCGGCCGCCGGGGAAATCCCACATTGTGCGCCCCAGCGTGTTGCGCCACCGTCGCAGCAGCACGTCCCGGTACACGCCGGCCTGGTAGTTCGGCTCGTCGAAGGCGAACGCGCGGGCGGCGACGGGATCGGGCAGGTCGACGATGTGCACGCTGCCGGTGGGCGCGTCGCCGTCGCCGGCGAGAGTCGGGCCCCGGGCGATCATCTCCTTCGCGTACCGGTCCATGTAGGACCAATGCTCTTCCAGCAGCTCGTCGCGCAGCGCTACGGAGCCGGGCCGGTCGCGGTGGTAGCAGAAGAAATCCATGCCCATAGTCTCGACCACCGGGAGGGCGGCGGCGCCTTGTGCAGCGGCTGTCTCCCGTACCGACGGGCTCAGTCCAGGATGCGGAGAGCCCAATAGCCGAAGTCATCGCAGGCCCATGCCCGGGCACTGCCCTCTCCGTGGGTCATCGGACTCCCTCCATCGTTTTCATGATCTCGGATCTTGATGATTAGGGGTTGAGCCGCGACACTCTGGGCAAAAAGCCGCCGTCAAGGAGGCGATAGATGCGCGTACGTAATGGACTGGGCCGGTTCGGCCGCCGACGACGGATCCGCAGGGTGGCCAGGGAGGTCTTCGACTGGCGGAAGCTGCGGCCCGGCCAGGGCGAGGCGATGGAACTCCTGCTACAGGGGCGCGACGTCCTTGTCGTCATGCCGACCGGCAGCGGCAAGTCCGCCGCCTACCAGGTGCCCGGTCAGCTGCTCGACGGCCCGACCATCGTGATCTCGCCGTTGATCGCCTTGCAGCGAGACCAGATGCTCTCGCTCGCCGGGCGGAACGCGGGCGGTGCGGTCGTCGTCAATTCCGCGCAGGGCGCGGGTTCGAGTGAGAACTCGCTGGAGCAGATCCGAGCCGGCAAGGCCGAGTATGTCTTTCTTTCGCCTGAGCAGCTCGCCAAGCCCGAGATCGTGGATCGGCTCGTCGCGGCGCGGCCCTCACTGATCGCCATCGACGAGGCGCACTGCGTCTCCGCGTGGGGTCACGACTTCCGACCCGACTATCTGCAGCTCGGCCGGATCATCGAACGTCTCGGCCACCCTCCGGTGATCGCGTTGACCGCGACCGCCTCGCCGCCCGTACGCCAGGACATCGTCACGGTGCTCGGTCTCCGCGACGTGCAGCAGGTCATCCGAGGCTTCGACCGCCCCAACATCTCGCTGGAGGTCCGCAGGTTCGCCGACGAACCGGCCAAAAGACGGGCGCTCGTCGAAGACGCGGCCAGGCGATCCGGGCTCGGCCTGGTGTATGTCGCGACGCGCCGCGACGCCACGGCGTACGCGGAGGAACTGACCGGGGCAGGGCTGCGCGCGGAGGCCTATCACGCGGGAATGAAGGCGTCGGAGCGCGAGCGAGTGCACACGCTGTTCTCGGGCGATGGGCTCGACGTCGTCGTGGCCACCTCGGCGTTCGGCATGGGGATCGACAAACCCAACGTGCGCTATGTCCTGCACAGCGCCCCACCGGAGTCCCCGGACTCCTACTACCAGGAGATCGGCCGGGCCGGACGCGATGGCGAGCCGGCCGACGCGGTCCTTTACTACCGGTCGGAAGACCTCGGCCTGCGCCGGTTCTTCGCCGGCGGTAAAGCGGACGAGGACATGTTGCGCTCGCTCGCCACGCTCCTGCATGAGCACAAGGACACCGTCGAGCCCCGCGCCGTACGCGACACTCTCGGTATCGGCCCGTCCAAGCTGACCGGCCTGGTGAACCTGCTCGAGCGTGCCGACGCGATCGAGGTGAGCGAGCGCGGAGATCTGCGCTACGCAGAGCGAGGACCGGCGCCCGAGCAAGCGGTGGCCGAGGCGATGGAGCTCGATGAGAACCGGCGCCAAGTGGACGACTCGCGCATCGACATGATGCGCGGCTACGCCGAGACGACAGGATGCCGTCGCCGCTACCTGCTGGAGTACTTCGGTGAGCCCTATCCCCAAGCCTGCGGCAACTGCGGGAACTGTGTCGCCGGAGCCGTCGAGACGACGCAGACCGACAGTCCCTTCCCAATCCATTCCGAGGTGATACACGCGTCATGGGGTCCTGGCACCGTCATGCGCAATGAATCGGACCGCATCACCGTCCTTTTCGAGGACATCGGTTACAAGACGCTGTCCCTGGAAGCCGTTCAGCGCGATTCCCTGCTGACTCTCGCGCCGGCCGCGACAGGCAAGCCATCCCCAGTGGGCTGAGCGGGCAGCTCGACAACCAGAAGACGGGGGGTATTCGCGAACTTCCGGTATCACCGAGCCGAGCGGGAACGACCGAGGCGCCTACCGAGATCGGTCGCAGGCGCTCGAGGGTGTCTATCCGACCCGTACTCCAGCGGCCCTGGCCCGCTCGCGAGATTGGGGGCTCACTCCCCGCCTGCGCGGTGCGGTGCGCGAGTCGCAGGACTGCGGCTGCGCCAGGAATGCGACGCGACGCGGCCCGGGGATCGCCACGACTCCGGCGAATCTGGGATCGCCCGCGAACCACACCTCATCGATGGCCCCGGCCCGCACATCACGCTCCCACCGAGACCACGGTGAGCCGCCCATCCGGATCGTCACGCGCTTCTCACCGTTGTCCGGGTCGGGGAGGTCGAAGCACGGCATGCCGTTCTTCGCGGCGCGCACCACTTTTACGACCTTCTAGGACGTAGTGAATTCCCGTCCGTCAGGCACTGGGCTTGACGGCCATCTCGCCGAGCACGGACCAGTCGTCCTGCGGGATGGTCACGTTGACGATGCGCGGCGTGGCGGCGAGGTGCGCCGGCAGCTCCCGCTGCGCCGCCTTGAAGTGATCGGACTCGACGTGTGCCGCGCCCGCGTCGTCGCGGAACGCTTCGACGAGGACGTACTCGTTGGGGTTGTCGATGCTGCGCGACCAGTCGAACCAGAGACAGCCGGGCTCGGCGCGCGTCGCCTCGGTGAAGGCACGGGTGATCTCCGGCCAGCGCTCCGCGTCCTCGGGACGAACCTCGAACTTGACGGTAATGAAGATCATGGGATCAGCCTTTCCCTGCGGTGTCGATAAAGGGCGGTCCCCGAAGGCCACCTGGAAGCCATAGGCCGCGCCGACCCGCAGCGCGCACTTGATCGACGGTCTCGACGTCGTGGTCGACTCCGGCCAGATTACCGCTCCGCATCTCTTGACTGATCGTCTGAAGAGTGGAAATTATACGATCCATGATCCAGGATGTACGAACGTCGAAGGCGCTCGACACCTACGCGTTGACCGACCGCGTGTACGAAAAACTGCGCTCGCGCATCATCGATCTTGAACTCGCCCCGGGGGAGCGGCTCAACGTGGGCCAGCTCAAGGAGGAGCTGGGTGTCAGTCACACTCCGATCCGGGAGGCACTGAACCGGCTGGTCTCCGAGCGCCTGGTGACCGTCGTTCCCTATCGGGGGTTCACCGTCGCGCCGCTTCTCGACGCACGCGGCGTGTCGCAACTGCTCGACGCCCGCCTCGTGATCGAGAAGGGCGCCATCGAGCGCGCCGTCACCGCCATCACGCCGGAGCAGCTCGCCGAGCTGAACCGCGTGACCGCCGAACTCGACGAGATGGCCGCCGAGCAGACCCTCGATGTCGCGGCGTTCAACGCGCTCGACGCCACGTTCCACCGGCTGACCATCGCGGCCAGCGGAAATCCGTTCCTGCTCAATGCGTTCGACGACCTGCGCGCCCATATCCAGATCGCGCGGTACTACCGCGGCAAGTCCGTCGGCGACGCGCGCCAGGCGCAGGCCGAGCACCGTCGCCTGCTCGCCGCGCTGAACGACCGCGAGCCCGACGCCGCCCTCCAAGCGGTGACCGACCACATGTGCGGTGTCTACGACCGGCTCCGGGCCGGTGCCTTCACGACCGAGGAGCAGGCGCGCACGACCGAGGAGCAGGCGCGATGACGACGGTTCCGGACGACCCGGTGGAGATCTTGCGTGTACTGCCGGAGAAGTACCACGAGCAGTTTCTGACCGAGTACCACGAGGCGGCGGCTGAAGCCGCCCGCCAGGTAGGCGGTTACCGGCGGCTGCAGCAAGTTCTCCGGCTGTGGCGGTTGAGCGCGGTCGCCTACTCCGACCCGGGGTATGAAGGCAGACTGGAGGCCGTGCGGGAGGCCGTGCGGACGGGGAGCACCGAGCGGTCGACACCGATCGAGGACGTCGTCCCCGACTGGCCGCACCGCCGATGACCTACCGCGTCAAGTTCGAAGGCGGCGCGCTGGTCCAGCTCAACGGACATCTCGCCTGCGGAGCGGTGGCCCGCGTGCCGGTGTCCGCGGCCGTCGTACGGCCCGACGCGGTGTCCGGCGTGCCGCCCCTGGCCCGCACCGTGCCTCCTACCGTGGTTACGACGAGAGCGGCCGGCACGGCCAGCACCGGCGGCAGGGCGCTTCCCGGGCTAGTGAGCCGCGTTGAACTCTTCCACCGCCGAGTCGGTGAGCGGATGGACCATGAGGGCCGAGATGACCTCCCACGTGGTCGTCACCCCGGCCGCTCCGTCGCGCAACGCCTGCAGGGCCTGACCGGGCGACTTGATGCTCGCGGCCAGCACGGACAGGTCCGGGCCCAGGTGCGGTGTCAGCCTGGGCACCACGGGACCCGCCGCGGGGTCGAGTCGCGCGGCGCGGTCGACGTAGGGGATCACCCACCGGGCGCCGGCCTCTCGGGCGCAGACGACCTGGCCGGGGGAGTAGACGGCGGTGTAGGCCACCCTCCGGCCGTCCGCCGCCAGGCGCGCACCGAGGGCGAACAGCCACGGCTGGGCGGGCAGCTTGAAGACCACTCTGGCGGCGGTGTCGCCGCAGACCCGGTCGACGGTCTCGACCTCGGTGAGAGCGGCGTCGGCGTCGCCCGACGTGAGCTGATGGAAGACCGGGCCCGACGGGAACACCTCGAGCAGGTCACGCAGGTGCGTCACCGGGTCGTCGGTCGAGGCCGCCATGATGGCCGGATTGGTGGTGATGCCGCTGACCACGCCGGAGTCGGCCGCCGCGGCCGCGTCATCGGTGTCGGCTGAGTCGAGGTACAGGGTTCCGTAGGTCATCGAAGTCCTTCCACGATCTTCATGATCTTGCGGGTGTTGGCGACCGACACGGGGTTCCACCAGACCCCGCCCTCCTTCATCGCGCTGCCGACGATCGCGCCGTCCGCCTCGCCGAGCAGTTCCGGGGCGTTGTCGGCGGTGAGACCGCTGCCGACGAGTACCGGCCGGGTCGCCACGCCGGAGATGGCCCGGATCTCCTCGACTCGGGTGGGGTCGCCCGTGCGCTGCCCGGTGGCGATCAGGATGTCGGCGCCGAAGGCCTCGTTGTCATGGGTGAGCTCGGCGATGCTCCGGTCGCTCACGATCGCGTGGCTGCCGTGCTTGACGTGCACGTCGGCGAGGACGACGACGTCGTCGGCCCGCAGCATGGAGCGGTAGCGCAGTGCGTGTGCCGCCGTCCCCTCCAGGTAGCCCTCGTTGGCGATGTAGGCGTTCGCCCACTGGTTCGCCCGTACGAAGCGCGCCCCCGCGGCCTTGGCCACCGCGATGCTGTGCAGCGTCGCGTTGGCCAGGCACAGTACCCCGACCGGGACCGTCACGGCGCCGACCACCGCCGCGGTCGCGACGGCCAGGGCCGCGACCGTCTCGGGGCCGATGTCATCCGGCTTGAGGAAGGGAATGTCGCCCTCGTTCTCAACGATCAGCCCGTCGACTCCGCCTTGGACGTAGCGGCGCGCGTCGTCAACGGCCGTCGCGTAGATGTGCTCCACGGGCTCGCCGCCGTACCTCGGGGCTCCCGGGAGCGGCGGAAGGTGGATGGTACCGATGATCGGCTTTCGCACCCCGAAGAGGCCGAGAAGTGTGTCGCCGCGGTCGGCCGCGGCGGGCGTGCTGGTCAAACGAGTCTCCTGACTGATTTCTTCACCGAGGCGAGCCGACGGCACGCCTCGCCGTCGTCCAGCGCGTCGAGCGCTTCGAAGGCGCCACGCGTCTCCACGACGAAGGAGGAACTGACCACGCCGTACTGCGCGGCCAGTATCGGATCGCCGGTGGCGACCAGGCCGGCGAGGAAGCCGCCGCAGAAGGCGTCGCCCGCGCCGGTCGGGTCGAGCACGTCGGCGGGGGCGGCCGGGACGGTGACGACGTCGCCGTCCACGGCGATGGCGACGCCGCGTTCGCCCCGCTTCACGACGAGGTGACCGGCGAATCCTCGCGCGCGCAGCCAGTCCCTGAGCCGCGCGACGTCGGCGTGGCCCCAGAGCGAGACGACCTCCTGCTCACTCGGCAGGAACGCGGCGAGCCCGCTGAAGACCTCACCGTCGTGGTACGGGTCGCAGTCGATGTAGCTCTCTATGAGCAGGTCGAGACTCACCGGCACGTCGAGCCCGTCGCACTCCGCTCGCGCTCGCAGGTGGCCGGCGCTGGACTGCGGGGCGAGGTGCACGCCCGCGGCGCCGCGCCGATGGTCGCGTACGGAGGGCCGGAGCCCGTCGAGCCGCTCGAAAGTGCCGCCAGCGGACTTCTCGAACTGGTGCCTGGCCCCGGAATTCTCATAGAGGAGCCACAGGCCGATGCTGTTGCACTCGGTGGTGCGAAGCACCGAGGAGGTGTCGATGCCGTGGCGGCCCAGCCGATCGAGCGCCGATTGCGGGTAGTCGGGGCCGACGGCCGAGCAGATGGCGCTGTGTCCGTGCCACAGCAGCGCCCCGACGGCGCTGTAGAGCGCGCCGCCCCCTGGCTGCTTCCAGTCGACGCTCTGGTCCTCCACCACGACGTCGTCGATCGTCAGCTCTCCGACCGTCAGGATCGGCTGGTCAACGGTCACCGGCACCCCCATCACGGGGCGGGGCCGATCCCGTCGCGGCGCCGAGGATCACGAGCGCTCGGGCGAGGGCGACGAGGTCATGGATGTTGGCCGTGGGAAGTCCCCGGTCGAAGTGGCGGTTGATCCCCGGATAGCCGAGGATGATCACCCGGTTGCTGTAGGTCATCGCGACTACGTCGTCCGACCGGGGAACGTAGCCGCCCACGTTGGCGCGGACCGGGACGCCGTCCGCGGCCAGCGGCGTGAGCAGCTCCCGTACGGAGTGGTAGAGCCAGGGCGGGGCGACCGAGCCGCGCCCGCCGCTCGAGTACTCGGCCAGCGACGCCCCCCAGGGGCGTCTGTGGAAGTCCACCGCGTCGAGCTCCGCGGGGGCCAGCCCGTGGATGTCGACGGCGACGGTCATCGGCGCCGCCGGACGCGTGCGCAGCAGCCGCATCGCACCGCGGGAGATGGTCTGGCTCGACGACCCCGCCGGTCCCTCCTCCTCATCGGTCAGATAACAGGAGAACGGGAGGCCGAGCCCGGCGAGCACGTCCGCGGCGGCCAATGCCGCCGCCACGCCGGCGGCGTTGTCCAGCGAACCGGTGACCAGGCCCGACTCGGGGTCGCAGGCGACCGGGGAGGCCAGCACGACGCGGTCCGCGGGCCCGAGGTCGACCTCGGCGGGGTGATGCAGGAAGTGATCGCCGTCCTGTTCGACCAGTTCGCCCGCACAGAGCACGTGGAACGCACCGGTCGGGTCGAAGCGGATGACACGTGCGGGAGACGGCTTCTCGGCGAGGTGGTAGCAGTAGGGCGTGACCCGCCAGACGCCGGGCCGTACCCGATCGCGCAGGAGGTAGGAGATCTCGTCGAGGTGGGCGAGCACCGCGAGCCCGCCCTCGCCCGCGGAGATCACGTCACAGCCGGTCCCGGAGACGTCGCGCTGGTATGGGACGGCCGCGTGCCGCGCGGTCCACCACCGCTCGACCGCGATCCCGCGGGTCGGCGACGACGCGCCGGACGGTGCGGGGACGTCCGCCACCATACGGAGGATCTCCAGGAGCCTCGGCGCCGTGATCTGCTCGACGGCGCGGGCCACGACTCCCGGATCGGCGGCCCCCGTACGCGCCGATTCGCTCATCGGTTCCGCCCGGCGTTGCGCTGGAGCAGGACGGCCGTCACGATGAGCCCGCCGCGGAACAGGTACTGCGCGTACGGGCTCACCCCGGTGAGGTTGAGGATGTTCGACAGGACACCGAGGATGGCGGCGCCGAGGAAGGTCCCGCCGACGGTGCCCATCCCGCCGAACAGGCTCGTGCCGCCGACGACGGTGGCCGCGATCGCGTCGAGTTCCTTGCCGTCGCCGGCGACGGCCGTGCCGACTCCGAGCTGGCTCGCGTAGAGGATGCCGGCGACGCCGACCATGAGTCCCGAGATCATGTAGACGGCGCACTTGACCCGCCGTACGGGAATGCCGGAGAGCCGGGCGGCCTCCTCGTTGGCACCGACGGCGTAGACGGAGCGGCCGAAGGTGGTGGACCGCAGGACGAACATGCTCACGGCGAGCAGCGCCAGAAAGATCAGCGCGGGGTTCGGCACGCCGAAGGTGCGTCCGTTGCCCAGCGCGAGGAAGGAGTCATTGGTGATGGGGATCGGCTGGCCGTCCGTGAAGATGAGGGCGGTGCCCTTGGCGAAGGCGAGCATCCCCAGTGTCATGATGAACGGCTGGACCTTGCCGAGCGTCACTCCGAGGCCGTTGACGAGGCCGAACAGCATTCCGATGAACAGCGCGATGAGAATGCCCGGCAGGACGCCCTGCGTCTGGACGGTATCGGCGGTGTAGACCACCACCACCGACAGCACCGCGCCGACGGACAGATCGATCCCCGCGGTGAGGATGACGAACGTCATTCCGAGGGCGAGCACGCCCACGATCGAGATCTGGCGCAGGACGTTGAGGATGTTCTGTACCTGCAGGAAGCGATCGGAGGCGAACGCGGAGAAGATCAGTAGCAGCACGAGGGCGACACCGGCACCGTACTTGCGCAGCAGAGCGGCGACCTGCGGGCCCGTGAGCCGGTGGGCGGAGGCCCCGGCCGCCGTCTCCTTCGCCACTGTCGAGGTGTTGTTCATTGCTCCTGGCCTTTCACGGCTACGGCGTCGACGATGGCGGCTCGCGAGATGTCGTCCTCGTTGATGTCGTCGCCGGTGAACTCGGCGACGATGCGTCCCTGGCGCATCACCAGGACCCGGTCGGACATCGCGAGGATCTCCTCGATCTCGCTGGAGATCATGAGGATGCTCCGGCCGCCGTCGGCGAGCTCTCTCATCAGGCGGTAGATCTCGCTCTTGCCCCCGACGTCGATCCCACGGGTGGGTTCGTCGAGGATCAGGACCTTCGGGGCGGCGGCCAGCCAGCGCGCCAGCATCACCTTCTGCTGGTTGCCGCCGGACAGGCTGGACGCCGGCTGATGGACGCCGGCGCTCTTCAGCCGTACCTTCACGGTCAGCTCCCGTACCTGATCGCGGTCACGGCGCCTCGAGATGACGCCCAGCCGCGAGCGGAGGGAGAGGCTGGCCAGCCCCACGTTCTCCTGGATCGACCGATCGAGGAGCAGACCCTGGTCCTTGCGGTCCTCGGGGAGATAGGCCACACCCGCGCGCCGGGCGGCGCGCGGGGAGCGATGGCGCAGGACCCGCCCGCCGACGCTGACCCGCCCCGTGGCGGGATCGGCGCCGATCACGGCGCGGGCGAGCTCGGTACGGCCCGAGCCGACCAGCCCAGCCAGCCCGACGATCTCGCCCTCGCGGAGTTCCAGATCCACGGGCGTTGACCAGGGCGCGCACGACATGCCCTGCGCCAGCAGTACGGGGTCGCGCGTCGCCTGGATACGTGGCCGCTCCGGCACCGTCAGCTGACGGCCGGTCATCATGGTGACGAGCCTGTCCTCGTCGAGTTCGGCGGTCTCGACGGTCCCCTGGAATCGCCCGTCCTTCAGCACCGTGACGCGGTCGCTGAGGCTGAGGACCTCCTTGAGGCGATGCGAGATGTACACGACGCCGACCCCCCGGTCGCGCAGGGAGCGGACCACGTCGTAGAGAACGTCGAGGTCGCGGTGCCCCAGGATCGCCGAGGGTTCGTCGAGTACGAGAACGCGCGCGTCCCGTACCAGCGCGCGAGCGATCTCGACGAGCTGCTGCTGGCCGAGACTCAGCCGGCTCATCTTCGCGCGCTCGTCGACGGCCACCCCCAGGCGGTCGAGGACGTCTCGGGCCTGGGCGTGCGCCTCACGCCATCGGATCCGTCCGACGGCGGTGCGCGGAAGCCGGCCCATCAGGGTGTTCTCGGTGACCGACAGCGATGGCGCGCCGACCAGCTCCTGATGGACGACGCTGATGCCCCTATCGATCGCGTCCGCCGGCGACCGGAACCGCACCTCGGTGCCGTCGACGCGGACATGACCGCCGTTCGGAGCCTCGGCACCGCCGAGGATCTTCATCAGCGTGGACTTCCCGGCACCGTTCTCGCCCACCAGCGCGTGCACCTCTCCCGCGCGGACGGGGAGAGAGACGTCCGACAGCGCGACCACACCGGGGTACCTCTTGGTGATGCCGACG
>NZ_JABVEB010000007.1 GCF_014323665.1 Actinomadura sp. HBU206391 | reverse complement strand
GCCGGCGGTGCGCTCGCCGCGCACCGCCGGCGGACCACTCGGCCGGGACGGCTCGGTCAGACGTCGGTCAGACGTGACGGCGCCGGGCCGCGTCGATGAAGACGTGACCTTCCTCAGGGAGGAGGAAGCGCTGGCCCACCAGCCGGCGCACGACGTCCGCCACCTGCCGCCGGTAATCCTCGTCGTCGTAGTACAGCGCGTCGAGCTGGGCCTGGGTGAAGGGCCGGTGCGTGCCGTACAGGACGCAGAAGGAGTTCAGCGGATTGTCCAGGCTCGCCGGCGAGTTGATGCCGTCGCCCAGGGCGACCGGGACCTCCACGTCCGGCAGCCGGATGCCGCCCTGTGCGATGCCGTTCGGGTCACGCACCAGGTTCGCCGGCGGGCCCGGATCGGCGATGGCCAGCGGCTGGGCGACGCGAGGCGCGGTGCCCTTTCTCGCCCACTTGTCGAGAGCCTCGTACGCGGCATGGAAGACCGTCCAGGAGGTCACCTCGCTCGGCCCGGGGTTCGTGCAGTCGCGGGGTTCGGACGGCCCGAACTCGCGGTCGCGGATGCCGCCCAGCGTCGCCCGGAAGTCACGCGGGTCAGATCTGGTCGAATAGGCCGGGACGTGTGAGGCGCCCGCGATGTGCCAGGTTCGCAGGGTCGCGCTGTCCGGGGCGGTCCGGCTCGGCACGCCCGCACCGCGGTAGATGTCGTTCTCGGTGAAGACCCGCATGGCCTTGGTGCCGACACCGCCGCGCGGCGGCAGCGAGCTGTCGCCGATCGCGAGCAGGAAACCGTCGTAGACGTGCCGCAGCGGCTGGACGGTGTTGTAGTAGACGCCGAGGTAGCGGCCCGACTGGGACGCCCCGGCCGCGTACACGTGTGAGATGTCCAGGTCCGCGAGCGGGTTCCTTTTGCCTCTGCCCTTGGCCAGCTCGGCGATCTGCGTGTAGATGTCGAACGACTGCGAGTCGTCCAGCACGGCGCCGTTGTCGGTCAGGTCGAGTGAGCCGTAGCGCTGCGGGCTCCACTGCCTGAGCCCGCGCCCTGCCGTGGCGCCGGAGGTGGCGCCGTTCACTCCGACGCGCTGGACGGACGCTCCGATCCAGGTCCAGCCATGACGGACGAAGTAGTCCCCGCTGGTACCCCATTCGGTGTCGATGTCGTACCCGGCGGTGACGTTCTGCCAGTCCACGACGGCGATCCCGGCCGACTTGGACGGCTTCGCCGGACGGCGTACGACGATCCGCGTCGTGTAGGGCATCGCGCCGATCGGCGTCGCCGCCTGCTTCTGCTCGTCGACCGTCGGGTTGGAGTTGTACCGGGTGGCCGTGCCGGAGATGAAGAACTCCTGCTCCTCGTATCCGGCCTTCTTCAGGTCGTACGGCGTGGAGTAGAAGACGTAGTCGTGCGACGAGCCGCCGGGCTTCGCGTTCGACCGGATCGGGCCGGTGATCTTGGCGGGGCCGGCGGCGGGCGACGTCGTGGGCGACCCGCTCGCCCGTGTGTTGGCAGCTGACTTGGCAGGTGTCGTCGCCGGCTCGGACGCGACCGCCCCCGCAGCGGACGGCGCGGCGGACGCCGTCGCTGGAGCGGCGGCGAGCGCCGCGATGACGGTCATGACCAGGGAGACGAGAAGCGGTCTGTGTCGTCGGTCGGGTTGCAGGGACATGAGGTTCCCTTCGCCGGGGGTGACGGCCGCCCCCACATGCACGCTTGCGGTCGGTGGGGTTTCCAGATCGTAGATGATTCTAGATTCGGATACTAGAATTGGATTCCGTCACAACGGGAAGGGCGCGACATGCCACTCGACCACAACGCGATCGGTGTCGAATCGGCACCGTACGAGCGGTCCTGGACGTCGAAGGACGCGCTGCTGTACGCCGTCGGCGTCGGCGCCGGGGCCGGCGATCCCCTGAACGAACTGGCCTTCACCACCGAGAACTCGAGCCGCGTCGAACAGCGGGTGCTGCCGACGTACGCGGTGCTGCTGTCCCAGGTGCCCGGCGCCCGCCGCATCGGCGACTTCGACCCGGCGATGCTGGTGCACGCCGAGCAGGCGTTCGAGCTGCGCCGACCGCTGCCCGCCGAGGGTTCTGTGCGGGTGACGTCCAAGGTCACCGGTATCTACGACAAGGGATCGGGCGCGCTCGTCGTCAGCGAGGCGACGGCGGTCGATCCGGCCACCGGCGAGCCGGTCATCACCTCGCGCGGCTCGGCGTTCATCCGCGGCGAGGGCGGGTTCGGCGGCGACCGCGGGCCCCGCGACGACTGGGCGGTGCCGGATCGGGCACCTGACCACCGGGTCACCTACCTCACCCGGCCCGAGCAGGCGCTGGTCTATCGGCTGTCGGGCGACCGGAACCCGCTGCACTCCGACCCGGAGTTCGCCGCGCGCGCCGGGTTCGAGCGGCCGATCCTGCACGGCCTGTGCACGTACGGCGTGACCGGCCGGGCCCTGCTGCACACACTGGCCGGGTCGGATCCGGCTCGGTTCGCGGCGATGTCCGGCCGGTTCAGCAGCCCGGTCGTGCCGGGCGAGTCGCTGACCGTCTCGATCTGGGCCGACGGCGACGCCGCACTGTTCCGAACCACCAAGGAGGACGGAACGGTCGTCATCGACCGTGGACGCGCTACCTGCCTCGCTGCGTGAGTCAGGCCGGATCAGGCGGTCGCGCCCGGTCGTCGCCCGCGGTGAGCGGGTCAAGACGACGGATCAGACGGAGGGTGACCGCGGCCACGGTGTCGGCTTCGGCCTTGGTCTCACACGCGGCGATCTCGCGACCCGCCTCACCGATCACGGTGGTCAGCACCGCGACGGTGGCGCGGCCCACCGGGTCGGTGCCGGCACCGAGGAGGACGGCGTTCTGCCGTACCCACTCGCGGTTGCGGGTGCGGCGCGTCAGCTCGAACCCGGGCGGGCCGTCGCCGTCCATGAACAGCCGGACGAGGTCGCGCCGTTCCCACGAACCCCCGAGGAACGCCTGCGCGCCGGCGATGAACAGCTCCAGCGGATTGGTCTCGCCCGCCTCTCGCAGCGCGGCGACGGCGGCCGAGGCGTCCTCCTCGTGCGCGACCTGGTGGTCCTCGTAGAGCGCGAGGAACAGCTCGGCCTTGCCGCCGAAGTGGTGGTACAGGCTGCCGACACTGGATCCGGAGTGCTCCACCACATCGGCCACGCTGGCGTCGGCGAAGCCCCGCTCGGTGAACACCTCGCGAGCCGCCCCCAGGATCCCCCGGCGCGTCTCGGCCGTACGGCTCCATTGCCAGGCGTTCGCGCTCGGGCGGCTGCTCGTCCTGCGTGCCATCAGATCTTCGCCACCTTGCCGTCGGCCGTGTCCCCCTGATTACGGAACCGTATTCCAAAATTCTTCCACGCCGGTGCGGCGATCATGCCTGGCCACGGCCTTGACGAGGCACGATCGGGCAGCGCGAACGACTGCGAGATCACGGCAACGGGGGTGCGTGATCTCGCAGTCGTTCGTCGTGCGAGCGATAGGCCAGGGAGTGGTCAGTGCCGGTGCGGCGAGCCGGGCAGCCTGGTCGGCGGAGTCGTACCCGTCCTCTCGTCGCCATAGCTCAGCCAGGTGCCGATCGGCTTGCGCTGCCCGACACCCGGACGGCCGTAGTCACAGACGCCCTTGGCGAACGTGGCGCGCAGCTGCGCCCGCTCGGCCGCGGTGAACGTGACCGGGTAGTCCCTGAAGTCGAGCGGCTTCAGCGTGCACTTCATGACGTCCATGGAGAGCCTCTCCCCTGCCGCCATGCGCGTGTTCGCACCCACCGGGAAGCGCGCCCCGCACTGTCCGCCGGACGGGTACGTCAGAGTCTCGCGGATACGTTGGGTGGCCGACAGGTAGCAGCCGTCGCCGAGGTCGGCCGGCCGGTTCGCGAGCACCTTGTGCCGCATGTCGCGTCCCGACCGATCGGCGCCGATCGCGGACAGCCAGCGGTCCATGGCGTCGAGCTCGTACCGGGCGGCCGCGGCCGTCTCGGCCGGGGTCGGGGCGCTCGCGATGATGACCTGATTGCCGGCGGTGCCGCCCGCCCGCAGCAGCCGCTGGCGCATGACGAACGACCACTCGGTGGTGTGGATGTCGTTGCCGAGACCGGCCAGGTCGAGGTCGGTGCGCTGGTCGATGATGGGGGTCTGCCGCAGCCCCTGAGACGCCGAGTTGACGATGTCGTTGGCGTACACCGCGTTCAGCGCCTTCGGATCCGCGACGGTGCGCTGCGGCACGGGCTTGCCGGTGTGGTCCATGCCGCCGACGCCCGCGTTGAGGGCGGTGAACTGGGCCGGTGTGATCGTGCCCGCCTTCAGCGCGGCCAGCCCGTACTGCACGCCGGTGTTGTCCAGCGGGCTGCGGACGAACCCGGTCTTCGGGTCACGGCCGATCTGGTTGACCAGTTGCTCGGTGGAGTTGCACTTGACGCCGTTCGGATTGGTGACCGGGTCCCAGCGCACCGAGACCGGGATCGCCGCATTGCAGCTCTCCGTGGCGGTGGACCGGCTGGCGAAGGTCACGTCCCAGGAGACGCAGGTCGAATAGGTGAGGAAGCCGCCGATCGCGGTCTTCTGCGCCGTGGTGAACGACGCGCCGGGGCCGGCGAAGAAGCGGTTCAGCAGGCGGCAGTCCGAGACCGGGCCGGCCGTGCTCAGCGGGTCGGGGAAGGAGACGCCGGGGATGATGCCGTCCAGGATGCCGGGGTAGCTCTCGGCGATGTCGTACTGCTGGATGGCGCCGCCGGAGCCGCCCCAGCCGATGGTGTGCTCGACCGGGCCGTAGGTCTCGACGAAGTGCTCCTTGACCATCATCGCGGCCTCGGCCGAGATGATCGGGCTGCAGTTGTTGTCGAGCACGTTCAGGCTGGAGGACGCGACCGCGTAGCCCTGCCCGAGGAACAGGTCGTTCATGACGCCGCCGGTCCCTCTGCCCTGGTGGAAGCCGGAGTTGCAGCCGCCTCCGAAGGTGTAGACGAGCTTGTCGTTCCAGCCGCCGTCCGGCGTGACCGGCGAGGGTGCGGATCCGTCGTACAGTGCGGCGATCTCGTACACCGCGCGGTCGATCGTTCCGCGTTCGACCCGCACGATGTACGGCACCTGCTCGCCGTTCACCGTGGCGGTCGCGAGGTCGGCGGGCCGGGTGGACGGATCGGGCAGCGGCGCGAACGCGCCCGCCGTGGTGCGGTACTGGTAGACCACCTGGGTGGGCGCGCTGCAATGCGGCTGCTCGGCGGCCGGCAGTCCGTAGGCCTGCGTCTCGCAGTAGAAGGGGAGCTGCTGACTGCCGGACAGCACCGGCCCGGTGATCGGGTGGTTCGTGACGCGCAGAGTTGTGCTGCGGGAACCGGACTGCCTGGCCTCCAGGGTGTTGCGCCCCTCGCGCAGGCCGCTCACCAGCCCGAGGAGGCTGCCGTCGGACCGCTTGTGCAGGCCGGAGGTCACGTCGCGCCCGTTCGCGCTGACGGTGATCCGCTTGGCGTGGTTCCTCGCCGACGCGGCGACCCTGATCAGGACCTGACCTCCGCTGACGAGTTCCGGCCGTGGATTGGACACGGTCTCGATGGTCAGCCGTCCACCGTGGGACGGCGTCGTCGCGGCCGCCGTCCCGTACGTCAGCATCGGCACCGCCGCCGCGAGTGCGGCGACGACGATGGCCGAGCGCCATCTACGGTGTGCCACTGGCAACTCCGCTCGCTCATGACACCGCGAACGCGTCGCGGTGCCGGGACTCGTGGTCCTCCGCTCTGCGCGTCGCCACGAGTCGCCATGACGACGATGAGCGGAGCTCTATCTCCCGGTTCGTGGCCGCCGATCACTCATGACCAGAGTCGCTGCGGACAAGAACATCCCGCCGTCGCCGAGCGAGCATGACGCTGAGCTCAACACCGGGCACCTGCGTAAGTGCGAAGAGCATTCTAGAATGCTTTTCTAAAACCTGACCAGCCCCCCCGCGCGGGCTATGGCTCGGCGTCACCCATCATGATCGAAGCGTCACCGCATCGCCGGGAACGCCGGGGGCGCATCTCAGGTCGGCGTCGGGAGGCCGACGCGCGTCACGCCCAGGGACGCCAGGCGGCGGGGATCTCCAGCCCGAAGGGATCGGGCAGTACGACCGTCTCGCCGAACTCCCAGGTGTCCTGGTGGAGATGGCCGCCGGATGCCCCGTCGGGGATGGAGTAGAGGGTGATGCGCGAGACTCCGGGGTCGCGGTCGATCAGGAGGTAGTACGGGATCTCGGACCGGGCATACCCGTTCCACTTGGTGAGCTTCCGGTGCTCCCGCGGGCGACGGTCGTTGCCGGCGTTCGACGGCGAGGTCACCTCGACGACGAGCTCCACCTGATCGGGGACCACGTAGAGGACATCGGCGCGCTGGGCGGCCGCGAAAGTCTCCGTCTCCAGGAACATGAGATCGGGGATGTAGCCGTCCTGGACGCCGACGAGGTCGAGACCCGTGCCCTGGATGCATCTCCACGCGAAGGCAGGCTCGGTGACGCGGGCCTCGGCGACCCGGTCGACGACGTCCTGGATGATGCCGCCATGCCCGAAGGCCGGTGCCGGTGACACGACGATCTCCCCACCGATGATCTCGACCTGGTGCGCTCGTGGGGCAGATCGAGGTGGCCGTCCAGTTCGCCACGCGCTCACAGGGCGTACGGCGTGTCCGGCAACACGAGATTGAGGTGGGCCTCGACCGCGATGCTCACGTTCCGCAACTCATCCCTCACGATCTGCTCCGGTCATCGTAGGGAACCCCTACCGCCGAGCGTATCCAGAACGGCGTTTATGAGTGACGGGTGTTCCTTGCCGCCCCTCATGGGTCACTCTGGAGGCGCGAGACGCGGCCGGCGGGCCCGCTAGATCTGATCTGGCGGGATGCCGGGCCCGGACTCGCGCCTGTGGGGTGACCGCTGAGAGCCACAGGAGGCACCCGATGATCCAGAACGGAGCCACGGCCCCGCTGCGCGTGGCGGTCGTCATCGGCAGCACCCGCGAAGGCCGGGTCGGTGATGCCGTCGGCCGTTGGCTGACCACGCGGATCAGGCGGCGCGCCGACATCGAGCCGAAGGTCATCGATCTGGTCGACTTCGACTTCCCGTCCCGCTACCCGCATGAGGCGACGGGTCAGATGCTGGCTTTCACCGCACAGATCGGTGCGGCGGACGCGTTCGTCGTCGTCACCCCGGAGTACAACCACAGCTTCCCGGCGTCACTGAAGCAGGCGATCGACTACGCCTACGACGAGTGGCAGGCAAAGCCGGTCGGCATCGTCTCGTACGGCTACCGGTCCGAGGGCCTGTACGCCATGGAGCACCTGCGCACGGTCTTCGGTGAGCTGCACGCCGCGACGATGCGGAGCGGCGTGAGCATCAACCTCCTGAAGGACGGCTTCGACGAGCCGTCCGGCCTCTTGAACGACGGTTTCGACGAGCGCGGCCGACCACGAGAGGCGCAAGGCCCACGAGGTTCGGAATGCCCACGAGGTTCGGAATGCCCACGAGGTTCGGAATGCATCGGGCAAGAGGCCGACGCGATGCTCGACCAGCTCACCTGGTGGGGCCTCGCGTTGCGCGACGCCCGTGCGGCGCGCCCGTACGTGTCTTAGATCCCTTGAAGCGATGGAGAGGACAGATGATGAGCAGACCGACCGCTGACCTGGCGATCGAAACGTCGGGCCTGGTGAAGTCGTTCGGAAAGACACGGGCGGTGGACGGTGTCGATCTGACCGTGCCGGCGGGCACGGTGTACGGATTGCTCGGTCCCAACGGGGCAGGGAAGACCACCGTGGTCAGGATGCTCGCCACGTTGCTGCGTCCCGACGGGGGCCAGGCGCGGGTGTTCGGGCGTGACGTCGTCGCCGAGGCCGACGCGGTGCGCGGCCGGGTGAGTCTGACGGGGCAGTACGCCTCGGTGGACGAGGACCTGACCGGCACCGAGAACCTCGTGCTGCTGGCGCGGCTGCTCGGCTACGGCAAGCCGGCGGCCAGAGAGCGGTCGGCGGCGTTGCTGGAGGCGTTCGGCCTGACCGACGCCGCCGACCGCCAGATCAAGAAGTACTCCGGGGGCATGCGCCGCCGGATCGACATCGCAGCGAGCATTCTCAACACGCCCGACCTGCTGTTCCTCGACGAGCCCACCACCGGCCTGGACCCCCGCAGCCGCAACCAGGTCTGGGAGATCATCCGTGCGGTCGTCGCCCACGGCACCACCGTGCTGCTCACCACCCAGTACCTAGACGAGGCCGACCGGCTCGCCGGCCGCATCGCCGTGATCGACCATGGCAAGGTCATCGCCGAGGGAACCCCCGGCGAACTCAAATCCTCCGTCGGTGCCGGTGCCGTCCACGTACGGCTCCGCGACCCCCGGCAACGGCCCGAGGCCGAACAGGTCCTCACCCGCGCCCTGGAACGCGCACTCGCCGCACCCGTACAGCTCGACGCCGACCCCGTCGCCCTCACCGCCCGCGTCTCAGGCCACGAGACCGACCTCGCCGCAGCCGAGCAGGCCTCCCACGCGCTCGCCGAACTCGCCCGCAACGGCATCACCGTCGACGACTTCTCGCTCGGCCAGCCCAGCCTCGACGAGGTCTTCCTCGCCCTCACCGACCACCCCGCCACCCCCGGTCCGGACCAGTACGGACCCGACCAGAACGCCGCCGCCGCGCCCGCCGAGCCGGCCGCCACCGACAAGGAGACCGTGGCATGAGCACCGCCACCACCACGACCACGATCGAGGCGCCGGTCGCCGCCTACACCCCGTCGGCCGAGACCCTCGGCGCCGTGCTCGCCCTCGGAGAGCGCCCGGCACGCCCCAGCCCGCTGTCGGCCTCGCTGACCTTCGGCTGGCGCGCCATGCTCAAGATCAAACATGTCCCCGAACAGCTCTTCGACGTCACGGCCTTCCCGATCATCATGACGTTGATGTTCACGTTCCTGTTCGGCGGCGCTATCGCGGGATCGACCAGTGAGTACGTGCAGTTCCTGCTGCCGGGCATCATGGTGATGAGCGTCGTCATGACCACCATGTACACCGGTCTCGCCGTCAACACCGACATCGAGAAGGGCGTCTTCGACCGCTTCCGCACCCTGCCGATCTGGCGGCCCGCGCCCATGGTCGGCTACCTGCTCGGCGACGCCTTCCGCTACACCATGTCCGCGACGACCATCCTGATCGTCGGGCTCATCCTCGGCTTCCGCCCGGACGGCGGTCCCGTCGGAGTCCTCACCGGCATGGCGCTGCTCGTGGCGTTCTCCTTCGCCTTCTCGTGGGTGTGGACCATGTTCGGCCTACTGCTCCGCAGCGAGAAGTCGGTGATGGGCACCAGCATGATGGTGCTGTTCCCGCTGACCTTCCTCAGCAACATCCTGGTCGAGCCCGACACCATGCCCGGCTGGCTCCAGGTCTTCGTCGACGTCAACCCCATCACCCACCTCGTCGCCGCCGTACGCGGCCAGATGGCCGGCGACCCCGACGTCACCGCCATGACCTGGGTCCTGGCATCCGGCGCAGCGCTCATCGCGATCTTCGGAACGCTCACCATGCGCCTGTACAACCGCAAGTGACCGAGAAGAGCCGGGTTCGGCCGGCTCACTGACCACCTGGCGGCTCAGAGCCGCCAGGTGGTCTCGCCGTCCGGCCGGTAGGCGCAGGTCGCCCCGGTCGAGACGGTGGCGCGCAGGTGGGCGGCGAGTTCGGGGTGACGCTCGTCGAGCTTGCGCAGCGTGTCGCGGATGCGCGCGGTGACCGTCTTGCGGGCGCGCTCGGCCTCGTCGCCCAGCCGGCGGGTGCGCCCGGCCAGCCCGGCGGCGGCGCGCAGCTCATCGAGCAGCGCCTCGCGCTCGCGGTCGTACTCGGCGGCCCGGCGATCGTCGCCCAGTTCAGTGGCCCGGTCGATCTCCTCGTCCAGCCGGGTGAGGCGACGCCTGTACTGCGCCTTGGCCTCGTCGTCGAGCACGTCGTCGCCGCCCATGCGCCGCGCGGCCACGACGATCGCACCGCCTTCGGGATTCAGGAGCTGTACGGCCGGGATGTCCGTGCCCGGTCGTCCGAGCAGGAGATGCAGATCATGCAGGCCCTTGGCATCGGGCATGTGAACCCCGCGACCGCCGTACCGCAGCGACCAGACCTGACCGTCGAACCGGAACTCGCCGGCCTGCCGCCCGTCGGCGGCGACCGCGGAAGCCGTGGAAGCAGCCGACCCGGCGGCGGAGGCTGCGGGGACATCAGCCGAGGCCGTGGAACCCTCCGCGCCGGCGGGCTCGGCCCCGGCACGAATGTTCTTCACTCGCTCGACGATGTGCCGCATACCGATCTCGGCCGCCTCACGCCCCACCTCGTCGAGGAGCTCGGCCGCGGTGTCGGCGTCACCGGCGGAGCCGCGTGCCAGGAGTGCCTCGGCGAGCCGGCTCCGCGCCTCGATCGACCACGGCCGCGCCCGCAGCCGGTCGGCGGACCGGTAGGCGGCGGTGTATCCGTCGATCGCGTCGTCCCAGCGCTCCTGGGCGGCGTCGACGAGGGCCGACCACAGGTCCATCGGTCCGCTGATCTCGCACCCGTACACCGACAGCGCCCACTGGCCGGCGTACGGAGCCAGATCGGCGCGCGCCCGTTCGCACAGCTCCGGTTTCCGTGTCGCGGCCGCGACCTGGGCCTGGAACCTCAGCCACAGCGGCATGACACCACGCGGATACGGCTCATCGGCGTCCGCCAGCTCGGTGTAGTGCCGTAGCGCGACGTCGAGATTCCCTCCCTGCACCGCTGTGACGGCCTCCAGCAGGTGCGGGTAGGGAAGCCCGCGCTCGCCGAGTGATCGGTGCAGGGCCGCCAACTCGTCGTACCGGCCCTGAAGCAGCCAGAGCGCCCAGCGAAGGTGGTTGACCATGTCCACGACGCCGCCGTGATCGTCCTCGGAGAGCAGCACCGCCCGGTCGATGAGGGCCTCCGCCTCGGCGAAGCGGCCCTGCAGGCCGGTGATGATGCTCTGGTCGATGACCGAGGCGAACTTGAAGCGCGGAAGAGCCTCGCGTTCGGCCAGGGCGATGAACGCGTGGTACTGGTCGAGGTAGCGGGGGTCGCCCTGCTCCAGCAGTGCCACCCACCGCAGTGACGACGCGAAGTGCTCCATGTCGTGGTCGGAGATGCGGCGTGCCAGCTCGGTCATCTCATCGGTGAGCTCCTCCCGCTCGGCTGCGGTGCCCGGGCCCCAGATGACGTCATGGCGGGCCCACAGGCTGAAGGCGAGAGCCTCGTCGTCGCCCGTGCGCCGCGCCAGCCCGGCGGCGTGGACGGCCAGCTCCTGCGCGAGGCGGTCGAGCGGCAGCGGGCGGGGCGGGGCCGCGCCCCCGAGAACGAGCTTGCCGTGCGCCTCGGTCAGGAGGTCGGCCCGCAGCCGGCCCTTTTCGCCGCCGCAGTCCTCGTAGGAGTACAGGGTGAGCGCCACGCGCGCCAGCAACTCCTGGTCGTCGAGCTCGCGGCTGAGTGCGGCGGCGGCTTCGAAGGCCTGCCAGGCATCGCCTCGATCACCGGCGTGGAACAGCTCTCGGCCGAGATCGAGCGAGATCGTGGCCTGCCTTCGAGGTTCGAGCGCGTCGGCGCGTTCCAGTGCCCGGCGGTAGTGCCCGACCGACTCCTCCACGGCGAGCCGGCGGTCGGCGTCGCGTGCCGCGGCCAGCAGATGGTCCACCGCTCGGGCGGGTTCGAGGTCGTCTCCGGCGAGGTAGGCGTGCCGGGCCAGCTCGGCCGGCAAGACCCTCTCGGTGAGGGCGGAGGAACGGTCGATGGCTCGGACGGCGGCGGCGTGATGCCGGCGCGCCTGTGCCTCGTCGAGCGAGTCGTAGAGCGTCTCGCGGACCAGATCGTGCGCGAACGCGAACCGGCCGGAGCCGAGGGTCACCACGAGCCGGGCGGCCACCGCCTGATCGAGCAGCCGGTCGACCTGCGGAACGGGCGCCGCCGCGGTGCCCGCGAGCACCTGACGGTGGAACTCCCGGCCGAGCGTGGCCGCCACCGCGAGGATCCGGGCGACCGGCGCGGGCAGCAGTGACAACCGCCGCTGCACGGCGTCGCGCACGCCCGGCGCGATCGCGGTGACCGCGCTGCCGCTGAGCCACAACCGGGCCGTCTGCTCCACGAAGAACGGGTTGCCGCCGGTGCGGCGGTGCACCTCGGTGACCAGGTCGCCGTCCGGCTCGTGACCCGCCGTACGGGTCATCAGCGCACCGACCTCGTCACGGCTCAGACCCGTCAGCGTCACCGTCGTGGCCTTGGCCACCAGCGACAGCATCAACGGCCGCAGCGGGTGTTCGGCCGACTCCACCTCGACGTCCCGGTACGTGCCCACGAGCAGCAGCCGCTCGAACCAGGTGTGCCGGGCCGCGAACTCCAGCAGCTTGACCGACGCGGCGTCGGCCCAGTGCAGGTCGTCGATCACGACCACGAGCGGGCGGCTCTGCGAGACCGACACCAGCGCGGTGGTCACCGCGTCGTACAGCCGAAAGGCCTCGGCCGCCTCGGCGCCCGACGACTCTCCGAGCATCACCGACAGGCCGCCGCCCGCGGCCGACTCGGCCGCCGCCCATTCCTCGGGGGTGGCGCTCCGGCGCAGGCCCCGGACCACCTGAACCCACGGCCAGTGACCGGGCGCGCTCTCGGAGTCCCAGCAGGATCCGCTCAGTACCAGCGCGCCGAGCCGCCGGGCCTCGTCCATGGCCCCGGTGACCAGCGTGGTCTTGCCGATTCCGGCCTCTCCCGTGACGAGGAGCAGCCCACCGTGGCTGTCGGCCGCCCGGCCGATCTCAGCACGAAGAACACCGGCGGGATGGTCCCGCCCGATGATCGCAGGTGTCATTTCCGGCCTGCCGTCGCTCCGTGGGTGGACATGGCACACAAGAACGTATCGAACGGGTCGGACAGCGAGGGCTGAGCGCGCGAGACCGCCAGACCGCGAGATCCGGTCTGGCGCGCGCTAGTCCACGTCTCGCGCCTTCGGGGAAACGGCTGAGGATCCGGTCGGATCCGGTGGCCGAACGGCACCGAGAAAGGCACCCGAAATGTCCACGAAGATCTTCATCAACCTCCCTGTGAAGGATCTCGCCGTCTCCAAGCGATTCTTCTCCGAGCTGGGTTTCGCCCTCAACGAGGATTTCGCCGACGAGAACATGGAATGCGTGGTCGTCACCGCCGACATCTACGTGATGCTGCTGGTGGAGCCGTACTTCAAGACCTTCACCGACAAGGAGATCGCCGACGCCACCACGACGACCGAGGCGATCATGGCGCTGGGCGTCGACAGCAGGCAGCGGGTGGACGAGCTGGCCGACAAGGCCCTCGCGTCCGGCGGACGGCACGCCGATGACCCCCGCGACCTGGGCTTCCTGTACGGACGCAACTTCCAGGACCCCGACGGGCACCTGTGGGACGTCATCTACATGGACATGTCCGCGGCGCCCGAGCAGGCCTGATCCGTGCCCGCACCGACCACGCGGGGCCGGCGGCGGCTCGGAGACGACGACGCCGGCCCCCGCACGGTCGGACGTTCTGCTGAAAGGACATCCTGGTGAACGCTTCAAGATTTCGAACCTTCGCGTCCATGGCCGCGGTGACAGTGGTGGCGGCGCTGGCCGTTCCTACCGGTTCCGCCGCCGCCTCCGGCGACCGCGCAGAGACCGGCCGTGACAGGTCCGGCGCCTGGTCCGGCGCCTGGTCGGCCTCCCAGCACAAGCCGGCGGTCGGCACACCATGGGACGGCCCCAACTGGTCGATCCCGGGATTCACCGCCGACCAGTCGGTGCGGCAGGTCGTCCGGGTCACCACCGGTGGCTCACGGGTGCGGATCCGGCTGTCCAACCGGTACGGCACCGGTCCGCTGCGCGTCGCCGGGGCGACCATCGCCAAGGCCGGCCACGGCGCGGCGATCCGGCCCGGCACGGTACGCCGGGTGACCTTCGGCCGCTCGGCGTCCACGACGATTCCGGCCGGCCGCGATGCGACCTCCGATGCCGCGTGGCTGGTGACCGCGCCGCTGGAGAAGCTGACGGTCACGCTCTACTTCGCGAAGCCCACCGGGCCCGCCACCTTCCACGAGCTCGGATTGACGACGACCTACCGCGCCACCGGTGACCGCCGGTTCGACCAGGACGCCGGCGCGTTCGCCGGCGAGACCAGCCACTCCTGGTACTACCTGACCGGCGTGGACGTCGCCGGTGGAGCACACCGGGCCGACGGCACCGTGGTGACGTTCGGCGACTCCATCACCGACGGGTTCGGCTCCACACCTGGCGCCGACAACCGCTTTCCGGACGAGTTGGCCGAGCGGCTCACCGGCGCCCACAGGCCGATGGGCGTGCTCAACGCAGGGATCGGCGGGAACATGCTGCTCACCGACTCGCTCTGCATCGCCGGCGAGAAGGGCCTCACGCGGTTCGCCCGCGACGTGGCCGACCGGCCCTCGGTACGCTCGGTGATCGTCTTGCTGGGCACGAACGACATCGGCCTCGGCGATCGCGACTTCGGCTGTGGTGCGTTCCCCTTGATGACCGCGCCACGGCTCATCGAGGGGCACCGGGCCCTGATCCGCGCCGCGCACTCCCGTGGCATCAAGATCATTGGCGCTACCCTGCCGCCGTTCAAGGGCGCCGAGCCCTACTACGACGAGGCCGGAGAACACGAGAAGGTCCGCGACGCCGTCAACCAGTGGATCCGCCACAGCGGCGAATACGACGCGGTGGTCGACGTCGACAAGGTCCTCGCCGACGCCGGCGATCCGGACGCGCTGTCGCCCGCCTACAACTCGGGAGACAACCTGCACCCGAACGACGCCGGCATGAAGGCCATCGCCAGGGCCATCGATCCGCGCACGCTCTGATGCTCCTGCTGATCCGCTTGTTGATCGCAGGCCATACCCCCTGGGCCATCCCCGCGGCGCCGACGCCGCGGGGATGGCCCAGGGCATCGATCCCCAGTACATCGGTCACCGGTACATCGGTCACCGGCCGGGTCACCAGGGGCCGCCGCCGGTGACGACGTGGGCGACGGCCATGCCGCAATAGGCGGCGCCGAGGCCCGCGGCGATGGATCCGGCCACGTTCAGCACCGCGTAGGCGCGGGCGCCCCCCTCGGCCAGTCGCAGGGTCTCGTACCCGAAGGTCGAATAGGTCGTGAGCGCTCCGCAGAACCCCGTGCCGGCCAACGCCATCAGGCCACTGCCGGCGGGCAGGGCGGCCAGGAACCCCAGCAGCGCCGACCCCGCGACGTTGACGGCGAACGTGCCCCAGGGGAACGCGCTGTCATGACGTGTCTGCACCATCCGGTCGGCCACGTACCGCAGCGGCGCACCCACCGCGGCGCCGAGCGCCACGAGCAACAGTGTCATCGGGTCCCCTGCCCGCCGGGCTCCGCGGACCGTCCTCCATAGCGGATCACCCGCACCGGATCGATGATCGCCAGGCCCTCCAGAACGAGCTCGTCGAGCTCGGGCAGGAAGGAATTGATCTTGTCCTCCGTGTCGACGATGACGACCGCGACGGGCAGGTCGTCCGACAGCGACAGGATCCGGGTGGTGTGGATCCGGCTCGACGCTCCGTAACCCTCGATGCCGCGCAGTACGCTCGCCCCGGCCAGGCCGGCGGCATGGGCCCGATGCACGATCTCGTGGTAGAGCGGCCGGTGGTGCCACTGGTCGGTCTCGCCGACGAAGACCGTCAGGCGGACGGCCGGGCCTTCCAGCTTCATCACCGCTCCCTCCCATGTCCGCCGTCACGGTGGACTCTCTCAGCGACCCTGTGCCCGGCGGCGGCCTGACCATCGCCCGCGGAGATCCAGGGCCTGCGGTGCCGGCGGGCGATCAGCCGGGTCACCCGGTCGCCGGCGTACACGGCGGCCAGCGCGGTGACCACGGTGCCCGCCAGGTAGGCCACCGCGACGCCAGGCGACCCCGAGTCCACGCCGCGCTGGACGTCGACGATGTAGGTGGAGAAGGTGGTGAACCCGCCCAGCACCCCCACCCCGAGGAACGGGCGGGCCGGCGCGGGCGCCTGCCACACCTCGGTGATCGCGAACATCAGGGCGCCGATCAGCAGGCAACCGGACACGTTGATCAGGAACGTCGCCCACGCGAACGAACCGGGCGCGGCGGGGAGGGCGACCGACAGGCCGTGGCGGGCCAGTGCCCCGAGCGCCCCGCCCGCCGAGACGGCCGCCAGAGTGGCCCACGGCACGCGGCGCGTCGGCCGGCTAGGGCCCCGAGGGCCGCCGGACTCGCGCGCCGACACGCCGTCGGGCGATCCCGCCGGACCGCGCGGACGGCCGGTGTTCGCGGGAGTGATGGGGTCGGGCATGGTGCCTCCTACCAGAACGACGAATCCCTGGTAGGGACCGTTGGCGGAACACCGCGGTCGTCCCCGGTCACGGGGGCGGCGGGCCCCACCGCCGCGGGCCCCGCACTCGGGGACCTGTTCGCGATTCTACCGAGGCCAGGGCCGCCGGGAGGACTCGGTGATCTCGTTCACCGGTGTCCTTGGGCCAGGCGGGCGGCGCGGGTCTGCAGATAGTGCTGTTCGGGACGGCTGGTGGTACGGCGGGCTGCGGCCTGGTAACAGGCCCGGGCCGCGTCGTGGTCACCGGTCATCTCCAGCAGGTGCCCGCGCACCGCGTCGAGGCGATGGTGCCGCGCGACGCGCGAGTCGGCGTCGAGGGTCTCGAGCAGGTCGAGCCCGGCCTGTGGGCCGTCGACCATCGCGAGCGCGACGGCGTGGTTGAGCGTGGTCATGGGGTTGGGTGAGATGCGAGACAGCAGCCGGTAGAGGACGAGGATCTGCGGCCAGTCGGTGTCCTCGGCGCGTGCCGCCTCGGCATGGATCGCGGCGATGGCCGCCTGAAGCTGGTACGGGCCGAGCGGTGTACCGGAGAGCGCGCCGGTGACGAGGGCGACGCCCGCACGGATGTACTCCCGGTTCCAACGATCCCGGTCCTGTTCGGCGAGCGGGATCAGAGTGCCGTCCGGCCCGGTGCGCGCCGTCCGCCGCGCGTCGGTGAGGAGCATGAGCGCGAGCAGCCCGGCGACCTCGCCGTCGCCCGGCAGCAGCCGGTGCACCGCGCGGGTGAGCCGGATCGCCTCACCGGTCAGCTCGCGACGTTCCAGGTCGGGGCCCGAGGAGGTGGTGTAGCCCTCGTTGAAGATCAGGTAGAGCACGTGCAGCGCCACCCGCATCCGGCCTGGCCACTCCGGTTCGGGCGGCATGCTGAACCGGGCGCCGGCGGCCTTGATGCTCTGCTTGGCCCTGCTGATGCGCTGGGCCATGGTCGCCTCCGGAACGAAGAAGGCGTGCGCGATCTGCGCGGTGGTCAGGCCCCCGACGGCGCGGAGGGTGAGCGCGATCTGAGAGGCCGCCGACAGCGCGGGATGGCAGCAGAGCAGCAGCAGTGTCAGCGTGTCGTCCCGGTCCGGTGGTGGTTCGTCGTCGGCGGCGGGCGCGAGAAGGGCGTCGGCCGGCAGGCGTTCGGCGGCGGTGACCTCCCGGTCGTGGCGCGCGTGGTCGCTGCGCCACTGGTCGACCAGGCGGCGCGACGCGACGGTGATCAGCCAGCCTCGCGGGTTCGCCGGCACGCCCTGGTCGGGCCACTGGACGGCGGCGGCCAGCAGCGCCTCCTGCACCGCGTCCTCGCAGGCGTCGAACTGCCCGTGTCGGCGTACGAGCGTGCCGAGGACCTGCGGCGACAGCTCGCGCAGCAGATCCTCGACGTCGGCGTGCGCCGTCATGACCCCACGTCGCCGGTGTCCAGGATCGGCCGCACCTCCATGGCGCCGTAGCGGGCGTCCGGCCAGCGCGCGGCGATCTCGGTCGCGCGCTCGAGGGTCTCGCACTCGACCACGCAGTAGCCGGCCAGCTGCTCCTTGGCCTCGGCGAAGGGCCCGTCCGTGGTCGCCGGGACGCCGTCTCGCACTCTGACCGTCCTGGTGTGCGCCGGCTCGGCCAGCGCCTCGCCGCCGACCCACTCCCCCGACTCGGCCAGTTCGCCCATGAGGACGTCGACCTCTCGCATCAGCCCGTCGATGTCCTGCGCGGCCAGCGATTCGGGGTTGTTGTAGATCAAAAGCATGTATTTCATGGCTTAATCCTCACGTTTCGGCACCTGGACTGCGGCAGAGACTGCGGATGTTAGGCAGCGCCTCAGCGGGGTGGCAAGCCGAGAGCCGTCCCCGTCCGCGGGATCAGATCTTCTCCGCGAACATGCGACACCGATGTCGAGAACCTCCCGGCCGCTCCGACCGATCTGCGAAGGGCGCTCACACCGGGCGCCCACCGACGCGACCAGAGGAGCCCGACATGGACACAGGCACCGCGACCGGGGCCGGGCGGCGGGAATGGATCGGGCTGGCCGTGCTCGCCCTGCCGACCCTGCTCATATCGATCGACGTCTTCGTCCTGCTGCTGGCGCTGCCGCACCTGAGCGCCGACCTGGGTGCGAGCAGCACACAGCAGTTGTGGATCATGGATGTCTACGGATTCATGCTGTCCGGCTTCCTGATCACGATGGGCACTCTGGGCGACCGGATCGGCCGCCGCAGACTGCTGCTGATCGGCGCGACCGGGTTCGCCGTCGCCTCGGTCCTGGCGGCCTACTCCACCGGTCCCGGCATGCTGATCGCCGCCCGCGCGCTGCTCGGGATCGCCGGCGCGACGCTGGCGCCCTCGACCCTGGGGTTGATCAGCAATATGTTCCGCGACCCCAGGCAGCGGGCCGTCGCCATCAGCGTGTGGCTCGTGTGCTTCATCTCCGGCGCGGCCATCGGCCCGCTGGTCGGCGGGGCGCTGCTGGGCCACTTCTGGTGGGGCTCGGCGTTCCTGATCGGTGTGCCGATCATGGCAGTGCTGCTGGTGACCGCGCCGACGCTGCTGCCTGAGTACCGCGACACCGCGGCCGGCCGGCTCGACCTCACCAGCGTCGGCCTGTCGCTGGCGTCCATCCTGCCGTTCATCTATGGCGTCAAGGAGCTGGCCAAGAACGGCTGGCAGACCGTCCCGGTCCTGGCCGTCGTCGCCGGTGTCGCCATGGGCGTGGTCTTCGCGGCTCGTCAGCGCACGCTGGCCGACCCCCTGCTGGACCTGCGCCTGTTCGCGGACCGTACGTTCAGCACCGCGCTGGGCGGCTTGATGTTCGGCACGATGCTGATGGGGGCGATCATGTTCTTCATCACGCAGTACCTCCAGCTGGTGCAGGGGCTGTCGCCGCTGCGGGCGGGCCTCTGGATGCTCCCCGGGACGGCCGGATCGGTCGCGGGCTTCCTGCTGTCCCCGCTGATCGCGCGTCGGATCCGCCCGGCCTACCTCATCGGCGGCGGCCTGGCCGTCTCGGTGGTCGGCCTACTGATCATCGCGCGGGCCGACACGGTCTCGGGGCTGGCGGCCGTGGCGGCCGGGTTCGCCGTCATCAACCTCGGCGCCGGTCCGCTGGTGACGCTCGGCACCGACCTGATCGTCGGATCCGTCCCGCCCGCCAAGGCCGGGTCGGCGGCCGCGATGAACGAGACCAGCGGGGAATTCGGCTTCGCACTCGGCATCGCCGTCCTGGGCAGCCTCGGCACCCTCCTCTACCGCAGCGAGATCAGCGACGCCATTCCCGCCGGTGTCCCGGCCGACGCGGCCAAGGCCGCCCGCGACACCCTGGCGGGCGCCACCACCGCGGCCGAGCAGCTGCCGGCGGGACTGGGCGCGCAGTTGCTCGGCCCCGCCCGTGAGGCCTACACGAGCGGAATGCACACGCTCGCGGCCGTCAGCGCCGCGCTCCTGGTCGTGGTCGCCCTCCTGACCGTGACCCTGCTGCGGCACGTACGGCCCAGCGGCGAGGCGGCCGAGGCCGGGCCCGGCGAACCGGCGGAGCCAGAGCGGGCCGAGGCCGGGGGGCCGGCCGACGCCGGGGGGCCGGCCGACGCCGGGGGGCCGGCGGAGGCCGTACATGCCACCGCCTGACCCTCCCGGCCACCGCGGGTCACCGGTGATCGCGAACCTTCGCCCGCAGGTTCTGCAGATGCTCGGTGGCGACCGCCACGAGGATCAGCGCACCTGTGAGGATCTGGAGCCAGAACGGATCGATGCCGAGAAGCGTGCCGCCGTTGTCGAGCGTGCCCACGATGAGGGCTCCGACGAGCGCGCCGAGAGCGGTGCCACGGGCGCCGAACAGGCTGGCGCCACCGATCACGCAGGCCGCGATGGCCTGCAGCTCGTAGCCGGTGCCCGCGGTGGGCACGCCGTTGCCGAGCCGCGAGGCGAGCAGCAGGCCCGCGAGAGCGGCGAGGAGGCCGCTCAGCGTGTAGGCGCTGATCTGCACCGCGCGCACCGGCACACCGGTCAGCCGGGCCGACTCGGCGTTGGAGCCGACCGCGTACAGATAGCGGCCCCACACCGTACGCCGCAGGAAGAACGCGACCGCCACCGTGACGGCCAGCATCACCCAGGTGAGGTTCGCGATTCCGAGCATCGACCCGCCGGCCAGTTCGGAGAAGCCGTCCGGCAGCGGCTGAACGGTCCGGCCGTCGGTGATGAGCAGGGTCACGCCGCGCGCGATCCCCATCATCCCCAGGGTCACGATGAAGGGCGGCAGCCGCACCACGGCGACCAGCACGCCGTTGATCAATCCGGCCAGGGCGCCCACGGCCAGCGCGAGCAGCACCCCCCACAAGATCGGCAGCCCACCGGTGGTCTCGAACACCGCCTTGGCGGCGACGACTCCGGCGATGCCGACCACCGAACCGACCGACAGGTCGATCCCGGCAGTGATGATCACTATCAGCTGGGCCGCGCCGAGAATGGCGTAGATGGAGACCTGGCGGCCTAGGTTGTCGAGGTTGGTGCCGGTGAGGAATGTATCGGTGGTCAGGCTGAGCCCGAACGCCAGCACCAGGAGGACGGGGATGCCGCCGAGCCCCCTGCTGAAGATCTGCCCCAGCCCGAGGATCTCGTCGTCACCCGGCTCGGGGCGCGGGCTCCGGCCGCGGCTCTTGCTCGGCGGTGCGGTGGTGACTTCGGTCATCGGTGCTCCACTGGTTTCACATCATCGAGTACGGACGCGGCGCCGCCGCTGGGGCTGGCCAGGCGGAGCACCTCCTCTTCGGTCGCCTCGGCGGCGGTGAGCTCGGCGACGAGGCGTCTTTCCCTGACCACGACCACCCGGTCGCACAGGCCCAGCAACTCGGGCAGGTAGGACGAGACCACGACGATCGCGAGGCCGGCCGCGGCCAGGTCGGCCACGATCCGGTAGATGTCGGCCTTCGCGCCGACGTCCACGCCCTTGGTCGGTTCGTCGAGCAGCAGGACCTTCGCGTCGAGCGCCCGCCACCGGGCGATCAGCACCTTCTGCTGGTTGCCGCCGGACAGCGACGACACCGGGTCGGACCAGTCGCCGAAGCGCAGCCGCAGCCCGTCCGCCGCGGTCTCGACGTGCCGCCGCAACCTGGCCCGGTTCACGAGGCCACGGGAGCCGGCGGTCCGCCAGCCGGCAATGGCGATGTTCTCCTCGATGCTGAGCTGGGGCAGCAGCCCCGACTCCTTGCGGTCCTCGGTCAGCAGCCCGATGCCGCGCCGCGACGCCGCCCGGGTCGAGCCGGCCGGTACGGGCCGTCCGTCCACCAGCACCTGGCCGCCGCTGACCGGGTCGGCACCGAACACCGCGCGCAGCAGTTCGCTCCGGCCCGACCCGAGGAGCCCGGCGAGACCGACGATCTCACCGGCGCGCACGGACAGGTCGGCGGGTTCCGGGAAGCCCGGCGGGCGCAGACCGCGTACCTCCAGCCGCGTTTCTCCGGCCTCGCTGCGCTGGCCCGGGTAGAGGTTGGAGATCTCCCGGCCGACCATCGCCGCGATCAGCGAGTCCTCGTCGAACTCCGCCACCGGGCCGGTGGCGACGTGGGCGCCGTCGCGTAGCACCGTGACCGTGTCGCCGATCTCGAAGATCTCCTCCAGCCGGTGGGTGACGTACAGGACGGCCACGCCGCCCGACCGCAGCGTGGAGATCCGGCTCAGCAGGGCCTCGGCCTCTTCGGCCGACAGGGCCGTGGTCGGTTCGTCGAAGACGACGACCTTGGCGCCGCCCGCCAGCACCCGGGCGATCTCGACCAGTTGCCGCGTAGCCGTGGGCAGCACGGCCACGGGCAGATCGAGGTCGAGGCCGGTGAGTCCGACCCGGTCGAGCATCGCCGCGGCCGCCTCTCGCTGGCGCCGCCGGTCGACGATCCCGGCACGCGACGGGAACGCGCCCATGCACAGGTTGTCGACCACCGTGAGCTGAGGCAGCAGGCTGAGCTCCTGGTAGACGACGCCCACCCCGGAGGAGCGGGACTCGGCGGGAGTGACGTTGCGCCGCACCTGGCGGCCCTCGATCTCGTAGTCGCCGGCATCGCGCTGTACGGCGCCGGTGAGGATCTTGATCAGGGTGGACTTGCCCGCGCCGTTCTCACCGGCGAGGCAGTGCACGGACCCCGGATAGAGGTCCAGATCGACACCGTCGAGCGCCCGCACCGCGCCGTACCGCTTGCTGATCTTGTGGAGGGTCAGCACCGGCGGAACCTCCGGCGTCATGGTGTCCGGAGCCGCCGTCTGGGACGTCGGCATCGGCTCAGCCCTTCGTCTTCGGCGGGTCGAGCAGCTGCGCGAACTCGGGCTTGTCGACCATCGACTTGTCGATGACGACCGCTCCGGGGTCCAGGTTCACCGGCGGGGCGCTGCCGCGCACCGCCATCACCGCCTCGGCCACACCCTGGTAGCCGAAGAAGAACGGGTTCTGCACGATGATCGCGCTGAGCGTTCCGGTGCGAACGCCCTCGACCTCGGCGGGGTCGGAGTCGAAGGCGACCGCGACGACGCGCGAGGCGGCGTTCTTCTCCTTGATCGCGCGCGCCGCTCCGGTGCCGGAGGTGTTGTTGTCAGCGAAGATCCCCACGACGTCGGGCCTGCTGCTCAGCACGTCGCCGACCTGGCCGACGGCCTTGTTGAGGTCGTTGTCGTTGACGAGGGTCTGGACGATCTCGGCCTTCGGGCAGTCCTTGGCGAGCCCCTCCTTGAACCCGGTGAACCGGTCGACCAGCACCTGCTGACCTGAGACGGAGCTCTCGTGGACGATCTTTCCGTCCGCCTTGTCCTTCTCCTTGATCAGCTTGCACATGCGCTCGCCGGCCTGCTGCCCGGCCTTGATGTTGTCGGTGCCGATGAATCCCTCGGACTGCGTGGTGATCGCGTTGTCCACGGTGACGACCTTGATGCCTTCGGCCCTGGCGCGCTGCACCACCCCGTTGAGGGCGGTGGAGGAGTTGGCGGCCAGCACGATGGCGTCCGCGCCGCGCGAGATGGAGTTCTCGACGAGCTTCACCTGCCCGTCGATGTCGGTCTCGGACGTCGGGCCGAACAGGCCGAGCCGGACCCCGAAATCACCGCCGGCCTTCTTGGATCCGGCGAGCATCGACTGCCAGAACTCGGAGTCGGTCGCCTTCGTGATCACGTCGACCTTGGTTCCGGTGGTGCGTGCGGCACCGGCGTCGGATTCGGTATCGCCGCCGAACGCGGCCTTTCCGGTGGTGAGCCCCGCGGCCACCGCCACGACGGCGATGACGGCGGCGACCCCGGGTGAGACATAACGGATGCGGGCCATGGGGGTTCCTCGGGACGGTGGTTGCGGGTCGGCTCGATGGATGGCGTGAACGCAACTGTTGTCCTGTAATGACAGGATGTCAAGAGTGGCCGCTCGATCTGCCAGGCCTCTGCGCGCCCCGCCGTGTCTCCGCGCCCCTGAACACGACCCGCCGCCGAGTGGCCGGTGCCGGTGGATCCCCGCAACGGACGAGAGAGGGGCGCGTTGCGCGCTCCTCTCCCTTTGCCGCCGGCCTGGCGTCGCGGACTTCCCGTCGGTCATGGCCCGCGGATCCGCTCCCGGAGGTCCCGGTGGCGGACCGGCGGCCTACCGGGCGGCGCAGGCGATGCAGGTTCTCGCGGTGGGGCGGGCGGCCAGCCGCTCGGGGGCGATCGGACCGCCACAACGCTCGCAGTTGCCGTACGTGCCCGCGCGAAGCTTCTCAAGAGCCTGGTCCAGATCGGCGATCCGCTCGTGAGCCCGGGTGAGCTGGGCCTCGATCTGAGACCTCTCGAACGCGAGCGTCGCGCCTTCGGGGTCGTGCTCGTCGTCCACGCCGACGCCGGTCGACGATTCGACGATGCCGTCCCAGTCGCCGGTCAGCGCCGCGATGCGGCGCAGCGCGCTCACGCGCTCGGCCGCGAGCCGCTCCTCCAGCGAGGATGAGTCCGGAGATCGCTCGGTCATCGCCGATCCGGCATGCTCACGGGGTCCGGCCGGTCAGTCCGCGTGCTTGCGGGCCAGGTGACGTCGCCGGGTGGCGAACGCCGCGCCGATCGCCAAGGTGACGGCGGTGCCGCTCAGCATGGCCAGGAACAGAGCCATCGCCAGCGGCAGTGTGCCGCCGAGCCCCAGGAAGGACACCTTCACGCTGTCGGTGTTCTGCACGATGAAGGTGATCAATCCGGCGAGCATGACGGGTGCCGCGCAGATGCTGATCCACACCACGCCCACCCGGCCCCGCGGTATCCGCCGCGCCGCGGTGAACGTCTGGACGTCACGAGCCGTCGGCTCCTGATCGTCGGGATTGTCCCGGGTTCGTTGGAGTAGGAACATGCATCGCCCTCCGACGGGCCGGCCTGGCAGGCATCTCGAGGCAGGATGTCGCTGCCGGCTCACTTTGACCATACGCCCGCGCACCGTCGCTAACCAGCTTTCGGCAGGGGCGCCAGAGGCCACGTCCTACAGCGGTTCGGTGACCCAGTGCCAGCCACGGTCATCGCGGACGGGACGTACGAGCTGCGCGCCGCTGGAATCCGCCAGTTCGGCCACCGCCCGGAGCAGCTGACGGTGGAAATCGGCCGGCGGGTGCTCGCCGACGGAACCGTCCACCAGCGTCACGGTCGCCCTTGCGTCGTCGCGGAGTTGCGCGGTCACCCGGCCGCCTCCGTCAAGGCATGCGATCACGATCGCATCGGAGCGGATCATGTCGCGGCCGTTGGACGCCGCGATCCAGACCTGAGGTGCGCTGCCGCTCATAGGTGTCCTCCCCGAGCCCGGGCGAAACTCGCCCGTACCCTCTCCAAGACTCCCACGCCGCGCGACCGCTCCGGTCGTCCTCGCGGCGGGGCGGCGCGCCGCGAGGGACGAAGCCGAGTGGAGGAGTCGTAGGCTGAAGGTAGCGGGCCGTATACGTTCAGCCACGGGGAGCGGAACGCTGATGAGCGAATCGAAGCCTACGGCCGAGCTTCATCTGCGCGTGCTCGGCCAGCCGACCGAGTGGACGCTGTTCCTGCACGGTGAGCCGCCCACCGAGGACGAGCTGAAGTCATGGATGCAGGACGGGGTGGTCGCCCGGGTGCTCTTCGCCGAACAGGGGAGCAACGAACCGCACACGCTGCTGGTGAACTTCTCCCTCATCGTGTCCGCGCGGTTGTTTCCCGTGGCGCACGGCCGAGAGATCAGTTTTTGAGCGTACGCGGAGGCGTACGCACCGGCCCGGGCCGTCACCGCCGGTCGCCGCCATGGGTCACTCCCCGTGCCACCACCTCTTCAGGGAGCTCCACGGATCCCGCGGCTCGTCGCTCGCGGAGCCGCGCAATGCCGGATCGGGCGCCGAGGCGGGCGGGACCGCCGCCGGCACCGGGACGCCGTCGCCGCCGGCCCATGGGCGATCATCGGATCCGGGCATCCGCGCATCCGGGACGCGTGCCTGCTCCGGCACACGAATCTGCTCCGGGACGCGTGCGGCCTCCGGTACGCGTGCGGGCTCGGGGACGGACACGGGGGGAAAGCGCACCGGCAGCTCGGTGAGGGCCCGGTGGAAGGGGCCCGGCCGCCACACCAGCCGGTCGGCGGGGACGGCCAGCTCCATCTCCGGCAACGCGTCGAGCAGTTTCTCGATCGCGACCGAGGCGATGAGACGAGCCTGACCCTGCGCCGGGCAGGTGTGCGGACCGGCGCTCCAGGCCAGGTGCGCCCGGTTGCCGACCCGTTGGCCTGCGGAGAGCGACGGATCGGTGTTGGCACCGGCCAGGCTGATGACCACCGGCTGGTGCTTCTGCAGGCGGACACCGGCGAGGTCGACGTCCCGTACGGGGTAGGTGATGGCGAAGTTGGCCAGCGGCGGATCGGTCCACAGGACCTCTTCCAGCGCGTCCTCGACGGGCAGGCTGCCGCCGGACAGATCGCCGGCGAACCGGTCGTCGGAGAGCAGCAGGCGCAGCCCGTTCGCGATCAGGTTCTGTTCGGGCTCGGTGCCGGCGCCCTGCAGGGTCAGCACCTGGTGCATGACCTCCTCGTCGGTCAGCCCCACCGGATGCGACATCAGCCAGGACGTCATGTCCGCCCCGGGCTCCCTGCGTTTGAGGGTGACCAGGTCGAGTACGGCCTGCCGGAGCACCTGGTTGGCGTTCTTGGCGTTGACCGTGTCGAAGATCCCGCTCATGCCCTCGACCAGCCGGTCGCCGATGTCGGGCGGACAGCCGAAGAGCTCGTTGAACACCATCAGCGGCAGGGCTCTGGCGTACTGCCCGACCAGGTCGGCCGACCCGCGCCCGCGAAACCCCCTGATCAGCCTGTCGGCGGTGCGCTCGACGTGGTCGCGCAGCGCGTTCAGGTCGACCCGCGCCAGGCTGTCGGTGACCGCGGCGCGCAGCCGGGCGTGGACCTCGCCGTCGGTGTTACGGCAGTTCGGGCGGTACATCATCAGCGGCAGCACCGGGCAGTCCGCGGGAATGCCCTTCTGCCACTCACGGGCGTCCTTGGCGAACGTGGCCGGGTCGCGGAGCACCTCGAGCGCGGTGTCGTAACCGACGACGAGCGTCGCGGGGACGCCCGGGGCCAGCTCGACCGGCGCTACCGGCCCCCACCCGCGCAGGTGCGCGTACACCCGGCCAGGGTCCGCGGCGAACTCCGGGCCGTGCAGCGGCACCCGGCCGGGGTGGGCCGACCGGCCGGAGTCGGCCGAACGGCCGGTGTGGGCCGGGCAGCCGGGCGGCGGTGCGGGACTGGGATCCGCGGAATGCGAGGTCACGCGCTCTCCTGATCGGTACTGGCGAGCAGATACTGCACGAGGGCGATCAGCGCTCGGGTCGATGACACCGGCTCGCGGGCGTCGCAGACGACGAGGGGCGTCTCGGGTAGCAGGTCGAGCGCTTCGCGCACCTCCGCCTCGGGGAAGCTCGGCGCCCCGTCGAACTGGTTGACCGCGACCGCGTAACGGATGCCCTTCTCCTCGAGAAGGCTCATCACGTCAAAGGAGTGCTCGAGCCGGCGGGTGTCGGCGAGCACCAGCGCGCCGAGCGCGCCACGGGCGAGGTCGTGCCATAGCGGGGTGAAGCGCCGCTGGCCGGGCGCCCCGAACAGGTACAGCACCAGCCGATCGTTGAGGGTCATGCGGCCGAAGTCCATCGCGACGGTCGTGGTGTTCTTGGCCGGCGCTCCGGCGGGGTCGTCGACCGACGAGGCGGCCTGCGTCATCGTCTCCTCGGTGCGCAGTGGCCGGATCTCCGACAGCGTGCCGACGAGGGTGGTCTTGCCGACGGCGAAGTGACCCACGATCAGGAGCTTCACCGTGGTGCGCACCGTCTCGCGGACGTAGAGGTCGTCAGAGGCGAGCACGGAGTCCATCGAGGACCTCCTGCAAGAGCTGGTGGTCGGGGGCCTCGGCCTGTGGCGCGCCGGCACGGGTCGTGATATGCCCGCTGTCCACGAGGTCCGAGAGCAGGACCTTGGTCACGCTCACGGGCAGTCGCAGATGGGCCGCGATCTCGGCGACCGACAGGGCTCCGCCCCGGCAGAGCTCCATGACCCGCCGTTTCTCCGGGCTCAGATCGCGCGCGTCGTCGTAGACGACGATCATCAGCGTCACGAGATCGAAGATGTTGCGCGTAGGGTGGGCGCGTCCGCCGGTCACCACATGGGGCCGTACCAAGGCCCGTTCGTGCCGGCGGCGGGTCATGCGGGTCTGCCGATGTCCCGGCGCGGCGGCGTGGTGAGTTCCTTGCCCAGACGCTGCACGAGTTCGTGCAGCCGGAAGGACACCGCCTCCATGTGCACGTTCTCGGTGGCCGAGACCGCCAGGTACGCGCCCGTACCCGCGGCGACCAGGAAGACGTAGCCGCCGTCGAACTCGGTCACGGTCTGGCGCCATCTGGTGTTCGGGTCCCCGCAGAACCCGGCCGTGCTGCGGGCGAGCGACTGCAGCCCGGCCATCCCGGCGGCGTGCCGCTCGGCGTCGTCGCGGCTGATCCGCTCGGAGTGGGCCATGAGCAGCCCGTCGGCGGAGAGCAGGACCGCGTGCCGGGTCTCCGGCATCCTCAGCGCGTCGTCGAGCATCCACCCGAGTTTGTTGGACAGGGCATCGTTCATGCCGGGGGGTTCCCTTCAGAGTCGGGTGCGACGGTGGCACGGCCCGAGCGGGTGCCGCGCTGCCAGGCGCCCATGCCGGCAGCGGTCTCTCGTGGCGTCCGGCTCTGAGAGCCGGGGGGCGGTGCCGAATACTCCGCGGCCTCTTGCCGCGCCGGGCGGGCGGCCCGTGATCTGTCGCCGGCGGTCGTCCGGCGCCGCTTCGGCAGGCCTCCTGCGGTCACCGGCCGCGCCGCCGCCGGTTCGGTCGGTTCGGCAGGCCGCCCCGGTTCCGCGGCTTCGGGGACGTCGCGCGGCCCGGCGGCCCACGGATCTTCGAGCGCCGGGCGGCTCGGAGCCGCGGCCGCGGGGGTCCAAACCGGCTCGGGCTCGTCCTTGACGGCGGTGAGCAGTGCCGTGGGCAGGAAGACCACGGCCCGCACTCCCCCGTACGGAGAGCGGGTGTCGACGGACACGCTGAACCCGTACCGGGCGGCGAGTACGCCGACGACGCCGAACCCGACCTGCGGGGGGTCGCCGAGCCGGTTGATGTCCACGGACTCGCGGCCGGACAGCAACCGGGTCGCCTGCGCCAGTTCCTCGGGGTTCATGGCAACGCCGGCGTCGTCGATCACTATCGCGATGCCGTTGTGGGTCTGCTGGAAGTTGACCTGTACGGAGCTGTTCGGCTGCGAGTGCCGCGCGCCGTTGTCCAGCAACTCCGCGACGGCGAGGACGACCGGCTCGACCACCCGGCTGACGACCGCGACGTTCACCTCCGAATGCACCTGGATGCGCAGATAGTCGCGGATCCGGGAGGTCGCGCCGCGCACCACGTCGGTGAGGAGCGACGCCGAACGCTGCTGCCCCGGCCACGAGCCGCACAGAACCGCGGTGGCCTGCGCTCGCCGGCCGAGCTGGGCGTTCATATGGTCGATCTTCAGCAGGTCCTCGAGCACGTTCGGGTCGTCGTGCCTGTCCTGCATGTTCGAGATGGCCAGCTGCTGCTCGTTGGCCAGGCTCTGGACGGTGCGCATCGCCGCTTTCAGCGTCGCCTTGGCCGACTGGTCGGCGCGGGCCTTCGCCTGCTCGACCGACTCGGCGAACCTGTTGATGATCGTCTGCACGCTCTGGCCGTACGCCGTTCCGGCCAGCTGAGCGTGAAGGGGACCGGGCACCTCGACCGGACGGTCGTAGATGAACTCGACGAGGGCGGGCAGCCGAGCCGCGACGAGGTGCCGCAACTCCTCGTCACGTACCCGCTCGGCGCCCTGCAGCACGGCGACCCGTCTGCGCAGACGGGCGGTGATCCGCCACTGGCGTACCAGCAGGACTCCGACGGCGACCGCGCAGACCGCCAGACACCAGAACGCCACCGACAACATGTATGTGCTCCATATCCTCGCGGGAAGGGGGCGGGGGCGGGCACGGCCGCAGTATGGGCGGCGGGGCGTCGCGCGGTGTCGGCCGGCCGGCCGGGAGAGACACCGGCGCCGGCGGCCAAGGCGGCTCATACCGACGGGACCGGCTCAGGCGCGTGTCCCGTTGGTCATTTCGGTGACGCTCGAGCGAGATCACGGACGGCCGACGGGAGCGGCGAACCGGCCGTGGCCGAATGTCGTTTCGGTGAGGGCCGACATCGATGCTCCGGGTGCGGATTGCTAGCAGAGTTCGCGTAAGGGGGTAAAGGATACAGCCGGGCCAACTCGGGGCGCCAGCGTCGCGTGTTTCGCCAGGACGGGATTCCGTCAGCGGACCCTGGGCCCGGCGGGGCCGCCGGGCCGGACGGTGACGTCGACGGGATCGGGCCGGAGGCCGCTGGTGACCGTCAGCTGTTGAACGGTGCGGCCGAGGTGCTCGCCCACGGCTCGCAGGTCGGTGCCGCCGGCCGTGTCGATGCGAGCGCGCAACTCGGGATGTTCGGCGTCCCCGAGAAGCCGGACGAGCGCCCGCTCGACCGCCGCGTGCCGTTCGAGCGCGTTCTCGGTGGCATGGGCGAGAGCGGGGCTGTTCAGCCGGGTCTCCCCCGCCGTCTCGGGCCCGTCACCTGGTTCGAGGACGAGATCGGTCGGCAGCGACCGGCGCCCGCCGGGGCGGAGCTCGGCGCGTAGCAGGCGCCAGCCGAGCCAGGCCAGGATCAGGCCCGCCACAGCGAGACCGGCCCATGCCCAGGAACCCCACGCGTGCCACCGGTCGAGGAACCAGCGGGGCAACAGCGGGCTGCGGGGATCGACGCCGTTCAGGTGGCCGCGTCCGGCCGCCACGCCCAGTGCCCCCGTGGCCGTCAGCAGGAGGCCGACCACCGCCCAGAGCACGCGGTTGAAGCGATCCATCAGGTGACCCTCCTCGGTTTCCGGAGCCGCAGGCGGACCCGGACATGGGCCGGGGCGGCGAGCCTGTCCAGCTCGTCCTCGATGGCCTCCGCGATCCGCCTGCGGCTTTCGTCACGAGCCTCGGCCCGTACGTTGACCTTCCACCGGTGCCGTCCGCGCAGCCGCACGCGTGCCTTGTTCACGCCGGGGATCCGGGCGGTGGCGGCGGCGAGACGGCGCTCGGCCGGGCCGCGTACCACCCACCACGCGCTGCTGGGATCGGCGGTGGCCGGATGCACGGGCAGCCGGGACGGACGCCAGGGGCGCAGTTCGGCGATGAGCAGCACCAGTCCGATCACTCCGAGCGCAGCCGCCACGATCGTCGTGACGGGGTCATCGAGCCGCGTGCCGACGAGGTCGTCATGCCAGCTTCGGAGCGGCAGTGGCCATGGCGCGCGGTGGAACGCCGCCAGCACCGCCTGGACCGCGATGAACAGGCCGCCCACGATCAGCGCCAGGCTCAGCACCAGCGCCGCGATCCGGTTGAAGGCGCGCATCAGCGGCCCGATCCTCGAGCCAGACCGGCCTCCGGGCGACCGGGTTCTGGACGGCCAGGTCCTGGACGGCCGGGCTCCCGGCGGCCGGGTTCCGGGTGGTCGCGCTGCGGGTCGGCGTGCGCCGGTTCGGTGTGCGCCGGTTCGGTGTGTTCGGGAAGGGCGCTGACGCCCTCGAGTGCGTCGACCACCACCGCGACACTGCGATCATCGCCGGCCCGGCTCAGTACCCGCCGCACGGCCCGGGCGACGGCCGTGGTCACTCCCTGCAGGGGAAGGGCGTTGACGACGATGTGGACGACCACCGTGTCGTCGGTGAGCCGGACCCCCATGACCTTGCCGTGCCGATGCAGCGTGGCCACCTGGACCGGCCCCGCATCGCCGATGAGACCGGCGACCCCGGGCACGGCCTCGATCGCGGTCGCGACGTCGCGGGCCAAGCCGGCGCGGTCGCCCGGGTCGACCCGGGCGACACGGTCACGGTTCTCGCGGTCGTCGGCGTTCACTGGACGCGCGGCTTCTCAGGCGGTTTCTCTTCCTGGCCCTCGATGTAGATGTCGTCGACGTTGATGTTCACTTCGACGACCCTCAGTCCCGTCATGGACTCGACGCGTTCGATCACGTTGCGGCGGACCGCCTCGCTGATCTCGATGATGCTCTGGCCGTACCAGGTGACGATGTCCAGGTCGATCGCCGCCTCCTTTTCGCCGACCTCGACCTCCACGCCCTGGGCGACCATGGACGAGTCCGTCTGGCCGGGCACCATGGCACGCACCCGCCCGAGTCTGCGGGCCATCCCACGCCCCATCGAGTGCACGCCGGGGATCTCCCGGGTGGCCATCCCCGCGATCTTCGCCACGACGGCCTCGGAGATGTGAGTGGTTCCCATGTCGGTTGACAGCGATGCGTACGCGGGGGCCGCACCTCCGGAAGGACGCCGGGCGGCCTGCGCCGACGGTTTGACTACCTGACCGGCCTTGTCGCCGGTCTTGTTCGCAGATGCGGTGTTGCGCTCGGATGTGGTGTCGGACATGACCGATGCTCCTTGCCGTCATTCACACCGCGCACGAGTGTGCGGTCCTGTGGTCAGTGGCGCGAAGCCGAGAACCTGTCGGTCCACTCCCGGAGGTCGACATCGCCTTCCACGACGCGACTCACCCAGTAGCCGATGACGCCGGCGACGACCGCGCCCACGGCGGCCAGAAAACCCGCCGACACCCACAGCCAGGCGATCAGGAACCCGACGAGGAAGCCGAAGTGGCGGTGCGACATGGCCTCTCCCCCTCCAGCCGATCTCGCGCTCGGCTATCTGGTTAGATCCGGCCACCGCATAAACGTTCCGCGCTTCTCGGACCTCATGGAGGACGGGGAAGGCCTCTAGGCCAAGAATCTACGAACCAGCGGGAAAGGCCCGGTTTCGGGGCATCTGCCCAGGGTAGAGGGCCTTTCGTTGATTTGAAATGCCGCGATCCGCGGCTGACGTCCACGATGTGACTCGCCCAAGGCCCTTGCCACAGCGATCCTCCGGATGATTCGGCGCCCCGTCCATTTTCGACGACCGGTGACCCTGCGCCGACAGCCGCGATGCGCCGCGACGGCGGCGGGACAGCGCCTGCGTTCGCCCATCCGCGCGTTGCCGCCGATTCTTACGGCGCTGGGTCGTCGCACAGGGGGGAGAGGGCATGAAGTGCGGAAGTCAGATAGCGGTCGGCGTCCTCGGGGGCTACGTGCTCGGACGCAGTCATAAGACCAGGTTGGCCGTCCTCATGGCACTCATGGCGGCGGGGGGGAAGCTCCCCATCGATCCCGCGGATCTGCTGCGCCGCACCCCTTTGGGCGCCGAAGGCGGCCCGTTGGACAAGCTGACGGGCGATCTCCGTAGTCAGCTCCTCGACGCCGGCAAGTCGGTGGCGATGTCAGCTGCCAGCGGCCGGATCGATTCGCTCAGCGACAAGCTCCAGCACCGCGCGGATGCGATGCGCGCGCCGACCGGGGGCAAGCGCAAGACACGTCCGGCCGATGAGGAGCCGGAGGAAGAGCGCGAGCCCGGAGATTACGAGGACGAATACGAAGACGAGTACGAAGACGAGGGCGAGTACGAGGACGAGGGCGAATACAGAGACGAATACGAGCCCGAGCCGGAAGAGCGAGAAGAGCGCCGCCCACCGGCTCGCCCGCCGCGGCGGGAACCTCGTCGGGCAACGCCGAGGAGCGACGAGGGCGAATACAGAGACGAATACGAGCCCGAGCCGGAAGAGCGAGAAGAGCGCCGCCCACCGGCTCGCCCGCCGCGGCGCGAGCCTCGTCGGGCAACGCCGAGGAGTGGCGGGGACGCCTCCAGAGCGCCCAGGAGGACGCCGCGCGCCACGCGATGACGGATAGCGAGGGCGAAAGCGATGACTGATCAGCATGCACCCGGCGGGTCGGGCGCCAACGTGGCCGACAGTCTGCACACCGGGCGGCTGTCGCAAGAGGCACAGAACTTCATGAGCGCGCTCGCCGAGAAGGCGGCGGGCTCGGTCAGCGAGAAGCTCAGCGGGGCGACCGACAAGCTGATCGACAAAATGGACCAGGGCGGTCCGGGCGTCAAGTCGGCGGTATCGGGCCTGAAAGCGCTCGCCGAGGGCAGGTCGCCGGTCCGCGCCGCGCTCAACGCCGGGGCCACCGGGGTGAAGGAGAAGGTCAAGCAGATCTTCAAGCGCGGTAAGGGCAAGGGCAAGAAGGGGCTCAAGCTCACCAACATCGTGGAGACGCTGGACGTCGGCGTCCCGCTTCGCCTCGCCTACGACCAGTGGACGCAGTACGAGGACTTCCCGAGCTTCATGAAGAAGGTCGAGCACGCGGAGCGACCGGAGGACGACAAGGTCAACTGGAAGGCGCAGGTCTGGTGGTCGCACCGTAGCTGGGAATCGCACATCGTCGAGCAGGTGCCGGACGACCACATCATCTGGCGCTCGAAGGGGGCGAAGGGCTACGTCGACGGCACCGTGTCCTTCTCGGAACTGGCTCCCAACCTCACCCGGATCCTGCTGGTCATGGAGTACCACCCGCAAGGATTCTTCGAGCACACGGGCAACCTCTGGCGGGCCCAGGGACGACGCGCTCGTCTGGAGTTCAAGCACTTCCGGCGGCACGTGATGGCGCACGCCATCCTCAATCCCGACGAGATCGAGGGTTGGCGCGGTGAGATCCGTGACGGCGAGGTCGTGAAGAGCCACGAGGACGCCCTCGAAGAAGAGCAGCGCACCCGCGAGGAGGAGGGCGAGGGCGGTCCGCCCGAAGCGAAGACCGGCGGGCGGGAGGCCGCCGAGGAGGAACGCGCTCCGGAGGAGGAAGAGGCCCCCGAGGAGGAGGCGTACGCCGAGCCCGAAGAAGAGCACGAACCCGAAGAAGACCGCGAGTCCGAGGAGGAGCCCGAGCCTGAAGAAGAGCCCGAGCCCGAGGTGGCCTCCGCGGAGGAGGCTCCCGAGGAGGAGAGGCCACGCCGTGCGCCGCCGCAGCGGCGCCGCGCCCCCGTACGGCGGCGTGCCGAGGCCGAGCCTGCGGAGGACGAGCGGGAACCCGCCGCGCCCCCGGCGAGAGCGCGAAGCAGACCACCTCGACGGTCGGAGGAAGGACGCGCGGCCGAGGAGCCCCGCCGAGCACCGGCCCGGCGGCGCGCGCCGGCACGGCGGCGCGCCGAGGACGACGAGACGCCCCGGCGTGACCGCGGCGAGTGAGCCGAGCGGACGACCGCAGCGGAGGAGGTAATCCGATGACCGTTTCTACGACCCGAGGGTCGCCGGTCGAGCGTCCGTCCGGAGGCGGACTCGCGGACGTCGTCGGCTTGATCCTGGACAAGGGCCTTGTGATCGACGCGTTCGTCCGCGTCTCGCTGGTCGGCATCGAGCTGATCACCATCGACGCGCGCATCGTCGTGGCGAGCGTGGACACCTATCTGCGATTCGCGGAGGCCACCAACCGGCTCGACCTCTACGAGAAGGGCGGAAAGAGCCTGCCCGAAGTCGTCCAGGGGATCACCGAGGCCGGCACCCAGAGCGTGGCCAAGGGAAAGACCAAGGGCGTCCTCGACGCGGCGAAGGAGACGTTCGCCGAGACCATGGCGGAGCGTCGGGAGGCGGCAGAGGAAGCGCGGGAGCCCCGCCGTGCCAGGCCGCCTCGAAGGGAGCGTGAGCCGTGACGACGCAGTCGCAGTCCCAGACCCGAGATTCCGAAAGCCCCGTGAACGAGACCGGCGCGGCATGTTACGTCTACGGGATCGTCCCGGTGGACACTGAGCTGCCCGAAGGGCTGACCGGAACCGACGGGAGCGAGGTGTCGCTGGTGCGACACGGCGACCTCGCCGCGGCGGTGAGTGAAATCACCCCCGAGGGGCCGCTTGGCACCCGGGACGACCTGCTCGCGCACGAACGCGTCGTCGAGGCGCTCGCGGCCGAGACCACCATGCTGCCGCTGCGCTTCGGCGCGGTGGTCACCAGCACCGACGCGGTGGTCGACGAGATGCTGGCGCCACATCACGACTGGTTCGCCGACGTCATGGCAGATCTCGCCGGCCGGATGGAGTTCACCGTCTTCGGCACGTACGAGCAGGACACGGTGCTCCGTGAGGTCTTGGAGGAGGAGCCAGAGGTACGGGACCTGCGGGAGCGGCTGCGCGACCTGCCGGAGGACGCCGGGTACTACGAGCGCGTCCGGCTGGGTGAGCTCGTCGTACAGGCGATCGAGGCGAAGCGCGAGGTGGACAACACGGCCCTGGCAGAGTCGCTCGCACCGTACGCCGTGGCGGTGGCTCCGCGTGTGGCGGCCGGCGAGGACACGGCCGCGGACGCGGCGTTCCTCGTCGACGACCGAGGCCGGTCGCGCTTCGAGAAGGCCGTGGACGACCTGGGCCGACAATGGGCCGGCCGGGTCCGGCTGCGCCTGCTGGGACCGCTCGCACCGTACGACTTCGTGCCGCCCCCCGAGGAGGAGGACTGAGAGATGGGGCTGTTGACCGGACTGCTCACGCTGCCGATCGCGCCCGTACGAGGAGTCGTGTGGATGGCGGAGCGGATCCGCGATCAGGCTGAGCAGGAGATGTACGATCCCGCCGCGGTCCGGCGCCAGTTGGCCGAAGTCGACCGGGCACGCACCGCCGGCGAGATCTCGGGCGACGTCGCCGCGGAACTCGAGAACGAGCTGCTGAGCCGGCTGACTGCGGGGCGCTCTCGCGGACCGGAGATGTGACCGTGTGGACCGGCCGGCCAGAGGAGCGGGAGAGCCGGTGGGAGCCGGAGGGGAGGCGCCCGCCTCGTGACCGCAGCGGCCGCACGGATCGGGAGCGACGAGCGGAGGACGCCGCCCTGCCGGTCGAGCCGCGCAGGAGGCGGCGTGACGTGGAGCCGCCAGAGCGACCGGAGCCACGAGAGACACCGAAGCCACGCGAGCCACCCGCGCCGGAGGATCGCGGCGAGCGGGAGGAGACGGCGGCCCGGGAGCGAGGCCCCGCTCCCCGCCGGGGACGCCGGGTGACGGCCGCGCTGGCGGCCAGGTCAGCGGCCCGCCACGTCGGCGAGATGACGGGCAAGGAGCCCGAAGGCATCACCTCGCTGGAACACACCGACGACGGACGCTGGCGCATCGGTGTCGAGGTCGTCGAGATCCACCGGATCCCCGACACGACCGACATCCTCGCGCTGTACGAGGCCGAACTCGACGAGTGCGGCGAGTTGATCGCCTATCGGCGAACCCAGCGCTACGCGCGCGCTCAGACACTGGAGGACTGACGTGACGCAACCGAGCCGGATCGGCGGGACCGGCGGCTACGGGCGGCCTCCAACACCGGTGAAGCGCCCCGAGTCAGCGAACCTGGCCGACATCCTCGAGCGGGTGCTCGACAAGGGGATCGTCATCGTCGGCGACATCCAGGTGAACCTGCTCGACATCGAACTACTGACGATCAAGCTGCGCTTGATCGTGGCGTCCGTCGACCGGGCCAAGGAGATGGGCATCGACTGGTGGGAGCGCGATCCCACGCTCTCCTCACGCGGCAGCGAGATCGAGAGGGAGAACCGCGAGCTCCGTGACCGGGTCGCCGCGCTGGAGGCCGGCGTCGACCGGGGCCGGGCGCCGGCCGAGCGGCGGGAGCGGCGGGTCACCCGGGCGCGGGCGCCCGCCGAGGAGGATCCTCGTGACTGAGACCGGGGTCTATGTCTACGCCGTCAGCCGTGGCCTTCCCGATCAGGTGACGAAGGCGATGGAGGGGATCGGCGGCGTCGCCGGGGCGCCCGTCCGGGCGGTCGAGCATGCCGGCCTCACGGCACTGGTGAGCACCGTCGACCTGGCGGAGTTCGGGGAGGAGGCGCTCCGCCGCAATCTGGAGGATCTCCGCTGGCTCGAGTCGACGGCGCGCGCTCACCACTCGGTCGTCGACGTCATGGCGGCCCTCGCCGTCACACTGCCGCTGCGGCTCGTCACCGTCTACCGGAGCGACCAGCGGGTGCGAGAGGTGCTGCGCGAGCGCGGCGAGGAGTTCACCGAGGCCCTGGACCGGATCACCGGGCGTACCGAATGGGGCGTGAAGGCCTACGCCGACCCCGAGGAGTTCAGGACCGGCGGCCGGACGGGCGACGACGCCGGGCAGAGCAGCCCCGGAACCGCCTACCTCCTGCGCCGCCGGGCACAGCAGAACACCGAGGAGAAGGCGCACCAGGAGGCGGCGGCCTGCGCCGACCAGATCGACTCCGAGCTTCGCGGCCTCGCGGCCACGAGCCGCAGTCATCCGCCCCAGGACCCGCAGTTGTCCGGGCATGAGGGCTGGATGATCCTCAACGCGGCCTACCTCGTCGACGACGCGCGGGCGGACGACTTCCGCACGGCCGTGACCCGGCTCGCCGGGCTCCGTTCCGGGGTCCGGCTGGAGCTGACCGGACCGTGGGCGCCGTACTCCTTCGCCACCGAGGAGGAGCCGTGGACCGAACGCTGACCGGAATTCCGGTACCGCCGCCGCCCAAGCGATCGGCTCTCGCGCGAGGCGAACGCGTCGCGCTGGTGGACCTGCTGGACCGGTTGCTGGCAGGCGGTGTCGTGATCACCGGCGACATCACGATCTCGATCGCGGACGTCGATCTCGTACGGATCTCACTCCGCGCGATCATCGCGTCAATTCGTCCCGAAATGGAGTCGATTCGTCCGGACATGGAGAGGATCGGGGGTGAGGTCGGCGCCCTCACCCGGCTGGACGAGCACCGGCGGCCCGCACGGTCACGGGAAGAGACGCCGCCGTGAGCACCCCCCGACCCCGCCGCCGCGACGCCGCCGGGCCACGGCGGTCATCCGAGGTGACCCGGGGTGAGGTCCGGCGGCTGCCCCACCGGCTGGAGACCGATCCCGATGCGGTGCAGCGCGATCTCGTACGGCTCGTCCTCACCGTCGTCGAGCTGGTCCGCCAGCTCATGGAGCGCCAGGCTCTGCGCAGGGTCGACACCGGCGATCTCTCCGACGAGCAGGTGGAGCGACTCGGGCTGGCGCTCATGCGGCTGGAGGAGGCGATGACCGGGCTCCAGGAGCGCTTCGACATCGACCGGCGAGACCTGAACCTCGACCTCGGCCCGCTCGGCACCCTGCTTCCGCCCGAATGAGCGACCGCGCGCTCCCGCCCTCTGCGATGTTCGCCGACGTTGTGCGAGCCTCTACGACGTTCTGTGAGAGACGCGAGCCGGTGCCGCGACGTCGACCGCGACGGCGACGGCGCAGCCGGGGAAGTGCCGCTGGAGCTCGGCCCGCACCGCACCGCTGACCGTCTCGGTAAGCGAGGGGAGGTGGACACCATGGTCGCCGGTGATCACGAGGCCGACCCGAACGACCGGGCGCTCCGGCGACGGCGGCGACAGCGTGATCGCGCGTACGTTCCGCACTCCACGCACCCGTCCGGCGGCGTGCGCGGCCAGCCGGTCCAGCACCCGCGTCGCCAGTCGGGTGACACCGGGATCACGCAGATCGATGGTCACACCCACGGGCGCATCGCCTCCATCAGCTCGACGCGAGCGCGGTGCAGCCGGCCGCGAACGGCCGGCATGGTGATGCCCAGGATCTGGGCGATCTCCTGGTAGGAGCAGCCGGCGTACTCGCGCAGGACGAGCGGAGAGCGCTGTTCGGGCGGAAGGGCCGCGATCGCGCGGCGGAGGGCACGGTCGCGATCGGCCCGTTCGACGATCGCCTCGGGTTCGTCCTGCGGAGTGTCGGGGGCGTCTCTGGCCTCGTCGAGTGACAACAGCACGTGACGCCGCCGCTGGCGGTTCTTGAGACAGACGTTGGTCAAGATGCGATAGATCCAGGTGCGAAAGGCCGCTCGTCCCTCAAAGGCCGGCAGCGCGAGCCAGGCCCGTTCGAAGGCCTCCTGGGTGGCGTCCTCGGCGTCGCGCGTGTCGTCCAGCATGCGCAGCGCGACCCGGTAAAGGGCGCGGTAATGGCGGCGGGACAGCTCTTCGAAGGCGTCCAGCCCTCCCTGCCGCGCTCGCGCCGCCAGGACGGTGTCGTCGCTGCCGCTGCCCGCAGGTGCCACCCCCGTCGGGCTGACTTCAGTCCCCACCTGCGGAAACATGCCCGGAATAGGACAAAAAACGCACATACGACCACGTCACCGGCGGCCGTCCGGGCCGGACGGCCTTCTCCGGCCGGTCGGATCCGCCCCCCTCGGCCCTCGCCCGCCCCGCCGCAGCCCGGCTCATCGCCGTCGGCGACGACCCTCAACGCCTCGAGGACACCATCAACGACGCCTCGATCCGCATCTGGCTCCGCGATCCCGTTCTTGACCTGGCACACGCACCCGCGGAATCTACGGGACGCGCCCTAGAACTCTCGGAGCATCCGGCGCAGGAGTTCCGTGGTCTCGGCCGGCGGCTCTGCTTCGATGCCCAACTGGTTCATCACGTGCCAGTAGTGCTCGGTGTCGACCGGTTTGTCGAGGTAGACGGCGGTGGTCAGCTGTTCCAGATAGACCACATCGGGCAGCTCGCCACCGGGCAGGCGCAGGATCGTGATGGGCCCGCCCGCCGCGGCGTGGCCGCCGGCGCTGAAGGGCATCACCTGGAGGGTGACGTGGGGGAGCTCGGCCATCTCGACGAGATGCTCCAACTGGGCCCGCATGGTCGCGGTGCTGCCGCACGGCCGCCGCAGCGCCGCTTCGTCCAGTACCGCCCACAGCTTGAGCCCGTCCGGCTCGCGCAGCAGCCGTCGGCGGCGCATCCGCACCTCGACCCGGCGCTCTATCTCCCGCTGCGAGACCTCCTCGTGGCCGAGCCGGATCACCGCCCGGGCGTAGGCCTCGGTCTGCAGCAGCCCGGGAACGAACTGCACCTCGTAGGTGCGGATGAGGGACGCGGCCTGTTCCAGCCCCAGGTAGGCCTCGAACCAGCCGGGCAGCACATCCTTGTAGGGCTGCCACCAGCCCGGCTTGTTGGCCTGTTCGACCACGGCGAGCAGCACCGCGCGCTCGGCGGTGTCGCCCACGCCGTACAGAGTGAGCAGATCGGCCACATCCCGCGGCTTGGAGCCGATCCGGCCGAGCTCCAGCCGGCTGATCTTGGACTCGGAGGACCGGATCGCATAACCGGCCTCCTCCCGGGTGACGCCCGCGGCCTCGCGCAATCGGCGCAGCTGCGCGCCGAGCAGCATCCGCGACATCGTCGGTCCTGAGTGCTGCGACTCGCCGACCTGCCCACCCGGCGGCATCGCCGCGGCCCGAACGGTGATCATGTTCGCTCCCCTTCGATGCCGCCAGATGTGCAATTCCCACATTAACGGCGGCGTGCGGCGACGAGGTGAAATTCCTGTCACCGAAATTGTGGCGTACGGCCAGATCTGCCGAAGAGGTGAGGGTGTGCGCGCCGGTCGACACCGCGCGAGTCGCCGGCGCGCACACGTTCAGGCGCACCGTCCCGCCCACCGCCACCGACCTACGATCCCGCCGCCTCCGGCGTCGCACCGCCCACGCGCGACCGGGACCGGCAGAAATGGCCCACCCTGGAGGAACTCAAGACCAGCGGATGGGCATTGCCGTACGAACGAGGTTCCGCGGCCGAACCCGGTCACCGCCCGTTGCCCGCGGCCCGTGTCATTCTGAGGCTCAGCCGACGGGCCGCTGGAGGGCATCCCATGGCAACCCCCGAGCCGACCGGGCCCCGCCCGACGCCGAGGGGCACACCGCCGCTCATGGTCGCCGGACTCGCGGCGACCGCGCTGGCCGGTGGGGTCGCCGCCGGGTGGTTGATCGTCACGGTCACGCGGGCGGTCGCCGGGTTCGTCGCCGCCCACCAGTGGCAGGTCGTCACCGTCGCGGTCGTCGTGCTCGTGCTCGCCGTGGTCGGCGCGGTCGCCGTCGTCACCGAGAGGCAGCGGGCACGGGCCCTGCAGACCCGGCTACGGCGGCTCGGGCACCTGGACCGGGTCGACGAGATGAGCGGGCCGATGTTCGAGGAGTTCGTCGCCGACCTGTTGCGCCGCGACGGCTACAGGGCGGTCAGCAGGATCGGCCGGAGCGGCGACAGAGGGGCCGACGTCGTCGCCCGCACCCCCGACGGCCGCAAGATCGCCGTGCAGTGCAAACGCCAGATGCGCACCGTCGGCGCCGACCGGGTGCGCAACCTCGTCGGCGCGGTGCACGGCGCCTACACCGGGCACGTCGGCGTCCTGGTCACTTCGAGCACCTTCACCCGCCCGGCGCTCGCGGAGGCCGAGAACCGGCTCGTCCTGGTCGACCGCGACCGCCTCGCCGGCTGGATGGACGGCGAACCCCTCAGGCTCTGATCCATCCGGTCAGGCCGTGATCCGGTCATCGCGTCCCGCCGCACGCGAGCGGAAGCCGCCATGACCGTTCAGGACCGGTGCCGGGCGGCGAGCGCGACGAGGATCGTCAGCATCGCCGCGACCGCCGGCGCGCGGAAGGGCGGCGGCGCCGCGACAACGTACAGCCGGCGGGACGGCAGCGCCGGGGTGACGGCGCGCAGCATGACATCACGGCGCATGGCGGGCCCGGCCAACGTGGGCACGAGCATGACACCTGCGCCGGCGGCGACGAGGGCCTGCTTGCCGTTCCAGTCGTCGCAGGTGAACCCGATGCGCGGTGGACCGCCGAGGGCGTCGGCGAGATCGGCGACCGGGCCGAGGCAGTCCGGGTGCGCTCCCTCGATCCACGTCTCCTCCCGCAGGTCGCGTAGCCGTACCCGGTCGTGCCGCGCCAGCCGGTGATCGGCCGCCACGGCCACCTGGAGTTCCTCGTCGAGCAGCGGGATCGATTCGACGTCCTCGGCCGGCCTGGGGTCGTCCGGCGCCGGTTCGTCTCCCGCGTCCCCGCGAGCGCCGGGCAGGTCCCAGGCCGTCGCCAGCGCCACGTCGACGCGCCCGTCGCGGACCGCCGCCACGGGACCGGCCGGGTCGGCCTGGAGCAGGCTGAGCGTCACCCCGGGGTGGGCGTCGCCGAACCGGCGTACGGCCTCGGGCACGAAGAACGTGTTCGCGCTGGAGAACGCCGAGAGCCGCAGCCGCCCCGTCTCGAGGTGGGCGAAGGCCGTGAGCCGGGACTCCATCGCCCGCAGCCGCGCCAGGACCTCACGAGCCGAGTCCAGCGCCACCTCGCCGGCGGCGGTGGCTCGGACCCCGCGCGGAACCCGCTGGAAGAGGCGCACCCCGAGCCGCCGCTCCAGTCCCGCGATCTGGCGGGACACGGCCGGCTGGGTCAGCGACATGGCATCGGCGGCCGCGGAGAACGAGCCCCGCTCCCCCACTTCGACCAGCACCCGTAGAGACCACGTGTCGAGCATGCATGGAGCGTATGGCAGATCCAATGAACCTGCAGTTGTGCTCATACCGGATGCGCCGAATGCTGGACGCATGAGCCGCCCAGCGAGAATCCCGTCCACCCGATCGGACGACCAAGCGCCCGCCACCTCGCCTCCCCCCACTTCTCCGCCCGCCACCCCCGTCCCGTCCACCGACGCCCCGCCCGACGACGCCGGCCCGGTCGGGCTCGCCGAGCAGTTGACGTTCCTGTCCGACCGGCTGCCGCCACCGCCCGCCCGGATCCTCGACGCCGGCTGCGGACGCGGCGAGCTGGCGGTGGCGTTGAGCGCCCTCGGTTACGAGGTCACGGCCATCGACACCGACCCGGAGGCCGTGGCCGCCGCCGAGGCGCGCGGCGCCCCCGTGACGCGCGCCGACATCGCCGACCATGACGACGAGCCCTTCGACGTGGTGCTGTTCTCCCTGTCGCTCCACCACGTCGAGAGCCTGTCCCGCGCGATGGCACGCGTACGGGCCCTGCTAAGGCCCGGGGGCACGCTGATCGCCGACGAGTTCGCCTGGGACCGGGCCGATCACCAGACCGCCGCGTGGTTCTACGACACCGCCGCGCTGCTGGGCGACTGCCACATGCTGCGCTCACGCGTGCACGACGACCGGATCGCCGACCCGCTGCGGCGATGGACGCACCGGCACCGCGACGAGGACCCGATGCATCCGGGCGCGGTGATGATCGACGCCATCACGGCCGAACTCGAACTGGGCGAGGTCACCCGCGGCCCGTACCTGCACCGCTACCTCGGCGGTTTCCTCACCGGCGACGCCGGCGCGGGCCTGCTCGGCACTCTGCGGGACATCGAACGGCGGCGAGTCCGGGACGGCACCCTTGCCGCGGTCGGGCTGAGGCTACTGGCCCACCGGCCGGTCTGAGGCGATTCGACGGCCGGCAAGATCTGCAAAGGCAGGGTAAAAGGCGCCCTTTCTGGAAACCTCTGGGCCCATGAGTGGATTCAGGAAGTTCCTTCTGCGCGGCAACCTGGTCGATCTGGCCGTGGCGGTCGTCATCGGTACGCAGTTCGCCAGCCTGGTCAAGGCGTTCGTGCAGTCCTTCATCACCCCGCTGCTGTCCCTGGCCGGTGGCCAGCCCAACCTCGCCCATCTCGCCTTCACGATCGGCGACTCCCGGTTCACCTACGGCGCCTTCCTGACCGAGGTGCTGTCCTTCCTGATCTCCGCAGCGGTGATCTATTTCGTGGTCGTGCTGCCGGTGGCGCGGGTGCTCCGGTTCTTCGAACGCGACCAGGCCGAGACCGAGCGCGACTGCCCCGAGTGCACACGGAGCATCCCGATCGAGGCACGCCGCTGCCCCGAGTGCACCGCGCCCATCACACCCGCCACCGAGAAGCCGAGCGACCCCGAGCCGGTCCCGAGCTCATAGCCGACCACCCAGCCGTACGTCCTTCAGTCGCCGTCGGGCGGCCCCGTCTCGAGCAGCCGGCCCTCGAAGATCCGCAGCCAGCGGTTCACCTCGATCTCCGCGAGGAACCGCTCGTCGTGGCTGACCACCACGAACGCGCCTTCGTATGCGCTGAGCGCGCTCTCGAGCTGGCCGACGCTGACCAGGTCGAGGTTGTTGGTCGGTTCGTCCAGCAGCAGCAACTGCGGTGCGGGTTCGGCGCACAGCACGCAGGCCAGGGTGGCGCGCAACCGCTCGCCGCCGGACAGCACCCCGACCGGGAGGTGAATGCGGGAGCCCCGGAACAGGAAGCGGGCGAGCAGGTTCATCCGCTGCGCCTCCGGCATCCCGGGCGCGAACGCGGCGAGGTTCTCCGCCACCGTGCGGTCGAGGTCGAGTAGGTCCAGCCGTTGGGACAGGTAGGCGACCCGGCCGTCGGCCCGCTTGATCCCGCCGCCCTCCGGCACCAGCTCACCGTTGATCACGCGTAGCAGGGTGGACTTGCCGGAGCCGTTGGGGCCGGTCAGGGCGATCCGCTCGGGGCCCCGGATCGCCAGGTCGGCGCCCTCCCCGGTGAAGATCGCCTGCTCACCGTAACCGACCCGCATCCGTTCGCCGAGGAAGACCGTGCGTCCGGCGGGGACGTTGGTCCCGGGCAGTTCAAGCGCGATCTTCTGCTCGTCGCGCACAGCACGGCCCGCCTCGTCGAGCCGGGCCCTGGCATCGCTGAGCCGTGCGGCGTGCGTCTCGTTCGACCTGCCCGCCGACTCCTGGGCGCGGCGCTTCATCGCCCCGGCGACGATCTTCGGCAGGCCGGCGTCCTTGATGTTGCGGGCGGCGTTGCCGGCCCGGCGTGCGGCCCGCTCGCGGGCCTGCTGCATCTCCCGCTTCTCCCGCTTGACCTCCTGCTCGGCGTTGCGGACGTTCTTCTCGGCGACCTCACGCGCGGCGCGCACGGCCTCCTCGTACTCGGTGAAGTTCCCGCCGTAGGAGCGGATCTCGTCCCGGTCGAGTTCGGCGATCCGGTCCATGCGGTCGAGCAGTGCCCGGTCGTGGCTGACCAACAGCAGGCAGCCGTTCCACTCCTCGAGTACGCCGTAGAGCTTGCGGCGGGCGTCGAGATCGAGGTTGTTGGTCGGTTCGTCGAGCAGCAGGACGTCGGGCCGCTTCAGCAACTGTGCCGCCAGGCCGAGCGAGACGACCTGGCCACCGCTCAGGGTGTGCAGGCGCCGAGTGAGGGAGACGTCCCCGAGGCCGAGCCGGTCCAGCTCGGCACGAGTGCGCTCCTCGATGTCCCAGTCGCTGCCGATCGTGGTGAAGTGCTCCTCGCTGGCGTCTCCGGACTCGATGGCGTCCAGTGCCCTGATCACCGGCGCGATTCCCAGGACCTCCCCCACAGTCAGGTCGCCGACGAGGGGCAGGGTCTGCGGGAGATAGCCGAGCACCCCCTCGACGGACGCGGTCCCGCCACCGGGCCGGTACTCGCCGGCGATCAGCTTCAGCAGGGTGCTCTTACCGGCGCCGTTCGGCGCGACGAGGCCCGTACGGCCGCCGCCCACGGTGAAGGACAGGTCCTGGAAGACCGGGGTGTCGTCGGGCCAGGAGAAGGAGAGATGGGAACAGATGATGAACGCATCGGACATGCGCGAAGACCTCGTGTGTGATGCGGGCGCGCCGGGGGCCGCCCAGCAGGGAAAGGATGGATGGAATGACGGCATGGCCACGGCGGCAGCGCTCCCGCGCGCCTGCCAGCGGCCGATCATCTCCGGTATCACCCGGAGATGTCGTCGTCACCCGCCACGTCTGGTCTCCCTTGTTCCCGATCACTCGCAGCACACCATGGTAGTCGGTATCCACCGATGTCGGGCCGTCCGCGGAGCCGCGGGTGGCTCTTGAGTTGCGGCGTGTCGTTGGTGTCACTGCGGTGCGCACCAACGACACGCCGCAACTCAACGAAGCACCCCCTACCTGAGGGCTACCGGGTAATCATCCGGTAGCGGCACGAACCCGGCAGTGGGGCGCTCTAGCCTGGACCCGTGACCAGCACCGAGCGCGCCCGGAAGGGAGAGGCCACCCGCCACCGGGCAGGCGCCCCCCGCGTGCTGTGGGCGCTGAGGCCGGTGGGCCGTGCGGTGTTGACGGCGGGCGAGTCCCCGGACCGATCCAGGCGGCGCAGGTTCGGCATCGATCTCGTCGTCGCCTTCGACGTCGTGCTCGCGTTGATCCTGCTGGCCACGGGTTACGGGGAGTTCGACTCCGCGAACCTCAGGTACAGCGATCCGTACCCGAACTTCACGCTGCTGTTCCTCGTGGCGACGATGACCATGCCGTTGCTGCTCCGCGACCGCCTGCCCGGTCTGGCATGGACGCTCTCGGCGACGGCCGACCTGTGGACGGTCGGGGTCGCCCGCGAACTGCTCGGCGCCCCGTTCCTCACGGTCGGCGTCCTCGTGCAGCTCTACTGCCTCTACACGCTCGCCGCCCGATATGACCGGCTGGTCACCACCGTCGCGTGGACCATCTGCCTGGCTGCGGGCATCGGATTCGCCCCCCACAACCTCATCGCGGTCGTGATCGTTGTGACGGCGCCGGTCCTGGTGGGCATCAACGTCCGCAGCCGGCGCCTGGCTCAGGACGAGCTGGTCGAGCAGGAAAACCGCCACCGGGACGAGCGTGCGGTGCTGGAGGAGCGGCAGCGCATCGCGCGGGAGCTGCACGACGTCGTCGCCCACCACATGTCGGTGATCGCCATCCATGCCGAGGCCGCGCCGTACAAGGTGACCGACCCGCCGCAGGAGCTGGCGGAGAGCTTCGCCGACATCCGGTCCTGCGCGCTCGAAGGGCTCACCGAACTGCGCCGGATCCTCGGGGTGCTGCGCACGGAGCACGACCCGCAGACCGTGCCGCAGCCCGGGCTGGACCGCCTCGACGAGATCGTCGCGTCCGCCCGCAACGGCGGCGTCAGCGTGACGGCGTCGGTGCGCGGCGAGGCCACGGCGCTCCCCCAGGGAGTGAGCCTGTCCGCGTACCGCATCCTGCAAGAGGCGCTGAGCAACGTCATGAAGCACGCACCGGGCGCGTCGGTCGACGTGGACGTCGCGTACGGTCCCGGCACGTTGACGTTGCGGGTGGTGAACGGGCCCGGGCCGGCGCAGGAGGACGCGCCGTCACCGGTCGCCGCCGCCGGCGGTGGGCACGGCCTGGTCGGCATGCGCGAACGGGTGGTAATGCTCGGCGGTGACCTGGTCGCGGGGCCCACGCCGGGCGGCGGCTTCGCCGTCACCGCCACCCTGCCGTGGACCGGCCCGGGCCGCCCGGAACCCTCCGCCTCGGGGTAGGGCGCCCGCTCGGCATGAGGACGACCCAGCCGAAAAGGGACCCAGACCAAAGGAACACAGAGGAAGGGATACATGAGCATCCGGGTGATGGTGGCCGACGACCAGGGGATGGTGCGTTCCGGCTTCTCCATTCTGCTGAACGTCCAGCCCGACATGGAGGTCGTGGGCGAGGCCGCGAACGGGGCCGAGGCGATCGCCAGGTCGGCCGAGCTGCGCCCCGACGTGATCCTCATGGACGTACGGATGCCGGTGCTCGACGGGCTGCAGGCGACCCGGCGCATCACCGCCGAAGAGGGCCACCCGAAGGTGCTGGTGCTCACCACGTTCGACCTTGACGACTATGTGTACGAAGCGCTGCGAGCGGGCGCGAGCGGTTTCCTGCTCAAGGACGCGTCGGGACAGGAACTCGCGAACGCCGTCCGCGTGGTCGCGGCGGGCGAGGCGCTACTGGCGCCCACCGTGACGCGCAGGCTCATCGCCGAGTTCGCCCGCCTGGGCACGCCGAGGGCGCCGAGCTGCAAGCGGGTGGAGAGCCTGACCGAACGCGAGACCGAGGTGCTCGGCCTGATCGCACGTGGGCTGTCCAACGCCGAGATCGCCGCCACGCTGGTCGTGGCCGAGCAGACGGTGAAGACCCACGTCGGGCGCATCCTCATGAAGCTCGACCTGCGGGACCGCACCCAGGCGGTCGTGTACGCCTACGAGACCGAGCTGGTCCGGCCCGGGGACTGACCCTGGCCCATCTGGCCCATCTGGCCCCTGCGGGGTAGCCACAGGTCCACTCCGCGGAGGGACTCGGATCAGCGGGCCCGATCCATAGCTTCCTGATCAGCCGGAGAACCCCGGCTGAACAGGAAGGACCCCCATGCGACACGGCCGAGTGGTTCTCGCGACGTTGGTCACGGCGAGCGGCTTCGCACTCCCGAACCTGGCCGACGCACGATCCGGTACGCCTACCGTGGATCGGCCGTTCCCCGCCCTCACCCGTGCCGCGCTGAACGAGCGGTACGCCGAGACCCGGCGATCGATCGCCGAGGACGCGCGCGCCGCACAGACCGCCGGCGACCGCACCACCGCCGAGCGGCTGAGCGCGCTGGCGTCGCCCGGACGCCGGTTCCTCGCGTACGGGGAGCACCAGGCGGTCGAGGTGATCGGTGACCTCGCGGCGGCCCGCCGGGTCGCCGTTCTCGTCCCGGGGGCCGACACCGGCCCGGCCACCTTCGACTCGCGCGGCACCGCCACACCGGGGGGCGGCGCCCGCGCGGTGCTGGCCGAGGCGCGGCGCATCGATCCGCGCTCGGGGCTCGCCGTGATCGCATGGCTCGGGTACGAGCCGCCGAAGACGCTCAGCCTCGACGTCGCGACGACCCGGCGCGCCGACCGGGGCGCCCGATCGCTGCGGCGGCTGACCGGATGGCTGAACGGCTCGCCGAGCGGCACGGTGAACGCCTCGCGGGACGGCTCGGTGAACGCCTCGGTGCACGGCTCGCGGGACGGCGGCGGAACGGCAACGGGCCAGGTGCGGATCAGTCTGCTCTGCCACAGCTACGGCTCGGTCGTGTGCGCACGCGCCGCCGGGCGGGTGCGTGTCGCCGACCTCGCGGTGTTCGGCAGCCCCGGCCTGGCCGTCCGCTCGGCCCGCGACCTGCACACCGGTGCCCATGTGTGGGCAGGACGAGCGGCCGGCGACTGGATGGCGTACGTCCCGAAGGTCCGCGTTCTCGGGGTCGGCTTCGGCGCCGACCCCACGTCGCGGGGGTTCGGCGCCCGGCCGTTCGCGACCGGGGACGGCGGCCACAGCGACTATCTCGAGCCGGGTGGTGTCGCGTTGCGCAACCTCGCGCTGATCGCCCTCGGGCGGGGCGCGGAGGTGACCCGATGACGCTCGGACTCACGCCGGCCCGGCGCTGCCGGGTCGCCGCACTCGCCGGCAGGATCGAGGCCGCGACGCCCGAGCATCGCGACCGCGCGGTCGACGCGCTGCGCGCCATTGCCATTCTCGGCGTGGTGCTCGGCCACTGGACGGTCACCGCGCTCGTGGCGGGTGAGCCCATCGGCGGGAACGGCGCTACCCGTTTGCACGCGGAGAGCCCGCTGTCGTCGATGCCGGCGTTCATCCCCGTGTCCTGGGCCCTGCAGACTCTCGCCGTCTTCTTCTTCGTCGGCGGATACACCGCCACCCGAGGGCTGCGGCGCCCGTACATCGGATGGATCCGGGTCCGGATGCTGCGGCTCTCCCGACCGGTCGCGGTGCTGTTGGTCGCCTGGATCCCCATGACGCTGGGACTGATCACCTCGGAGCTGCCCCCGGCTCCGCTGCTCAAGCTGGTGCTCAGCCCGTTGTGGTTCCTGTGCGTCTACGCCGTGCTCACCGCGCTGACCCCGCTGCTACACCTGCTGCCACACCGGGCGGGGCCGTACGCGGCCATCGTCCCCGCCGCCGTGGTGGCCGCGGTCGACCTGGCGAGGTTCGGCCTCGACGGGCCCGCCTGGCTCGGCTGGATCAACGTGATCGCGGGCTGGCTGGTGCCGTACCTGCTCGGCATCGCGTGGGCGAACGGCGCACTCGAGTCCCGCCGCATCGCCGTCGCAATGCTCGTCACGGGCACCGCCGGCACCGCCGCGCTGGTCGCGTGGGGCGGGTATCCGGCCAGCATGGTGGGCGTGCCGGGCGCGGCGATCTCCAACCTCAACCCGCCGACGCTGGCCGCCGTCACCTTCGGTGTCGCGCAGGTGGGCCTGGCCCTGCTCGTCCGCGACCGGCTGGCCCGCTGGATGCGCAGGCCCATGGCGTGGGCGGGGGTCGCGCTCGCGAACCTCTCGGCGATGACGGTGTTCTGCTGGCACCAGACCGCCCTCATGCTCGTCACGCTGACCGGCCTCGCCGCGGGCACGCTCCCCGGCCTGCACGACGCGCCCGACGGCCCGGCGTGGGTGCTGTGCCGGCTGGCGTGGCTGCCCGTCTTCGCGTTGACGCTGGCCGGGTTGTGGGCGTTGTTCCACCGCGTCGAGCGGCCGAACGCCAGGGGGCCGCGCACAAGTGCATGATCACGGACGGAGAGAGGCGCTGGCGGGACCCACCGCCGTGATCATGCACTTGTTCGCGGACGCGGGACGGGGGACGGGGGGCGCACCGGCCATCGGGGGACGGGACGGGGGGCAATGACATTGGGGGCGTGACGAGCAGGGCTTCTGGTTCAGGTTCGCTCGGCGAATCGCTCCACCTTGCCGATGGGACCGGCGACCACGATGACGTCGCCGTACTGCAGGACCGTGTCGGTGGCGGCGTAGGTGAACTCCTCGCCCGGGCTCTTGACGCAGACGACCGTGACCCCGTGTCTGCTGCGCAGCTTGGTCTCGCCCAGCGGCACGCCCACGAGCTCTTTCGGCGGCCGGGTCTTGACCAGGGCGAAGTTCGAGTCCACCTCGACGTAGTCGAGCATCCGGCCGCTCACCAGGTGCGCGACCCGCTCACCCATGTCGTGCTCGGGGAGCACGATGTGATGGGCACCGACGCGTTCCAGGATGCGCGCGTGCTGATGGCTGACCGCCTTGGCCCAGATGTCGTCGACACCGAGCTCGACGAGCAGTGACGTGGTGAGGATGCTGGCCTCGAGGTCGCTGCCGATCGCGACGACCGCACGGTAGAACTCCGCCACACCCAGATCACGCAGAGCGTCTATATCAGTGGCGTCGGCCGTGACGATGTGCGTGAGCTTTCCGGACAGGCTCTGCACGAGCTTGGACCGGTTGTCGACGGCGAGCACCTCGGTGCCGCGGGCGGCCAGGTCCAGCGCGAGGGCGGTGCCGAACCGGCCGAGGCCGATCACCACCACCGGGTCGTTTCCGATGTCACCCAACGATCGGACGCTCCTCTGGTAGTTCGTACCGGCGGCCGCGCTCCCTCAGCGCGAGCGCGGAGGCGAGGGTCAGGGGACCGATGCGGCCGACGAACATCAGGGCGATGAGCAGTATGTGCCCGGCCGTCGGCAGGTCGGCGGTGATGCCCGTCGACAGCCCGACGATGCCGAACGCCGACACCACCTCCAACAGCACCTGGTCGAGGCTGTGCGGCACAATCGCCAGCAGTGTGTAAGTCGCGCCGACGACGAGTCCGATGCCCAGCAGGGCGATGGCGACGACCTGGCGCTGGGTGTCGTCGGGCAATCGCCGCCGCCCGACGTTGACCCGGGTGTCGCCGCGCATCTCCGCCCAGACGACGAAGGCCAGCAGCCCGACGGTGGTCACCTTGATGCCCCCGGACGTCCCGGCGCTGCCGCCCCCGATGAACATCAGCACGTCGGTGACCAGCCAGCTCTCCGGGCGCATCTGGCCGATGTCGATGCTGTTGAAACCGCCCGACCGGGGCATCACCGCGGTGAAGAAGCCGACCAGGAACCGGGCCGGGCCCGGGTGCTGCCCGAGCGTCCTAGGGTTCTCCCACTCGGTCGACGTGATGACCAGGGTGCCCACGGTCAGCAGCGTGACGGTCACGGCCAAGGTAATCCTGGTCAGCATCGACCAGCCCGCCGGCCTGCGCCCGAACCGCAGCAGCTCGAACACCACCGGGAAGCCGAGCCCGCCGACGATGACGGCGATCGCGATGGTCAGGCAGATCCAGGGGTCGGCGGCGAACCGCACGAGGCTGTCGGACCACAGCGCGAAGCCCGCGTTGTTGAACGCGGAGACGGCGTGAAAGACGCCCAGATAGGCCGCCCGCCCGAACGGCTCGCCGTATCCGAACACGAAGCGCGCGGTGAGGACCGTCGCGACGATCGCCTCCGAGGTGAGACTGAAGATCACCACTTTGCGTACGACCCGGCGCAGGTCGGTCATGCTCAGCGTCTTGGTCTCGGCCTGCGCGACCAGCCTCGCGCGCAGGCCGAGCCGGCCCGACACCAGCACGGCGAAGAGCGTGGCGAGCGTCATGATGCCGAGCCCGCCGATCTGGATCAGCCCGGCGATGACGAGCTCACCGAACACCGACCAGTGGGTGTCGGTGTCCACGGTCACCAGCCCCGTGACGCATACGGCCGAGGTGGCGGTGAAGACAGCGTCGAGCAGGCGAGCCGGTTCACCGGACGTCGTCGCGTACGGCGTGGAGAGCAGACCGGTGCCGATGAGAACGGCCGCGCCGAATGCGGACACGACCACCTGGGCCGGATGGTTGAACCGGTCCAACGTCGCCGCGCCCACCACGATGCGCGTACGCCCACCCGATCGGCCACCCACGGCGCGGATGCGGCACCCCCCCGAGCGAGGTCAGGCGGAGGAGCCGCCCCATTTCCGGCATACTTTGCACACCGTACAACGCGCACGTTTGCCTAGGAGGACGGAATGCAGGGACCCGGTGACGACCTGCATGATCGGTTGCTCGATCTGGAGGGCCAGGGGTGGACGGCGCTGTCGTCCGGCACGGGCGGTGATTTCTACCGCGACCGGCTCTCGGCCGACGCCTACATGGTGCTCCCGATCGGCACGCTCGGACGGGAGGCCTCGATCAACGCGATGGAACAGGCGCCGCCATGGGCCCGGTTCCTGCTCACCGAGACGCACTCGACGGCGCTGGGCGGTGATGCCGCTGTGCTGACCTATCGTGCCTTGGCGCAGCGGGACGGCGAGCCGCCCTATACGGCACTCATCAGCAGCGTCTACGTCCGCGAAGACGGCGAACTGAAGATGGCGATCCACCAGCAGACCCCGCTCGCGGCCGGCTGAACGCGCGGCGGGCGTCCTGGCCAGGACGCCCGCCGCGAGGTCCACGTGGCCCACGTGGCCTTGGTGGTCATGTGGTCGGCTCAGCCGTGCGGGCGGAACACCGCGCGCACGCAGCCGTCCTTCTTGGACTTGAACAGCTCGTAGCCCGTGGGGGCCTCGTCCAGGGACATCTCATGAGTGGCGAGATGACCGGTGGACAGCTCCCCCGCGGCGATGCGCTCGAGCAGCATGGGGATGTACCGGTGGCCGTGCTGCTGGGCTCCGCGCACGGTCAGGCCCTTGTTCATCAGCATGCCGAGCGGGAACTTGTCGGCCAGCCCGCCGAAGACTCCGAGGACGAACACCGATCCGCCCTTACGGCAGGACCGGATGGCCTCGCGGAGGGCGATCGGCCGTTCCTGTGGCAGGTGGACCTGCTGCTTGACCTTGTCGTAGGCGTACTTCATGTCCTTGCTGACGGCCTCCATGCCGACCGCCTCGATGCAGACGTCCGGCCCCCGGCCCCCCGTGCGTTCGCGCAGTTCCGCGTCGACGTCGGTCTGCGAGAAGTCGATCGTCTCCGCGCCGATGTACTGCTCGGTCATGGCCAGCCGCTCGGGCAGATGGTCGATGACGATCACGCGGTCGGCGCCGAGCAGCCCGGCGGCACGGGCCGCCATCTGACCGACCCCGCCGGCCCCCCACACCGCGACGACATCACCGGGTTCGACCCCGCCGAGATGGGCGCCCATCCAGCCGGTCGGAGCGGCGTCGGACGCGTACAGGGCGTCCTTGTCGTTCACGCCGTCGGGCACCGGGAAGGTGCCGTAGTCGGCCATCGGGACCCGGATGTACTCCGAATGGCTGCCCTTGTACCCGCCCATGGCGTGCGAATAGCCGTAGACGCCACCGGTCTCGAATCCGAAGACCTCCTGGGCCAGTTCCCAGTTGGTGTTGGTGTTGTCGCACAGGGACCACAGGTCGTGCGTGCAGTACCAGCAGCGCCCACAGCCGATGAACGAGCACACCACAACGCGATCGCCCACCTTGCGGCGGCGGACTCCCGGGCCAACCTCGACGATCTCGCCCATGAACTCGTGCCCCATCACGTCGCCCGCGCGCATGGTGGGGATGAAACCGTTGATCAGATGCAGATCCGAACCACAGGTCGTGGTCAACGTGACCTTGAGGATCGCGTCCTGGTCGTTCAGGATCTGCGGGTCCGGCACGCGCTCGACCGCCAGCTTGTTCACGCCTTCCCAGCACAGCGCCTTCACAGTCGCCCTCCTCGCCGGCCCGCGAGCTCCAGTAGCTTTCCGGTGGGGGTGGGGTGCGTCGACGGCGGCCAGTCCGGACGCATCACCTCTCCCGTCTCGATCAATGACTTGGAATGGCGAAGCGCCTTCGCCACCGTACGGCGCGGGTCGTCGCCGGTGATGCGCGACGCGATGCCGCTCATCCCCGAGGGCGGCGCCTCGCGCAGGCGTGCGCCGAGTTCGGTGCCGCGGTCGCCCGGAGCACGAGCGATCTTGATGTCCACCGCGTCTCCGAGCCGTGCGATCGGCTCGGGCAGATCGGCTCGCGACGACAGGCGTTCGGGCGCGCAATTGATCGTCACCATCATCCAGCGGTTTCTGCCGGACCGGTCCCTTCCGGGCTGAGCGGTACGCGAGGTCAACCACCGAGCCGCACCGGCGCCCATCGCCAGCAGCCCGAGGCCGACCAGACGTCTCATGTCGCCCCCTCCCCTCGGGGCGCGCGCTCGGGCTCTCGGCGAGGTCATGCCCTTTTTCCCGGCTCCCGCTCCCCGGGAGATGCCTCTCTTGCGCATCGAGACGCCCCCGGTGCGCTTCGCCGCAGGGCGCCTTCCCCGCAGGGCGGCCCCTGTCCCCCTCGTCGCGGACCCTTTCCCCCAGAGGCCGGGCCTTGCCCCCTTCTTGGCGGACCTCGTCCCCCTCATGGCGGACCTTGTCCACAAGGTGCCGCCCGTTCTCCTCGAGACGGCTCTTCGCGACTCGCCCTCCTCTTGACCGGCCATCCGGGTGATCACCCGTTCGATCAACGTGAGTGCGATGCCGAGGATGCCCACCTCGGATCCGGACCGGCCATCTCGTGATGTTCGGTCATGAGACGTTCGCTCGGCGGCCGTGCGCCGCCCCTGCATTCGCTGTTGCATGCGTTCGAAACCGTTCGTGCGCGTCGTGGACTGGACCGGCGCCCAGGTTTCTGGGGTCGGCGTGATTGCGAGCAGGCCGCTCGGGTGTTGTCGTCGGACTCGAGATCGACCGGTGCCACGTGCCCTACCCCCGCCGACCTGCGAGTCACGCGAGACTCGGCGTCCACGAGAAACCTTTACGGCCGCCGCACGAAGCCATGGCCTGCGACAGGCCCGGTCAGACCGTTATCTTCTGAGCTGCCGGGTGCACGCGGACGCGACCGACGCCGAAGAAGCGGCGGCTCGCGAGCCGCCGATCGACGCGGCAAGGCACGATCCATCCGAGACGCACCGGGGACCCACCGGACCACGCGAGTACACGGACGCCCGCGGGCACGCGCGGACATCCGCGGACCCCACGCGAGAGGAGCGCGCATGGAGGCGTTGCGGCCCGATGACCCGGACCGCGTCGGCCGGTACGTGCTGCTGGCGCGGCTCGGCGCGGGCGGTATGGGCCAGGTCTTCCTCGGGCGTTCGCCGGCCGGTCTGCCGGTGGCGCTCAAGCTGGTGTACGCGAACCTCGCCGTCGATCAGAACTTCCGGGCGCGGTTCCGGCGCCGACCCGTGCGGGAAAGGTCCGGTGAAAGCACGACGCGGGCGCGTACCTCATCTCCGATCCGACCGTAGCGGGCGGAAGCGTGTACATCGGCGGCGGCAAGGGCCAGTTGCTGGCGCTCGACGCGGGCACCGGGCGGGTCCGCTGGCGCCATCGCATCTCGGCACCGAACGTGGACGTGTCCGCGGCCCCCGCGATCGCCGGCGGTGTCGTCTTCGCGGGCGGCCTGGACGGCGGCCTCTTCGCGCTCGACGCCCGCACGGGCCGGCTGAGATGGCGATATGACGCGGGAACCCAGATCCCCGCCGCCCCGGTCGTCGCCCGTGGCATCGTCTACGTCGCGAGCCAGATGGGCAACGTCTTCGCCGGGTTCAAAGGGCGGATACCTGACCGCACTCGACGCCGCGACCGGCGCGGTCAGGTGGCGGCGTCGTACCAAGGAGGCGATCGGCAGCGACTTCGCCGTGGCCGACGGGGTCATCTACCTGCCCGACGACGCACTGTACGCACTCGACACCGCTACCGGCCGCGTCAGGTGGACGTACAAGCTGAGGACCCCCAAGAACATCGCGCTCGCGAACGGTCTCGTCTACTGCGGGAACTTCCAGGGCGAAGAACTGCACGTGGTCACCGCCGCCACGGGCAAACGCCGGTGGACCTACCGGACCGGCGGACCGATCACCGCACGCCCACTGGTCGCGAACGGCGCCGTCCACGTCGGCGACTGGAAAGGCGGCATGTTCGCGCTCGACGCGGTCACCGGCTCGATGCGGTGGCAGCTGCGGACCGGCGGCTCGATCGAGTCGAGTGCCACCATGGCGGGCGGGCTGGTCTGCTTCGGCAGCGGCGCGTTCTCGGACGGCACGTGTACGCCGTCGATCCGGCCACCGGGCGATCCGTGTGGAGGTACGAGACCGCGAAGGGCATCACGTCGAGTCCGGCCGCGGCGCCGGACGGGACCGTCTACGTCTCGTGCAAGGACGGCGTGATCTACGCCCTCGACATCAAGGGCGGGACGGGAACCGTGCCGCCCACCGCCGAATGAGCGACGGGAGAGCCGATGGAGCCTCTGCGGCCACACGACCCACGGCAGATCGGTAGCCATCTGCTGCTCGCCCGGATCGGCGACGGCGGGATGGGCGAGGTGTTCCTCGGTCGTTCCCCCGGTGGACGCACAGTGGCCGTGAAAGTGATCCACGCGGCGCTGGCGGGCGACCCGGACTTCCGTGCGCGGTTCCGCCGTGAGGTGACGGCGGCCGGCGCCGTCACCGGGGCGTTCACGGCACCGGTGATCGACGCCGACCCCGAGGCCCCATTGCCATGGCTGGTCACCACCTTCCTGCCCGGCATGTCACTGGAGGAGGCGGTGACGGTCTACGGCCCGCTGCCGATCACCGCCACGCTCGTGCTCGGCGCGAGCCTCGCCGAGGCGCTCATCTCCATCCACCAGGCGGGGGTGGTGCACCGGGACCTGAAGCCCTCCAACATCATGCTCACCCCGGACGGCGCGCGGGTCATCGACTTCGGCATCGCGCGGGCCGCCGACAGCGCCACCATCACCCAGACCGGGGTCGCTGTGGGATCGCCCCGGTTCATGGCGCCCGAACAGGCCACCACGGGTGGCACCGGCCCCTCGGGCAATGTGTTCTCTCTCGGCGCCGTCCTCACCTACGCCGCCACGGGCAGCCCGCCCTTCGGCGACGGGTCCATCCCCGAGCTCATCTACCGCATCGCGCACCAGCAGCCGGACCTCGGGGCCGTCTCGGACCCGAGCCTGCGCACGCTGATCGCCGAATGCCTGGAGAAGGACCCGGACCGGCGGCCCCCCGCCTCGCTGCTCGTCGATAGGCTCTTGCATCCGGGCGGGCGACCGGCCGGTCCGTACCCGAACCCGCAACCGGCGCCCCCGGCGGTCCCGCACCAGGTCTCGCAGCCGGGCCTTTATCAAGGTCAGCAGACGGTGCCGCAGGGTCTCGCCTGGCTGCCCCCGCCCATCGCCTCCACGATCGCCCTCCTCGCCACGCATCCCCTCCCGCAGAGCGCCCCCGGGGCGCCGGCCCCCGCGTCGCCCGGTCGGCCGCCGCGCCGTCCTGATCGGCGGGGCGGCCACGGCGGCGGCACTGGCCGTGGGTGGGACGGCCGCGGCCCTCGCGCGCCGCCGGCCGCGTTCGACGGTGCTGTGGACCTTCGAGATGCCGGATTTCCTCGGTGACGGCCCCATGCCGGCCGGGGGCCTGCTCTTCGCGGTCGGTCCCGAGACGTCGGCGCTCGACCCGCGCACCGGCAGCGGTCGTTCGCGGCCTCCGGGCGAGTCGCGCCGAGGGCCGACAGGATCACCGGCTCTTCGCCCTGGCCTTGGCCTCCTTGGCCTTCGCCTTGGCCCGTACCTTGGTCGCCTTGGCCTTCGCCTTGGTCCCCTCACTCACGGTGTGCAGCTGCGACTTGGCCCGCCGGGACGCCTTGTCCCACGGCCGCGCGTTGCGGCGGGCGCGGCGGCGGCGCCATGCCCATACGGCGAGCACGGCGGTGGTGACCGCGGCCAGCCCCGCTCCGGAGCGGCGCGCCTTGGGCGCGATGTCCTCGGACGTGACCACCTCGCGCGCCTTGCCGGTCAGGTCGCCGACCGTGTCGCGCACCTGCTCTCCGGCGTGCGCCGCCTTGACCTTCACGGTCTCGGCGGTCTGGCCGGCCTGGTCGCCGACCTTCTCCCGCATCTGGTCGGCCTTCTCCCGCGCCTGCACGGCCTTCTCCTTGGCGCGGCCTATCATCTGACCCTTGACACCCGTCTCGGCCGCGTCCGGGTCTCCGGTGCTGATCAGTTCATCGGCGTACGGCGGACCGTCCTTCACCGACTTGCCGGACTTACGGCTCTCGTTCGCACTCATCGGCATGTCCTTTTGTCCTCTCCATGGGATGTCACGCCTTGTCGCCGCGACCTCTCGTCTTGATGTCGCTCGCATCTCTTCCCCATGAGCACGAGCTAAACGGCCGCGTGGTCGCCGTGACGGTGAGACTTTGCGCGACCAGTTCGCCCAGGTCACTTGGCAACTGTGCGTGCTCGCTCCATGCTGGTGAGTTACTGCTGTGACCTGACGATGTGCTCTGGTGAGGTACGGGATGCACCTCGAAACGAACCTGGTGGACTGTCTCGACTGCCGCATCTTGATCCTCGCCGGAGAGATCGACGTTCACACGGGCCCGCGGCTGCGTTCACGGATCTTCGATCTGCTCGACGAGAACACCTCACCGCTCCTCATCGACATGACAGGCGTCGCGTTCTGCGACTCGGCGGGGCTCGCCGTCGCGGCGGCCGCACAACGGCACGCACGTGAGCGCGGCTGCCCCCTCGCGCTCGTCGGCCTCAGCGCCCGCGTCAACCGGGTGTTCCAGGTGACCGGCCTGGACCGGTTCGTCGCCACGTATCCGACCCTGGCCGACGCCGCACGGGATCTCACCGAGTCCGATCGGCCGTGGTGACCGGACCCGCGGCGCCCCACACCGCCCGGGCACTCGGCCCGACCATCGGGTGCCGGTTATCGCCGCTGGCAGGAGGGCATGATCCCAGGCGTAGCGGCCACGCCGTGCCCGGTCAGTGGTCTTGTGCTCGGCGGTCTTGTCCTCGGCCGGGCAGTCGAAACTGATACGGGGGGTTTGTCGGCGTGGTTGGGCTTCCGCTGGTCAGTCGTTGCACTGCGCGCATTCCCTTGCCGTCTCTCGCCCGGGCAGCGGTGGCCCGTCGCGACACGGCTCACGCCGACCGCGAAATGGCCCAGGCCGGTCGTGAAATGGCGGTGGCCGGTCGTGAGTTGGCGGAGGCCGGTCGCGACGTGGCGGCCGCGGGTCGAGGCGTGGTCGGCGAGGCGGCATCGGTCGCCGGTTCGGTCTGCGCCTTGCCGGCTCAGATGGCGAGGAACACGGTGGGCCTGGTGCCCGCCGTGGTCATGGTCGCCGCCACCGTGGTCGATGTACGGCCGGCCCGCGCCGGCCGCGAGGCGCTGGTGGACGCCGCGTCAAAGGCGACGTCCATGGCAGGTGAAGCCGCTTCGTCCGCCGGTTCGGTGGCCAGGTCGGTGGCCGGGTCGATCCGGTCCCTCCCGGCGCGCGCCGCCAAGGGCGCCACGGGCGTGCCCCCCGCCATCGCCGCCGCAGCGGCCTCCACTCTCGGCGATCTCGGGCCGACCCGGCGCCGGCGCCGGGTGTGGGCGTCCGACGGCCGCGCCCACATCGAGGTCCGCGGTCTCACCGGCCACGGACCGCACCACCGGCGGCTCGCCAAGGCGGTCACCTCCGCGCTGAGCCGGCTGAAGGGGGTCGACTGGGCGGCGGTCAACGCGGTGACGCGGCAGGTCCTCGTGTCCTTCGACGACGACGAACTGAGCGTCGACGACCTGGTCGACATCATCGAGGCCGTCGAGGAGGCGCACGCCACCGACGAGGACACCTTTCCCTGGTCGCGGCAGTCTCCAGGAGACCAGGTCCATCTGGTCGCGCCGATCACCGTGCTCGCCGTGGACATGGTCGCCTTGGCGGTCGCCCTGTCCCGCCCGGACTGGTTGCCACTCCTGTCCCGTGGTGTCCGTGCCCCGATCGCGTACATCGAGGCGCAACCACGGCTGTGGGAGGCGATCGCCCGGCGCATCGGCCCGGTGAACACCGAACTGATCTTCGGCGTCGTCAACGCCACGCTCAACGGGCTCTCCCGGGCACCGACACCGCTGACCCTGGACATGCTGTTCCGGATGATCCACCTCAGCGAGCATCGAGCTCGCCACGCGGTCTGGGTGCGCAGGGAACCCGAGCTGTGCTCATCCGATGAGCATCTGCCACGAGAGACGCACGAACCTGTTCCACGGCCGGTGCCGTTGCCCGTCGGGCCCATCGAGAGGCTGGCCGACCGGGTCTCGATCGCCTCGCTCCTCGGCGCGGGCAGCGTCCTCGCCTGGACCCGCAACCCGGAGCGGGCGGCGCACGCCATGCTGGTGCTGGTTCCGAGGGCCGCGCGACTCGGCCGTGAGGGCTTCGCCGCGACGCTGGCGCGCGACCTCTGCCGTCGGGGGGTGGTGCCGCTCGACGGCAGGACCCTGCGGCGCTTCGACCGGATCGACACCGTCGTCATCGACTCCGAGGTGCTGTGCGGCGCACGGCCGCAGATCCTCTCCGCGGCGGCGACGACCCCTGACCTGGGGGACGCCGAGGTATGGCGGATCGCCAGCAAGGTCGTGCGAGGACACCGGCTCGACGAGATGAGTGGCAAGGGCCCCTGGTCGAAGCGGCAATGGACACTGCGACGGGCTCCGGACGCGGTTCCCGGGCGGCCTGACGGTCCCACCGCGCTGACCCTCGACCTCTTCGACGCGACCGGGGCCCGGCTGGGTCGTGTGCGGGTCGGCTGTGAACTGGACCCGCTCGCCGACGCGCTGCTCGGAGCCGCCCGGCACGGTGTCGACAGGCTGGTGCTCACCGAGCACGACAGCATGGGCGACATCCTGCCCTGGGCCGACCAGGTGCTGCCCGCCAAGTCGCTCGCGGACCAGATCCGCGCCATGCAGGCGGACGGGCGCGGCGTCTTCCTCATCACCGGGCGGCAGGACGACGCCCTGGACGCCGCCGACGTCGGCGTCGGGGTGCTCGGAGCCGGACCGGTGCCGTGGTCGGCTGATCTGCTGGTCGGCCCGGGGCTGGGCGAGGCGTGCCGGCTGATGCATGCCCTGCCGGCGGCGCGGAAGGTCAGTGACCGGTCGGCCCGCATCGGCGTCGGCGGATCCGCTTTGGGCGCCCTCGTCTCTTCCGTGGGCAGGCCGAACCGCAGCGCCGTCGGCATGGCACCGGTGCACAGCGCGACCCTCCTCGCCCTGCTCGGCGGTGTGCTGGAGGCCCGGCGGGTGGCGACGGCGCCGGATCCGGAGCCGGTCACCCGGGCGGCCTGGCACACCCTGACGGCCGAGGACGCGTTGGTCCGACTCGCCTCGACCGGCCGTGAACTCGACCGGCTGCCCGTCCCCCGGCACGGTGTCCGCGCCGTCGTCGACTCCGCGCGAAGCCGGATGACGCCGCCCGGGGGCCTCCCCCGGCCTCCGGCGTGGATCGGCCGCCCGGCCTCGGTGCTCGTGCTGACCCCGGCCCGTGGCTCCGTGGAGCTGCTGAAGGCCATGGGAGAAGAGCTGCACGACCCGCTGACCCCGGTGCTGGCGCTCGGCGCCGCCGCCTCGGCCATCGTCGGTTCGAGCGTGGACGCCTGGCTCGTGGCGAGCGTCATCACCGGCAACGCGGCGGTGAGCAGCCTGCAGCGGATCCGCGCGGAGCGCGCCCTGAGCAAGCTGCTGATCAGCGAGGAGCTGCCCGCGCGGAAGGTGCTGTGGACACCGCCCGACGGCGACACCGTGGACGACCTGTTCGCCGACCTCACCACGGCCGACGTGGAGCGGGTCCCCTCCCATCGGCTGCGCCTCGGCGACATCATCCGGCTGTCCCCCTCCGACGTGGTGCCGGCCGATGCCCGGCTGCTGCAGGTCGACGATCTGGAGGTCGACGAGTCGAGCCTGACCGGCGAGTCGCTGCCGGTCACCAAGGCGACCGACCCGACCCCCGCCGCCGCCCTCGCCGATCGCACCTGCATGGTGTACGAGGGGTCCGCCATCCTGGCCGGCACCGGCCATGCGGTGGTCGTGGCCACCGGCTCCGGAACCGAGTCCGGACGGGCGACCGCCGCGGCCGGCCGCGCCGCGCCGCCCGCCGGCCTGCAGGTCCATCTCAGCGAGCTGACCAAGATCGCGCTCCCCGCCACGGGTTTCGCCGGGCTGGCGGTCACCGGCCTGGGCATCCTGCGCGGGGTCGGGCTGCGCGACGCGGTGTCGTCGGGCATCGCCATCGCCGTGGCCGCCGTTCCCGAGGGCCTTCCGCTGGTCGCCACCGTGTCGCAGCTCGCCGCCGCCCGCCGGCTGTCCCGCCGGGGAGTGCTCGTGCGGTCGTCCCGGTCGCTCGAGGCGCTCGGCCGGGTCGACACCATCTGCTTCGACAAGACCGGGACGCTCACCGAGGGCCGGCTCGCGGTCACCCGGTTGGCCGGGCCGGGCGGCGTCATCGGCCTGGACAGCCCCCTCGGACGGCGTGTGCTCCAGGTCGCGGCACATGCGAGCCCGCAGCCGGACGGCACCGGAAGGCTGGCGATGGCGCATGCCACCGACCGGGCGATCGTCGAGGGCGCGCGCGCCCACGGCGCCCTTGGCGAGGACTGGTGGCTGATCGACGAGCTTCCGTTCGAGACCAGCCGCGGCTACGCGGCCTCACTCGGCAAAGAGCACGGCAGACTGCACCTCGCGGTCAAGGGGGCCCCCGAGGTGGTGCTCGCCCGATGCTCGTCCGTACTCGTCACCCGGCCCAAGGCTCAGCGGAAGAAGGCCGCACCCGAGGAGAGCGACATGGCGGCGTCGACGGACGCCGGCCGGGCGACGCCCATGACGCCGGCTCGCCAGCGCGCCGCGCAGGCACTGGTCCGCCGGCTCGCCGAGGACGGCCTGCGGGTGCTCGCGGTGGCCGAGCGCCACCTGCTCGCCGACCAGGATCCCGCCGAGCTCGAGGTGGCCACCGCGGCCGAGAACCTCACGCTGCTCGGGTTCGTCGCCATCGCCGACGTCGAGCGGCCGTCCGCGGCGGCGGCGATCAAGCGGCTGTCCGAGATCGGGGTCCGCGTCACCATGATCACGGGAGATCATCCCATCACGGCGGTGGCCATCGCCAAGATACTCGGCGTGCCGGACGCCGACCGGGTGCTCACCGGCTCTGAGCTGGAGGTGCTGCCCGAGGAGGAGCGGGTCGCGCGCATCGCATCGAGCACCGTCTTCGCCCGGGTGTCTCCCGAGCAGAAGGTCGGCATCGTCCAGGCGCTCCAGCGCGCCGGCCATGTCGTGGCCATGACCGGGGACGGCAGCAACGACGCGCCGGCGATCCGGCTGGCCGATGTCGGCATCGGGGTCTCGGGCCATGGCTCGGCGGTCGCCCGCAACGCCGCCGACCTGGTGCTCGCCGACCCCGACATCGGCCGCATCGTCGACTCCGTGCTCGAGGGCCGCGCGCTGTGGAGCAGCGTTCGTGACGCCGTGTCCATCCTCGTGGGCGGCAATGCCGGCGAGGTGGCCTTCACCCTGCTGGCCACCGCGATCGCGGGGCAGGCTCCTCTCGGTACCCGGCAGTTCCTGCTGGTCAACCTGCTCACCGACATGCTGCCCTCGCTCGCCGTGGCACTGGCGCCGGCGAAGGCCGCTGACGAGGAGTCGCAGGACGCCGGCCCCCTCACCACGGGGCCGGTGCCCTCGGTCCTCGGGCCGGAACTCGCCCGCACCATCGCCGTACGCGGCGCGGCCACGGCGTTCGGCGCCACCCTGGCCTGGCGGCTCGGCTCCCTGACCGGACGGCGGCGGCGGGCCAGCACCATGGCCCTGGCGGCGCTGGTCGGCGCCGAACTCGGGCAGACGCTGCTCACGAGTTCGCACAGCCCGCTCGTGATCACGACCGTGGTCGTCTCCGGCGCGATCTTGGCGACCATCGTCGAGACCCCGGGGGTCAGCACCTTCTTCCAGTGCACGCCGCTGGGCCCGATCGCCTGGACGATCGTCCTCGGGTCCGCCGCGGCCGGCACCCTGAGCGCCGTGATCGCGACCCGTGCCGTAAGCGCCTGAGCCCGATCAGCAGCCGTACTCCTCCAGGAACCGCAGCCAGATCTCACTGATCGTGGGATAGGACGGCACGGCGTGCCAAAGGCGCTCGATGGGCACCTCGCCCACGACGGCGATGGTCGCGGCGTGCAGCATCTCGCCGACGCCGGGCCCCACGAAGGTGGCCCCGACCAGATGGCCCCGGCCGGTGTCGACCACCATCCGCGCCGATCCCCGGTAGCCGTCGGCGTACAGCCCGGCGCCCGCGACGTCGCCGAGTTCGTAGTCGACGACCTTGACCTCGCGGCCCTCCCTGCGGGCCTGCTCGGCGGTGAGCCCCACGGCGGCGACCTCGGGATCAGAGAAGATCACCTGCGGTACGGCAGCGTGGTCGGCCGTCGCGGAGTGCCGTCCCCACGGCTCGGTCGCGAGCGGCTCACCCTTCGCCTGGGCGCCGATCGCGTCGCCCGCCACCCGTGCCTGATACTTCCCCTGATGCGTCAGCAGGGCCCGGTGATTGACGTCGCCCACGGCGTACAACCAGCCCTCATCCACCTGGTCCACCACGCAGGTGTCAGAGACCGCGAGCCACGACCCCGGGGCCAGCCCGATGGTCTCAAGCCCGATGTCATGGGTGTTCGGCTCACGGCCGACGGCCATGAGCACCTCGTCGCCCCGCAGTTCCTCGCCGCCTTCGAGTCGTACGGTGACCTCGCCGTCGGCCTGCCGGTGCACGGCGGTCACGCTGACACCGGTGCGCACCTCGACGCCGGCAGACACCAGGCTCTCGGCGACGATCTCGCCGGCGAACGGCTCGATCGAGGTCAGCAGCGTTCTGCGGGCCACCAGGGTGACCTTGGAACCCAGCGCCTGCCAGGCGGTGGCCATCTCCACCCCGACCACTCCGCCGCCGACCACGATCAGCCGGCCGGGCGCCCGCTTGGCGCTCGTGGCCTCTCTGCTCGTCCAGGGCCGGGCGTCGGCCAGACCGGGAACCGGCGGGATCGCCGCGCGACTGCCCGTGCACACGGCGACCGCGTGCCTGGCGGTGAGTGATCGCGCGCCGCCGTCCGGAAGCGTGACGGTGACCTGCCGTACCCCGGCGAGCCGGCCGTGCCCGCGGACGAGGTCGACCCCCGCACCGCTCAGCCAGGAGACCTGCCCGTCGTCGTTCCAGTGCGAGGCGAACTCGTCACGGCGGGCCAGTACGGCCGCCACATCGAGATCTCCGGACACCGCCTGCCGGGCGCCCTCGACCCGTTCGGCGTCGTGGACGGCGGAGACCGGACGCAGAAGCGCCTTGCTCGGCATGCAGGCCCAGTAGGAGCACTCACCGCCGACCAGTTCCCGCTCGACGATCACCACCGACAGACCGGCCGCGTGGGCCCGGTCGGCGAGGTTCTCCCCCGCGGGCCCCGCGCCAAGGACCACAACGTCGTACGTGTCACTCACGATGTCTCCTCGCGTGTGGATTGTCAGACTCGATTGTCACACCGCCGCCGGACCGGATCTCGAAGGCCCACCGCTCAGACGCCGGGACGGCCAGGCCTCGACCGTGCACGGCGAACGGCCGGGTACATAACATGGATTATGTCGGTCTAAATTCGGGTGCGACCGGCGCTCCTCAACAGGATCGGCACAGGGCATGTGATGAGTGGCGCGGCATCGAGCGACTCGACCCGGCGGCAGCGGCGCGAGCTCCCGGCCGAGGTGACCAGTTTCGTCGGACGTCGGCACGAGTTGGCCGAGGTCAAACGTCTGCTGTCCGCATCGCGGATGGTGACCCTCACGGGCATGGGCGGGGTCGGCAAGACCCGGCTCGCCATGCGCGCGGCCGGCGAGGTGCGGCGGGCCTTCCGGCACGGCGTGTCGCTGGTCGAGCTGGCCGAACTCGATGACTCAGAGCAGCTCATCCAGGTGATCTCGACGGTCATGGGCCCGCCACCCGAGACGCAGACGCCGGAGACGCCGCCCCTGGAGACCCTGTCCCCGGAGGCGCTGACCCCGGAGGCGCTGACCCCGCTGGAGCAGCTCGCCGAGGAGCTGCGGGGCAGGCAGGCACTGCTGATCCTGGACAACTGCGAGCATCTGCTGCTCGACTGCGCGGTCGTAGCCGAGACGCTGCTTCGCTCCGCGCCCGACCTGCGGATTCTCGCGACCAGCCGGCAGGCGCTGGGCACCGCGAGCGAGCACCTGCTGTCGGTGCCACCGCTGCTGCCGCCCCCTGGAGCCGACGGCTCCCGGTCACCCCTCAGGTCGTCCGCGCAGAACGAGGCGGTGCAGTTGTTCACCGACCGGGCCAGGGCGGTGCTGCCCGACTTCGCCGTCACCGAGTCCAACCGGGACGCCGTGGAGGGAATCTGCCGCCGGTTGGACGGCATCCCGCTCGCCATCGAGCTGGCGGCCATGCGGCTGCGGGCGCTCTCGGCGCAGGAGCTGTTCGACCGGCTCGACGATCGGTTCCGGCTGGTCACCCGCGGATCACCCGCGGCGCCGCCCCGCCATCGGACGCTCCAGGCGCTCATCGACTGGAGCCACGACCTCTGCACCGAGCAAGAGCGTCTGCTGTGGGCGCGGGCGTCGGTCTTCTCCGGAGGGCTGGACCTGGAGGCGGCCGAGGCGGTCTGCGCGGGGGACGGAATCGCGCGCGAGGAGATCATCGACCTGGTGACCGGGCTGGTGGACAAGTCCGTGCTGATCCGCGAGGAGCACCCGGCCGAGGCCCGGTACCACCTGCTGGAGACGACCCGTCAGTACGGCCTGAACCGGCTGGCCGAGGCCGGAGACGAGCACGCGTTGCGGGCCCGGCACCGCGACCACTTCCTGCGGTTGTCGGCCGAGGCCCGCGCCCGGCTGTTCGGCCCGGCCCAGGCGCCGAGCCTCACGCGGCTGATCCGCGAGCACGCCAACCTGCGGGCGGCTCTGGAGTACTGCTTCGCCGATCCGGCCGAGCTCACGACCGGGCTCGGGATGGCGGCCGACCTTACCGATCACTGGGTCATCGGTCAGCATCTGGCCGAGGGCCGCCGCTGGCTCGACCGCGGTCTCGCCGTCGAGACCGGGCCCACGGAGCTCCGCGCCCGCGCCCTGCTGGCCGGCGGCCGGCTCGCCCTCCTTCAGGCCGACACCGCCCCGCCCGGAGGCGCTTCGGCGCGTGACGGGCTCCTGGGCGAGGCGACGGCGATGCTGGAGGAGAGCCGGGCCCTCGGGGAGCGGCTCGGGCGGCCGTCGATCCTGGGCTACGCCGATCTCTACACCGGGATGCTCGCGGGCCTGCGGGGGGATGCGGAGTCGGCGGTGAAGTCGTACGAGGAGGCGGCGGCCCGTCATCGCGCCGCCGACGACCCGGCCGGGCTGGCCACGACGCTCATCCGGCTGTCCCTGGCCCACTGCCTCGCGGGTGATCCGCGGCGTGCGGTCGCGATGGCCGAGGAATGTATCGAACTCTGCGACGCCCACGGGGAGCGCTGGTACCGGGCGTACGCGCTGCTCACACTGGGCATCGCGACCTGGCGGGACGGCGACACCCGCCGGGCGACCGCCCTGGCGAAGCAGAGTCTGCGGTTCACCCGATCGATTGAGGATTCGCTCGGGGTCGGCGCCGGTATCGAGGTGCTCGCCTGGATCGCCGCCGCCGAGGGCCGGCACCAGAGGGCGGCGCAGCTGCTGGGAATCCTGCAGACGCTGTGGCGGGCGACCGGAGCCACGCTCGCCGGGTTCGGGCGCCTCATGGACTTCCACGACCGGTGCGAGTCCACCACCCGGCAGGGCCTCGGCGAGCCGGCCTTCCGCGAGGCCGTCAGGCGGGGAGCCGCCCTGGGTCCCGACACGGCGCTCGGCTACGCCCTGCAAGATCGATCTTCGGCAGAGGAGGGGCGGGAGGAGGCTCCGGCGCCGTCACCGTTGACCCGCCGGGAGACGGAGATCGCACGGCTCGTCGCCAAGGGGCTGAGCAACAAGGAAATCGCGACCACGTTGACGATCGCTCAACGCACGGCCGAGGGCCATATCGAGCACATCCTCGGCAAGCTCGGGTTCAACTCCCGTACCCAGATAGCGGTATGGGTGGGCGAGCAGCAGGAGGTCGGTGCGAAGCGCACCGATGCGTAGCGGGCGGGCGCGGCGAGGCCACGCGAGGCCTCAGGCCGCGGAGATGACGGCGATCCGGTGGGCGGGGACGCTGCGCCCGTCGGGCAGCAGCTCTCCGTTGTCATCGAACACCACGACACCGTTGCAGAGCAGGCCCCACCCCTGTTCCGGGTGGAACGCCACCAGCCGAGCGGCGTCATGGTCCAGAGCGTCCGCGGACGGACAGACGGGCTTGTGATTGCACATGGTCGGCACCTCCTTCCTTGGTGTGGCCGGATCCTCCGACGAGACCAGCATGGCTCCGGGCAAGGGTTCCCCAACACGGGGTAAATCCCCATATCCATACCCATTCCTTTGGTATGGGTACGACTTTGCCCAGGTAGAGGCCGTGACGGGGGTCCGCGTCTGGTTCCGCTGTGGCCCGGCGTGCCAACGGGGCGACATCGGGTATGATGCCCGTGTTGCAGTCATGTTTTCCTCGTACGTTTGAGCTTTGTGAAGCGCTCGCGGAACTAGCAGGCAGCGGGCGTATTGCTTCTCCGGGATGATTTCCGCGGATGCAAGTCAAAGGTCCGCTACGCAGCCCAGGGCCGTCACCTTGACGGTCCGGTGAGGCTCTCTTGAAGGAGAAGCAGTTGTCCCAGGGAACCGTAAAGTGGTTCAACGCCGAAAAGGGCTTCGGATTCATCGCGCCTGACGACGGCAGCGCCGACGTCTTCGTGCACTACTCGGCGATCACCTCGTCGGGCTACCGCAGCCTTGAGGAGAACCAGCGCGTGGAGTTCACCACCACGCAGGGCCCCAAGGGCCTTCAGGCGGAGCAGGTCACGGCGATCTGATCCACCTCGGCTTCGATATGGGCCCGCTCCCGCTGACGCGGGGCGGGCCCATATTCGTCGGCCCGCCATGACGCGGGTGCTCACGCCGCCGGTCGCCGCAGGTCCTCGGCCATCCGGCGAGCCGCACCGCCGCCGGTGACGCGCTCTCGGAACAGGTGCACGAATTCCGCCGGGGCGCGATCGCGGCCGCCACGCGCGAGTGATCCGCGGCCGATCAGGCCGTGTTCGCCCGTCTACTCGCCCGGTTCGTGGGCGACTTCGCCCGCGCGACGCGCTAGTGCGATGATCTCTGGGCGATCTCTGGGCGCCCTCGAGCCCGGCCGCCGAACCCGCTGATCAACGCGCGGCCGTACGGACGGTCGGCACCCTCCTCGAGCGGGTACGGTGAAGCGCGAATCAGTGTCCTCGGAAACGTAGGAGTCAGAGCGCGTCGGGGGACGTAGGCATCGACCGACGGGAGCGATCCGTGGCAGAACGGCCACTGCACGAGCACACGCTCGGCAATGGGCTGCGGGTGGTGGTCTGCGAGGACCATGTCGTGCCGCTGGCGGCAGTGAACCTTTGGTACGCGGTCGGCTCGCGGCATGAACAGCCGGGTCGTACAGGGCTCGCCCACCTCTTCGAGCACCTCATGTTCCAGGGGTCCGGCAACGTCGCCGAGGGTGAGCACGCCGCGCTGATGGAGAGCGCCGGCGCCACCTTCAACGCGACCACCTCGTTCGAGCGCACCAACTACTTCGAGACGGTTCCGGTGAGCCACCTGGAACTCGCGCTCTGGCTGGAGGCCGACCGGATGGGCACGCTGCCCGCGGCCCTCACCCAGGCCAACCTCGACAACCAGCGTGACGTGGTGAAGAACGAGCGCCGCCAGCGCTACGACAACGTGCCGTACGGGGACGCCTTCGAGCACCTGTGCGCGCTCACCTTCCCCGCCGGCCACCCGTACGCGCACACCCCGATCGGCTCGATGGAGGACCTCGACGCCACCACGCTCGACGACTGCCGGGACTTCTTCGCGACCTGGTACGCGCCGGGCAACGCGGTGCTGTCCATCGTCGGCGACGTCGACCCGGACGAGACCCTCGCAGCGGTCGAGCGCTTCTTCGGCCCGCTGCCGGCCGGCGCGTCCGCACCGCCCGCCGCGGACGGTCACCTCGGCCCGATCACCGAGCTGTCCACCAGGCACGTGACCGCCGACGTGCCCTCCCCGGGTTACTTCGGGATGTTCCGGCTGCCCCCGGACGGCACCTCCGACCTCGAGGCCGCCGAGCTCGCCGCCGAGATCCTCGGCGGCGGGACGGGTTCCCGGCTCTATGACCGGCTGGTCCGCCGCGACGAGATCGCCACCGAGCTCGGGGTCAGCGTGATCAGGTTCGCCTCGGGCCCGTCCGCCGCGCTGGTCGAGGCCATGGGGCCCGACACGAACGCGATCGCCGCGGCCATCGACGAGGAGCTCACGGCGTTCGCCGCGAGCGGACCCGACGACGACGAGGCCGCACGGGCCGTCGCGCTCGCCGAACGCGGCTTCCTCGAGCGCACCGAGACGGTCACCGGGCTGGCCAACTCCCTGTCGCAGCAGGCCACGCAGTTCGGCGAACCGGCCCGCGTCTTCAGCGCGCCCGCGCGGGCCGCGGCCGTCACCTCCGCCGACATCAAGAACGTCGCGGCGCGCTGGCTCTCGCCGGGCGCCCGCGCCGTCGTGACCTACGGAGCAGCCGAGTGAAGACCGCCCCGCTTTCCGACAGCACGCCCGCGCGCCCGACGCCCGGCCCGATGCCGCCGTGGACGTTCCCGGCCGCCGAACAGGGACGGCTCGGCAACGGGCTCACCACCTTCCACAGCCATCTGCCCGATCGGCGGCTGGCGGCCGTACGCCTCGTCCTGGACGCCGGAGCGAGCCGGGAGCCGACCGGCCTGGACGGTGTGGCCACGCTCGCCGCCAGCGCCCTGCTCGAAGGGACCGAAGCGGGCGGTGGCACCGCGCTGACCGCCGCGTTCGACCGGCTGGGCGCGACCCTCAACACGGCCGCGGACCTGACCGCGCTGCGAGTCGCACTGGACGTGCCGGTGACCCGCCTCGCGGACGCGCTCGCCCTGATGTCGACGGTGATCGGTTCACCCGCGCTGGCGGACGACGACGTACGGCGCCTGGCCAGGGAGCGGCTGGAGGAGATCGCTCAGGAGGACGCGGATCCGCACAGCCGCGCCCGCCGTGAGCTGCGCGCCGTCATGTTCCCGGCCGAGAGCCGGTCGGCCCGGCCCACCGGCGGGAACCCCGACACGATCGCCCGCGTGACCGGCGACGACGTCCGTGCGTTCTACTCGTCCATTGTGCCCGCGCAGGCCACCGTCGTGGCGGCCGGCGATCTCGCCGGGATCGACGTGAACGGGTTGCTCAGCTCTTCCCTGGGCGGCTTCGCGGCGACGGGCTCGGCGCTTCCCGCTCCGGACATGGCCCGTCCGGGGCCCGGCCCGCGCGTGGTGATCGTGCACCGGCCCGGCGCCGTCCAGACCCAGTTGTCCTTCGGCCACGGGATTCCCGGCCGCGATCACCCTGACTGGGCCGCGCTCGCCGTGACGGCGCACGTCCTCGGCGGCGGGCTGACGTCGCGGCTCAACGCCGTGCTCCGCGAGGAGAAGGGCTACACCTACGGCATGCGGGCCGGGCTGCTGCGGCTGCGGCACTGCGGGCTCTTCATCGCCGAAGGCGCCGTGCACACCGAGGCCACCGCGCCCGCCGTCGCCGACGCGCTGACCTCGTTGCGCAGTGCGCTTGACGGCATCACCGGCAAGGAGTGCGCCTCGGCGATCAGTGCGCTGGCCGACCGCGCGCCGGCGAACTACGAGACGGCACGGGCGGTGGCGGCCGAACTGGCCGACGCCGCAGCGAGCGATCTGCCCGCGGATCACCCCCAGCGCCATCTCGACGCGATCCGGGCGACGAGCCCCCAGCGGGCGGCGGAGGCCTATGCGGCCCACGTCGACCCGGACGCGCTGACCATCGTGGCGGTCGGCGACGCGGACCAGATCCGGGATCCGCTGGCGGAACTCGGTTTCGCCGAGGTCAGCGTGGTCACGGCCGAGGCCTGATCCGGCGCCGCCCCGGGCGGCTCAGGCGAACAAGGTCGTGGAAGATCCTTGTCTGTTTGTGATGCCCGATCTTCCCGATCTAGACTCCGCGCTGGGACGGCTGCGGCCTCCGGCGTCTGCCGGGGCCGATTGGACACAACGAGATGTGGGAGACGGATGTGGCTGCGAGACACGCGAAACATGCGAAACCCAATGCCGGGCGGGGCGAGACCGCAACTCCGAGCCCAGCGGAGACACCGCCTGAGCCGCTGCTCGTCCCGGCAGGCGAATACGAGGGGGCGGGGCCGGAGCCGTCGGCCGAGCCGTCGAAGGAGGGGCCGCGACCGCCGCTCCAGGACGGAGGCCCTGCGCGGCCCGAACCCGCGCGGTCTCGCGCCCTGACGGGCATCGACTCGTCACATCCGGCGACCCGGCCGCCGGGTCGAGCGGGTGCGAGGCGTCGGCGCGCCGCGATCATCGGCACGGGATCGCTTCTCATGCTCATCGCCGTGGGGGCGCTGGCCCTGCGGGATCCCGGCGCCGCCGGAGCCGGAAACGCCGATGCCGAGCAGGGCGTCAATCAGGCGCTTCAGTCGACGCTCGGGTATCCGAACACGCCCCTGGCTCCTCCCAGCGTGTCCCCATCCGCCGGCCCGTCCTCAGGCGGCCCGAGCACCGAGTCCTCCCGCGCGCAGACCATCAAGCCCGAAGACCCGGAGAGCAGTTCGTCACCCCGGCCGGACGGCCGGTCGGGGCCCGGCTCCGACACCGGATCCGATTCCGGCTCCGATCGTGGATCCGGCACCGACCCCGGTCCCGAGCCCGGGTCCGGCTCAGCGCCGGAAGTCGGCGACACCAGCGGGGCCAGAGCGGTGATGCAGGCGTGGCTGCGGGGTCTCGGCAACGGAGACACCTCCATCTGCGCCCGTTACGCCTCGGAGGATTTCGCTGACCGGGCGTTCGGTTCCATGGACAGGTGCCGCTACCACGTCGCGCACGTGGACGACTACAACCGGCGGGACGAGGTGCGGGCGCTGCGCACGACCACGGTCGTCGGCGGCACCTTCCAGAACGGGACCGTCGTCGTGCGCTTCTCCGACCTGCGCTGGAGCAGCGGCTACATGACCGCCGACACCACGCAGGAGCAGCACCGGCTCGGGGTCGTGAACGGCGACTGGAAGATCCTGGGCTGACCGGACGACCGTCTCCCCCGGCCGGACCGCGGACCGGCCGCTGCCGTCCGCGCGGGTGGCTGACGCCTTCGCCGGGCGGATGGCAATATAGGCGCGTCATGGCCATTCCTCCGTTGCTGCGTCTAGGCCGCGCGGGTGTCTTCTCGGCGGTGTGCGTCACGCTGGCCGCCACCGGGCACACCGTCGTCTCCGGCGCGGCGGTCGCGCCTTGGGCGCTCGCCGTGGGCTTCGCCGGGGTCATGGCCCTGTCGATGACGCTGTCGGGGCATGAACGGGCCTTCGCGACCATCTTCGGCGGACTACTCGGCGGGCAGTTCATGCTGCACGTCCTGTTCTCCGCCACCGCACTGGAGTCGACCGCACCGATCCCAGGGCCGGCCGCCGCACACGCCGGCCATCACGTCACGGCGCTGGTGGCGCACCAGCCCGGTCTCAGCATGGTGCTGGCGCACTACACCGCCGCGCTGCTGGCGGCCCTGTGGCTGCGGCGCGGTGAACGTGCGGTGTGGACACTGACGCGGCAGGTGGCGGCCCTCGCGGGTCGTCCCGCCCGGGCGCTGCTCACCGCCGCCCGGCCGACCCCGATCATCGGACCCGTTCGCTTCCCGGTGACGACGGCCGTCACCATCCGGCCGACCGGCCGGATGCTGCGGCACGTGCTCCTGCGCCGCGGGCCGCCGCTGCGTTCGACGGCGCTCTCACTGGTCTGACTCACCGGTTTGGGCGCCGACCGCCGCCGGTCTCCCTGGCAGGGAACCGGTCTGTCATCACGTCCGTGATCGGTTCGAACGGAGCTCTCATGTCGTCATCTCGTCATATCCGCACGTCCCATCTCCGTATGGGTCGTGTCGGCGCGGCCCGACCCATCTCCCGAGCCGCGGCTGTGGCCGGCCTGGCCGCCGTCACTCTCTTCGGCGTCGCCACGGCAGCCGCCGCGCACGTCACCGTGAACCCCCGCACCGCCGAGCAGGGCAGCTACGCCAAGGTCGCCTTCCGCGTGCCCAACGAGCGCGACGACGCGGGCACGACCAAGTTGCAGGTCGACCTGCCGCTGGACCATGCGGTCGCGTCCGTCTCGGTACGCCCGCTGCCCGGCTGGAAGGTCAAGGTCGAGAAGAAGAAGCTGCCGACCCCCATCAAGTCCCACGACGGGGAGCTGACCGAGGCGGTCGCCACGATCACCTGGTCCGGCGGCCGGATCGATCCCGGTCAGTTCCAGGAGTTCGACGTCTCCATGGGGCCGCTGCCGACCGATACCGACCGGATGGTCTTCAAGGCCCTGCAGACCTACTCCGGCGGTGAGGTCGTCCGGTGGGACCAGGACCCCGGCACCGGAGGGCAGGAGCCGGAGCATCCGGCACCGGTGCTGAGCCTGACGCCCAAGGGCGCCGCCGCCCAGCCGGTCGCGGCCAAGGGCCCGACGGTCACCGCACGCGACTCCGACACGGCGAGCGACGGGACGGCCCGGCTGCTCGGCACGGCCGGCATCGCCCTCGGCCTGATCGGTTCGGCGGTCGGCGGCTACGGCCTGCGCCGCGGGCGGAGCCGACAGTGATCCGGCCGGCCCGGCTGTGGGCCGCATCGGCGGTGGTGGCGCTGGTGCTCTGCACCGCCACTCCCGCCGACGCGCACACCACGCTGAAAGAGGCCTCTCCCGGGCCCGGCACGACGGTGTCCCCTCCTGCCCGCATCGTGCTGACCTACGGCGACCCGGTGATCCTGCCGCAGGTGGTCCTGACGGACGCGTCCGGCCGGCGCCATGAGTCCGGTCGCGCACAGGCTGTGGACAACAAGGTCACCCAGCAGGTGGCCGGATCGCTCGCGCCCGGCGTCTACCAGGTCGGCTGGCGGGTCGTCGCCGTGGACGGGCATCCCGTCACCGGCGAATACCGCTTCACCGTCCGGGGCACCCCCACGTCGGGCCAGGACGCCGGCGGAGGCTCGTCGGCACCCGCCCCCGCGGTGACCACTACCGCCCGACCGGGCGCGTCGACGTCCGGCTCCTCCAGCTCCGGGTGGTGGTGGATCGCGCTGGGCACCGCTCTCGCCGCCCTGGTGGTGGCGGGGATCGCCCTGACCCGACGACGCTCAGACTGACCGACGCCGGAACCTACCGGCCCCGTGGACCTCGCTCCGCGGACAGGGGCCGGGACGCCGCCGGCAACAGGGCGTCCCGGCCCCGCATGGCAAAGCGCCAGGGACGGGGCTTCTGCGGGGTCGCGACGCGGCGGCCGGTGTCGCCGGTCCTCAGATCGCGGTGAAGTCGCCGTGGCGGCCGGCCCCGGCGGCGAAACGGGCCGCGCCGTCGACGGCCTCGGCGAGCGCGCCCTTGCCGTGCCGCAGTTCACCCGCCATCGCGACCTCCTCGGCCAGCCCATGCTGCTCGAGGACCGACATCCGGTCACCGCGCATGCAGGTCTGCGGAAAACGGGCGAGGTCGGCGGCGAGGCGTTCGGCCGCCTCCCTGGCCTGCCCCACCGGCACGATCCGGTTGGCCAGCCCGATGTCATGGGCCTCCCGGGCGTCGACCGGCCGGCCGGTGAGGATCAGATCCATGGCCCGGCTCTCTCCGATGAGCCGCGGCAGCCGGACGGTCCCGCCGTCGATGAGGGGTACACCCCAACGCCGGCAGAAGACACCGAACACCGCGTCCTCTTCGGCCACCCGCAGGTCACACCACAGGGCGAGTTCCAGCCCGCCCGCGACGGCGTGCCCGCTGATCGCGGCGATCACCGGCTTGGACAGCCGGATTCGGGTCGGTCCCATGGGGCCGTCCCCGTCGTCGGTGACCTGGTTGCCGCGATCGGTGTCGAGGGCCTTGAGGTCGGCGCCGGCGCAGAAGGTGCCGCCTTCGCCCCACAGCACCGCGACGGACGCGCCGGAGTCGCCGTCGAACTCCTCGAACGCGCGGGCCAGGGCCCGGGCGGTCGGGCCGTCGACCGCGTTGCGAACGTCCGGTCGGGACAGGATGACGGTGGTCACGGGACCGTTCTTCTCGATACGTACGGCCATCGATGCTGATCCTCCCGTTCGGTCCGTACAGTATCCCCGCGTCGCGATCGTGGTTCCCGGCCCATGTGCCGGGCCCCGGCTACAACGGTGACGCCGCCGGGCCGCCCGTGGGTCCGTGCGCCAGCCGTTGCCCGCCCTTGCGGGCCCGCAGGCCGGCTGTGATCAGCAGGATCCCGAAGATGATCGCGTAGATCCCGATGAGCCAGGCCACCGCCACGGCACCCGACACCGGCCAGAACAGCACCATCACACCGAACAGCACCGAGACGAGACCGGTGAGAAGGTGGATCCACTCGCCCGGGAGTTCCTTGCGCAGCCGGATGGCCGCGAAGATCTGAAAGATCCCGGTGATCAAAACCCATGCGCCGATGAGGATGGTCAGCGCGAAGAGTGTCGCACCGGGCCAGAAGAACGTGACGACCCCGATCAAAATGCCGGCGATGGCCCCGAGGATCAGTGGGATGCGCCCCGTGCCCTGGGCCCGCACCGCGGCCAGCGCCGCGAAGACGCCGTCGACGAACGCGTAGGCGCCGAACACGACGGCGAGCACCAGCAGGGTGATCCCCGGCCAGATCAGCGCGATGAGCCCGAAGGCCACCGCCAGCACGCCGCGCACCGCCAGCGCCGACCAGTGCCTGGCGAGATTGTCGAGCATGCGTCTCACGTCCCTTCGTCTGGTTTGCGAGGGATGTCTGATCGGTTCCTCGCCGCGACCGTGGCCGGTCAACACCATAAAAGAGGCAGATATCACCAAACGCGGCATTACTCGCAAATCGCTTTCGGCCGCCGCGAGCAGCGGTTCGAAAGCGAGGTCCGCTAGGCCTGCTCCGCGGTGACGGGAGTGCGGTGGAAGACGCTGACCACGTCACTGATCCGGTCGAGCATCGCGCCCTCGCCCAGTTCGGGGAGGATGCCGCGCTCGGCACGGCGCTGCGCCCAGCGCGGTGCCGGGATGGCCGACCCGTTGGCGCTCTGCCAGCGCTCGGTGAGCTCGCCCAGCGTGTGCCGGGCCTGCTCGAAGGTCTGCCCGGGCAGATCCACCTGCCGCGCCTGACGGGACAGCATCTCCACGGCCTGAAGCGCCCGCGCGGCCTCAGCGGCCTGGCTCTCGCGCCGGGCCGGGCCGGCCACGCTCAGGACGGTCGCCAGCATCGCCGCGCCCAGGGCGAGCGTGCCGGCGAGGACGGCGAAGCGCGGGACGGCCAGCATCATGCTGCCCGCCGCCCCGGCGGCGATGACCGCGAACGTGCCGAGCCACACGTGCGCCATCCGCCAGAGCTTGACGGTCTCGGCCTGCCCCAGGGCCGCCCGGGCGCAGATCTCCTCGATCCGCTGCAGCTCGGCGCCGACCGCCATCCGCCACATGGGGTCGCTCTTCACGAGCACATCGTTTTTGGCCATGGTCACGCCGTCCCCGCTCGCCGTTTCAATTACCACGCAAATCAATCAGCGTCTCATTGCCGTCATCAACACCGGCAACACAACCCATGACCCCTCTTGACCAGGGAATTGAGTTGATCGCCCTATGATCACCTGGCGCGGCCGCCGGAAGCGCTCCCTTGCTGGTCCGCGGCGTGTGGGTTACGGTCCCGCTGCGACGATGTGTCCTCCATAAAATGGAATTCGTGAAATGTCCTCCGGTAGTCACCCGACCATCGGGTTCGTCACCGCGAACATCCATGTCGGGGTGGGCGAGACGGTCTGGGCGGGCGTCGCCGACGCGACCGAGCGGTACGGCGCCAACCTGATCTGCTTTCCCGGCGGGGAACTGCACGCCCCGGAGGGCCATGGGGCCCGGCGCAACGCGGTCTACGACCTGATCGGCCCGGACACGCTGGACGCCGTCGTGTGCTGGACGTCCGCGGTGGCCTTCGTCCTGAGACCGTGCCCCGCTGGCCGCGGTCGCTCGACACCGTCAGCCTGACCACGCCGCCGGGCGAGCACGCCGCGCTGGACAGCTACGACGCGATGCGCACCGCGGTACGGCATCTCGTGGAGGTGCACGGCCATCGCCGCGTGGCCTGCCTGCGCGGCCCCGAGGACAACCATCACGCGCGTGAGCGATACCGGGCGTACGCCGACACCCTGCGGTCCTGCCGGCTCCCGCTCGACCCCGCGCTCGTGTCGCCGCCCGCGGATTTCGAGCGGGACGCGGGCGCGTCCGCCATGCGCGCGCTGCTGGACGTGCGAGGGCTGCGGCCGGGACGGGACTTCGACGCCATCGCCGCCTGCAGCGACGTGCTCGCCTTCGGCGCCTCGCGCACACTTGCGGCGCACGGCATCGGCGTGCCCGCGGATGTGGCCGTCGTCGGGGTGAACGACTCGCCACAGGCCCGGCTGGCCAACCCGCCGTTGACCTCGGTGGCCCTGCCCTTCCACGCCCAGGCCGACCACACCGTCAAGACCCTGCTGGCACGGCTGGCCGATGAGCCGGCCCCTCAGCCGCGCCGGGCCGGGCCGCGGCTGGTCGTGCGGCGCTCCTGCGGCTGCCCGGCGCCGGTCACCGCCGGTTCGGCCGAGGACCTCGCGTACGAGTTGTGGCGCGCCGACGACCTGGCCGGCCGGCTCCAGGACATCAGCCAGGAACTGATCACCACTCGCGACATCGCCACGCTGACCGACGTGCTGGGCGCGGGTCTGCCGTACCTCGGGATCAAGAGCTGCTATCTCGCGCTGTACGACGGGACCTTCGACCGCGCGCGGCTGGTGTTCGGCTACGACGACGGGCCGCTGGCGCTGGAGCCGGGCGGGCTGCACTTCGACGCGCGGCGGCTCGTGCCGCCCGGCATGCTGCCGAGGCAACGCCGCTTCAGCCTCGTGGTCGAGCCGCTGTACGTGCTGGACGACCCCATCGGGTTCGCGGTCTTCGAGGCGGGGCCGCACAACGGGCTCGCCTATGAGGTACTGCGCAAGCATCTCAGCGCGGCGTTGAAGGGGATGATGCTCTTCCAGGAGGTCCTCGACTCCCGAGACCGGGCGCAGCAGGCCGACCGCTTCAAGACCTCGCTGCTGACCAACGTCACCCGCGAGCTCCGTACACCGCTGAACGCGATCATCGAGGCCACCGAGCGGCTGCGCGACCCGTGCGGCGCGGGCCAGATGCGCGACGGGCTGACCGCCATCCGGCGTAGCGCGGAGCGCCAGTTGCGGCTGATCGAGGACGTGCTCGATCTGTCCCGGGCCGATATCGGCGCCCTCGACCTGGCGCGCGAGCCGGTCGACCCGCGCCCCCTGCTCGACGCGGCGTTCCGCTCCGTCGCCGACCGCGGGGCCGACATCGCCTGGCGGCTGCGGCTGCCCGACCGGCTGCCGATCATCCAGGCCGATCCGGTGCGGCTCCGCCACGTCGTCATCGGCCTGCTCGGCACCGCCCGCAGCGGCCGGGTCGTTCTCGGGGCCAAGGTGCGACCGCCGAACCTGCACATCTGGGTGGAGCACACCGACCTTGAGCTGTTCGAGCCGTTCGGCCCGGATCTGGAACTCAGCCCGGCGCTCGCGCACCGGCTGATCCGGCTGCACGGCGGTTCGATGGCGGCGACGAGCCGGCCGGACGGGGGCGAGGTCCTCGACATCGACCTGCCGCTGCCGACCCTGGGCGACCGGCCGCTCGACGGCGGCGACGACCTCGATCCGGTGCTGCTCTGCGTCGGGCTCTCCGCCGACGAGGTGCCCGGCATCACGGGCCTGGTGGCCCAGGGGTGGACGGCGTGCGGGTGGACGAGGCCGGGCTGGACCGCGCGGGGCCTGGACCCGGGCGATGACCTGGACGCCGTTCTCGAGGCGGCGCCCCCGACGGCGCTCACGTGGGATCTGGGCCGGGCGGACCCGCACGACTGGCCTCTGGCCGAACGGCTGCGCGACGATCCCCGGACCCGGCAGCGGCCCGTCCTGCTCTATGCACCGTCCGATCCCCCGCGCCGATCGAGCCTGTGGGAGATCGTGGAGGCGTTCCGGCCGGCAGCCGTCAGCGGCCCGGTGCTGCTCGTGGACGGGGACTCCCGCACGCGGTCGCACCACCGGACCCTCCTCGCGAAGGGGCTGCCGGGTCATCCCGTGCGCACCGCCGACGACGGAGGCGCCGCACTCGCCGCGATGGCCGAGGAGGTGCCGGGCCTGGTCGTGCTCGACCTGGCCCTGCCGGACATGGACGGCCTCGACGTGCTCGACCGGATGCGCCCGGATCCACGGCTCCGCGAGGTGCCGGTGCTGGTGCTCACCACCCGGCCGCCCACGCTCGACGACGTCGAGCGGCTGGAGCCGCATGCGCAGGTGACGCTGCAGGTCAAGGGGATCCTGTCGGAGGAGGAGACCGTCCGGGCGGTACAGCGCGTGCTGAAGACACAGCGCCAGACGAGCGCACTGGTCCTGCGGATGCTGGTCTACCTGCACCGGAACTACGCCCACCAGCTCACCCGGCGCGGCATCGCCCGGGCGGTCGCGGTCAGCGAGGACTATCTGAGCAGGGTGTTCCACCGGGACCTCGGGATCTCACCCTGGGACTACCTCAACCGGCTCCGCATCCACCACGCCAAGGATCAGTTGCGCAACACCGGCGAGAGCATCCAGGTCGTCGCCCGCCGGGTGGGGTTCCGCGACCGCGCCTACTTCAGCCGGGTCTTCCGCAAGCTGACCGGCGTCACGCCGCAGGCCTTCCGCGAACATCCCGAATAGCCGCCCCGGCCGCGGAACCCCGCGGGTGCGGATCCGCGGCCGAGGGCGGCCTCTCAACGCGTTCTCAGCACGGGGAGGCCGGTCACGGGCGGCCCGGCGCACGGCGCCGGGCCGCCCGGAGGCCCGCCGAGTGCGCCTAGATCCTGCCTACGCCGGCACCGCTCCGAACGGTGTTCCTGACGTTGGCCGCGCTCTCGACGGTGTAGGAGTAGGGGATCCCCGCGACGCTGCCGCCGGTCTCGCCGCTGCCCGAGTTGGACAGGTAGTTGTTGCGGGCGACCAGGGCGCCGTCCGGCGAGCTGCCCTCGCCGCGGTGGAACGGGTCCTCGACGTTCTCGAAGTAGTTGCTCTCGACGAGCACGCCGGCGTTGCAGGTGGAGGCCACGCCATAGCTGCCGATGTTGGAGTAGTAGTTGTTGAGCACGTGCACGGGGTTGCCGAAGCGCACCCGCGGGTGCCGCTGGCCGGTGCCGTCGAACCAGTTGTGCACGTAGGTCACCCGCAGGTGGCCGACGTCCTGGCTCCGGTTGTCGTCGGAGTGGCCGAGCAGCGCGGTCTTGTCATGGCCGAAGAAGCGGTTCCACGAGACCGTGATGTAGTCGGAGCCGCGTTTGATGTCGAGCAGCCCGTCGTAGCCGTCGGTCAGTGAGTTGTGGTCGAACCAGATGTTGGTCGACCCCTCCTGAACGTTGATCGAGTCATCCGCCGCTCCGCTGAAGGTGAGGTTGCGGACGATCACGTTCCTGACCCCGCTGAAGTTCAGCCCGCCGTTCGTGAACCGGCCGGACGTTCCCACACCGATGATCGTCTTGTTGGAGGCGACCTTGACCATCCCGGACAACGAGATCGTGCCGTTGATCTGGATGATGTACCTGGTGCTGGACTGGGCGTAGCCGGCGAACTGCGAGGCCGAACCGGCGGTCACCGTGGCGCCGCCCGCGCCGCCGGTGGTGCCACCGTTCATGCTGGCGAACCCGACCGGGCTCGACTCTGCGAACGGCGCCACGGGGCCGGGTACGGCGCCGACGGTCTGCGCCTGGCTCTGCAACCCGAAGCCGGCGACGAGCGTGACGGCCACGGCGGTGGCCAGAGCGGCCAGCCCGGCCGGGCGAATCCGCTTGATGGACTTTCTCATGAGGTGGTTCTCCGTTCTGAGGGGGTTTGCGGAGAGGACGGAGTTCGTCGGACCAGATCACCTCCTGCGGTGGGCGCCCCCGCACGATTCGGAACGTGACCCCTGCGGCCTGTCCTGCCGCAACGTGACGCTAGGCGAAGGGTGTGGACGATCGTGCACACTGTGTGGACAATTGCGCCCTGCCGCACGGACGTGAGGTCACGTCCCTGCTCCCGGCCGGTCTCACGGTGGTCCCCCGTCCCGCGTCCCACGACCCGCCGCCCGCCGGGGTGGACCTAGATACACCCCGTACCGGGGGTTCACGGCCAGTGTGCACAACGCGGCGCGGTCGGCACACTGAGATCGGGACAAGGGACCTAGTGAGCACGCGGAACAAGGAGCTGAAGGTCATGGACGTCGTTCAGAGAGCGAGAGAGAGCGGTGTCGCGGCGCTGCGGGGCCTGGCGCTGTTCTGCTTGACCACGGTGGTCGGCCTGACGCTGTTCTCCGTGACCGTGCTGGCGATCAGCCTCATCGGGATCGGCATCGGGATCTTCCTCCTGCCCCCCGCCGCCGACGCGGTGCGCCGCCTGGCCGACCGCTCAAGGGACCTCGCCGGACGCTGGGCCGGCACGCCGATCGCGCGGCCGTACCTGCCCCGTCCCACGCCGGAGCCCGGCTTCACCGGCCGGTGGCAGCGGTGTCAGTGGGTACTCACCGACAGGGCGTTCTGGCGGGATCTGCTGTGGACGCTCACCGACCCGATCGTCGCCGGCTTCACGGCGCTGCTACCCGCCGCGTTCATCGTGCAGGGCCTGTTCGGCCTGATGCTCGCGGGCGGCGTGTGGCGCCCGATCGTCGACACCTACGGTGGCACCCAGTGGTACACCTTCCTCCCGGTCGCCGACCAGCCCACCGCGCTGCTGGCGGGGGTGCTCGGCGCGGTCTACATCGCGATCGGCCTGGGCACCGGGCGGCGCCTGCTGGCCGTGCACGCGTCCTGGACCCGGGTGCTGCTCGCCCCGACACCCGAGCAGGCGCTGGCGCTGCGCGTACGGCACCTGACTCGGACCCGCACGGACGCCGTCGACACGCAGGCGAGCGAGCTGAGGCGGATCGAGCGGGACCTGCACGACGGCGCGCAGGCCCGGTTGGTCGCGATGGGCATGAGCCTCGGAGCGGTCGAGCATCTCCTCGACCGCGACCCGGAGAAGGCCCGAGTCCTGCTGGCCGAGGCTCGTGAGACCTCCGCCACGGCGCTGAGAGAACTGCGCGACCTGGTCCGCGGCATTCATCCGCCGGTGCTCGCCGACCGCGGCCTCGGCGACGCCGTCCGCGCTCTGGCGCTGGACCTGCCGATGCGGATCGACGTCGACGTCAACCTGCCGGGCCGGCTCGACCCACCGGTGGAGTCGGCCGCGTATTTCGCCGTCTCCGAACTGCTGGCGAACGCCTCCAAGCACTCGGGCGCTCAGCGGGTCTGGATCGACCTGCGGCACCACGACGGCTCGCTGCGCGTCATCGTCACCGACGACGGCATCGGCGGCGCCTCGGTGGCCGACGGCACCGGGCTTCGCGGCATCGAGCGCCGGATCGGTACATTCGACGGAGTCCTCGCCCTGAACAGTCCCCAGGGCGGCCCCACCATCGTGACCATGGAGCTGCCGTGCGCGTCGTCCTCGCCGAGGACCTCACTCTGCTGAGGGATGGTCTGGTCCGACTTCTCGAGGCATACGACTTCGAGATCGTCGCCGCCGTCGCGGACGGGCCTTCGCTGCTGACCGCCCTGGTCGAGCAGCGGCCCGACGTGGCGGTGGTGGACGTGCGCCTGCCGCCGACGTTCACCGACGAGGGACTCCAGGCGGCGCTGCGGGCCCGTCGCGAGGTTCCGGGCCTGCCGGTGCTCGTCCTCTCGCAGTACGTGGAGCAGTTGTACGCCCGTGAGCTGCTGGCCGACGGCAGCGGAGCGGTCGGCTACCTGCTGAAGGATCGGGTCTTCGACTCCGCCCAGTTCGTCGACGCCGTACGCCGGGTCGCGACGGGCGGCACCGTGATGGACCCGGAAGTGATCTCCCGGCTGCTGGCCGGCGGCGCCCGCGAGGAACCGGTCACCCGGCTGACCGCGCGCGAGCGGGAGGTGCTCGCCCTCATGGCCGAGGGCCGCTCGAACGCCGCCATCGCGCAGCGGCTCGTCGTCACCGAGCGGGCCGTCGCCAAGCACACCGCGAACATCTTCACCAAGCTCGACCTGGCGGTCTCCGAGGACGACAACCGCCGGGTCCTCGCGGTGCTCGCCTACCTCAACCGCTGACGGTCGGCCTCCCCGCCCAGGAGATCAGCCGGCGCCCGTGACGAGGTGGACGGGTAGATGTGTGACACCTCCGCCGACCACGGCGGGGCGGCCGCCGGTGAGGCGCAGGTCGACGATGCAGCCGTTGGGCAGCACGTAGACCTCGGCGAACCGGCGGTAGTCGCGCATGTCGGCGGCGTCGGGCTCGCGGGTGCCGGTGAGCACCGACCAGATCAACGCACGCATGAACAGCCCATGGGTGAAGACGGCCACGAGTCCCTCAGACCCGGTGTCGACGCGGCCGAGAAGGTCTCCGGTCCGGCCGATCAGAGCGGCGAACGACTCCCCACCTCCGCCGTTGACGTAGGTCGGGTCGCACCGCTCCCAGTAGGCCTCCACGTGCGGCCGGCGTTCCTCCCCGGTCGTCGACGGACCGTGCAGGCTGCCCAGATAGGTGAACTCCTGGACCGGCCATTCCTCGTAGGGGACGTCGGGGAAGCGCCTGCGGGTCGGCTCGGCTGTCTGCCCGGCCCGGATGAACGGCGACGACACGATGAGCGAGGGCGGCTCGGTGAAGACCTCGGCCACCCGCTCCGCCTGCTCCCGGCCTACGGCGGTGAGAGGCGTGACGGCGGGCCCGTTGGTCGGTAGCCCTGCGTTCGACTCGCTCTGGCCGTGTCTGATGAGCCGAACGCGCACCAGCCCTCCTCGACTTGACTCGCCCCCTCACGCAGGCGTGTCCGATGTCAGCCAGCGGAGTAACTCCGATGCCCTCGAATCGGATGAGCATCGTGACGGTGCAACATTTCTCGAGGAGTGTGACATGCCAGACTCGACCACGGCCACCTCACCTTGGCCGACGCGCAAGTGGTGGGCCATGTTCGTCACCGCGCTGGCGGCCTTCCTCGTGAACTGGATCCAGGCCGGGGAGCTCAACAGGGAGATTCTGATCGCCCTGGTGGGCCTCGGAGCCCAGGCGGCCATCACCTATCTGGTGCCCAACGACAGCACTCCCGGCGGGGTTCCGCTGAAGCGCAAGTAGGCGCGGGGGCGCCGTCAGTTCTTGCGGCCGATCCCGCCGACCACCCAGACCGATTCCGGATCGACGGTGGGCTCGCCGGGATCCGGCCGCCACGCGGGCAGATGCACGACGCCCGGCTCGACGAGCTCGAGTCCGTCGAAGTAGGGATCGATCTCGGCCTTGTTCCGGACGTTGCACCGCGGCTCACCCCTGGTGCTCCCGCGGCGGAAGAGCGCCCAGAGATCCGCCGTGACCTCGGGGCAGGTATCCGAGATCGCGTGGGCGATGGCGAGGTGACTTCCCGGGGCCATGGCGTCCCGCAGCCGTTTGACGATCCCGGTCGCGACGTCGTCCTCGTGGATCCCCTGGAGCAGCGACACCAGCAGGAAGGCGACCGGCTGCTCCAGATCTATCAGTGACGTGAGGCCGGGGTGGGCGAGGATGTGCTCGACGTCACGCGCGTCGGCCTGCACCACGCTGGTGTCGTCGTTGCTGACCAGCAGCGCCTGGGCGTGTGCCACCACCACCGGGTCGTTGTCGACGTAGACCACCCGGGAACCGGGGGCCGCGGCCTGCGCTATCTCGTGGACGTTCCCTCGGGTCGGCAGCCCGCAACCGATGTCGACGAACTGCCGGATGCCGACCTGCGCCAGGAAGCGGACCATGCGCCCGAGGCACTTGCGGCTCTCGCTCATGAGCAACGGCAGGTCCGGGGCCACTTCCAGAATTTTGTCCGCAGCCTCCCTGTCGACCGCGAAGTGGTCCTTGCCACCGATGATGAAATCGAGGACGCGTGCCTCGTTGGGCATCGTCGGATCGAAGCGGGGAAGTTCCCGTTCCGAAGGTGCCACCGTGATCCCTCCACCCGATCGATTCCATCGAGGCTAACGCCGACCGGGACATAACGACATAGTTACTGACGCTGTTGCAGCAGCGTTGCATTGCTCGCGAAATCGTTCAAGACACCCAGCCTTTCGACCTAGCGGCCGATCGCCCGGACGGGCCCAAGGCGGACCGAGGACCACACCGGTCGGACACCGGGTTCGGCCGGAACCGGCGCATTGACCGCAGACCTGACGAATGCGAGGTTCGGGAGTGGACCAGAGGCGGAACAAGGGGCTCCTGACATGACCGACCTGCCGCGGTTGCCGTTCGAACGAGCCAACCTGCTGGAACTCTCGCCGGCGTTCGCAGTCCTGCGGAAGGAGGAGCCCGTCACCAGGGTCCGCACCAGCACTGGAGACGAGGCCTGGCTCGTGACCGGGTACGAACAGGCCCGCAAGATCTTCGCTGACGAACGATTCGGGCGCTCCCACCCCACGCCCGAGACCGCTCCCCGGCTGTCCAACTCCAGCCTTCTCGGCGGGCCGCAGGGCGAGCACGCCACCGAGAAGGCGGCGCACGACCGCATGCGACGGCTGCTCGCACCCGCCTTCTCCGCCCGCCGCATGCAGGCGCTGGCCGGGCGCGTCCAGCAGCTCGTCGACGACCTGCTGGACGAGATGGAGGAGCACGGGCCGCCGGCCGACCTGCATGAGCTGTTGTCCGTCCCGTTGCCCATACAGGTGATCTGCGAGCTGCTCGGTGTGCCGTACGAGGACCGCGACCGATTCCGGGCGATCGCCGACGACATGGGAGACCTGCGCGACCTGCGCCGTTCCGCGGCGGCACGTGAGGAGATGCAGGTCTACACGCACGGCATCGTCACGGCCAAGCGCTCCGACCCGGGCGAGGACGTGTACTCCGATCTGGCCGCGGCCGACCTGCCGAGCCACGAGGTCGCGACGCTCGCCGGAGGCCTTCTCTTCGCGGGCCACGAGACCACGATGAACCAGATCGACTACGGCGTGCTGCTGTTGCTGAGCAACCCCGGCCAGTTCGAAGCGCTGAAACGCGACCCGAACCTGACCGACGCGGCAGTGGAGGAGATCATGCGGATGGGCGCGTCGAGCGAGCACGGGCTGATCCGCTACGCCCATGAGGACGTCGAGGTCGACGGGGTGACGATCAAGGCCGGCGAACTCGTCGTGCTGGCCACGGTCGCGGCCAATCGCGACGAACGGGTCTACCCCGATCCCGAACGGTTCGACGTCACCCGTGAGTCCACTGATCCGCATCTGGGATTCGGGTACGCGATCCGGTTCTGCCTCGGGGCGAGCCTGGCCAGGGTGGAGCTGCGCGCGGTCTTCGGCGCACTTCCCCGGCGCTTCCCCGCGCTGCGGCCGACCGTGCCGCTCGATCGCCTCGAACAGCGCCCCGACCAGCTGACCGGCGGCCTCATGGCACTGCCCGTCACCTGGTAGCCCCGCCGGACCCGGCCCGGCCGGGCGGGGCCGGGAAACCGCTGGAGATCCGTCCCGCCGGGCGTAATGCTTGGGCGCATGGCGTACGGGGACCGGGTGCGGCCGAGAGCACCGGTGGTGGATCTCACCGACCGGCGCGCCCTGGAGCAATGGCGGCCGGCGGACCCCGGCACGGTCGAGGCGGCTCGGCGGCTGAAGGAGCAGGCGCTGCTGGATCTCGGGATGACGCACAGCGCCATCGCGTCATGGATCTACACCAAATGCCACCACCAGATCGCGACCACCGCGGTGGGCACCGCCGCCGTGCTGGCCTCGGGCGACGGCACCTGCCTGCTGCTCTACAACCCGGACTTCTTCGTGGCGCTCGGTCTGGAAGGCGTGCGGTTCGTCCTCTTCCATGAGGCCCGGCACCTGGTGCAGCGGCATCTGTTCGCCGACCGGGAACTGCGCGAGGACCCGGTCTTCATCGTGGCTTGCGAGGTCACCGTCAACCACGTCGCCAAGGTGCGACTGCGCGAGGCCGGCCTGCCCACGATCGACGGCGAGCCGGTCGGCATCGACCCCGAAGAGATCCACCGCGCCTACCGCGCCGACCTCGACGCCCAAGGCGCCGACTCGCTCGACTACGCGGCCTTCATCGCCACCGACATGAGCGTCTACCGCGAGCTCGGCCGGATGCGGCACCCGCCCGTGCCGGGACCGGTCTGCGTCCACCTGCTGCTCGACGACGCCGGGCTCGACCAGGAGACCGTCGACCGCGTCGCCTCCGACGTGCTGCGCAGCGTGCTCATCGCCGCCCGGCGCGGCGACGTCGCGGCGCGCGGGGAACTGCTCGACCTGCTCGGCCGCACCGAGGGCGCCAGTGACCGTGTCGACCGGCTGTGGGGCGACCTCGGCGCACACGCGCTGCGCGGTGTCACCACGCGCACCCGGCGAGTCGACTGGTGGCAGCGGTGGCTGGTCGACGTGCTCGCGTCCAGACTGCGCGAGGGCGAGCGGCTCGTCTACCCGAAGAAGCGTGGCGCGCTGCTCGCGGCCCTCGGTCACGACCCCATGCTGGCCCGCCGTGGGCCCGAGCGGGTCAAGACCGTGGTCATCGCGCTCGACACGTCCGGGTCCATGCTCACCCCGCTGGTCGAGTGGTTGACCGAACTGGTCGGCCAGATCGACGGGGTAGAGGCGCACTGGCTGAGCTTCGACGCGATGGTGATGCCGTTCCGGCCGGGCGAGCGGGTGTACGGAGGGGGCGGTACGAACTTCGGCGTCGTCCGCGACTACGTCGAGGGCCGCCACGCGGTGAACGGCGAGCGCCTCGACGAACATCCCGACGCCGTCATCATCGTCACCGACGGCCTCGCCCCCAAGATCAGCCCGGCGCGGCCGGACAAGTGGATCTGGCTGATCACTCCAGGCGGCGACGACTGGCCGGAGCGACGGCACCCTCCGATGGCCTGCCACCGGGTGCGTCCCGCATAGGCGTCGGCGCAAGCGTCGGTACAGGCGTCGGTACAGGCGTCGGCACAGGCGTCGGCACAAGCGTCGGCACAAGCGGGGGCACAAGCGGGGGCACAAGCGGGGGCACAGCGCTCGCATGGACGTCCGCGTAGGCGCCCGCACGGCGTGCCGCGACCGCATCGGCGTGGGCGGGGCTGTGCGATCGCTCACTGGCGGCGGGTGTGGATCACCCCGTACGGTGTCGGCTCGTGACCTCTGCGACCGCCACCTATCTCAGGGCTTCGGACGGCTACGCCTGCGCCGCCGGACTGCTGCGATTCGCGACCCCTGGTGAACTCGACGCCCTTCTCGGCCACCTGCGTCACGACCGGGCCGGTCGCGCGCACGTCAGCCACGGGATGCCCAACCGTATGATCGCCGAGGCGATGCTGCGGCGCCCGGATCGCGGTCTGCTGCTGGAGACCATGCGAGACTCGAGGCTGGCCGGCGACGCACTGTCCGACCACACCTCCAGCCTGCTGGGCCGTCTGCTCGATCTCGACGACCCTGAGATCAACCTCGCGCTGTACCTCTCCGACCGCGTTCCCCGGAACCTGAGGCGGCAACTCGCCCACCAGACCTCCCGCCGGGACGGCGTCTCACCGGTCCCCCTTCCCGCGCGGCTGTGGGAGCTGCTTCATGAGGCCGACGGGCAGGGGCGGACGAGCAGGCTGCTGCCCCCTCTTCTCCACTCGGCCGACCCCGACCTGGCCGATCACGCGCTCGGCGCCCTGCGCCGCGGGACCGACCCGCACGGCGCGGTACGCGCCTGCCGCACCCTGCTCGACGCCGGTCGGCGCGCCCGGCTCCGGGAACTGCTCGAACTGGACGCCCTCCCCGAGGAGCGGTGGGGACCCGAGGATTCCGAGCCGGGCGTACGGGCGTACGTCAAGGCCGCCCTGGCCGGCGAGGACGGCGCAGCGCGGCTGCGTGAGCTCTCCGAGCGGGTGAGACGGCCCGAATGGCTGCGGTCGGCGGCCGAGATCGCCGACACGATCGCCCGGGAACCCTGGCGCCAGGAGAGCCCGGCGCTGGTCCGCACGATCGTGGATCGGCGACACCCCTCGATACCCCGGGTCGACTGGCCGGCGGTGCTGGCCGACGAACCGCGCCGACGGCGCGCCGACGGGCCGCTCCCCCGGCCAGCGGCCCGGGTGATGGCGCAGCGCACCGACACCCCGCCGGAGTTGCTCCGACTGGTCATCGCCGACCATCCGGCGCTCGCCTCGCTGATCTCCGACCCGACGCCCGAACTGCTCGCGGCGGCCTGCGAGCACCTCGCGCTGACCGGCACGCAGACCGTCGTCAACGTCGCCGGGAACGGCCTCGTCGCAGGCACGCTGACCGCCGAGGACGTCATCGAGCTGCTGCCCCCCGAGCCGCTCGCCCTCTTCGCCGAGTCGCTGTGGCTGCCGGGAATGCGCGGCACCGCGACGGTGCGTGCGCTGACCGGCCGGATCGGCGACGTGGTGCTGCGTCCCTTCCTCGTCGACGAGACCGGGCAGGGTCCGCGCCGGCGGCTTCGCGATCCGAAGGTGCGTGCGCACTGGGATCCCACGACCATCTACGGCAGGCAGGTGGCGGCGGCGCTACAGCGGCACGGGGACGAGCTCACCGCCGACCAGGTGCTGGAACTGGTGACCCCCGACGCGGTGCTCGCGCCCGTCGGCGACGCGATGCCCGACCCGAGGGTGCTCCGCCGGCTGGCCGAGCTGGTCCACCTGCACCTGGGCGGCCGGCCGGAGGCCTGGATGGTGGCGCTACGGCTGTTGCGGGACGGTTTCGTCGGAACCCTGCCCGAGCTGCTCATGACCTCCGGCGTGGTGGGCGGTGAGAACGGCTGAGGGTCACCACGGAGTGACGCGGTAGTCCTTCAGGAAGCACCCGTACAGCGGATCGCCCCGCTCGCCGCGCACGATCGGGTCGTACAGGCGCGCCGCGGCGTCGACGACGTCGAGAGGCGGCCGGAATCCGGCGGCGGTGCGGCGGTGCCGGTCGGGCTCGGGCTGCTGGTCGGTGAACCAGCCGGGATCCACGCTGGTGACATAGACGCCATGGCCGGCCAGCTCGTCGGCGGTCGTGCGAGTCAGCATGTTGAGCGCCGCCTTGGCCATGTTGGTGTGCGGGTGCTCTGGGCCCTTGTACATCCGGTCGAACTGCCCCTCGACGGCCGAGACGTTCACGACGTACCGCCGAGGCCACGGTGAGCGCGTGAGCAACGGACGCAGCCGGCCGAGAAGCACGAACGGGGCAGTGACATTGATCAGCTGCACCTCGAGCAGCTCGACCGGGTCGACCTCGTGCACCAGCCGGGTCCAGGAGTTGACCGGCGAGGGGTCGGGAAGCAGCCCCGCGACGTCCACGATTCCCGGCACCGCGCTCAGCGACCCCTCGTCCGGCCCTACGGTCGGCGTCACCTGGCTCCCCTCGCCCGCGGGCCGTACGAGCCGCTCCGCGAAGCCGGCGGGGCCCGCCACGGGCAGCGCGTGGTCCGGCGACTCCGGCCCCGATCCCGCCCGAGCGGAGAGCGCGCCCGCCCGAGCGGAGAGCGCGCCCGCCCGAGCGGGCAGCGCGCCGGCCGCCCGCTCGGCGGCGATCAGCGCCGCGTACGACTCCGGCGGATGGCGCAGGGTCTGCGCGGCGAGGTTCACCAGGATGTCGAGCGGCTCCGCGGCCGCGACCTGCTCATCGCACCATCGCACCACGGCGGGGAGGTCGCGCAGGTCGATGCCGGTGACGGTCAGCCGGTCCCGCCACTCCGCGTGATCGTCCACCGCGGCGAAACGCCGCCGGGCGTCGGAGGGGAAGCGGGTGAGCGCGGTGACCGCCGCGCCGTCGCGCAGCAGCTTGAGCACGAGCTCGAAGCCCGCCTTCACCCGGCCGCCGGTGACGATCGCCCGGCGACCGGACAGGTCGGTGCGCGCCGACCTGTGGCTCCTGTTCTCCTCGGCGCACGGCGGGCACAGCCGGTGATAGAAGCCGTCGATCTGCCGGAAGTGGGCCTTGCACGCGTAGCACGCCAGCAGGCCGCCGATGCGACGAGGCCCGTCCTCCGTCCGAAGGTGCGCTTCGTCCGTACGGCGGGGCGCGACCGGCCGCCGAGCCGGCGGGACCGGCGCTCGGCCTTGCGGGACCGGTGCGCTCTCCACCCCCGAAGCCGGTGCGGGAGCGTCTTCCACCGGCCGCGACACCGCCGGCGCCCCCTCCTGCCGGTCGGTGGCTCCGGTGGCCGTGCCGGCCAGGACCGCGGCGTCCGCCTCGGAGCGTCGCCGTCGTTCCCCGGCCTTCTGCCGCCCGCGGGTCTTCTTCACGAAGACGCTCACCGCTTGCCGGACGCTGGCGAGATCCGGGTCGTCATGGGGGGCGTCGGCCAGCTCGGCGAGCACTCTCAGGCAGGTCCGCACATCCTCGTCGCGCATGGCGCCATTAAATCCAGTGATCTCGGGGGCCGGGTCCCGGTGTACTGGTATCCGGCGAACGTGTACTGGTATCCGCGAAAACGATGAGGGAGACCTGACGTGACCATCGCACCGGCTGAGTTGCGCGCCACGCCGCGTTGGCGGCCGACCGCGACCTACCCGGAGCGGCCGGCCGACCGGCCCAGCGGGTCGGCGCTGGCCGGCTTCATCGACGCGATGATCGATCTGGGCATCACCGGTCAGGTCTTCGGCGAGCACGGCATCGGCAAGACCTCCACGTTCTTCACGCACGTCCGCGAGGCCTACGACGGCGTCCGGCTGGTGTACGTGCCGGCCGCCAACCTCACGCCCGACGACCTCCTCGTGAACGCACCCGTCCGGCAGGGCGATGAGCTGGTGCTGCGGCAGCTCATCATGCGGCAGCTCAAGCCCGGTCATCCGTTCGTGCTGCTCATCGACGACTCGCTGCAGGCCGGCGACACCATCCAGTCGCAGCTGATGCAGGTGGCCTGCTCGTGGACGCTGGGCGAGCACGACCTGCGCGCGCTGGGGTGCGTCGGTGTCTTCCTCACCGACAACGAGTCGCTCAGCGAGACGGCCGCCCGCCGCAGCGACCTGGCGATCCTGGACCGGATGGCCACGCTCCAGGTCACAGCGGCCGACACCGCGTGGCGGGTGGCGCTCGCCCGCCGGTTCCGCGACCTCGACCTGACCGGTGTCTTCCGCGTGTGGGCGTCGCTGTCGGCCGAGCAGCGCCGGCTGCTGTCCCCGCGCACGTTGGAGCACGTCCTCGACTGCGCCCTCGCCGGGTTCCCGCTGGTCTGGGGCCTGCCGCTGCTGAACGGCGACCGGCTCGTGCTGCCGGGTGCCGGCGCCGGCGGCACACCGGGAACCGACGAGGCCCCGGCGATCCTGGAACGCATCGCGACGGAACTGCGCCGGGCGGGCGCGGACGTGCCCGATCCGGCGCATGTGCCCGACGCGGTACGGCGGGTGGTCCGCGCGGCCCTGCGCCACCGCTGGACCGTGCTCGTCCAGGGCCCGCCCGGCTGTGGCAAGACCGAGGTGGTCAAGGAGGTGGTGCGCGAGGAGCTCGGCCGCGACCCCCTCTACTTCTCGCTGCCCGTCACCAATGTGGAGGACCTCTGCGCCCCGGTGCCGACCGCCGACGGCACGCTCGACAACCTGCTCGCGCAGTCCTTCACCGGCCCGGGCGACAAGGCCATCGTGTGGGACGAGTACAACCGGCCCAAGGACAAGGCGACGTTCGCCCGGCTCATGGAGATCACCCAGGAGTGGTCACTGGCCGGCCGCCGGATCGAGGGACTGCGCGCCCAGATCGCGCTGCAGAACCCTCCGTACCACCTCGGCCGCAAGCTGCTGGTGGCGCGCAACACCATCGCGCAGGCGTCCCGCTTCACCGTCTCGCTGCAGGTCACCCCCGACGACATCCCGGCGAACGAGTGGCTGATCGGCCGCTACGGCGGCGTCGCCGAGACCGTCCTCGAGTGGTGGAAGAACGACATCGACGACGAGGGCCGGGAGTGGATCACCAAGCGCACGCTGGAGCGGCTCATCAAGCTGTACGGACGAGGCGTGCCGCTCGAGCTCGCCAAAATCTATCTCGGCGACGGCGAGTACGCTCCCGTACCGCTCATCGACCTCGAGGCGCGGCTGGCGTCGCGTCAGGTCACCGGCCTGCGCGAACTGGCCGCCGACGTGGACGCCTGGGCGGAGCGGCTGCGTCAGGCCGCCGACGACGGTCCCGAGGGCACGGACGCGACCGACGTCGTGCACCGCGTGCTCGCCAACTCTGAGCTGCCGCAGTTGCGCGAGCACCGAGGCACCGTGGCCCGGCTGGCGCCGCTGCTCCCGCCCAAGCTGAAAGCCACCTACCTCATCGGCGCCGCCGGCGACAGGCAGCGGTTCTGGATCGAGGTCTTCACCCGACGGTAGCCCGGCCGGCGGTCAGCGGGACTTCTCGACCATCTCGGCCGTCGGGTCCCGCAGGTCCGGGTCGACGCGCTCGAACAGCACCATGATGAGCACTCCACCGAGAACCATCAGCGCGGCGCCGACGCGGAAGGCCATGACGTAGCCCGAAGTCACCGCGACCTCCGCGGGCACGCCATGCCGGATCTCGTCATCGGCGTACCGGAGCGCGAGGGTCACGAGGACGGCGAGTCCGAGTGCGCTGCCGATCTGTTGCATGGTGGTCTGCACGCCCGAGGCCAGGCCGGAGTCCTGCACCGTGACCTTGTGCAGCGCGGCCGTGGTGGCGGCCGGCATGGTGGCGCCGGCGAACACCCCGAACACGATCATTCCCGGCAGGATCCCGCCGACGTAGGACGTGCCCGGCTCGATCATGCTCGTCAGGAGGAGCCCCATGCCGGCGCCGATGAAACCGATGCCGGTCACCGCCCTGACGCCGATGCGCGGAGTCAACGCGGTGCCCAGACCGATGCCGATCCCGATCGCGAACCCGAGCGGCAGCCAGGCCAGCCCGCTCTTCAGCGGGGAGTAGCGCAGCACGTGCTGCTCGAACAGGGTCAGCATGAAGGTGTAGGAGATGAACGCCGCCATGAAGAACAAGGAGGTGGCGTTGATGACCGATCTGGTGCGGTTGGCGAAGAACTCCAGCGGGATGAGCGGATTCTTCGCGCGCCGCTCGACGACGAGCATCGCGACGAGCAGGCAGGCTCCGGCGAGGAGCGGGAGCACCACCGTCGCGGACCCCCAGGGGTGCTCGGCGGCCTGCAGCAGCCCGTAGACGACGGCGAAGAGACCCGCGGTCGAGGTGATCGCCCCGGTGACGTCGAGCCGGTGGTCCTTCTCGCGCACCATCCGGCTCTCGGCGACCAGACGGGGCACGAGCGCGAGGACGACCACGGCGACCGGCACATTGATGTAGAAGATCCAGCGCCAGGACGCCAGATCGGTCAGGACACCGGAGATGACATAGCCCAAGGTGCCGCCGACCGCCAGGAGCCCGCCCCAGATTCCCAGGGCCTTCGTCCGTTCCTTCGGATCGGTGAACAGCAACGCGATCAGGCCCAGCGACGCGGGGGCGGCGATCGCCTCGGCGATCCCCTGACCGACCCGGCCGGCGACCATCATCCCCGGCGAGACGGCGGCACCGCACGCGATCGACGACACCGCGAAGACCACCACGCCGGTCAGCAGCAGCCGCCGCCGGCCGAAGAAGTCGGCCAACCGGCCGCCGAGCAGCAACAGCCCGCCCGACATCAACACATAGCCGTTGACGACCCACGCCAGCCCGGCCTCGGTGAAGCCGAGGGACTCCTGGATCCGCGGCAGCGCGACGTTCACGACGGTCATGTCCAGCAGGATCATGAACTGCAGGCCCGAGACCAGGGCGAGCACCCACCACCGCCGGGGATCGAGCTGTGGGGCCTCGGCACCCTCCGCGGCCGAATTCGAGTTCACCGTGGTCACGCTGGCTCCCTTGAAGATCGATTCACCATGCCGCCGTCGATGTCCCGCGGGCGTGCCGTCAGGGACCCAACAGGCCGACCGCGTTGCCGTCGGGGTCGTTGAACACGGCCATCCGCCCCATGCCGGGCAGGGCCTGCGGGTCCAGTGTTCGTTCGCCACCGAGTTCCTCGGCCCGCGCGAGAGCGGTGTCGAGGTCGTCGACCTGGAAGTACACGACGATCCCCGGGGTGTACGGGCTGCTCGGACCGGCCTGGCCGATCCCGCCCATCGGCCGGCCGTCTTCGCCGCCCACGAGCGTGTAGCCCTCCTCCGCCACGACGTTCATCGCCCAGCCGAACATCTCCTCGTAGAAGCGTCGCGCCCGCGCGACGTCGGGAGAGCAGATGTCGAACCACGAGGGTGCTGTGCGGGGTCCGGTCGGTGTCATGAGGGGTCCTCCTGGCAGGGCGGTCGTACTCGGTCGAAGGGGAGACTCCCGCCGTGCGGCAGAATCATCGCTTGTGAGCGAAATTTCTTCGCAGGCCGCGGCCACGGCGACGGAGTGGGCCGAGGACCCCGACCTGGCCCGGGCGCGCGACGGGGACGACGCCGCGTTCGCCCGCATCGTGGAACCGCTGCGCCGGGAGTTGCACGCCCACTGCTACCGGATGCTCGGCTCGACCCACGACGCCGACGACGCCCTGCAGGACGCCCTGCTGCGGGCGTGGCGTGGGCTCGCCCGCTTCGAGGGCCGCAGCTCGCTGCGCTCGTGGCTGTACACGGTGGCGACCCGCACCTGCCTGGACATCGCCCTGACCCGCGGCAGGCGGGCCCTGCCCGTCGACCTCGGCCCGTCCAGCGACCGCGCCGTGATCGGCGACGCCCCGCTTGCCGACGTCGCCTGGCTCGGCCCCTACCCCGATGCGGGCCTCACCAATGATCTGGCCGGCCCGGACGCGCACTACGAGCAGCGCGAAGCCGTCGAACTCGCGTTCGTCGCCGCCCTCCAGCACCTGCCGGGCAACCAGCGGGCGGCGCTGTTGCTCTTCGAGGTCCTCGGCTTCTCGGCCGCCGAGATCGCCACCATGATGGACACCACCAGCGCGTCGGTGAACAGCGCCCTGCAGCGTGCCCGCCGGATCGTCGCCGAGAAGATCCCCTCGCCCACCCAGCAGCAGACGCTGCGGGAGATCGACGACGCTCGCCTTCGGCACATCGTCGCCGAGTACTCCGCCGCGCTGGAAAGCGGCGACACCGACGCCATGGTCGCGCTGCTGACCGAGGACGTCACCTGGTCGATGCCGCCGCTCGCGGGCTGGTACCACGGCATCGAGGCCGTCGCCGACTTCGCCGCGCGGGTCCCGCTCGCGGAATGCGGAAACTGGCGCAACGTCCTGGTCAGCGCGAACGGCCAGCCCGCCGTGGCCTCCTACCTCTGGGACGAGGACGCCGGCGCGCACCTCGGCTGGTCGATCAATGTGCTGACGCTGCGCGCCGACCGAATCGCCGAGATCACCTCGTTCATCGGTACCGAGCACTTCCCGCCCTTCGGGCTGCCCGCCACGCCGCCCTGACCATCATGACCCGCGCTCGGCCGTTCAGTCCGCCGACGAGGGCCCGCCCGACGACGGCACGTGCGAGCTGGAGGAAATCTTGATCGGCCCGATGCGACCGACCGATCCGACGACGGTCGGAGGCTTCACACTGACGGGCCGACTGGGCGAAGGCGCCCAGGGGGCGGTGTTCCTCGGTGTCTCAGGCGCAGGCGAGAAGGTCGCGGTCAAGCTGCTGCACCCCTGGGTCATGCACAATCCGACGGCGCTGCGGCACCTTCGGCGCGAACTCGCCGCCGTGGAACGGGTCGCGCCCTTCTGCACCGCACGCATCCTCGCCTCCGACGCGACCGGAGACCTCCCCTACATCGTCAGCGAGTACGTCGACGGGCCGTCGCTGCAACAGGTGATCAGCGAAGGCCGGACCTTCGCCGAGGCCGACCTGGCGCAGCTCGCCATCGGCACCGCCACCGCGCTCGCCGCCATCCACGAGGCCGGAGTCGTGCATCGCGACTTCAAGCCGGGCAACGTGCTGCTCGGTTCGGACGGCCCCCGGGTCATCGACTTCGGGATCGCCCGGCCGCTCGACGCCACGGCCGCGACCATGAGCGGGGCCATCGGCACGCCGTCCTACATGGCTCCAGAGCAGCTCGCCGGCGCACCCGCCGGGCCGCCACTGGACCTGTTCGCCTGGGGGTGCACGATCGCCGCCGCGGCCAACGGGCTGCCGCCCTTCGGGGGCGAGAGCATTCCCGCCGTCATCACGAGGATCGTGCACAGCCCGCCGGACCTGGGCGGCCTCACCGGCGACCTGCGCGAGCTGGTTTCGGCCTGCCTGGACAAGGACCCCGAGCGCCGGCCGACCGCGTTGCAGGTCCTGTCGCGGCTGCTCGGGGACGCGCGGCAGCGCGATCTGCTGGAGTCGGGGACGACCACCGCGGCCCGGCTGAGGGCACCCCTCCAGCAGCGGCTCCCCTCGCCGGGGCCCCCGCCAGGATCTCCGCAGAACGCTCCACCGGGCCCTCCACCGGGTTTCCCATCGGGCCCCCCGCCGGGTTCTCCATCGGGCCTTCCAACGGAGCCGCCGTCTCCGTATCCGCAGCGATGGGCCGCGGGGCCGCCGTACCCGGCACCCGGCCCGCGACAACGATCCGGCGCCGGACGGGCCGGCGCCATCGCCGGGGGCATCGCCGCCGCCGTCCTCGTCATCGGCGCCACGACGGCCTTCGTGCTGAACGGCGTGCTGAACGACGGGGATCGCTCCGGCACGGGCGGCGAACGGGCGGGCTCGAGCCCGAGCCCGGCGCCGACCGGACCGTGTTCCTACCTGCCGCCGGCCTCCGACGCGCAATCCGTCCAGCGGAACTCGGGCACACCGCCCCCTCGGCCCGAGATCACCGGGACGGTCCGCGCGACCCTGACCACCGACCGTGGCGTCATCGTCATGGACCTCGATGCCGCGAAGGCGCCGTGCACGGTCAACTCCTTCACCTACCTGGCGCAGCGCGCCTACTTCGACTCCACGCAGTGCCACCGGCTCAGCACCGTCAGGGAGCTGCGCGTTCTGCAGTGCGGCGACCCGAGCGGCACCGGCACGGGCGGCCCCGCCTATCGCTTCGGCGACGAGAACCCCGCCGGCACGAGCTACGTACGCGGCACGGTCGCGATGGCCAACACTGCGCAGCCCGACACCAACGGCAGCCAGTTCTTCATCGTGTACGGCGACATACCGCGGCTGGAAGGGAACTACACCGTCTTCGGCAAGGTCGTGTCGGGTCTGCAGGTGGTCGATGACGTGGCCCGGCACGGCACGGACGACAGCGAGGCGCGCGGCGCCGGACACCCCAAACAGAAGATCACGATCCAGCGCGTCACGCTCACGCCGCGGTCCTGACCCCTCGCCGAAACCGCCGGACGTACGGAAGACCGCATCGCGGATCGGCCGCCGACATTCCTGCGGCGCCCGATCCGCGTCCCACCCGCTGCGGTCCGCTACCTGAGCCGGGCGAACAGCCGCTCGGCGGCGGGGCCGTTCAGCTGGATCCGGTTCGGGTCGGGCGGATAGACGCGCACAGGCACCGTCACGAACGTGGCACCGCCGGGCCCGGTCACCTTCGCACCACGGGCGATGGCGTACATCGTCTTCAGATCGAGTCCCGGGTCGGTGGTGACCGACCTGTCCACCGCCTGCAGGAAGGAGTAGAGCCGGGCCGGGTCGGTGAGCCGGTCGCCGGCCCTCGCGAGCATGGCGGCCAGGAACCGCTGCTGGTTCTTGACCCGCGCCAGGTCGGATCCGTCCTCGATGCCGCGGCGGGCGCGCACGTAGGCCAGCGCCTGCTCACCGTCGACGATCTGCCGGCCGGCCGGCAGCCGCAGACCGGAGTACCGATCGTCCACCGCTCTGGGCAACCTGATCTCGACCCCGCCGAGCGCGTTCACCATGCTCTTGAACCCGGAATAGTCGATCTCCATGGCATGGTCGACATGGACGCCGGTCACCGACTCCACCGTCTTCCACGCGCAGGTCAGCCCGCCTGTGAGGAACGCCGAGCCGAGCAGGTCGAGGCGACCCCGCAAGGCCGCGCCTTCGGGCGACTCGCAGGCCGGGATCCGCACCATCAGATCCCGGGGCAGGCTGACCCCTCTGAGGCTCTTACGGTCCGCCGAGAGGTGCAGCAGGATCATCGTGTCGGCGCGCGCACCGGAGACGCCGTGGCTGCGGTCCGAGCCGACCACCAGCACGTTGAGCGCCTTGTCCTGCTTCACCGGACGGGTCCCCGGCGGGGCCTGCACGGAATGGTCTCCACCCAGCAGCACCGTGGGGGCGACCGCGAGCGCGGCGGTGACGCCGGAGACCAGCGCGAGCGCCGCCCAGGTCCGCCAGGAACGCTGCCGCAGAGCGAACCGGCGCCTCGTGCCGATCTCGTCCAGCAGCCGCCCGCGTGCGTGTGCGGTGACCTGTGCCGAGGCCGGCCGCTCCTGCGCGAGCACCTCGCCCACCATCGTCAGCTCATCCATGAATCTCCTCGCCCCCTTCCCGACCACGCGGATCTCCCAGCGCAGCGCGCACCTTCCTCCGCGCCCGGCTCAGCCGGGAGCAGACGGTGCCGTACGCGACATCGAGCGCCTCGGCCACCTCCTCATAGGTGAGGTCGCCGAGCGCCACCAGCAGCAGCACGTCGCGGTCTCCGCGCGCCAGATCGGCCAGCGCCGCGCTGAGCCGGAAACCCGCTTCGGACGCCGTGACCCGCGCGGCCACCCTGTCCTCGTGGCTTTCGGAGTCCGGATCGACGCCCACCCGCGCCAGAGCGCGATAACGACGCATCTCGTCTCGGCGGTGCCGGCTCACCAGCCGGGTGGCGATGCCGTACAGCCAAGGCCGTACCGAGCCCTGTGCGGAGTCGAATCGACCGCGTTTCCGGAAGGCGACCAGGAAGGTCTCGGCCGCGATGTCGTCGGCGGCGTCGGCGCCGAGCCGCCGGTCGACGTACCGGTGGATCTCTGCGAAGTACCTGTCGAAGATCTCGGCGAACCGCTCGGGTCGCGATCTCGACGCCTCGATCAGTTCGGCGTCGTCGCGCACGAGAGGGTTCGGCACGACGACGCGGGCCTGGCCCGTCATGCGCGGCTCCCGTCCGGCGGGTGGTTGCGATGAGCCGCGGTCCCGCGGCGACGATTGACGCTCACACACGTACTCGCCCGCAACGCCCGTGACCCTTCTCGCGCATCGGGCCGGGCCGGGCCGGG
>NZ_JABVEB010000069.1 GCF_014323665.1 Actinomadura sp. HBU206391 | reverse complement strand
TGACCCTGGAGGTACGCGGCCGCGCCGTACCGCTGGAACCGGCCGCGGACCACTCCGCCTACCGGATCCTGCAGGAGTCGCTCACCAACGTGCTGCGGCACGCCGGCCCGGCCGTCCGCGCCGCCGTGCGGATCTCCTACGACGACGATGGCGGCGTGGCGCTCGAGGTCACCGACGACGGCGCCGGACCGCCGCCCGAGGTCGCCGGCGGCGCCGGTCATGGGCTCGGTGGCATGGCCGAGCGCGCCGAGGCGGTCGGCGGGACCTTCACGGCGGGCCCGGCGCCCGGTGGCGGCTTCATGGTGCGGGCGAGGATGCCGGCGGTGACTTCGTGATCAGGGTGGTCCTGGCCGACGACCAGTCGCTCGTCCGCGCGGGCTTCCGCATGCTCCTCGACTCCGCCGATTGCATCGAGGTCGTGGGCGAGGCGGTCAACGGCGGTGAGGCGGTCGCGCTGGCACGGGACCGGCGGCCGCACGTGGTGCTGATGGACATCCGGATGCCCGAGGTCGACGGACTCACGGCGACCCGGCGCATCACCTCCGACCAGGCCCTGGCGGACGTGCGTGTCGTCGTGCTGACGACGTACGCCGAGGACGAGAACGTCTTCCGTGCGCTGCGGGCCGGGGCCAGCGGCTTCCTGGTCAAGGACATCGAACCGGTGGACCTGCTCCGCGGGATCCGTCTCGTGGCCGCGGGCGAGGCATTGCTGGCCCCCGCGGTGACCCGTGCGGTGATCGAGGCGTTCGTCGCGGCGCCCGCCCGGGCGGAGGCCGCCGTGCCGGTCCGCGACGTCCTCACCGCCCGGGAGCGAGAGGTCGTCCGGCTGGTCGGTCTCGGGCTGTCCAACCAGGAGATCGCCGCGAAACTGGTCGTCAGCCCGCACACGGCCAAGACCCACGTCAGCCGGGCGATGGTGAAGCTCGGCGCCCGCGACCGCGCCCAGCTGGTCATCTTCGCCTACGAGAGCGGTCTGGTCGTTCCCGGCGGCGACCCGGCCGTACCGCGCTGGGAGTAGCCGCGTAAGAGTAGGCCGGCCCGCGGGTGACTTCGCGGGCGGGACGCCATGGTCTCCCGTGGCCGGAATCCTCAGGTGTGCGAACCGCCGACCCGAGGAGAAGACCACGATGGGCGACCGTCCGAGCAGTCCACTCACCCGGCTGGCCGGCTTCTGTTACCGGCGCCGGCGTCTCACCGTGCTGCTGTGGATCGTCGGTGCGGCCGCGGCCATCGTCGCCGGGGCGGGCTTTCCCTCGTCCGCCGCGAACGAGTTCGAGGGTGGCAGGTCGGAGTCGGCACGCGCCCAGCGGTTGCTGGACCGGCACTTTCCCGGGCAGGGCGGCGAGTCCATCACGCTGGCCGTCCGGGCCGAGCGAGGCGTCGACGATCCCGCCGCCCGCGTACGCGTCGAGCGGCTGGTCGCTGCGATCGGCCGAACGCCGCATGTGACGGGCATCGTCTCGCCCTACCTGGTGCCCGGCCAGATCTCGCCGGACCGCCGCACCGCGTTCGCGTCCGCGGGCCTCGACGTGGTGGCCGACGACATGCCGACCGGCAGCGTCACGAAACTCATCGAGGCGGCGCACGCGGAGTCGGGAGACGGTGTCCGGCTCGCGCTCGCCGGTCCCGCGGTGGACGTCGCGGAGACGCCCGACGGCGGCTCCGAGGGGTTCGGGTTGCTCGCCGCGGTCGTCGTCCTCCTGGTCGCCTTCGGATCGGTGCTCGCGATGTGCCTGCCGATCGCGACGGCCCTTTTCGGCATCGGCACCGGTCTCGCCGGCACGGAGCTGCTGGGGCACGTGCTTCCGGCGCCCTCGTTCGGCCCGATCGTGGCCGGCCTGATCGGGCTCGGCGTGGGCGTCGACTACGCGCTCTTCATCGTCACCCGCTACCGCGAGGCGCTGGCGGGTGGAGCGGATCCGCGAGAGGCAACGGTGACGGCGATCGGCACGTCCGGACGGGCCGTGCTGTTCGCCGGGACGAGCGTCGTCGTCGCGCTGCTCGGCCTGCTGGTCATGCGGCAGCGGCTGTTGACGGGCGTGGCGGTGGCGTCCGGGACGACGGTGCTCATGACCATGATCGCTTCGATCACGCTGCTGCCCGCGTTGTTCGGCTTCACCGGCCGGGGGATCGACCGGCTGCGCGTGCCGCGCCTGGGCCGGGCGGGACGGCCCCTAGTGGACCGGTGGGCCGGGGCGGTGCAGAGGCGGCCCCTCGTGGCCGCGTCGGCCGCCGCCACGGTGCTGCTCGTGCTCGCCGCGCCGGCCGTGGCGATGCGCCTGAGCTTCCCCGACTCCAGCACGCAGCCGCGGCACACGAGCGGCTACGCCGCGCACCGCATCCTGGCCGACGGCTTCGGGCCCGGCTACGCGGCGCCACTGGTCTTCGTCGCCCAGGGCGGGGATGCCGGGCCGGTCGTCGAGGCGGTCCGGCGCACGCGCGGGGTCGCCGCCGCGACTCCGCCTCGTGTGAGCGACGACGGCACGGCCACGATCTTCATCGCCTACCCCGCCACCGGGGCGCAGGACTCCGCCACGCCCGAGCTGGTGCACCGGCTGCGCGACGAGGTTGTGCCGCGCGCGACGGCGGGCACGGACCTGCGGGTCCACGTGGGCGGGCCGAACGCGGCCCTCACCGACTTCGCCGACGACGTGCGATCCCGGCTGCCCTGGCTGATCGCCGTCGTGGTGGGCCTGTCGCTGGCGCTCCTCGTCCCGCTGGTCCGGTCGCCGGTCATCGCGGTGAAGGCGGCGGTGATGAACATCCTGTCCATCGGGGCGGCCTATGGTGTGCTGGTCGCCGTGGTGCAGTGGGGATGGCTCGGCGGCCTGCTGGGATTCCCCACGACGATGCCGGTGACCGCGTGGGTGCCGCTGTTCGTCTTCCCGGTCCTGTTCGGGCTCTCGATGGACTACGAGGTCTTCCTCATCTCGCGGATCCGGGAGGAGTACGAACGCCTCGGCGACACTCGTCAGGCGGTCACGCGAGGTTTGGAGCAGACGGCACGAGTGATCACCGCCGCCGCGGCCATCATGGTGATGGTCTTCCTGTCCGTGCTGCTCGGCGCCGAGGTGGCGGTGAAGCAGGTGGGGCTCGGTCTCGGCGTGGCCGTGTTCATCGATGCGACGATCGTGCGCATGGTGCTCGTACCCGCGGTGATGGAGCTGCTCGGCGGGGCCAACTGGTGGCTGCCGGCCTGGCTGGAGCGGCTCCTTCCCCGGCATGACCCCGAGGCCGGATCACCGGTCGAGCCGGTCGCCGTCTCGGCGAAATGACCGCCGGTCAGTGGGTGCAGATGCCGTCGAAGAGGACCTTGAGGTAGTGGTCGGACAGGCCCTTGGCGTTGAGACGGCCGCCGGGCTGGAACCATCGCACCGCCACCCAGATGGTGTCGCGGATCATGCGGTAGGTCAGCTTCGGGTCGATGTCCTCGCGGAACAACCCGGTCTTCTGACCCTTCTTGATCTCCGTGACCCACATCTTCTCGACCTCGTCCTCGGACTCGGAGAGATAGGCGAAGCGCTCCTGCGACTTGAGGTAGTTCCAGTCGTTCTGCATCACGGTGATGGCGGCGCGGTGCGGCTCCAGGGTGCCGAAGCAGATCCGGACCAGCGCGGAGATGACCTCGCGTGGATCACCGCCCTTTTCGACGGCGGCATGGTTGGCGGCCATGAGCTCGCCGAAGAACCCGGAGAGGATCTCGTCCACGATCGACTCCTTGGAGTCGAAGTGATGGTAGAGACTGCCGGACAGGATGCCGGCCTCTTCCGCGATGTTGCGGACCGTGGTGGCCTGGAAGCCTTTTTCCGCGAAGAGTTCCGCCGCGAGCCTGACGAGGTGTTCCCGCCGCTCGGAGGCGAGTGCGGGAGTGCCCTTCGCGCGACCCCTGCCCCCGGACCGTCCGCTGTTGGTGCTCGTGGTCGTCACCTTTTCAGTATGCCGGTCGAACCCGACCGCTAGCTCGAAGAACCGTGCGGACACCAGTTTATGACGCGGCCAAGCGCTTGTTGTGCAGGCGCCCCGGTACGGTGCGCCGCCATCGTGAGGAGGCACGCGCCCGAATAAGGTCGTGGGATGCCGCAGACGATCGTTTTCGACCTGTTCGGAGTCATCGCCCGCACCCAGACCGAGGAGGCGAGGGGCCGCATCGAGCGACTGGCCGGAGTGACCGGCGAGCCGTTCTGGGCAGCGTACTGGGCCGGCCGTGCCGCCTACGACGCCGGCCAGTCCAGCCAGGAGTACTGGATGGAGACGGCCGCCCGGCTCGGTGTGAGTTTCTCAGCGTCCACTGTGCAGGCGCTCGTCCAGGCCGATCTGGAGAGCTGGACCAGGGTCGACGAGCGCATGGTCGAGCTGGTGGCCGAACTCGCGGGCCAGGGCCGGGTCCTCGGCCTGCTGTCGAACATCATCGAGGACCTCGTCCCCATGTTCGAGGGCATCCACGGCCACTGGCTCGGACACTTCACCGCGCTCACCTACTCTTGCCGGATCGGCGTCGCCAAGCCCGATCCGCAGGCGTACGAGATCTGCGCCCGGCGTCTCGGAGTCGCCCCGGCCGACGTGCTGTTCTTCGACGACAGCGAGCGCAACGTGGTGGCCGCCCGCGAGACCGGCATGACCGCCGAGGTCTTCACCTCTCCCGAGCAGGTGCGCAAGATCCTCGCTGAGGCGAGGTGATCGATCTCGCCCTCGTCAGCCCGGCCGGTCGCGGGTACCTTCTGGCCGGAGACCTTCTGGGCTGGATCGAGCAGCCGTGAGCGGACAGGAGTCACCGTGACCGAACTCGACCTGGTCGTCCGCGCCCGCAGAGTGATCACCGAGGGCGGCGAGCCGGCCCGGTGCGTCGGGGTGGCCGCCGGCCGGATCGTCGCGGTCGAACCGTACGACTCCTCGCTCACGGCGGCCCGCTCGGTCGTGCTCGAGGACGACGAGGTGCTGCTGCCCGGCCTCGTCGACACCCACGTGCACGTGAACGAGCCCGGCCGTACGGAGTGGGAGGGCTTCGCGTCCGCCACGCGCGCGGCCGCCGCGGGGGGCGTGACGACGATCGTCGACATGCCGCTGAACTCGGTGCCGCCGACCGTGGACACCGGCGCCCTGGCCGCCAAGCGCGCGGCCGCCGAACCGCAGTGCCATGTCGACGTGGGGTTCTGGGGCGGGGCGATCCCCGGGAACACGCGAGGGCTGCGGGCGCTGCACGACGCCGGTGTGTTCGGCTTCAAATGCTTCCTGGTGCACTCGGGCGTGGAGGAGTTCCCGCACCTGACGGCGCGTGGGTTCGAGGAGGCGCTGACCGAGCTGCGCTCCTTCGACGGCCTGATGATCGTGCACGCTGAGGACCCGGACGTCATCGACGGAGCACCCGCCCCGCGAGGGGCCCGCTACGACGACTTCCTCGCCTCCCGGCCGCGCGGCGCCGAGGACACCGCGATCGCGCAGGTCATCGAGCTCGCCCGCCGGACCGGAGCCCGGGCGCACATCCTGCATCTGTCCTCCTCGGACGCCCTCCCGATGATCGCTTCGGCGCGGCGGGACGGCGTGCGGATCACCGTCGAGACCTGCCCGCACTATCTGACGTTCACCGCCGAGCAGGTGCCCGACGGCGCCACGCAGTACAAGTGCTGCCCGCCGATCCGCGAGGCCGCCAACCGCGAGTCGCTGTGGCGCGGTCTCGCCGACGGGGTCATCGACTGCGTCGTCTCCGACCATTCGCCGTGCACCCCCGAGCTCAAGCATCTGGACGCCGGAGACTTCGGGACCGCGTGGGGCGGCATCTCCTCCCTGCAGGTCGGGCTTTCGGCGGTCTGGACCGAGGCCCGCGCAAGGGGCTTCGCACTCGCCGACGTGGCCCGCTGGATGGCGGAGCGGCCCGCCGAGATCGCGGGGGTGCGCGGCAAGGGGCACATCGCGGCCGGCCACGACGCGGATTTCTGCGTCTTCGCCCCCGATGCCGTGCAGGTCGTCGACGCCGCGGCACTGCACCACAAGAACCCGGTGACGCCGTATGCGGGCGCGACGCTGTCGGGTGCGGTGCGCGGCGCCTGGCTGCGCGGCGAGCCGATCGATCCGGCACGCCCGCGCGGTCGCCTCCTCACCCGCGCGGGCGCCGCCGTGGGGGCTTCGGAAGCCGAGTGGAGGAAGATGTGAGCGATTTCCGGCGGCTGCCCGACCTCGCGGGGCGCGCGGTGGGCGGCTCGGTGGTGGCGGCCAACGACGAGTCCTTCGCCGAGCGCGAGAACCTCATCAATCCGGCGGCACCGGTGTTCTCACCAGGGACCTTCGGTCACAAGGGGCAGGTGTACGACGGGTGGGAGACCCGCCGGCGCCGTGAACCCGGGCACGACTGGGCGATGGTCCGGCTCGGCATGCCCGGCGTCGTCCGCGGCGTGGTCGTCGACACGGCGTTCTTCACCGGCAACTTCCCGCCGCAGGCCTCCGTGGAGGCGTGCTCGGCCGAGGGCTATCCGGGACCCGCCGAGCTGGAGCGGGCCGCCTGGGTGGAGATCGTGCCGAGGTCCCCGCTGCGGGGCGACGCCGCACATCCCTTCGACGTGGACGCCGAACGGCGCTTCACCCACGTACGACTGCGGATCTTTCCGGACGGCGGGGTGGCACGGCTGCGTGTGCACGGTGAGCCGGTCGCGGACCCGCGGTTGCTCGCGGGGCTGCCGGTCGACCTGGCGGCGCTCGAGAACGGCGGCATGGTGGAGGACTGCTCCAACATGTTCTACTCCTCGCCGAACAACCTGATCGCGCCAGGCCAGGCGACGGTGATGGGGGAGGGCTGGGAGACCGCGCGGCGCCGCGACGACGGCAACGACTGGGTGCTGGTCAGGCTCGCGGCCCCCGGCGTCGCCCGCCTCGCCGAGCTGGACACCACCCACTTCAAGGGCAACGCACCCGGGGCCGCCGCGCTGAGCGGCATCGACGCGCGTGTGGCGGCACCCGGAGACGAGGCCGCGTGGACGCCGCTGCTGGACCGGACCCGGCTGCAGCCGGACACCAGGCACCGGTTCCCGCTGGCCGGCGGCCACGAGGTCACCCATGTGCGCCTCGACGTCTATCCGGACGGCGGCATGGCGCGATTCCGGCTGTTCGGCGAGCTGACCCCGGATGGGCGGCTCGCCCTCGAGCGGCGCTGGTCCGGTCACGCCTGACCCCCTGACCCTGACGCCCTGACTCCCGGCTCTCCGATCCCCTGACCATCGGGCCGCCGGCCGATGCGACGAGCTCGGCACCGCGATGACGGCGGCCGGACCCATGCCGATCCGGTCGGCGCCCGGGTGGAGCTCACCCGGCGCGCGGCAGGATGCCCGCTCCGGCACGGCCCGCAGTCCGCTGCCGTGACCGACCATTCGGACGGATCTGTCAGGAGCACACATGATCACGGAAAGTCACCCGGCCGGCGCGCCCGCCTGGGTCGAGATCGCGGTTCCCGACGTCGCCGAGGCCCGGGAGTTCTACGGTTCCCTGTTCGGCTGGGAGTTCGAGGGGGGTTCGCCCGCGGCCGGTGGCTACACCACGTGCCTGCTCCACGGAGAGCCCGTCGCGGGCATCACCGGCACCGGCGACGGCCCGGCCCGTCGATGGACCACCTTCTTCGCGACCGACGACGCCGACGCCACCGCTCGGCGCATCACCGAGGCGGGCGGCTCGCTCGTCCTGGCTCCCCGGGAGGTCGCCGACCAGGGCCGCGTGGCGCTGGGCGAGGACCCCGCGGGCGTCCTGTTCGCCGTCTGGCAGGGCCGCGAGCACCAGGGCGCCCGGATCGTGGCCGAACCCGGTGCGATGGCCTGGCACGAGCTCGGCACCGCCGACCCCGCCATGGCGGTGCGGTTCTACGGCGCGGTCCTCGACCGCCCGGTCCGGTCCATGGGGATCGCGGGCTTCGACTATTGGACCGTGCTGGCCGGTGAGGACAGTGTGGCGGGCATCTGGAGCGAGCCGAGAGCACCGCGCCAGTGGATGACCTACTTCTCCGTCGACGACGCAGACGAGGCCGCGCGCCGGGTCACCGCGGCGGGCGGACGGGTGCTGCGCGGGCCGATCGACTCGCCGCAGGGCAGGGTCGCCGTCGTCGCCGACCCGTTCGACGCCCTCCTGGCCGTGATCAGGCTGCCGGGGGAATAGCCGGCCTCGACGGCGCTCGCCCGGTCGTGGACGACCTGCGCGCCGAATATCCCCAAGACCATCCCTAGCGGCTGTCTCGTCCGGTCTCGTACTGTTTGACTTGCTTGGGGAGATCATCGAGCGGATCACAGTGGGGTGAGGAATGAGCCAGGAGCCGCAGAGCATCGCGCCGTGGGCATCGCCGGTGGCGCGCGCCCGCATCGCCGAAGTGGCGGCCGGTCTGACCGACCTGTCGCTCGCCGGGGTGACCGGCACCGTGCGGCGTGCGCTCGGCGACCATGCCCGGCGGTTCGACGACGAGGGCATCGTCCTGTACGCGGGCACCAACGTCATGAGCACCACGGCGCAGCGTGTCAGCGAGCCCCTCGTCGGCGCGCGGCCCAGCATGGGCTGGCCCGGCGAGAAGTACCAGACCGGCCTCGATCATCTCGACATTCTCGAGGTCCTCGCCCCGACGCTCGTGGCCCGGCTGGTCGAGGCCCGCTTCGCGGAGGTGCGCAGCCAGAGCGCGACGTTCGCCAACCTCGCCGTCTACACCGCTCTCGCCGTGCCGGGCGACACGATCGCCGTCCTGCCGCAACGGGCCGGTGGGCACACCAGCCACCACGCCATCGGCGCCCCGGGCGTGCGCGGGCTGCGCGTGGTCGACCTGCCCTACGACATCGGCGCCTTCGACGTGGACCTCGACGCCCTGCCGGAGTTCCTCGAGCGGGAACGACCTCGTGTCGTGGTCATCGGCGCGAGCCTGCTGCTGTTCCCGCACCGGGTCGCGGCGATCCGCGAGATCACCGAGGCGGCCGGCGCGGTGCTCGTCTACGACGCCTCGCACATGGCCGGGCTCGTCGCGGCCGGGCGCTTCCAGCGGCCCCTGTCCGAGGGCGCGCGGCTGCTGACGTTCTCCACGTACAAGTCCTTCGGCGGCCCGCCCGGCGGAGTGATCGCCACCAACGACGCCGACCTCGCGGAACGGGTCTCGACCGCGGTCTTCCCCGGGCTGACCGCCAACTACGACGCGGGGCGGCTGGCCCCGCTCGCCGTCACGGCGGCCGAGATCCTGCAGGACGGCGGGGCCTACGCCGACCGGTGCGTCGCCAACGCCCAGGCCTTCGCGGCGGCGCTGCACGACGAGGGATTCACGGTGGCGGGAGCCGACCGCGGCTTCACCGAGTCGCACCACGTGGCCGTGGACGCGCACCTGCTAGGCGGCGGTCCCGCCGCCGCGGCCAAGCTGGCCGCCGCGGGCATCTATCTCAGCGCCGTGGGGCTGCCGTGGCAGAGCGACGACGACCCCGCCGGCGATCGGGGCCTGCGGATCGGCACCCAGGAGGTCACCCGGCGCGGGTTCGGCCCGGACGAGCTGCGGCAGACCGCCGCGTGGATGGCCGACGTGCTGCTGCGCGACGCGGATCCGGACGCGATCCGCAAGTCCGCCGCCGACCTCCGAGCCCGCCTGACCCCGACCAAGTAGCGGGCCCGTGCTGGGGGCCATGAGTCAGTGGGAAGGATTTTCGACGTTGGGGCGCTCAAGATCCTTCCCGTTGTCCTCGGCGACGGCTGAGCACCGCACAGCCGGGGCCGCAAGGCCGCGGGTTCCCTGCCCAGCCGTTGCGCTTCAGGACACGGGCCAGCTGAGCGGCGACCTCGCAGGGTCTCTCGGTGGGCGATCCGTCCGGCCGTGGTGCGACGGCTGCCGCAGGCCTGTGCGATCCACCCCATGGCGTCGTCCAGCGTCGAGGCGTCCTGGGTCAGATCGATGACCGTCTCCTCGATCCGGGTCCGGGCCGGCTCACGCACCGGATGACGGGCCTCGGCCACTCGTCGTGAATAGTGGACGCGGATCCTCGGGGGTGCGGCCAACCGGCGCGTGCGCGGTACGGTCACATGGATGACGCGACCGGGCCTGTCGATGAGCCCGTCGAGCTCGGCGGCCGTCTCGTGACTGAACATCGCATCCGGACCGCACCGCAGCAACGCCGCCCAGAGCCAGGAGGCGCGGCTGATCGGCCCGCTGTAGGTGACGTAGACGCCGGCGTACGGCCGTTGCCATTGGCCGCTGCTCACTCGGGCGCGTGACCACGAGTCGGTCAGTCCGCAGCCGAGCGCCTGCGCCCGGGCGACGACCCCGGCCTGCCGCGAGCGGAGTTCGTCGAGCATGTTCGAAATCCTGCCGTCGGCGTGCGGCCCGCGAGAAGAGGCGTCGGGACATGTGGATAAGTCCCGGGGCGTCAAGCGCCGGCCTTGAACTGCCGGCCGGCATGGGGCCGGCCGTGTCGGAGCTCAGTCGTCGTGCAGTGCGGCGAGGGTGTCGAGGGTGGCCGCGGCGTCCCGCATGATGCGGGTGATGAGCTCCTCGCACGATGGCAGGTCGTCGAGGAGGCCGACGACCTGGCCGGAGGCCATGACGCCGAGGTCGGTGCGGCCGTCGACCATGGCGGCCTTGAGCAGCATCGGGGTGTTGGCCGCCATGAGAACCTGCGCCCAGGTCAGCTCCCTGGCGCGTCTCATGCGCCGGCCCTCGCGGATCATCTCGCCCCAGGACAGGCCGGACAGCCTCTTGAACCGCGCCCCGTTGCGCGACGCCCGCAACAGGCCGCGCAGCCGGCCCGCCGACTCCAGCGACGACACGAGCTCCGAGGACAGCACGCGGTGGGGGACGCCGTCGACCTTGGTGGTCACGACGGTGTCGCGGACGGACTTGCCGAGGTAGACCCGCTTCACCTCCTCCGCCACCGGGGAGTCGGAGGTCAGCAGGAAGCGGGTGCCCATCGCGATGCCCGCCGCGCCGTACGCCAGGGCTGCGACGAGACCGCGGCCGTCGAAGAAGCCGCCTGCGGCGATCACCGGAATGTCGACGGCCGCGACCACGTCGGGGAGCAGCAGCGTGGTGGGCACCGGGCCGGTGTGGCCGCCGCCCTCGCCGCCCTGCACGACGACGGCGTCCGCGCCCCAGGACGCGACCTTCTCCGCGTGCCTCCTCGCGCCCACGGACGGGATCGTGACGACGCCCGCGTCCTTGAGCCTCGCGATCAGTTCCCGGTCGGGTGCGAGCGCGAAGGACGCCACCCGCACGCCCTCTTTGATCATGATGTCGACCCGGTCGGCGGCGTCGGCGGCGTCGGAGCGGATGTTCACCCCGAAGGGCGCGTCCGTGCGCTCCTTGACCTCCCGGATGGCACCGCGCATCTGCTCCACGGACATGGTCGACGCCGCGACGATGCCGAGCCCGCCGGCCTTCGACGTGGCGGCGGCGAGTCGCGCGCCGGCGACGTAGCCCATGCCGGTCTGCACCACCGGATACCGGGCGCCTGTGAGCTCGGTCAGGGCCGTACGGATCATGTACGCACCTCGCGGTCACGGAGGCCGCCCGGGTCGAGCACCTCCCGGATGATCCGCAGCTCCTCTTCGGTGGGCTGCCTGCTCTCGGGCACCTCGCCCTCGATGACCAGGTCGAAACCGGTGCGGTCGACGACCTCGTCCACCGTCACGCCCGGGTGCACCGAGCGCAGCCGCATGCCGCGGTCGGGAGTGGCGAAGTCGAGGACCGCGAGGTCGGTGACCACCACCCGGATCTCGTGCGCGCCGCGGTCCCAGCCGAGGCCGCTCACCATGTCGACCCGGTCGACGAAGACCCGGGGGGAGTGTCTCGGGATCCAGTAGCTCGTGGTGTTGCAGTGGGTGTTCCCCGGCGCGCCGCGCGCTCCGAGCAACTGTGCCTTGGGCCTGGCCCAGTCGCCGATGCAGGAGATGTTGCTGCTGCCGTGACGGTCCATCTGGCTCGCGCCCAGCATGACGTGCCGCCTGCCGTTCAGCACCAGCCACAGGTGGTCGCGGAACGGCAGCCAGCCCTCGACCTCCCGCGGGGTCTCGCCGAGCGGGGGCACGTCGCCGGTCAGCAGGCAGACGCCGTCGTGGGTGATGAGGTCCGGTTCGAAGGTGAGCCGGGCCAGCCGGGCGCCGAGCACGGTGACCGCGCCGCCGATGCCCGCCGCGAGGATCTCGCCGTCGCCGCGGAACGCCTCGGCGCAGGCGACCGCGCAGACCTCGGCCCTGGTCGCCGTCATCGGGACGCCTCCTCATGCCAGTGCCGTACGGCGTCCTGGTAGGCACGCTCGTCGCCGCTCAGGAACCGGTCACGGAACTCCGCCCAGCCCGAGGGGTCGGCGGCCGCCTGGACGTACAGCCGCTGGAAGGCCTCGTCGCGCTCTGTGTCGGGCTCGCACGTCGTGGGATGCGCGCCGTTCGGGGTCTCCACGACGCCCGTCACGTGCGCCCGGCTGACGAGCAGGCTCTGCACCGGTCCCTCCTTGAGCAGTTCCGCCGTGTCGACGACACGCTCGCAGCTGACATAGGCGCGACTCGCGGCCTTGCAGTAGAGGTCGTCGAAGTAGGGGTCCGGGCCGAGGTACTGCCCGTTGCCCCGGTGGTCCGCCCGGTTCAGGTGCACCAGCGCGACGTCCATCGTCAGCGGTGGCACCGCGACGAGCTCCTCTCCGCCGTAGGGCGACCGCACCGTCTTGAGTTCGGGGTTCACGCGCAGCACGTCCGACCCGAGCCCGGCATAGGTGGGCAGGAACGGCAGCCGGTGCGCGGCGGCCAGCAGCCCGAACATGAACATGCCCTCGTCGTACTCCGTGAACTCCATCGACCCGTCCTGGCGAGCCCTTCGGAAATGCGGTTCCAGCGGAATGGAGTCGAGCGTGACGAAGGGCGCGACGAGCCGGCGCACCTTGCCGTACGCGCACAGCAGACCCACGTCGGCGCCGCCGTACGACACGACGGTCAGGTCGGTGAGCTCAGAGCGGCAGATCGCCCGGACCAGGGCCATCGGCTTGCGGCGTGAACCCCAGCCGCCGATGCCGATCGTCATGCCGCTCTCCAGCGACCCGACGACCTCCTCGGCCGAAAGCAGTTTGTTCGTGTTCATCGGCTCGCTCCGCTCGCCTGCTCTCGGGCGCCTTGACGCGGCGGCTTCCCTCGTCGCTCCCGAGCGCTCGTTCCTCGCACTCGCTCGCTCCTCCGTCCGGCCACCACTAGCTCGCTAGCCGTCATCAGGCCTCCGGTCCGGCGGTCTCTTCGCCGAGGAAGGCGTCGCGGTGCGCGTCGCCGGCTCCGGACAGGTTGAGCTCGAACGTGAAGCCCTGCTCGAAGCGGTAGCTGCGCTTCACATCGACCGGGTCGATGCCGTTGAGCGACTCCTTGGCGCACCTGATGACGTACGGGTCCTTCGCGGCGATCTGCGCGGCCACGCCGAGGGCGGCGTCCCTGAGCCGGTCGCGCGGCACGACCTCGAGCACCGATCCGTAGTGATGGAGTTGCCCGGCCGTCGCCGTCCGGCAGGTGTAGACCATCGCCCGCATCAGGTGCTGCGGGACCAACCGGGCGAGGTGCGTCGCCGCCCCGAGCGCGCCGCGGTCGACCTCGGGCAGCCCGAAGGTCGCATCGTCGCAGGCCACGATGATGTCGGCGTTGCCCACCAGGCCGATGCCGCCGCCCAGGCAGAAGCCCTGCACGGCCGCGATCACGGGGACCTCGCACTCGTACACGGCGGCGAACGCGGCGGAGCAGCCCCGGTTCGCGCCGATCAGAGCATCGAAGCCGGAGGTGCGCTGCATCTCCTTGATGTCGACGCCGGCGCTGAAGCCGCGGCCCTCGGCGCGGAGTACGACCACCCGGGTCTGCGGGTCGGCCCCCGCCGAGCGGAGCGCGTCGGCGAGTTCGTACCAGCCGCGGACGGTGAGGGCGTTGACCGGCGGTACGTCGATGACGACCTCGGCCACCCCGGGAGCGGCCATCTGGCGCGTGATGCCCATGCCCACCTCGATACCTAACGCTTGCTTGGTAACGTAGCATGATGGCGGGTAGACGATCAGGGAGGACCGTGGCGATCTCCTATGACTACGGCGGCCGGACGGTGCTCGTCACCGGAGGGACGAAGGGCATCGGAGCGGGTGTCGCCTCGGCCTTTCTCGCGGCCGGCGCCGACGTGGTGGTGTGCGCCAGGCGGCCGCCGGACCGCCCGCCCTCCGCGGGAGGTCGTGCGGCATGGTTCGTGCAGGCGGACGTGCGCGACGCCCACCAGGTCGAGAGCCTGATCGACGCCGTCGCGGAGCGGTACGGCCGGTTGGACGCGGTCGTCAACAACGCGGGCGGCTCCCCGTACGTGCCGGCCGCCGACGCCTCGCCGGGTTTCCACGCCAAAGTGATCGAGCTCAACCTGGTCGCGCCGCTGCACGTGTCGCAACGGGCCCACCAGGTCATGCGGACCCAGGACGACGGCGGCGCGATCGTGATGGTCGGCAGTGTCAGCGGTGTCCGGCCGTCGCCGGGTACGGCCGCCTACGGTGCCGCGAAGGCGGGTCTGCACCACCTGGCCGCCTGCCTCGCGGCCGAATGGGCGCCGAAGGTCCGGGTCAACAGCGTCGTGGTGGGGCTGGCCGACACCGGCGCGGCCGGCGAGCACTACGGCGGCGCGGGCACCCTCGCCCAGGTGGGTGCGACGGTCCCGGCCAGACGGCTCGCCGAGCCTGCCGACGTGGCGGCCGCCTGCCTGTTCCTCGGGGCGCCGGAGGCCGCGTACATCACCGGCTCGACGCTGACCGTCGACGGTGGCGGAGAACGACCGGCCTGGTCGCACGTCGTCGCCGAGGCCGTCGCCCACAAGACCGCCCGCACCGCTTCGCCGCCTTGATCCGGCGGTCTCCGTCCGTGGAGGCTCGCGGGATCAGGGCGGCGAAGCGGGAGGTGCAGTGAAGGAGGCACGATGAGCTTGATGGCGGACCGGGTTGTGATCGTCACGGGCGGCGGCCGGGGGATCGGGCGCGAGCACGCGCTGGAGTTCGCCCGGCAGGGCGCGCGGGTCGTCGTCAACGACCTGGGCGTCGAGCCGGACGGCGGCGGCGGTACCCGTGCGGTGGCCGAGTCGGTCGCGGCGGAGATCCGGGCCTCGGGCGGAGAGGCGGTCGCGAATGCCGACGACGTCGCCGACTGGGATGGGGCGGCCGCACTCGTACAGGCCGCGATCTACGCCTTCGGGTCGCTCGACGTGCTCGTCAACAACGCCGGCTTCGTACGCGACCGGATGATCGTCTCCATGGGTGAGCAGGAGTGGGACGACGTCATACGCGTCCACCTCAAGGGCCACTTCGCGCCGCTGCGGCACGCCGCCGCGTACTGGAGGGAGCGCTCGAAGCGTGGGCAGGACGTCGACGCCCGGGTCATCAACACCTCCTCGGGCGCGGGACTGCTGGGCAGCGTCGGGCAGGGCAACTACGGTGCGGCCAAGGCCGGCATCGCGGCGATGACGCTCATCGCGGCCGCGGAGCTGGCCCGCTACGGCGTCACGGTGAACGCCATCGCCCCCGCCGCCCGGACCCGCATGACCGAGCAGGTCTTCACCGGCGCGATGGCCAGGCCGGACGCCGGCTTCGACGCCATGCACCCGGCGAACGTGTCGCCGCTGGTCGTCTGGCTGGGCAGCGCCGGGTCGGGGCATGTCACCGGCCGGACGTTCGAGGTCGAGGGAGGGGTCATCGGGCTGGCGACGGGATGGCGGCACGGACCGCGCGTCGACAAGCAGGCGCGCTGGGAGCCGTCGGAGGTCGGAAAGGCCGTCGACGAGCTGCTCACCGAGGCTCCTGCCCCCGAGCGGGTCTATGGGGCGTAGAGAGCCATGTCGGCTGAGTTGTCGTATTCGGGTTGAACAGACGTGCGCAGATCGTCAAGCTGTACCGATCGAGTCGCACTGACTTGCCGGATGCGAGGACCCCCGTGAGCAGACCCACGTATCTGCGCATCGCCGACGACCTTCGCCACCGGATCCAGGAGGGCGAGCTGGCTCCTGGAGAGCGAGTGCCCTCCCGCACGCAACTGTCACGCCGCTACACGGTGTCGGACCGGGTCGCCGTCGAGGCCGTCAAAGTCCTGATGAACGAGGGCCTGGTGGAGGGCCGTCCGGGCTCGGGCACCTACGTGCGCCGCCGCCCCGAGGCTCGGCGCCTGCACCACGAGCCGCCCGGCGCCTCGCCGCCCGTCGCGCTGAACGGTGCCAGGCGGGCGACGTCGGCGGAGGCGACCGCACCGGCGCCGATCGCCGAGCGGCTCGGGGTCGACGCCGGAGCCGACGTCATGCGCACCGACTACCTGTTCTTCGACGACGAGGAGCCCATCGTGCTGGCCACCTCGTGGGAGCCCCTGGCGCTCACCCGGGACACCGCGGTCATGTGGCCGGAGCAGGGGCCGTTCGCGAGCCAGGGCCCGGTGTGCCGAATGGCCTCCATCGGCGTCACCGTGACCCGCACCACCGAGACCGTCTCGGCCCGCCCGGCGCTCGAGGAGGAGTCGCGGCGACTGGACCTGCCGAGGAGCGCGGTCGTCATCGTCCTGCGCCGGACGTGTCTGGCCGGAGAGCGGCCGGTCGAGACGGCGGAGTTCGTTCTCTCGGCCGAACGGCATGAACTCTCGCAGGAGTTCGAGATCGGCGAGACCCGCTAGATCGGCCAGACCGGCGAGGTCGGCGCGACCGGGAGGCCGGCGTCGCGGAGGCCGAGGCGCAGCTGGACGGAGCCGTCTCGGGCCGGGGCCGGTGAGGTCATGTCACGGAGCGGCCGGGGGCAGTTCGGTGCCGGCGTCGGCGGCGTCGGCGAGCCGGCTGCGCAAGGTGCGTACGAGCTCGTCGCTCTGGTCGGTGAGCCGCTCGATGGCCGGCAGCGCGAGATCCTCCCGGACGGCGTCGGCGAGTAGTTCGTCGTACTCCGCGGCATGTGCCGAAAGCGTGTCGAGGTGCCGGTGCGCGCGAAACGCCTCGTCGGCGGCCCTGGTACGTTCCGCGTAGCGCTCCAGCGCCTCGATCCGCCGGGTCACCGCCTGTACCGACAGGTCCAGCTTCTCGCGCAGCGGCCGGATGGCCGCCTCGACCTCCGGCAGCGTCGTTGCCGACGTGAGGAACGCCTGCTGCTCGCCGCGCAGCTTCGCCTGCCGGGCGAGCACCTGCGCGATCTCCCACTCCTGCCGGGGCAGGGTCACGGCGTTGTCGACGGTGTCGAGCAGGCCCTCTTTGTTGACGTCCGACTCCTGTACGGCGTCGATCGCGCCCTGCGCCCGCGCGAGCAGCGTCCGGCCCTCCTCGTCGAAGTCGTCCGGGGTCACGTAACGGTCCCGGCGCAGCTTCAGCGCACGCGCCCGGCGCAGGTCGTCGCTGAGGTGCCGCCCGGTGAGCACGATGATGGCCAGCGGGATCAGGCTGAGCCCCCAGGCTCCGCCGAACGCGATACCGAGCACGCACAGCAGGGGGATGGCCAACGGAGCCATCCGATGCAGGACCCCGTGCCGGGCGACGAGCGCGTCGAGTTCGGGCCTCAGACCGGGATCGGCCACGGGGCGAGCTTCCGCCGGACGGCGTCCGTCGGCGGCCGACGATGAGCCGATGAATCTCCAGTAGGTCGAGACATGAGTCTCGAACGCGAAGTCGTCGGCTCTGATCTCGACCTCGGTCGGGCCGATCGGCAGGGGCCACGAGCCGATCGGTTCGCCGCCGCCCGGCCCGGCGAACCGGACCCACCAGCCGCCCTTGCCGTCGTCACAGCGATACCGGCCAGGGGCGATGTCGATTCCGACGAAGAACGTGCCGGTCCCCGGAATGGTGTGCCTGCCGACACCGCTGGCCACTGCGCGACCTCCGACCAGAGGAGTTCCCAATCGCCCTCACCAGTGAGACGAGTACCGAGCGGTACAAGTTGCCACCTACCCACATGAGGTCGTAGGAAGTCGTCTCAGCGCGGACCTGTCCGGACTTCCTCGTGCAGCCGCAACAGCATGTAGGCGGCGATGGTCGGAGAGTCGGTGATCTCACCGCCACGGATCATCTCTTCCACTTCGTCGCGGCCGAACCGGTGCTGTGTCATGCCCTGCTCGGTGTGCTCCCTGGCGGTCGGGCCGGCCGTCAGCTCCGTGGCGAGGAAGGCGTCGCACTCCTGGCTGCTGATCCCGGGCGCCAGCGCCAGCCGGCCGAGCCTGTGCAGCGTTCCGGCCCGCAGGCCCGTCTCCTCGGCGAGCTCGGCGCGCGCCAGCTCCTCGGCCGGCGTCTGCCGCTCGTCCGGCCAGGTGCCCTGCGGGAACTCCCAGGACCGCCGGCCGAGCGGGTAACGGAACTGCTCGATGAGATGAAAGCCGTCGCCCTCCATAGGGATGATCAACGCCGCCGTGGGTTTGTCGATCACGGTGTAGATGCCCGCGGAACCGTCGGGCAGCCGGATCCGGTCCTCCCGCAGGGAGATCCAGCGGTTCTTGTACACCACGGTGGTAGCGGTCTGAATCATTCGACCACTGTGGCAGGCGTGGCCGCCCTGATCGTGCGGGCCCGGCCGGCCATCATGCCGGGAAGACCCTCGAGGAGCGCGATGGCGATCAGGATGGCGATCGGAACGGTCCAGCCGTTCGACACGTCGTGCAGGAGCCCGACGGCGAACGGGCCGACGGCCGCGATGAGGTAGCCGACGCCCTGGGCCATGCCCGACAGGCGGGCGGCGACCCGGGCGTCCCCGGACCGCAGGCCGATGAAGGCGAGGGCCAGGGCGAAGCCCGCGCCCTGGCCGAGGCCGAGCACGACCGCGTTGAGCCAGATCAGCCCGACGGGCGCCCAGGCGACGCCGGCGAGGCCGACGGCCGTGAACGCGACGACCGCGAGGACGAGTGGCCGCTGGTCGCGCAGGTGCCGATCGATGGCGGGCACCAAGAGCGATCCGGTCGCCTGCACGAGACATGAGACGGCGAGCACCAGACCCGCGCTGCCCTGACTCAGCCCGCGGTCCTGGCACAGGGTGGGAAGCCAGGCGAAGACCACGTAGGCCAGCAGTGACTGCAGGCCCATGAAGGCGGTGATCTGCCAGGCCAGCCGGTCACGCCAGAGGGAGGCCGCCGTCGTGCCTTGGGCGATGGGCTTGCGCGCGGCGCGCCGGGCCCGTGGCAGCCAGGCGAGCCCCGCGATCAGGGCGGGGGCGGCGAGGACGCCCAGCGGCAGCCGCCAGCCCGAGTCGGCCACCTCCTGGATCGGCACCATGATTCCCGACGAGGCGGCCGCTCCGAGCGTTACCGCGGTCGTGTACACCGCCGTCACGAACGTGACCGACTCGGGCTGATCCCGCTTGAACAGCGCCGGTGCCGCGACGTTGCCGACACTGATCGCCAATCCCACCAGCAGCGCCCCGGCGAAGAGCGTGAGCTGCCATGGGCCGATGCGCACGAAGATTCCGACGATCAGCAGTGCCATGCTTCCCGCGAGCAGGACCTCCTCGCGGACCCGGCGGGTCAACGCGGGGGCGATCAACCCGAAGAACCCGAAGCACAGCACCGGCAGCGTCGTGAGCGCCCCGGCGGCCGCGCTGGAGAGGCCGAGGTCTTCTCGGATGTCGCCGAGCAACGGCGCCACGCCCGTGACCGCCGGCCGCAGGTTGAGCGCGATCAATACGATGAGCAGCAGCGACCGGCCGTGCCGGAGCAGAAAAGTGGGCGGGGATGCCGTGATCACCTTGGGGGTGGGTGTGGTCACGAGTGAAGACCTCCGATTGCTTATCGGTCGCCAGGGTTTCATGCCGCCACGGGCGGGTCGTCGGCGCCTATCCGCTGGTGGAAGACTCGTAGGCCACGCCGCCGGTGCCACAGGGAGTTCGATGTACGACGATCATGACCCTCCGTGGGCGATGCAGCTCGCCGTGCACGCCGAGAAGGCGGCGCCGCCGGCGCACAGCACCGTGTGCGCGACCGCCGCGATGGCCGTCGTGCGCCTGCTCACCGATCCCCGCGCGACGGGTGGTGAGTGGCGCGAGCCGGTGAGCCGGTGGGAGTCCGGCCGGATCCGGAAGGTCGCGCGGCGTGCGCGAGGAGCGCGCTGGCAGGCCGTGCAGGAGCTTCCCGGCGTGACGGTCGACCACGCGGGCGCCCAGGCGCGGGCTTTCCTGCCGGGCCCGGTCACCGAGGTGCCGCCCGAGCTGGCCAAGCTGCAGGTCGCCGGGCTCGACCTGGCCGATGACGAGGAGCCGAAGCCGCCTCCCGGGCGGCCGTATGCGGCCATCGCGCTCAATCCGCACGTCGCGATGAGCACCGGCAAGGCCGCCGCGCAGTCCGGGCACGCCGCCCATCTGCTGTTGCGCCGGTCGGCGGCGGCGACCCGGGCGGCATGGCTCGACGCCGGTCTCACCGTCCATCTCCTGCGGGACGTGCCGTGGGAGGAGTGTGTCGAGCGCGCCACCGTGGCCGTACGGGACGCCGGGTTCACCGAGGTGCCGCCCGGCACGATGACCGCCGTCGCCTGGATCGTGTCGCCGTGACCGCCGCCGGCCCCGGACGACTTCGGGGACATCCCGCGGCAGGTCGCCGCTGAGGGCCCGAGCCGGACGGCCTCCGTGGCCGCGAGCCGAGTCCTTAAGCCCGCTTTCGGTGTCTCTTGCTGTGATCGTGCGTACCGGCACAGAGCCGGGGCGAACCCAGTGAAGGGAAGCGGAGCATGGCACTCAGCAGGCGCGTCAAGATCACGTTGGCCGGAGCGGGAGTGGCCGGAGCGGCGTTGGTCACCGCCGGCGGCACGGCCTTCGCAGCCGACCCCGACGGCGGGCGTACGGAACTGCAGATCGTCGATCACTATGAATCCGGCACGTGGGTCCCGGCGAGATCCGCGACGGGCCCGCATGAGGACTGCCCCGACCGGGCGTCCTCGGCCGCCCAGGCGGCGGACACGCGATGAGCGAGCCCGACGCCGCCCGGGCCGGCGCGCCCTCGGGCGGGCCGCACGCGCAGGCCCGGGGCCCGGACGACCCGTCCGCCGAGACCGCGTTGCTCGAGCGGGCGGTGTTCGAGGTCAAGCGGGTCATCGTCGGGCAGGACCGCATGGTCGAGCGGTTGATGGTCGCCGTGCTCTCCGGCGGGCACTGCCTGCTGGAGGGCGTGCCGGGTGTCGCCAAGACCCTCGGCGCCGAGACCCTCGCGACGGTGGTCGGCGGGTCGTTCGCGCGGATCCAGTTCACCCCCGACCTGGTGCCCTCGGACATCGTGGGCACCCGCATCTACCGCCCGTCGACGGAGAGCTTCGACGTCGAACCGGGCCCGGTGATGGCCAACATCGTGCTGGCCGACGAGATCAACCGGGCGCCCGCCAAGGTTCAGTCGGCGCTGCTGGAGGTGATGGCGGAGCGGAAGATCAGCATCGGCGGCCGCACCTTCACGGTACCGGAGCCGTTCCTCGTGCTGGCGACGCAGAACCCCATCGAGTCCGAGGGGGTCTACCAACTCCCCGAGGCACAGCGCGATCGCTTCCTGATGAAGATCGACGTCGGTTATCCGACGGAATCCGAGGAACTGGCGATCCTCTACCGGATGAGCGTCGATCCGCCGGCGCCGTCCGTGCTGCTCGACGCGGAGCGGCTGATCGCGCTGCGGCGCGCGGCCGAGCGGGTGTTCGTGCATGACGCCATCGCGCGCTATACCGTCCGGCTGATCGCGGCCACCCGTGACCCGGCCGGCTACGGGATCGCGGACGTGGCCCGGCTGATCTCCTACGGGGCCAGCCCGCGGGCCACTCTCGGGCTGGTCGCCGCGGCCCGCTCGCTGGCCCTGCTGCGCGGCCGCGACTACGTGCTGCCGGCCGACGTACGCGACCTCGCCGGCGATGTGATCGCGCATCGCCTGGTGCTGTCGTTCGACGCGCTCGCCGACGGGGTGCCCGCGAGGTCCATCGTCGGCCAGATCGTCGCCGCCGTCCCGGTGCCGCGGGTCGCGCCGCGCGACGACGAGTCCCCGGACGTGGTCGCACCCGACGTGGAGTCACCCGTGGGACCGGCCGGCGACCGGCGGCCGTTCAGGGGAGCGGCCGCATGACAACGCCCGACCTGCGCGATCTGGCGCCCGAGCAGGCGCTGCGGCGGCTGGAGCTGACCATCGTGCGGCGGCTGTACGGGCTGCTGCAGGGCGACCACCTCGGCCTGGTGCCAGGTCCCGGCACCGAGGCCGCCGAAGGGCGCGAGTACGTGCCCGGCGACGACGTGCGGACCATGGACTGGAACCTCACCGCCCGAACGACGACACCGCACGTACGCGACCGCGTCGCCGACCGGGAACTGGAGACGTGGGCGCTCGTCGACGCGACCGCCAGCATGGACTTCGGCACCGGCCGGCTGGAGAAGCGCGATCTCGCGGTCGTCGCCGTGGCCGCGGTCGCGTTCCTCACCGAGCGCGCCGGCAACCGGATCGGCGCGCACATCCTGTGCGAGGGCGGGCCGCGCCACGTACCGGCACGCACCGGACGCCCGCATCTGCTCGGCCTGCTCCGTGCCCTGCTGGACGTGCCGCGTGCGGCGCCCGGCGGCCCCGCGGCCCCTTCGCTCGGAGCCGGCGCCGACGTGCTCGGCCGGACGACGGGGCGCCGGCGCGGGCTGACCGTCGTCGTGTCGGACTTCCTCGAACCGGTGGAGTCGTGGGACCGGCCGCTGAGGCTGCTGGCCCGGCGGCACCAGGTGCTGGCCGTCGAGGTCGTGGACCCGCGCGAGCTGACGCTGCCGGACGTCGGGCTGCTCACGGTCGTCGATCCCGAGTCGGGGCGGCGCCGGGAGATCCCGACGGCGGGCAGACGGCTGCGCGAGCGCTACGCGGCGGCCGCCGCCGAGCAGCGGACCGCCATCGAGGGGGCGCTGCGCCGGGCCGGGGCGGCACATCTGCGCCTGCGCACCGACGGGGATTGGATGCGCGACATCATCGCCCACGTCCTGACCAGCCGCAGGATGGCCGCGGCCGCGCCACCGCCCCCGTCCCCGATGACCGGTGCGGGGGAGCGGCGATGAGCTTCCTCGCGCCCGGGCGGCTGTTCCTGCTCGCGGCCCTGCTCGCGCTGGCCGCCGTGTACGTCGCCCTGCAGTTGCGGCGCGGCAGGTACGCGGTCAGGTTCACCAACCTGGCTCTGCTGGAGAAGGTCGCGCCGTTGCGTCCGGGATGGCGCCGGCACGCTCCGGCGGCCGCGTTCCTGCTCATGATGGGCCTGTTCGTGACCGGCTTCGCCCGCCCCGCCACCGACGTACGGGTCCCGCGCGAGCAGGCGACCATCATGGTGGCGGTCGACGTGTCGACCTCCATGGAGGCGACCGACGTGGAGCCGAGCCGGCTGGCCGCGGCCAAACTGGCCGCCCGCGCGTTCGTGAACTCGCTGCCCGACCGCTTCAACGTGGGTCTGGTCGCCTTCTCGGGCAGCGCGGCGGTGACCGTCGCGCCGACCACCGACCGGCGGGCCATGCTCGCCGGGATCGACGGGCTCACGCTCGGCCCGCGTACCGCGATCGGAGAGGGCGTCTTCACCTCGCTGCAGGCGATCACGGACTTCGGCGTGCAGTTCGGAGAGAGCGCACCACCCGGACGCGTCGTGCTGCTGTCGGACGGAACCAACACCGCCGGCCGCAGCCCCGAGGTCGCCGCCGAGCGGGCGGCGCAGACGCGCATCCCCGTCTCGACCATCGCCTACGGCACCGCCGAAGGCGTGATCTACCAGAACGGGACACCGGTCGCGGTGCCGGTCGACGGCCCCGCGCTGGAACGGCTCGCGCAGGACACCGGCGGGCGGTTCTACGAGGCCGCCACCGGCGCCGAGCTGCGCCAGGTCTACGAGGACATCGGCAGCAGCGTCGGCTACCGCACCGAGCGACGCGAGATCTGGGCGTGGTTCATCGGCGGCGGCCTGCTCCTCGCCTGCGTCGCGGCGGCCGGGTCACTTCTCTGGTTCTCCCGCATCCCCTAAGGAGTGTTGATGAGCGACGCAATCGCGCTCGGCGGAGCCGAGACGGGATCGCCGGAGAGCAGACCGCTCGAGACCGGGCGGCGCCCGCACGGGCCGGCCCGTGCCGACGCCAGGTTGGGTCTCGGCGAACCGCGCGGCCCGGACTTCCTGCCCGCCCGGCCGGGCCCTGCGGGAGCGTTCCGCGGATCGGGCGTCGGGGCGTTCGCGCCGGTGCCGCCCGCCCCGTGGGCTTCGCCGGAACAGGCCACCGGGGCCCGTCCCGGCGGGACGCGTCCGACCGGGGTCGGGCAGGGCGGGCGGGTCGTCCTCGTCGCGGTGCTGGCCGCGGCGCTGACCGGGGGAGTGGCCGGGATCACCGGGGCCGCCCTGACCTCGGACCGGGCGCTCGCGCCGCCGGCGCGGTCGGCGGCCGGGCCCGCGAACGGGCCGGGAGACCTCAGCGATGTCGCGGCTCGCGTGCAGCCGAGCGTCGTCTCCCTCGAGGTCCGCGCGACCAACTCGCGCGGGACCGGGTCCGGTTTCGTCATCGATCGCGTCGGCCACGTGCTCACCAACGCCCACGTCGTGGAGGGCGGCGGAGACGTGACCGTCGTGCTCTCCGACCGGCGGCGGCTGCCGGGCCAGGTCGTGGGCACCGATCCCGCCCACGACATCGCCGTGGTGTCCGTCGACGCCGGGCAGAGCCCGCCGCCGCTGGTCTTCGGCCGTTCGGCGGACGTAAGGGTCGGCGACCCCGTGCTGGCGATCGGCTCGCCGCTCGGCCTGGCCGGGACCGTGACCGGCGGCATCGTGAGCGCGATGAACCGGGAGGTGCGGCTGGGCGGGGGTGAGCGGCAGACCGCGCTGCAGACCGACGCGTCCATCAATCCCGGCAACTCCGGCGGGCCACTGGTCAACGCGCGGGGTGAGGTGGTCGGGGTCAACACGGCCATCGCGACACTGAGCCGGGGCGGTTCCGGCTCCATCGGCATCGGGTTCGCGATCCCGGTGGACCGCGCAGTGGATCGCGCCCAGCAGCTCATCCGTTGACGGGTGAGAGCAGGTGTGGAAGAGGGAGGCTGAGCCGATGCGGGTACTGGTCGTCGAGGACGAAGAGGACCTCGTCGAGGCGCTGAGGTTCGGCCTGGTCCGCGCCGACTACGCGACCGACACGGCCTTCGACCTCGCGGAGGCGTCGCAAAAGCTCTACGTCACCTCGTACGACCTGATGATCCTGGATCTCAACCTGCCGGACGGCGACGGCACGGAACTCTGCGGCGCGATCCGCCGCGGAGAGCTGGCCGGCGAGACCGGGCCCGACCTGCGCATCCTGATGCTGACCGCGCGCGACCGGCTCGCCGACCGGGTGCGCGGTCTCGACGAGGGCGCCGACGACTACCTCGTCAAACCGTTCGCCTTCGCCGAGCTGCTGGCCCGCGTCAGGGCGCTGCTGCGCCGCGAGAGCGGTGGCGGCTCCGCCGTGTGGACGGTGGGCGAGCTGCGGCTCGACACGGCCCGGCACGAGGCCTACCGGGGTGGGCGACGGCTGCAGCTCAGCCCGAAGGAGTTCGCGGTGCTGCGGTACCTGATGAGCCGGCCCGGGCAGGTGGTGTCGACCGAGGACCTGCTCGAACACGTGTGGGACGAGAACGCCGATCCCTTCACCAACACGGTGCGGGTCACCATCGGGACGCTGCGCCGCAAGCTGAGCGACGGGGACGAGGAGCGGCTCATCGAGACCGTGGTGCGTCACGGCTACCGGCTCAAGGAGACGCCGGCCGGGGCCGGCCCATGATCCGCCGTCCACCGACGCCGGGGCGACCGCGGCTGCCGGGTTTCGCGCACTCGATCAGGTTCCGGCTCACCGTGCTCTATTCGACGCTGCTGTTCGCGCTGGCCGCCCTCGTGCTAGGAGGCATCTACCTCGTACTCGCCGAGCGCACCGACGCCGGCCCGATCACCACGCGGTACGCGAAGAACTTCCGGTACGAGTCCGACGGCACCAGGACCTATCTCGGCACGATCCCCGTGGCCGACGTCCGGCAGGTCGAGCGGGCGGTCAACTACGAGACGCAGCAGACCGTCAAGCACTACTCGCTCGGCATGCTGGGCGGGCTGTTCGTGGCGAGCCTCGGCATCGGCTGGGTGCTGTCGGGACGCGCGCTCAAACCGGTGCGCGCCATCGCCCGTACCGCGGAGGACATTCAGGCCACGGATCTGTCCCGGCGGATCCGGCTCGACGGGCCCAAGGACGAGCTGCGCTACCTCGCCGACACGATCGACTCCATGCTCGACCGGCTCGACACGGCCTTCGACGCGCAGCGCCGGCTCATCGACGACGCCTCACACGAACTGCGCAGCCCGCTGGCCATCATCAGGGCGAACCTCGACACGGTGCTCACGGCGCCGGACACCACCGACGAGGACCGCCGCCGGGCGGCGCTGGTGGTCGACCGGGCCACCACGCGGATGACGCGGCTGGTCGAGGATCTGCTGGCCACCGCGCGACGCTCCGCACCGGCGCTGCAGGACACCGACGTGGATCTCGCCGCGGTCGCCCGGGAGGCGGCCGAGGAGTTCGACTCGCTCGCGGCCGGCAGGGGCCTGACCATCGAGCGTGAACTCGGCACGGGCGCCGTCGTCATCGGCGACCACGACGCGTTGCGCCGGGCGGTGGGGAACCTGCTGTCCAACGCCGTACGGCTGGCGCCCGTCGGCACCCGGATCACCGTGGCCACCGGCGCGCACGAGGGCTGGCGGTGGATCGCCGTCAGGGACGGCGGCCCCGGCATCCCGGCCGACGACCAGGCTCGCGTGTTCGACCGGTTCTGGCGGGGACCCGCCGGGCGCCGCTCCAGGGAACGGCGCACCGGCCTGGGTCTGGCGATCGTCAGGCACATCGTGGAGGCCCACGCCGGGTACGTCCGGCTGTTCTCCGAGCCGGCCGTGGGCAGCACCTTCGTGCTGTGGCTGCCGTTGGCCGCGGCTGACGGAGGAACGTCCGAGCAGCCGCCCGGTCTTGACCCGCTCGGCGGCTCGGACGCGGGCGAGGTGCCGGGGCCGCGCTGAGAAGGGCCCTGGCAGGGGCCCTCCGCAGCGTCCGCCCCACGGCGGTCAGGGGCGGCTCTCGGCCGCCGTGATCTAACGGTCGCCGTGCCGCGAGCCCGGCAGCAGGACCTCGGCGATGACGGGCAGATGGTCGGAGGCCACGGGATCGCTGGTGACCACCGCCGCCGTGCGGGTGACCACCCTCGAGGACGTCAGAACGTAGTCGATCCGGCTCGTCGGATCCTCACTGTCGTAGGTGAGGCCGTCGCCGACACCGCCCTCCACCCACGAGTCGGCCATGTCGTCGGCGAGCGCGCGGATCTCCGGCTGCTCGGGGGTCGCGTTGAGATCTCCGAGGAGCACGAACGACTCCCGTGGTCGCCCGATCAGCGTCTTGATGGCCTGGGCCTGCTCCAGCCGCTCGGCCGCGTTGTCGTGCTGGAGGTGGGTGTTGTACACCTGCAGCGGGACCCCGCGCACCTTGACGCGCGCCCGCAGCAGGCCGCGCTGCTCGTGTCCCTCGTACTTCGGCAGGAACCGGTTGTCCGAATCGATGATCCGCGAACGCGACAGGATCGCCGTGCCGTACTGGCGCCGCGGTTCGCCCGGCGTCAGCGGATCGAGATCGAGGTTGGCGCCGTACACGACGTGCATGCGCAGCCGACGGGCCAGCCAGGACGCCTGGTCGACGAAGTCGCTGCGCTCCGACCAGTGCCGGTCGACCTCCTGGAGGCCGACCACGGCGGGATCCCCGCCATCGATCACCTCGGCGATGCGCCGCAGGTCCACGTTGCCGTCGGTGCCCTGGCCGTGGTGGATGTTGAAGGTCATGACCTTCAAGGCGCGCGGCTTCGCATCCGCCTCGGCGGGGGCGGTGAATCCGATCACGGCGGCGACGGCCATCACGAGGATTATCGGCGGGCTGGCGATGCGCATGGCGGCTCCCGGGGAGAGGGGGTTGGCGCCGCCAGGCTGACGCCACAGCATGTCGATCAAGAAAACGCCGAGCGAAGCCCGCGCATCGCGCGCGGGTCGGAGCGCTCACGCGCGGATCCGGCCGAGCCCGGCACGGGCACAACGGCGTGATCGCGGCGGGGGGGGTCTCTGGCGTGATCATGCAGTTGTGTCAGGGCGGGTCTTCGGCGGAGGGGGGCGGTGTCTCCGTGCGCATAACTGCATGATCACGGCGGGGAGGTCTCTGGCGTGATCATGCACTTGTGCGCGAGTGCGCACACCGGTCCGGCCTCGGCCGGGCCGGTTCAGGGGGCGAGGCGTCCGGACCGGGCTACCACGCGTCCGTCCTTCAGGACCAGGTCGCGCGCCGGCCGGGTGACGACCGCCTCGGCCGGGGTGGCCGCGTCGACGACCACGAGGTCGGCCGGCGCGCCCGGCGTCAGCCCGTAGGCCGGTAGCCCCAGCAGCCGCGCGCCGCCGTAGGTCGCCGCGTGCAGCGCCAGCTCGATGTCCTCGTCGCGACGGAACGTACTGCGGTAGGCCAGGTGCATGGCCCGATCGAGCATGTCACCGCTGCCGTACGGTCCCCACAGGTCCCGGATCCCGTCATGGCCGCAGGCCACGGTGACACCGGCCGCCCTCAGCCGCTTCACCGGCGGCACCGGGAAGCTGTAGACCGCCCCGGTCACCACGGCGACGCCCGCCTCGGCCAGCCGCACGGCCAGCCGCTCCTGGTCGGCCTCCCCGGCCTGGCCCAGCCCGTAGGCGTGGCTGACGGCCACCCGCCCGCCGAGCCCGGTGACCGCGGTGCGCTCGGCGATCAGTTCGAGCTGCCAGGTGCCCAGGGTGCCGCCGTCGTGCAGATGGATGTCGATCGCGGCCCCGTGGCGCTCGGCGAGCCCGAACACCACGTCCAGGTGCCGCACCGGGTCCCCGTCGATGCCGGCGGGATCGATCCCGCCGATCGTTCCCACGCCGCCCGCCAGGGCCTCTTCCAGCAGCTCTGCGGTCCCCGGGTTGGTGAGGATGCCGTACTGCGGGAAGGCCACCTGCTCGACCGTGACCCGGCCGTCCAGCCGGCGCGCGGCCGCCTCGACCGCCGCGACGCCTGACAGGCCCAGCGCCGGATCGATGTCGGTGTGGCTGCGCACGTGGGAGGTGCCCGAGGCGACCATCCGTTCCAGCAGGGCGGTGATGGCGTCCACGTCCGGTGTGCCCAGCTCGCCACGCAGCCTGCGCTCGGTGGCGATCCGGTCGGCCAGCGCGTCACCGGCCGGGTGCGGCACCCAGTCGCGGCCGTACAGGGTCTTGTCGAGATGGCAGTGCGCCTCGACCAGGCCCGGCAGCACCAGCCGGTCGGAGAGGTCGATCACCTCGGCGTCCGCTGCCTCGACGCCGGCCTCGATCCGCTCGATGACACCGGCGCGCACCAGGATGTCGGCCTCGTGTCCGGCCCCCCACGGCCGGGCCCCGCGCAACAGCAACTCGCTCATCGGCAACTCGCTCATTCGACCCCACACCTTCATGACGGCTTGACGATCGACGACACCCGCATTCGACCAGGCGATCCGCCACGGGGCGCGGCTAACCGGGAAAGATCCTGCTCGTGACGTTGACGAACGTGCCGGTGATGGCGGCGGTCCGGTCGCCGCGTCCGTACGCGGTTCTGATCACGTCCGCCTCGTCGGTCCGATCCGGAGGCGCTGCCCGTACGACCGTCGCGGAGCGGTCGTGGTCCTAGTGCGGACCCGGGTGGGGAGGGCTGCTCGGGGCGGCCTGCGCGGCGCCGCGCTGCCAGCGGTTCAGGGCCGCGAGCGCCATCTCCTGGGTACGGGTGAGGTTCCGCGGGGTCAGGTCGCCGCCCTGGTTTCGCGCGGGCGGGGCCGCCCCGCCGACCCGGACCTTCACGCTGAGGGTGTACGACACCACCAGCAGCACGGTCAGCACGAGCAGGTAGACGAGGTGCTCGAGCAGCCGGCCCATGAATCCGGCCCACAGGTCGAGGACACAGAACACGGCGAAGCCGGCCATCCATCCGAGCAACGCGGGCAGCATCCACACGTCCTTGCGGCGCAGCACGCCGCCGAGCACGGTGAGGGTCAGCAGCAGCTGGACGACCTTGACGAGGGCGAGCAGGGGAGTCGCGATCCCGGCGCCGACCCCCGCCGTCCGCGCGAGGTAGGCCACGATCTCGCGCTGGTGGTCGGACCAGCCGATCAGCGTGCCCAGCAGCCCGGTCAGGCCGTAGGCGACCAGGAACACCCCGATCAGGTAATGGTGGCGATGCCAGCCGGCGTGCCGGCCGACCGGCGCGGCCGGAGCGGGGAGGTCCGCCGGTACGGGTCCGGCGGGCGGTTCGGGACGGGCCGGAACGCGCTGTTCGGGCGAGCGCCGTGGCGCCGGTGGCGCGGGCAGCGGCAGATCCCGCCGGGTCTGATCGGCGGGCTCGGGCCGCTGCGGCCGGCCCGGACCGAGCGGAGCGGACGGCTCTGGAACGGGTG
>NZ_JABVEB010000068.1 GCF_014323665.1 Actinomadura sp. HBU206391 | reverse complement strand
CGCCTGGGGGGCGAAATGGAATCGAGAGCGGAAATTGAAAGCGTTTTTCGAGCTGCTCGGCTTCGTCGTTGAGCGGTTGACCGGCAGGCGAAGAAAAGGCACGCGCCGGCTGCCCCATGACTCGCGGCGCGCGCGAATCGTCGGCGTTCTGGCAGCGGCCGGAGTAGCCGGGGCGCTGGCCATTTACGGGCTGTCCCAGCTCGGGGGCCAAGCGCCGTCGTCTCAGACGCCGGTGGTGGCGGCCCCCACGGACGAGGTGACGACGCCCGAGGCGTCGGGCGCGCCGGTGAAAACGATCCGGCCGGTGCCGCCGCCTGCGGCGCCGACGACAGGCCGCTCGACCGCGGAGGCGACCGTCGCCCCGACGCCCACGCATACCGAAGTGGAGTCGCCGGTGTCTCGCGTTGTGCGAAGGGGGGCGTCCTGCTCTCCGGCAGGCGCGGTGGGCTACACCAGTGAGGGGAGGCGAGTGACGTGTCAGGGACCGGGACGGGTGCGATGGCGCTAGAGTCGATCAGACCGGCCACTGACCGATCGTGATCTTGCAGTTGTTCGCCTTATCCATGAGACGCCATTGCTCATGACTTCATCCCCGTTCATTTCAATAGTACCCAGACGATCTTTCCGTTTTCGGGGCTAGGGTGCGGGCCATGGAGTGCCGCATCCCGAGGAGACCGGGTTCGCGCATCTTCTGGCTCTGCTCTTTCCGGTGACGCCTGGAACCGATGCCATCACTCGTGTGTTCGGTGCGTTCTTCGACGGCCAGAGCGTGCTCGGTACCGAAGTGCACAACCAGATGTACATCCCCCAATTCCATGGGTCCGTGGTAGAGGTACTCCACGCCGCTGGTTCACCTGTCCGATGCGCGGCACTGACCGCGGACTGGTTCGAACGCATCCTGCGGGACGAGGCCGGCAACTGGCCACTCTGACGACGCTTCCCATCCCGGACGCCCGCGCCCACACGATGCGGGACCTGGGCAGGGGCGCACGCTGACCGATCAGGCGTGCCGGCTGAGGGTGCGGTGGGCGGCCGGCCCGCGGATCGTCTCGGCCGCCACGATCGCGTGGCCGCGGGCGTTGAGGTGCAGCAGATCGCTGGAGAGGATGCCGGGGTCGCCGCCGGCGGGGTGGTCGGTGAGCCGGAGGTGCGGGGCGCCGTGTCGTGCGGCCACTTCCTGCGTGATCTCTGCCTGCCGGCGGATCCCCGAACTCAGCGCCGGGGCGTACTTCGCCGGAATGCTTCCGGACCGTGTGACGTCGAGGAGCCCGAGCGTGAGCACGTCCGACCCGGCCCCGCGAAGTGCGCGGATCATCGAGTCGAGTTCCCACAGAACCGCTGGTCTCGGTCATCTCACAGATGTCGGTGATCGTCGGTACGGTTCGGCGACGGATTGAAGGAGGCGGACATGGGTGCTTGGGATTGCGGGCCGTTCGACAACGATGACGCGCTTGACCTGTTGGGTGAGCTGGCGGACCGGCCGCGGGAGGAAGCGGCGGCCGGTCTTTGGACGGTGATGGCGGAGATTGTCGATGCCGACGGCTATGCGGAATGTCCGGAGATGAGTGGGGCTCTGGCCGTCGCCTGCTTGGTCGCAGCGCGGATCGACGACTCCGTGCTCACCAATGTCAACGGCCGGGAGTACCTGAACCAGCTGAGCTTCGAAGTCGACGACGAGCTCTGTCTGCTGGCCGAACGCGTGTTCACCCGAGCCTTCGAGCCAGCGGACAACGAGTGGTACGCCTTGTGGGCGGAAGCTGATGGCCTGGCCAGGGTGGAGGCCACGCATGGCCCCTACCGCGCCGTCCTGTCCAGTCACCTTCGCCCCGGAGACAATGCGAAGCTGTTCTGACCGAGGCCCTGAAGCAGCTTCGCGTCCCTGAGCCCGGCGGGAGCGGTACAGCCGTGCTGACGGTGGGGGACTGGCGGGCGCCTCGTTCCAGGAACGACCCGGACGCGCCGTCGGCCGCTAGTGATCTCCCTAGCTTCCTCTGGTGTCCCGTCGGGGGTCACCGTGACGCCGCGGCGGTCGCCGGTGTTCGGGCGGCCTCCGATTCGGCGGGGGTTGCGGTGGCCGTTCCCGCGCGGTGACGGAGACCGAACGCGATGACGAGGGCGCCGAGGACGACCGCGGCGACCGGCACGATCAGGGCGGTGCGGAAGGCGCTCAGCTCCGCGTCTGCGGATCGGCCGGTTCCGAGGACGGCGACGTTGACGGCGGTCGCCACCGAGAGGCCGAGTGCCGCGCCGAACTGGAACGCCGTGTTCAGCAGGCCACCGGCCAGGCCCTGCTCGGCCTCCGCGATGCCGTCCGTGGCGGCGATGGTGAGCGGCCCGTAGACCAGGGCGAACGAGAGTCCCAGGATGATCATGGTCGGGAACATGGCCGCGTAGGTCCAGTCGAGACCGACCGGCAGGAACAGGGCGTAGGCGAGGACCGCCAGCAGGAGCCCTCCGAAGATCACCCGGACGTTGCCGAACCGGGCGACCAGCCGCGGCGTGAGCGTCGGGGCCAGCACCGCGTCGACGCCGATGGCCAGCAGGGCGAGACCTGTCTGGATCGTCGACCACCCGCGCAGTTCCTGCAGGTACAGGGTGATGAGGAACTGGAACCCGAAGAACGAGCCGGCGAACAGCATCGCGCCGAGGTCGGCGCGCACGAGTGGTCCCGAGCGCAGGATGCCGAGGCGTACGAGCGGTGCGGTGGAGCGCCGCTCGACCACGGTGAAGATCCCCAGGAGGGCGAGCCCGGCGGCGAAGGCGGCGGCCGTCCAGCCCCACCCTCTGTCAGGGTGTTCCAGCCTGACCACCCCGTAGACCAGGAGCAGCATCGCGCCGGTCACGCTGATCGCTCCTGCCAGGTCGAAGCCCGGGGCGCGGCGTTCCCGGGTGCCGGTGTCGCGGATGAGGGGGACGGCGGCGAGCAGCAGCACGATCGACAGGATGACCGGGGCGAAGAACACCAAACGCCAGTCGATCGCGGTCAGCAGGCCGCCGACGACCAGGCCGAGCGAGAAGCCGGCCGACGCCGTTCCCGCGTAGATCAGGACGGCCCTGTTGCGCTGGGGGCCCTCGGCGAAGCCGGTCGTGATGAGGGACAGGCCAGCCGGGGTCATGAACGCGGCCGAGACCCCCGTCGCGAACCGTGCGACGAGGAGCATCCACCCCTCGGTGGCGAAACCACCGAGGCCGGAGAAGAGCAGGAACACCGTGAGCCAGGTCAGGAACATCCGTCGCCGGCCGAAGACATCGGCGGCCCTCCCGCCCAGCAGCATGAATCCGCCGTAGCCGAGCACGTAGGCGCTGACCACGCCGCTCAGCATGCCGGTGGACAGGCCCAGGTCGGCCCGGATCGACGGCAGCGCCACGTTGAGCATGGCGACGTCGATTCCTTCCAGGAATATCGCGCCGCACAGGACGAACAGCACGCCCCAGGCGCGCGCGCTCATGGGCCCGGTATCGGCGGGGAGCGGCGGAGATTGCGGCGTCGACACGAGTCGGCTCCTTTGGATTCGGAGAGAGGGGAGAACCGGGCGGCCCGTCACTGTTCCCAAGAGGCCTGCCAGTTCTCCCTTGTAAGTAGCCACATCCTCCGGCACCATGAATGACCATGGAAGACGGCACTTTCGAGTTCCCGAGTAACTGCGCGGATACCGTCGACTACGACGCCCGTCAGTGGGATACCAGGGAGGACTGCGAAGTCCGCCAGATCCTCGACCGCATCGCGGACAAGTGGTCGCTGCTGGCCATTGCCCTCCTCGACCGGCGCACCATGCGCTTCACCGAGCTGAGCCGTGAGATCGACGGAATCAGCCAGCGCATGCTCACCAAGACGCTGCGCCATCTGGAGCGTGACGGCCTCGTACGCCGCACAGTGCACCCGGTCGTTCCCCCACGGGTCGACTACGAGCTCACGCCCCTCGGCGTGACGTTGCACGCCACGATCCAGTCGCTCGTCACCTGGACCGAGCAACACCAGGCCGAGATCGCCGCCGCCCGCTCCGGCTACGACTCACGTGCCGACGCCATGCAGGATCTCGACGGCGTCGTACGCTGACCTGCGTCCGGCCGACCGCGTTGTGCGTTTGGCCCGGCGCCGCCAGGGTCCTCGTGCGGGTATCGGGCAGGACCCGGGGGGCTGCGGACCGGCGGTACGAGAGCCCCCGACCCGCTCGGTATGGCGACCGCCATCCTGGGCCGCGGTACGGGCCGGTGGCCTCGTGTTCATGCCGCGACGGTCTCCTTCGGGGAATCGCTCGGTGCCGGGGCGACCTGTGGCCGGAGCGTGAGCCAGAGCCCCGCGATCCCGGCGAGCAGCACGACGACGGCGGAGAACACGTACACGTGCACGAAGTCGTCGATCGTCGCCGGTGTACGGGTGGGCAGGATCGCCGCCAGCGTCGCCACACCGAGGGCGCCGCCGAGCTGCCGGGCCGTCGTGTTGAGCCCGGTGGCGCCGGCGAACCGTTGCGGAGCCACCGACAGCGCCGCGGCACTGGCCGTACCGGTGCTGAGGGCGCCTATGCCGAGCCCGAGCAGTGCTCCGGCGGGCAACCAGAAGGTGAGGAAGCTCGGCTCCTCGGACAGGACGAGCAGCGTCCAGACCGTGGCGGCCGTCATGATCACTGATCCGCCGACGACGGCGGGCCGCGGGCCATAGCGCGGTGTCAGCCGGGACACCGCGACGGCGGCGACGGCGGCGGTCAGCGCGCCCGGTGTCATCGCCAGGCCCGCCTGGAGCTCGGAGTAGTGCCAGGCCTTGGTGAGGAACAGTACTCCGATCAGCAGGGTGGGAAGGAGCGCGGCACCGAACATGAGGGACGCGACGTTGGCGACGGCGAACGTGCGATTGCGCCACAGCGACGTCTCCACGGCGGGTGTCGGGTGGCGGGTGGAGCGCCAGAGTGCGAGGCCGACGGCCACGGCACCGCCCGCGAGTGCCGACACCGTACGGATGTCGCCCCACTGCCAGGTCTGGCCCTGGGTCACGCCGAGGGTGAGAGCGCCGATGCCGCCGCCGAGCAGGGCGGTGCCGAACAGATCGGGCAGCCGGCCTCCCACGGATCCCGAACCCGGGACGACGCGCGCGAAGTAGACCAGCGCGAGACCGATCGGCACGTTGATGTAGAAGAGTGAACGCCAGTGCAGCGAGTCGACCAGCACGCCGCCCACGCTGGGGCCGACCGCGGCGGCGAGGGCGCCGGCCGCGCTCCAGAGCCCGATGGCACGGGCGCGGCGATCGGCCGGTGTGTCGTGCAGCAGGATCGCCAGGGACGCGGGGATCATCGCGGCGGCGCCGGCGCCCTGCAGGCCCCGTGCGGCGAGCAGCACCGGCAGGTTCGGAGCGAGCGCGCAGAGCAGGGACATCGCGGTGAAGAGCCCGACGCCGACCCGGAAGAGCGTACGCCGGCCGACCACGTCGGCCAGCCGACCCGCGGGAGCGAGCAGGGCCGCGAACAACACCGCGTACAGCGTGATGATCCAGGTCAGATGCTGCACGGACGCCGAGGGGAAGTCCTCGTGCAGGTCGGGGATCGCCAGGTTGGTGACCGTGGCGTCGAGCATGGCGAGGAAGGCCGCTCCGGACGCGAGGAGCGGAATCGCGGCCCGTGGGCGTGCCACCGGAGGTGGTGTGGAGGACATACAGGCTCCCTAGGAAAAATGAACGAACGATCGTACGATTACTTATGGCGCCACACACTGTCAAGGCCGGTGCTTCCGACGTAGACGGCGATCGACGCACGAATGGTCGTATGGTTTGTCGACGGTCGGTTCGATGCCGAGGAGCGGTGACACGATGATCGAGACCCGAACGGACGGCCGGATCCTGCGGGGTGAACAGACCCGCAAGGCGATCCTGCGCCGAGCCGTGGACATCGCCTCGGCCGAAGGGCTGGAAGGCCTGTCGATCGGCCGGCTGTCCACGGAACTGCAGATCAGCAAGAGCGGGGTGTTCACCCACTTCGGCTCCAAGGAAGAGCTTCAGCTGGCCACCGTCCGCGCGGCGGTCGAGATCTTCGTTGACAGCGTGGTGAAGCCCGCGCACGCCAATCCGGCGGGGGTGCGGCGGGTCTGGGGGACCTTCGAGGCCTGGCTGGACTACGAGCGGCAGCCGGTCTTCGCCGGTGGCTGTTTCTTCTACACCGTCGGCGCCGAGTTCGATGCCCGTCCCGGGCGGGTGAAGGATGCCGTCGCGCACGCCCTCGCCGACTGGCTGAAGCTGTACGAGCGGAACATCGCCGAGGCCATCCGGATGGGCGAGATCGTCGAAGGCACTGACGCGCGCCGGTTGGCGTTCGAGCTCGACGCCTTCGCCACCCGCGCGGCGAGCATGGCGCACTTGCACGACGACCCGAGCGCCTATGCACTGGGCCGCGCCGCCGCGCTCTCCCGGTTGCGCGGCGTGGTGGCCGACCCGTCCCTGCTGCCGTCCGCCTGAGGAAGATTGGATGCGATACCCCCACACCCGGCGGAACCGGACTGTTCTGGCATCGGCCACGCTGGCCGTCATCTCGCTGTTCGGCACGCTGTTCGGCGCGCGCTGGGAGACCGAGCTCAACGAGTGGAGCCCGGACAACGATCGCGACACGACCATGCCCGCGCTCATCGGGCGGGACCTCGCCAAGCTCACCACCGGTGACGCACTGGCCGAGCCGGACAGGGCGCGGCTGATCGGCTGGCTGCGCGCGAACACCACCGGCGACCGCCGCATCCGGGCCGGCCTGCCCAAGGACTGGACCGTCGGCGACAAGACCGGTACCCCGGGCGCGTACGGCGGCGCGCACGACATCGCGATCGCCTGGCCGCCCTCCGGCGCGTCACTGATCATGGCGATCTACACCGACCGCCGCGCCCTCGACGCCGCCTCCGACGACTCCGCGGTCGCGGACACCGCGACCATCCTGGCGCGTGGCATGGGCGAGATGAGTTGACCCTGGGTCTCGCGCCCGCCCCGTCGCGGGACGCCGACGGTGACCGGCAGGTGATCGGGGCGATCGTCGGCGTGCAACTCGCCGCCTCGCTCGGCTTCTACGCGGTGATGGCGCACGTCGTGGCGCACATGCGCGAGGACCTCGGCCTGCTCGCCGCGACGATCGGCCTGGTACTCGGCGTGCGCATGGTCGTGCAGTACGCGCTGTTCCTGCCGGTGGGCGCGGTCACCGACCTGCTCGGCGCGACGCGGATGGGAGCGCTGGCCTGCGTTCTGCGGGCGGGCGGCTTCGCGTTGCTGGGAACGGCGGGCGGGGTCATCGGCCTGCTCAGTGCGGCGGTGCTGCTGGGCGTGGGCGGCGCGCTGTTCCACCCTGCCGCGCAGTCGCTGCTGGCCGGGGTGGCACCGGCGCGGCGCGCCCGCGGGTTCGCCGCGTACGTGATGACCGGCCAGATCGCGGCGGTCGCCGGGCCGCCCGCCGGGCTGGTCCTGCTGTCCGGCGGGCTCGCGTCGGCGGTCGCGTTCGGCCTGCCGGGCGGGTTCGGGCTCCTGGCGGCTGCGGCGGCGGCCGCGTGGACGGTCGCGGCCGTCCTGTTCGTCATGCTGCACCGCCAGCGCCGCGACCTGCCCAGCCCGGCCGGGGCACGGGAGGTCGCCGGCGGTGTGACAGCGGTGCTTCGGGACCGGGCGTTCCTCCGGTTCGCCGTGGCCTGCGCTCCCAGCCTGCTGCTCGCCGACGCGACGGTGACGGTCATCCCCCTCACGGGGTTCGGCCCCGCAGCGTCGACGATGTTCTTCTGCCTGTCGGCGACCGCCGCCGCCTCGATTCAGCCGTGGTGTGCGGCCGGTGACCGGGCTCGGCGCCCGTGGGCGCTCCGCACCGGACTGCTGTGCGCCGGCGCTGGATACGTGCTGCTCGTCCCTCTGGGCGGTGGACGGCTGACCTGCCTGCTCATCGCCGCCACGCTCAACGGACTGGCGAAGGGCGTGGTGCAACCGTCGATCTTCCAGACCACCGTCCGGTACGCCCCGCCCGCGCGGATCGGGGCGTACCTGGGAGTGGCCGCCTTCCTGTCCGGGATGGTCGCCTTCGCCGGAGGCCTCGCAGTGGGGCGGCTCTTCGACGCCGGAGACGCAGGCGCGACGACGGCCCTCGTCGGCCTCGTCCTCCTCGGCGCGCTCTCGGCCGCCGCCTGCGGCCGGTCCAGCCGATCTGGACAATTGTCGATGCTCAGTGAATCCGTAACCTCGCGTTGAGTGATGAACCACCATGTACGCCATGGGAGAGTTCATCGACCAAGACGGGAGCGCCGGCGGGACCTGGGGGACGGTTCTGACCGACGCGTAAGCGGGGTCTCAATGAGTGAGCTTTAGCCCGATCACGCCTCCAACGATCATGGCCAGGAACAAGATCTTTAGCGCAGACACCGGTTCCTGACCGGTGGCCATCGCGTATATGACGGTGAGTGCCGCACCAATGCCCACCCATACCGCGTACGAGGTACCAAGGGGCAGCTCGCGCATCGCATAGCCCAGACCTGCCATGCTCGCGGCCAAGGCCGAGAAGAAGAGCGCGGACGGGCCAGGTCGGCTGAGACCTTCGGACTTCCCCAAGGCGGTGGCCCACACCGCTTCCAGCACACCCGAGAGCACGAGGACGAACCACGACATCACGGCCTCCTGTGGGCCGTCTTGTCGCACACCGGGTACGGCACCCCTCGTCCGGGAGCCACCTTCTTCGGGCTCCGTTCCAAGGTCTCACACCCGATACCGGGGGACGAACTCGCCCATCGCCCCATGCGACCTCGGTCCAGGCCTTTCCAGGACGGGCATCACCGCACCAAACGAATCGCAGGGCAGGGCCTAATCGCGCGCTGTCTCGCCAATCAAGCCCGCCAGGCCCTGCAGGATCAGCCGTAGCCCGAACTCGTAGGCGTGCTCCGCGCTGTACGCACTCTGGTGCGCCTCGCCCGCAGCGCTTCCCACCCGGGTCGCGACGGGGTAGCGCTCGGGGTCGAAGACCCGGGCGAGCAGCGGCTCGTTCGCCGCCCACCACTGCTCGTCGGACATCGCGCTGTCGCGCTCGGCCGCGGCCGCGTCGTGCGCCTTGCGGGCGGTCGACTGCACGAAGTCGAGCAGATGCGTCAGTGCCGCGTCCTGTTCGACGTCATCGAGGCCGAGCCCTTCGAAGGCCCGCAGTTCGTGCTCGTACTTCGCCACGAGCCCCGGCCCGAGCGGCGGCCGGGTCACCGTCAGCGCGGCCGTCCAGGGGTGCCGATCGGCGAGTTCCCGGTTCTCGCGGGCGACCGCCGCCACCCTCTCCCGCCACGGCTCGCCGGCATGGTCGGCGCGTTCCATCCGCAGGTAGACGGTGTCGAGCATGAGGTCGAGCAGTTCCGCCTTGCCCGGCACGTACGTGTAGAGCGTCATCGGCGTGACGCCCAGCCGCTGGGCGACCCGCCGCATGGTGACGGCGTCCAGTCCCTCGGCGTCGGCGAGTTCGATGGCGGCGTGGACGACCGCGTCGACGCTCAGCCCTTGCTTGGGGCCGCGCCCCTTGCCACCGCCGCGGCCCGGTTCCCGCCAGAGCAGCTCGAGCGTGCGGGACGGGTCGCCCGTGCCGATTCGATCCTTCGCCATGAAGCCCATCCTCTCGCGACGAACTTCTTTGTACGTCGTATAGAGTACGTTGTACAGAGTTTGAGCCCGCTGAGCAGTGGAGCCACCATGAAGATCACCTCAACCGCCGTCTCGCTGACCGTCGACGACGTCGCCGCGTCGGCGGGCTTCCTCGCCGAACATTTCGGCTTCCGGGAGGCCGCCGCGGCGGACGGCTTCGCCTCGCTCGTCCGCGACGACGCTCCGAACGTCATCTACCTGAAGCGCGGCATAGAGGTACTCCCCGAGGGCTTCCGCGACCAGCGCGTGTCGGGCATCATCGTGGCGTTCACGGTCGAAAATCTGTTCGCCGAGTACGAGCGGCTGCGCGCGGAGGGCGTCGCCATCACCATGGAGTTGCGCGAGGAACCGTGGGGCGAGCGCCTGTTCCAGGTGACCGACCCCAGCGGCGTCGTCATCCAGCTCGTCGACTGGGTCACCCCCGCCGGCCAGTGAACACGGGACAGCCGAGCGCCGCGCAATGAGCACCGCGCAATGGGCACCGGCAGCAGGCGAGCGAGCACCACCCCCGAGAGAAAGCGAGAGAGCCGGCATGACCGTCGACCAGCAGAACGCTGCGGACCACCACAATGTGATCGAGGTCCGCGGCGCCCGCGAGAACAACCTCAAGGACGTCTCGCTAGACCTGCCCAAGCGCCGGCTCACGGTCTTCACCGGCGTCTCGGGCTCCGGAAAGTCCTCGCTGGTCTTCGGCACCATCGCCGCCGAGTCACAGCGCCTGATCAACGAGACCTACACGGCCTTCATCCAGTCGTTCATGCCGAGCATGGGCCGGCCGGACGTCGACGCCCTGCGCAACCTGAGCGCGGCGATCGTCGTCGACCAGGAGCGGATGGGCGCCAACTCCCGCTCGACGGTCGGTACGGCGACCGACGCCTACACCATGCTGCGGATCATCTTCAGCCGGCTCGGTGATCCGCACATCGGCACCTCGACGGCCTTCAGCTTCAACAGCGCCGAGGGCATGTGCCCCGAGTGCGAGGGGCTCGGTCAGGTATCGAAGATCGACATCGACCAGGTGGTCGACCGCGAACTGTCCCTCAACGAAGGTGCGATCATCGTGCCCGGGTTCGCGGTCGACTCCTGGCTCTGGCAGGTCTTCGCGAGCTCCGGGTTCTTCGACCCGGACACCAAACTGAAGGACTACACGCCGCAGCAGTGGGAGGAACTCCTCCACAAGCCCTCGTGCAAGGTGAAGATCGGCTCGCACAACCTCACCTACGAAGGCCTGATCAAACGGATCGAGCGGAGCTATCTCGCCAAGGACCGCGACGCGATGCAGTCCCACGTCCGGGCCTTCGTCGACCGGGCCGTGGTCTTCGCCGACTGCCCCTCCTGCGGGGGCGCACGACTGAGCGCCGCCGCGCTGTCCTCCACCATCAAGGACGTCAACATCGCCCAGTGCTCGGCGATGCAGATCAACGATCTGGCCGAGTTCGTCGCCTCGATGGAGGACGAGTCGGTGGCCCCGCTCCTGGCCACGCTGCGCCACACCCTCGACTCACTGGTCGAGATCGGCCTCGGCTATCTCAGCCTCGACCGCACCTCGTCGAGCCTGTCCGGCGGAGAGGCACAGCGCGTGAAGATGGTCCGTCATCTCGGCTCCTCGCTGACCGATGTGACCTATGTCTTCGACGAGCCCACCGTCGGGCTCCATCCGCACGACATCCAGCGGATGAACGAGCTTCTGCTGCGCCTTCGGGACAAGGGCAACACCGTCCTGGTCGTCGAGCACAAACCCGAGGTCATCGTCCACGCCGACCATGTCGTGGACCTCGGCCCCGGCGCCGGCTCGGACGGCGGCGAGATCTGCTACGTGGGCGACGTGACCGGTCTCCGTACGTCGGGGACGCTCACGGGACGCCATCTCGAACACCGCGCCGGCCTCCGCGACGAGGTCCGCACGCCCACCGGCCGGATCGCCATCACCGGCGCCACCCTCCACAACCTGAAGAACGTCTCGGTCGACATCCCCACGGGCGTACTCGCCGTGGTCACCGGTGTGGCCGGGTCCGGTAAGAGCTCCCTCATCCACGGCCACCTCTCCGGCCGGGACGGCGTGGTCGTCGCCGACCAGTCCCCGATCCGCGGTTCGCGCCGTTCGAACCCGGCGACGTACACGGGGCTGCTGGGCCCGATCCGCACCGCCTTCGCCAAGGCCAACGGAGTGAAGGCCGCCCTGTTCAGCGCCAACTCCGCGGGCGCCTGCTCGAACTGCAACGGCATCGGCCTCGTCTACACCGACCTCGCGATGATGGCCGGAGTCGCCTCGGTGTGCGAGGAGTGCGAGGGCAAGCGCTTCACGCCCGAGGTGCTCACCTACACGCTCAACGGCAAGAACATCAGCGAGGTCCTCGGGATGTCGATCGCCGAGGCCTGCGACTTCTTCGGCTCCGGGCAGGCCCGTACGATCCTCGACCGCCTCCGCGATGTCGGCCTCGGCTACCTGCGGCTCGGCCAGCCGCTGAACACGCTCTCCGGCGGTGAGCGTCAGCGCCTCAAGCTGGCCATCCACATGGCGGAGAAGTCCTCGGTGTACGTACTGGACGAGCCGACCTCCGGCCTGCACATGGCCGACGTCGACAAGCTGCTCGCCCTGCTCGACCGCCTCGTGGACGACGGCAACACGGTGGTCGTCATCGAGCACCACCAGGCGGTGATGGCCCACGCCGACTGGCTGATCGACCTCGGGCCCGGGGGTGGGCACGACGGCGGTGAAGTGGTCTTCACCGGTCCCCCGGCGGAACTCGTCGCCAAGGCCGAGACCCTCACGGCCCGACACCTACGCGAGTACGTCGCCGAATCCGCGGCACGCGGCTAGGGCCGCATGCTCGGCGAACCGCGCCTTCGAAGCGTTCGCCGAGCGTGAGGTCGCGCAGTTCCGGCGTCGGATCAGCGCTGGAAGAGGCCCTGCTTGGGGCGGCGGTGGTCGCCCTTGGGACGAACCCGGTCCGCCGGGGGACGGCCGAGCCGGACCTGGGTCAGCAGCACCGAGAACGCCACCAGCAGCGCGGCGAGCCAGGCTGCCTGCGTGCTGGCCAGCCGCTCGAAGGTGAGCTCCTGAGCCTGCGGCGTGCCGCCGCTGCGCAGAGTGTGCGAGGGCGCGGCCGCCGGAACCGTGGGCGCCATCGACGGCGCGCTCGCCGGGATCTCCGGCAGGGTGACCTGCGGGCTCTGCAGCGAGGCCGCCGGGCTCGGGGGCACGTACGGCGTGGTGCCGGTCCCGGTTCCGAGCCCGCTCGAGCTGCCGGTCGAACCAGTCGATCCGGATCCGCTCGAACCGCTCGATGAGGTGTTGCTGGAAGCCGGCTTCTTGGTCACCGTGATGGTGGCTCCGTCGGTCTTCGTCTTGGCTCCGGTGGCGGACGCTATCGCCGAGACGGGAACCGATCCCTTCGTGTAGCCCTTGCGGATCGAGACCGTCATGGTGCGGTACGTGCCGGCTTCGCCCACCTTGCCGAGGTTCTGTTGCGAGCTCACGGTCGCATTGCCGTTGGTGTCGAGCCGCAGCCTGGTGTTGGTCGCCGTGTTCCGCGTCGCCCACACATGGACGCGTACCTTCACCGAGTCGCCGCCGTGCACGGCTCCGGACGGGATCGCCAGGTCGACGTACAGCACGGGCGGTGGGGGCGGTGTCGTGGGGGTGGGCGTCGGGGTCGGAGTCGGGGTCTCCTCATCGCCTGTGGCAGGCGCCGTCACCGGGTCGCCTGGGGAGTCGCTGCCCGGAGCGACGTAGGGCTCAGCGGCGAGAGCGGCCGGCACGCCCACTGTCAGGGCCACGATCGCTGCCGCGCCGAGCCCTACGAACATCGGCTTGCCTGCTGACCGGGAGACCACCGGTACTGCACCTCCGTCGCATCGTTGTCGATCTATATTGCGAGCTACCCGCCTGCGGCCTTTCAAAGCCAAGCGAACAGCAACTCACGCGGCAAAATCAACGCCGATGGTTAACTTGTCTGAGTAGTCGACTCTAAACGGTTTCCTCGTGCAGGTCGACCACTTCGGCCCGTGGTGCCCAGGTCTGCCAGACCCCTTGGTCGATCCGGTCCAGTCCGAGCGCCTCGGCGACCGGCGCCCGCCCACCGGTGTACTCCACCCGTAGCCAGCTCTCGTGTTCGCCGACGATGACGAAGGGCTCGCCGCGCCACATGCAGGTCGTACGGACGTAGCCGAGCGAGTCGAGCTCGGCGACGGGGACCACGCGCCGGTATCGGCCCGGCTGGGTCTCCTCGAAGCCGGCGACGGGTTCGGTGGCGTACAACCGGACGGTCGAGTCGGCGCCCGGACTCGCCTCGTACTCCGCCCCGCCCCAGCTCGCGATGTAACCGTCCCGGATCACTGCCCGGCCTCCGTACGCTCTTGCGAGGTCGTCTCGGATTCGCCGTCGGCCCGCAGCCAGGTGAGGACATCGGGATCGTAGACCGCCACGAACCGCTCGGAGCGGTCTCGCCCGAGGTAGTACATCTCCGCCCCGTAGGGGAGCCGGACGCTGTCGACCTTGTACTCGCGGATCGTCCCGAAGCTTCCCGGGGCGAATCCGTCACCGTGGAAGGGCGGTCGTTCGACGACCCAGCCGGCATCGTCCCACACCTGCCGGTCCTCTTCGGTCTGGCCGCCGAACGGGATCCGGTAGAGGTCGTCGCAGTGCGCCGTCCAGCGAACGACGTACACGCCGTCGTCGTCGGAGGAGAACGTGGAGTCGGCGGTCAGCAGGCCCAGCACCTCGTAGAGCTGTGCGGGGGTCTGCAGATCGGTCACGTCGGAGGCCAGGTGCACGAAACCGCCGACCCGGTCATAGCCCTGGTCCAGATACCAGGTGACATGGCCGTGCGGCAGGACCTTCTGCATGACGGGTGACCGGTGCTGCGGCTCGTGCGGCGCGGCCGCGAACGGCTGGGACGGCGCGCCGGCCGGGGCCTCCTGCGGCATCTGTGGCTCGGCCGGCTGCGGGAACCCGGCGTCGGCGTCGGCGTCGGCGCTGCGGATCAGCCCCACCCGTACGGCCCACTCGCTCAGCGCCTGGACCTGGTCGCCGCGCAGCGACGCGCCGATGCGGGTGCCGGGATTGAGGAACATCGTCCATTCGGCATGTGGCCAGCACCCGATGAGGTCGCGGAAGTCGGTGTAGACGAACCGGGGCTCCGGCGCGGCCGGGTCGGTTCCGGGCGTGCCGCCGACGGCGATGCGGAGCTGGACGAGAGAGGTGAAGACCTGGACGGACGAGGGGTCGCGCAGAGCCGCCTTCCACTGGAAGCGCGGGTCCATCGGGGTGACCTCGACAGGTGCGTCGGCGGGGATGGGCACCAGCACGTCGGCGCTGAGCAGCACGTGGAGGAACGCGTCGGTATCGCCGTTCACGGCCGCTTCGTACAGTTCCTGGTCGGTGCGGTTGCCCGGCTCGAACTGCGGGAGCGGCTCTGGCTCGGTGTGGGTCACGGGCTGCTCGCCGGTCGCGCCGCCGGTCGCGCCGACGGCCCCGGCGTCGGCCGCCGGTTCGATCGGCGGCTCGATCGGCGTGGCGACCGCCGGCTCCGGTTCGGCCGGGGGTTTGAGCGCGGCCACCTGGTCGCCGGACACGGCCGCGTCGATCGGTGAGCCGGGGTTGAGCACGAGCGTCCAGCCGGCGTCGGGCCACGCTGACACGATGTCCAGAAAGCTCGGCATGATGAATCGCGACGGCCCGATGGCGTCGTGCATCCACTTCAGCGACGTGAAGATCTGGATGGACTTCTCGCCCTGGATCGTGAGGGGCCGCCACGGGAACCCGGGATCGCCAGGCTGGATGCCCCACGGGGTCTCGGGGTCGGCCGGCAACAGCACCTGGGCGTTTCGCAGCACCTTGAAGAAGGCGTCGGTGTCGCGCCGCGCGGCGGCCTCGTGCAGCCGCCTCTCCACGTCGTTCTGCGGATCGAAGCGCTCGGAGGTCCGCTGTGTCGCCAGCTGATCGGCCCACTCGGTGATACCGAGCAGCCGGTCACCGGCGAGGACCATGCCGACCGGGGTGCCGGAGTTCAGGACGAGGGAGCACCCGCGATCCGGCCAATATCGGATGACCGACCTGAAGGGGAACTTCATGAAGTCCGGCGCGCCGGCCGCACCCGGTCTCGTCTCCTCGGCGAGAGCCTCGAGCATGCGCTCCTGTGAGGTGAACAGGGCGATGCTGCTCTCACCGTCGTGCTCGGTGATCTGCCATGGAAAACCGGGACGACCGGGGCGTCTGGTGGGGTCGGTCTGCTCGGGCACCAGGATGAGGACTTCGGCGCCGAGGAGGGCTTTGACGAAGGCGTCCTCGTCGCTCTCCGCGGCGGCCCGCAACAGGGCCCGTTCCACGTCGTTGGCCGCCCGGAAGCCGACGGTCGCGGGAAGGCCGACGGTCGCGGGAAGGCCGACGGTCGCCGGGACCTTGATGGGCGGGGCGCCGGCCGCGGGTGGTGCCGGGGCGGCGTCGCCCGAGGGAAGGTCCTTCAGCGGTTGGAAGTCGTCGCCCGGCGAAGGAGCCTCGGGGGGCGTTGAGGCCACCGCCGGCCGGTCGCCGCCGCCCGTGGGCGCCTCGGCGCCCGGCGCTCCGCCGGCGAGGGGCTCGGCGTCGCTCGAGGCGGGTTCCGCCGCCGCGTTCGGCGGTGCCGGCTGCTCGGTGACCGGGAGTTCGGTGACCGGGGGTTCGGTCACCGGAGATTGTGCCGTCGGCGCGTTCGGCGCGTTCGGCGCGTTCGGCGCGTTCGGCGCGTTCGGCGCGCTGGGCACTTCGGGGGCCTCGGACCGGATCGGCAGTCCGGCGCGTGGCGGCCGGGCATCTCCGTCGGCGATCTGCCGGACGAACCACGCGGGGAACAGCCCTTGGATCGGCAGGCCGGCGTTGACCGCGAGCCACCACTGCGGCTGGGGCCAGCCGTCGGCGATGTCACCGAGTTTCAGCAGCATGAAGTGCTCGACCGCCGGCCCGAGCCCCGCCTGCATGGCCTCTGGCGAGGTGAAGGCCAGCACGTGCGTGCGCCCGTCGATCTCCTGGGTGGGCCAGGTGGGCTGGGCCCGGTTGGCGACGACCTCCTCCGCCACGTCCGGTGCGACGGGGATCACCAGTTCGATCTCCGCAAAGAGCCCGAAGTACGACTCGGCGTCGCCGGAGCTCAGCGCGTCACGCATCCGGCCTTCCAGCTCGGTCGCGGGCTGCCATGCTTCGACCACGTTCTACACTCCCCTGAGCAGGCCTCGGACGCCCTAACGCTACACGGGGCGAAGCAGCACAAACGGCGACTGCGGCGGTCGGCGACCGATGTCGGCCCCAGGTCCAGGTGATCGGCCGCATTGCCGGGTCCGGCCACCGGGGGGCCGATGGGTTCAGCACCACCGGAGGTGGTAAGGACGCCAGTCGTCCACGTGCGCGGTATCGGCCCGGTGCGCGGTGTCGGTCCGGTGCCCGGTGGTGTCGTCCCGGTGGTGGGTGTTCCAATGTCGTTCGAGCCCGGGAGTCAACTCCGGCTTCAGTTTCCGTAGGAGCGCTTCGCGTCCGGCCTCTTCTCCGCCTTGATCGTAGGCGTCCTCGTAGACCTTTTGATCGGGATAGTCGGCCCGGCCGGTGATCCCGAGTCCGCGCAGCCGCAGGTTGAACTTTATGCGTTGCACCGCATTGGTCACAGTCCTGGCGACACCGTCGTTGATGTACTGCTCCCGTGACACCTTGGTCACGTCAGGCAACGGGCCATATGCAGGTATGTCGGCGAAGTCGGTGAGTGCCTCGAAATACTTGTCAAGCCGAGCGGCCCTTGATTTCGTGGTGTCGAGGTGGATCGTTCTTTTGGCCTTGTCGTATGAATTGCCGCCACCCTGCCGGTATTCGACTTTGATCCCTTCTCGGGCCGCCCAGGTCAGTATCGGCTTTATGTTAGGGGTGGCACGAATGAGCTGCTCGTCGTCGAGTTGTTCTTTCGATTCGGGGCCCTGGAAGACCTTGTCCACGGCATCGTGGATCTCGCGGCAGGCCGGTGGGGCGTCGACGGTCTGGCATCCGACCCCGTCAGCGTCGGTGGTGATCAGGGCGGCGATGAGGAGCGTCGCCGCGATGTGAGTCGTCAGGAGCTCGCCTTTCTCGCGTGAGCGCCGTGATGCAACGTCGCTGTTCCCGTACGGCCACCGCATGTGCGTACCATCTGTATTCGAATTCGGTAGATCGGTCAGCAGGGCAGCAAACCCCAGACGCAGGTCCAATCTCGTGGGTGGGCCCTATCCCATTCCGCACCGTGAAGCTCGGCCTCCATTGGATCGGTCTTGTTTTCCCGCACGAGCAAATCTTTTACTGCCTTCTCGCCACCCTTTTTGTAGGCATCCCAATATGGGTTGTCCTTCGGCTCGGGTGTGTCGTCGATCTTGAGTTCTTTCAATTGATCGCGGATCGTAAAAGCTTTGGCGTTGATGTCCGCTTGTCTGCTGATACTTTGGTCGATGAAGTCTTCGCGCGACAGCTCGGTCGAGATGGGCTTCAAATTGATCTTAGAGATATGTGCAATCGCATTTATATAAGCCTCCTGCCGCTCTTCTGTCGAGCGCTTTGTGTTAAGCAGAAGCTTGGTTCCCTCTAGGGTATTGTGGCCGCTTTTGTTGCCCTGCCCGTATTCAATGGTGATTCCGTTCGCGCGGAGTCATTCCGATATAGAACTTGGAGACGAGAATCCCAGTAGCTGTAGCCCCCTGCTCCACAAACGCTTCTCGTCGTCGATCTGTTGTTGTGGTTTATCGGGCCGCATGACCTTGTCGACTGCGTCGCCGACTGCATCTCCGATGGCATCTCCGATGTCCGCCGGGTCAGGGTCGGCGCCGGGGCTCGGTCGGCCCGAGGCCATCGGGTCAGCGGGTGCGACGAGACTATCGACGCCCACACAGTTCTCTCCCACCTGCAGGCACATCGCCCGCTCCGCGGTACCCTGCGGAGCCGCCCCGCCCGGCGGGGCGCCGCCCGCGCCGGAAGGAAGGGCCTGGGCGCCGCCGTGGCGGCGGTAAGGGCGTGGGACCGAGGGAGTGGCGCCGCCGCTGGAGCGTGCGGTCGGCTTCCCGTCGACGGGCTCGCAGCCATCTCCTTGCACCTTGCAGATCGCCCGCTGGGCATTCGACACCACCGCGCCGCCCGCGTTGGTAGTGGCGATGGCGGCGGTGACGGCGGCGATGAGGAGTGTCACCGCGATATAGGACGTCGCGCCTTCGCCGTCGTCGCTCGAGCCTCGTGGCGAAATTGGCGTCGATGACGGTGCAGACCATGGCATGTGGCAGACCGTATGGACTCGAACAGAGCGATGACAGGGCCAAAAGACCCAGAGCGAGGCCTGTGGAGGGACCTATTGACAGGTTGCCCCGGCCTGGGCCCGGGCTCTATTTTCACCCGCCCACGCCTGCGCTGATGCCGTAGGTTAAGGCCGATTCGGTGGAGTGAGGAGCGTCGATGGTGCGCGCGTTGCGTGGTCGTTCGGTGGTCGTCTACTGCGTGGTCGTGCTCGGTCTGCTGGCCGGTTGCGGGAACAAGTCCGAGGTCTGCGACGAGACCAAGGCGGCCTTCGAGGGGCTGGCGGCGCAGGTGCGCACGGCGCCGGCCACGGACGCCGCCCAGTGGAAACAGGCCGTGGACCGGTTCGCCGCGCGACTCGACGCCCTCGCGAAGAAGAGCGACGACGCGAAGCTGAAGAAGACCCTCGAACAGGCGGTGGTGGCCGCCCGGGGCGCCGCCACCGGCGCCGGGAACGGCGACGTCGCACAGCTCCAGCGATTTCTCACCGAGCAGCCGCGGCGGATCGGCGAGACCTGCTCCTGATGCATCGGAGCCTCCACCCCGAAGTTTCTCCTGGGCTCTCAGCGGTCAGCCGCAATGCCACAGTTTGAGGCATTGCCAGCTCCGCTTGGGTTTGGGATGTACTTGATCCCACATAAACTCGATTTGACCGGTCAGGTACGGTGCCTCCTCGGCGTAGATCGCCTGGCGTCCACCTCGTTTGCCTATCTCTTGTTTCTCGGCATCGGTGAGCATCCGGCCCTTCTCGGCAGCGGCGGCCTCCTCACGTTCGACGGCCTTCGCATAACCCGAGTCGTAGGTCTGCTGATGGGGGGAGTCGGGGAAGCCGTGGTCGCCTCCGGCCTGTACCTCGCGAGCAAACGAGGCCGCAGAGGCATAGCGGTCCACAAGCTCTGTCACCTTCGCCTGGACGAACTGGTCGCGCGGCGTGGTGTAGATGTCGATGGTCTCGGAGGCCGGGGCGGGGTTGGCGGCGTAGAGGATCGTCTCTTGATAAGCGCGAGTCTGAGCGTCTCTGGTGGTCGTGGTGTCGAGGTAGAGCGTTTTATTCGTCTTATCGTTGAAATTTCCACCGCCGCGCCGGTACTGGACTCCGATGCCCTTTTGGCGCATCCATTTCTGGATGACGCTCCGGTACGGCTCGGCTCTGGGAATCAAGACCTCGCCACCGGCTTCACCCGGAATCGCGGACTTGCTGCTGTTCTGCTTGACGCCCCCTGGGTCTCTTCGGCCCGAGGCAGTCGGCTCACGACTCGCCGGCTTGCAGGAGTCCAGTGTTACGCGGCAGACGGCGTTCTCTGCGCTCGCAGTCACGTACCCGCCTATATTCGTTGTCACCATCGCGACGACAACACATGCGACTAAGATGATCACCGCGAGGTATCCCACGGATCCCTCTCCGCTTTCGGGGATGGCAGGCGATGTCGCCTTACCTCTGCGGCTCGAATCTTGAATCATGCGCATATCGTATCGCTGAGGAGCGGTGGCGCCTGGGTGTCCCAGGGCCCAAGAAAGGCTCAATCCGACATGGGTCCTCGACTGGATCACGAGCTGATCGAGGGCCAAAAGAAGATCAAAATGGCTCGAGTATTTCAAGTGCCCATTGCTCTGGCGCCGCTCATACCGCAGTTCAAGCCCGCGAAGCGTCGACGCGGGTGTATGTCTTCGGCGGCGTCCATTGGAGTCGGCCGTCCGCCGTCGCCTTGGCGCGACCTGCTCCTGATGCCGCCGCCCGGCGCGGCCCGGGCTGCCCGTCATGGCCTCGGAGGGCTTCCTGATCACGGGCAGTTGCGCCAAATCCAGAGGCAGGTCCAGCGCCGTGGATTGTGGTGCTCCCAGTCCTTCCTGAGCCTCGCTCTCTCCTCCGGGTTCCAATTTTTACGGAGCTCCCGGCTTCCGTAGTCATCGCCGATCCGTTCCTTTTCGGCGTCAGTGAGCGGACGGCCCCTTTCGGCGTACCAGGGTGCGTTGGTCTCCACGCCATGGTCGTAGGCTTCATTGTAGACGCGCTGTATCTCGTCGTCGGGAACCTCGGCGCCGCCCTCGGACTTCTGCACTTTCCGGGTCAGCCTGGCCCAGGCCAGCTGCACATCAGCCCTCTGGTCCAGAACCTCGTCGACGTAATCTTCGCGGAGCAGTTTCTTCGGGTCAGGTGCTTCCTGGTCCGTGGGTATTCCGGCGAAGTCGGCGATCGCCTTCTCGTAGGTCTTGGCGCGATCTTCGAGGGTGGTCGTCGTATCGAGATAGATCACCTTGTTGGTCTTGTCGTAGGTGTTGCCGCCGCCGCTGCGGTACTCGGCCTTGATGCCCTGCTGGCGCATCCAGACCAGTGAGACCTTCCCGTGCGGCCGCTCCTTGAGAAAGGCTTCGTCGAGTTGCTGCGGCGTGGCCTCTGGGGCCCGAGCCAGGGTTGCGTTGACCGAATCCTGGACCGCTTTTATCGCGAGGCTTGGATTCAGCAGAGCCGCAGTCGTGATCGATTTCCTCTTCGGAGGCTTGGGGAGCTTAGAGGACTTGGGGGTCTTGGGGGGCCTAGGTACCCCAGGGGCCTTACAGTCATCTGCCCCTACGCGGCAGACCGCGTTCTGCACGTTCGATGTCACGTAACCGCCTATGCCGCTGGTGGCGATCACGAGGGTGAGCCCCGCTACGAGGAGGATCACCGCCAGATGCGACGTCGAACCCTCGCCACCATCGCTGGAATACCAGGATGAAGATCTCTTCGGGTACGGGGTGGGTCGGCACATTCGCGTACCGTAAGGGACCCGGGAGGGGCGGTGACAGGGTCCCGAGGCCCAACCGGGGCCCGCACAAAGTGCCCCGGCGAGAAGGTCCGAAAAGCGCTCAGATCGGCGTCCCCGCCAGGGGCGTGCTCAGGGGGCGAGTTCGCGGCCGAGGTCCTCGGCGGCCCGGTGGAGCAGCGGCACCGCCCGCTGGACCACCTCGGCGGTCATTCGCGGGGCCGGCCCGGACACCGAGATGGCCAGCGGATTCGCCGTGCCGAGCACCGGTACGGCGACGCAGCACACTCCGACCTCCTGCTCGCCGTCGTCCATCGCATAGCCCTGAACCCGGACCTGGTCGAGCACCTGCGCGAACATGGCGGGGTCGGTGATCGTGTGCTCGGTCTGGGCCGGCATCCCGGTGCGGCCGAGCAGCGCCCGCACGTCGCCCGGGGGCAGGTGGGCGAGCACGGCCTTCCCGACGGCGGTGCAGTGCGGATGGACCCTGCGGCCGACCTCGGTGAACATCCGCATCGAGTGCCGCGAGGGCACCTGGGCCACGTAGACGATCTGGTCGACGTCGAGCATCGCGAGGTTGGCGCTTTCGCCGACCGCGTCCACGAGGCGGGTGAGGTACGGCCGCGACCAGGTGCCGAGGAGGTGGCTGGCGCTCTCGCCCAGGCGGATCAGCCGCGGGCCGAGGGAGTACTGCCGCGACGGCTCCTGACGGACGTAGCCGAGGTCGACGAGGGTGCGGACCAGGCGGTGGATCGTTGGCAGCGCCAGCCCGGACTCCTGGGCGAGCTTGGACAGCCCGACCATCCCGCCCGCGGCCGCCATGGTCTCGAGCAGCTCGAAGGCACGCTCGACGGACTGCACGCCGCCGCCGCGCGGCTGGTTCGCGGGCTTCTGCTCGGCCTCGCCGTCGGCCAGGCCCTTGTTCGGCTCGGTCAAGCGAGCCCTCCGTTCTGGTCCCCCGACCCCGCCGGGTGCCCCGTGATCCTGCGATGTCCTCGATCGCCCGGACCGCAGAAGTCTAGTCGTCGCGCCGTACCGGGGCCTCGATCGCCGCGTACGCCTCCTTGACGAGCTCCAGCGGATGCCACGCGGTGCGCTCGGTGCCATGCCGGATCTGCTGGCGACAGGACACTCCGGTCGCGGCGACCACGGTGTCGGCGGGCGCGGATCTGATGGCCGGGAAGAGCCGGTCGCCGCCGACGGTCATCGAGATGTCATAGTGCTCGGCCTCGAAACCGAACGAGCCGGCCATCCCGCAGCATCCGGCGTCGAGTTCGACCACCTCCACGCCGGGGAGGCGGCGCAGCAGCGCCAACGTCGCGGCCGTGCCGACTTCGGCCTTCTGGTGGCAGTGCCCCTGGTAGAGGATCCGCCGCCCGGACAGCCACGACTCGCGCAGCGTCAGCCGGCCGGTGTCGATCGCCTCGACCAGCAGCTCCTCCACCTGGCGCACCCGCCCCGCGACATCGCGGACGTTCGGGTCCTCGGGCAGCAGCCGCGTGTGCTCGTCCTGCAGTGTCAGCACGCACGACGGCTCGCATCCGACGATCGGCGACCCCGGCTCGGAGGAGGCCAGCAGCGCCGCCAGCGAGCCCGCCTTGTCCTTCGCACGGTCGAGCAGGCCCTTGGAGTAATCGGCCCGGCCGCAGCAGCCACGGCTCTCCAGCCGGACCGACCAGCCGGCGTACTCCAGCAGTTCGATCGCCGCCCGGCCGATCAGCGGCTCGGTGAACGTGGTGAAGGAGTCGGCGAGGAAGGTCAGTTCGCCCAGCGGAGCCGCGCCGGCCGCCGCACCCGTGGGCCGGGCCCCGGCCGGGCGCCGACGGAACCAGCGGATCAGGTTCCGGCGCTGGAACGTGGGCAGCGGCCGCTCGGCGGTGATGCCGATCACGCGCTCCATGATCCGGCGTACGGCCCGGATGCGGATCGGCAGGTTCGACAGGGGGGCCGTGGCCGAGCCCAGCCGGTTGAGGGTCCGGATGCGGCCGAAGGCCCGCGATCGCCGCGGCACTCCGCGGGCATCGTGCCGGTGCGCGAGCGCCTCGGCCTTGAGGGCGGCCATGTCGACCCCGAGCGGGCACTCGCTCTTGCAGGCCTTGCACATGAGGCACAGATCCAGGATCTCGTGCAGCCGGTCGTCGCCGAGCGCCGCTGAGGGGTCGGGTTCGGACAGGGCCTTGACCAGCGCGTTGGCGCGTCCGCGGGTGGCGTGCTCCTCCTGCCGGGTCGCCATGTACGAGGGGCACATCGCCCCTGTGGCGCTCTTGCGACACAGCCCGATGTTCATGCACCGGTCGGCGGCCTCGCGCATACCGTCAACGGACGTGGCCGAGGAGCCGGCCCCGGCGGGCGCGCCGACGGCGCCGCTCCCGCCGATGACCTCGAACGTCAGCCGGGTCCGGATCGGCGGCGCAGGGGGGAGCGCGGCGTCGCGTAGGTTCTCGGTCATCGGCGGCGCGTCGACGATCTTGCCTGGATTCATCCGGCCGTCGGGATCGAAGATGCGCTTGACCTGCCGCATCGCCTCGTACAGCTCGTCACCGAAGATCTCGCGGTTGAACTCGCTGCGCGCGAGGCCGTCGCCGTGCTCGCTGGAGTTGACCCCGCCGTACTCCTTGACCAGGTCCTTGACCTCCTCGGCGACGCTGCGCATCGTCTGGACGTCATCGGGCCTGCTGACGTCCACGAACGGCCGGACGTGCAGACAGCCGACCGAGCAGTGCCCGTAGAAGCCGGCGGTCAGGCCGTGCCGGTCGAGCACCTCCTTGAACCGAGCGGTGTAGTCCACGAGGTGCTTCGGGTCGACCGCGGTGTCCTCGACGAAGGCGAGCGGGCGCAGCGAGCCGGTGCCCGCGGCCATGAGCAGGCCGAGGCTGGACTTGCGGACCTTGAGCAGGGCGCTCTGCTGGGCCGGAGTCTCGGCCCGCAGCGTGTGATAGCCGTGGTCGTGCTTCGACCACAGGGCGGTGAGCCGGTCGAGCCGGGCGATGAGCTCCTCGTCGTCGTCACCGCTGAACGACACGAACAGCAGGGCGTCCGGGTCGCCTTCGAGGATCGTGCCCAGCTCGGCGTACTCGATCTTGCTGCGGGACAGGTCCAGGATGGTGCGGTCCATCAGCTCCACGGCCGAGGGGTCGCAGGCCATGGCGTCCTCGGTCGCCGCGATGGCGGCGAGCGCCGAGGTGAAGTGGCCGACCGCGATCACGGTGCGGCGCGGCTTCGGGACGAGGTCGACCACCGCCTCGGTGGCGATGACCAGCGTTCCCTCCGATCCCACGACGAACTTCGCCAGATCGAAGGGAGTGCCATCGGCGAGCCGGTCCAGCCGGTAGCCGCAGGCCCGCCGCCAGTAGGGCGGGAACCCGCCGGCGACCGCCGACTCGTGCGCCGCCAGCAGCTCGGGCAGCTCGTGGTAGAGGCGGCCTTCGAGGGTCTGCAGCCCGGCGCGGCGGGCGCACTCGGACGCGTCGACCGGGGCGAAGTGAGCCGCCGACGCGTCGGAGAGCACGACGTCGAGCTCGCGCACGTGGTCGATGGTCATCCCGTAGCGGACCGACCCGCTTCCGGCGGAGTTGTTGCCGATCATCCCGCCGATCGTGGCTCGGTTGCTGGTCGAGGTGTCGGGTCCGAACATCAGACCGTGCGGTGCGGCGGCACGGTTGAGCTCGTCCTGCACCACCCCGGGCTGCACCCGTGCCGTACGGGCTTCGGCGTCGATCTCGACTATGCGGTTCATGTGCCGTGACAGGTCCAGCACGAGGCCGGGCCCGACGGTCTGGCCGGCGAGGCTCGTACCGCCGCCGCGCGGCACCAGCGGCACCCCGTGCCTCTCGGCCGCGGCGACGGCGGCGGCGACGTCGCCGGCATGGCGCGGGAACACCACGCCGAGCGGCGTGATCGCGTACATGCTCGCGTCGCGTGAGAACAGGTGGCGGGTGTAGTCGTCGAACCGCACCTCGCCCTCGACCTCGTGCCCGAGGTCGTGCTCCAGGTCACGCGCCTGCACCGCGGGCCGCGTCATGGGCGCTGCAGACGCTGGAGGGCCGCGTTGATGCCGCTCGGATCGATGGGCACGCCTGCGACGGACAGGCCCATCTGGACGCCGGCGAGCGTTCCGGCGAGCATCAGGTCATTGAAGTCGCCGAGGTGGCCGATGCGGAAGACCCGGCCGGCGAGCTTGCCGAGCCCGGCGCCGAGGGACATGTTGTACTGATCGAGGATGACCGCGCGGATCTTGTCCGCGTCGTGGTCGCCTGGAACGATGACGCCGGTGAGCGAGCCGGAGTGCTCGCGCTCGTCGGCGCACAGCACCTCCAGGCCCCAGCCGCGCACCGCGAGCCGGGTCGCCTCGGCGTGCCGCTGGTGGCGGGCGAAGACGTTCGGCAGCCCCTCCTCCTGGAGCATGAGCAGCGCCTCGCGCAGCCCGTACAGCAGGTGCGTCGCCGGGGTGTAGGGAAAGGCGCCCTTCTCGTTGGCGGCGAGGATCGGCCGCCAGTCCCAGAACGACCGGCTCAGCGTCGCCTTCTCGGACGCGGCCAGGGCCTTCTCGCTGACGGCGTTGAAGCCGAGGCCGGGCGGGAGCATGAGCCCCTTCTGCGATCCCCCCACCGTGACGTCGACGCCCCATTCGTCGTGACGGTAGTCGATGGAGCCGAGCGAGGAGATCGTGTCGACGAGCAGCAGCGCCGGGTGCCCGGTCGAGTCGATCGCCTGGCGCACCTCCGCGACCCGGCTGGTGACGCCGGTGGAGGTCTCGTTGTGCACGACCAGTACGGCCTTGATGGCGCGCTCGGTGTCGGCGGACAGCTCGTCGGCGACCCGCTGCGGATCGACGCCGTGCCGCCAGTCGCCGGGGATGAGGCGGACGTCGAGGCCGAGGCTGCGCGCCATCTCCTGCCACAGCGTCGCGAAGTGACCGGTCTCGAAGCACAGCACCCGGTCACCCGGGTTCAGCGTGTTGACGAGGGCGGCCTCCCAGGCGCCGGTGCCCGAGGACGGATAGATGACGACCGGGCGAGTGGTGCCGAAGACCGGCCGGATGCCGTCGAGGACGTCCGCGGCGAGCTCGGCGAAGTCCGGGCCGCGATGGTCGAGAGTCGGCGCCGCCATGGCGCGCAGCACCCGATCGGGCGTGTTGGTGGGGCCGGGGATCTGGAGGAAATGGCGACCAGTGTGCGTCATCCGGCGAGGCACCTCTCGTGACCGATCCGTGATCAATAGTCCATGATACGGAAACTTTATATCGAAATATGGATGCCGTGTCGAGGAAGGGGGAGGGGTGATCAACAAGCCTCATCGGCGGGGAACTCGTCCGTCGGATCCCGTGCCGGGAGCCGGAATCGGGTCGAGCGCCGGGCCTTGACCACTGGATGTGAGGTACCTCATACTCCCAAAACGGAACATCGTTTTCACATTCCGGAAATCTACGCATGCCGCCAGCCGAACGACGAACAGCCGAACTACGAACTCCCCGAACCCCCTGATCCGGGAGGCTTCATGTCCGTAGAAGTCGTCTCCATCCTCATCCTCGTCGGCATCTTCCTGCTGGCCACGGTCCGGCCGGTCAACCTGGGCGCGCTCGCCATCGTCGCCGCCTTCGTCCTCGGCGTCACCGCGCTCGACGGAAAGGACGTCGAAGAGCGCACCGACGCGATCTTCGAGGGCTTCCCCGGCGAGCTGTTCATCATCCTCGCGGGCGTCACATACCTCTTCGCCATCGCCAAGAGCAACGGGACCGTGGACTGGCTCGTGCACGCCGCGATCCGTGCGGTCGGCGGCCGGGTGGGACTGATCCCCTGGATCATGTTCCTGGTCACGGCGTGTCTCACCGCGATCGGCGCGGTCGTCCCCGCCGCGGTCGCCATCATCGCCCCGATCGGGATGGGCTTCGCCATCCGCTACAAGATCAACCCGCTGCTTATGGGTCTCATGATCATCAATGGGGCGACCGCGGGGGGATTCTCCCCGATGAGCATCTTCGGCGGCATCACCAACGGCGTGGTGGACAAGGCCGGACTGCCCGGCAACCCCACCCTGCTGTTCCTGGCCTCGTTCTTCTTCAACCTCGCGATCAGCGTCGTGGTGTTCTTCCTCTGGGGCGGCCGGGACCTCATCGGCCGGCGCGCCGACGACCTCGGCGGTGAGCCCGGCGGCGCCAAGCGTCCCGATACCGCTGACCTCCCCCAGGACACCGGGCCGGCAGGCTCGTCGGAGCCGGCGGCCGAGACCGCGGCGAAGACCGCGGGCCCCGGTGGCGGGTCCGGGGACGCCGCGACCCCGGCGACCACCTCGCCGCGCGGCGGCGTCGCGACCGTCACCACCTCGCCGGGCGGTACCTACGAGGCGATGACCCTGGACCGGGACCGCAGCCTGACACTGCTCGGCCTGGCCGCCCTCGCCGTCGGGGCTCTGTTCTTCGATCTGAACGTCGGCCTGGTGGCCATCACGGTGGCGGCGGTCCTCACCCTCATCTCGCCCGTGTCGGCCAAGGAGGCCGTCAATCAGATCGCGTGGCCGACCGTGCTGCTCGTGTGCGGAATCGTGATGTACGTCAGCGTCATGCAGAGCCTCGGAACCATCGACTGGCTCGGTGACGAGGTCGCCACCGTCGGCGCTCCGCTGCTGGCCGCGCTCATCATCTGCTTCATCGGCGGCGCGGTGTCGGCGTTCGCCTCGACGACCGGCATCCTCGGTGCGCTCATCCCGCTCGCGGTCCCGTTCCTCACCGGCGGCGAAGCGGTGGGGGCGGTGGGGCTCATCACCGCCCTCGCCATCTCGTCGTCGGTGGTCGATTCGAGCCCGTTCTCGACCAGCGGCGCGCTGGTGGTGGCGAACGCGCCGGATGACCGCCGGGACGACGTCTACAAGGGCCTCATCCGATGGGGCTTCAGCATGGTGGCGCTCGCCCCGATCGCCACCTGGGCCATCTTCGTCGTCCCCGGCTGGCTCTGATCCCAGACGCGCGGCCGCGGAGTCATCCGCCCGATCAAGGGCGCCATGACACCGCGGCCGCTCGCCGTTTCGGCCTCGTCGCCGTGGGCGGCCGGCTCGTCAGCGACCGGGGTGCCGGGCCGCCCGGCTCAGGGCGCGTGACCGTCGCGGCCGCGGCCTGACTCGGCGGGCGGGGGCTGTCCGAGCCGCGGCCGAGGCTCGACCGTGGCCTCTGGCGGCTCGGGCGACTGGTCCGGGTTGTCCGGCTCCTCCGTCGGCTCCGGATCGGCCGGCTCCTCGGACGGTTCGGGCTCGAGCGGTGCCGTGGGCGTGGGCACGGCCGTCGTCGAGGGCCGGGTGGTGTCCGGTCCGCTGTCGCGCGGGGGCCTGTTCGAGACCGTGGGCCCGGCGAATCTCTCCACCGGCATGTTCTGGGTCGCCTCGGCCATGTACGACCGCCAGATCTGCGCCGGCAGCACTCCGCCGTAGATGGAGTAACCGGGGATCTCCAGCGGCTTGTTGTCGGTCCGGAAGATCCCAACCGAGGTCGCCATCTGCGGGATGAAACCGTTGAACCAGATGGCGCGGCCCTCGTCGGTGGTGCCGGTCTTGCCCGCGACCTCCCGGTCGTACAGTTGGGCGGCCGTGCCGGTGCCGCCCTCGACCACTTTGGTCATCGCGTACGTGGCGTCGCGGGCCACGTCCTTGTCGAACGCCTGGACGCCCTTGTCAGTGATCTTTTCCGGTTTGCTCCCCGGCCTGGCGATCGACTTGATCACGTGCGGCTTGTGGTGGACGCCCTCCGCGGCGAAGGTGGCGTACGCGCTCGCCTGCTGCACCGGGCTCACCGAGACGGTGCCCAGCGGGAAGGTGGGCGAGGTGTTCGCGCTGTTGGCGGTGAGCTGCCTCTTGGGAATCCCGAGCTTCTCGGCCATGGCGGTGACCTTGTTCAGGCCCACCTCCTGCCCGAGGTTGATGTAGGCGGTGTTGATCGACTGCTGGGTGGCGGTGACCAGATCGACCGTGCCGTAACTGGTGTTGTTGTTGTTCTCGAGGCTGACGTTGTTGAAGGTCTGCGGGGAACTGCCGTCGACGGTGCTGTCGAGGCCCAGGCCGTCGTCGAGCGCGGCGGCGAGAACGTACGGCTTGAACCCCGAACCGGCCTGGGCGTAGGCGCCGAACGACGAATCGAGCTGCCGTTTCAGGTAGTCGCGGCCGCCGTAGAACGCCTGGACCTCACCGTTGGCCGAATTGATCGACACGAGCCCGGTCAGGACCTTGTTCGACGTCTCTTCCGGAAGGTTGGAGTTGACCGCCGACGCCGCGGCGTCCATCAACTTCTTGTCGAAGGTGGTGACGATCTTCAGGCCGCCCCGGTTGATCTCGTCCTCGGCGTAGCCTCGGCTCTCGAGCTCCTTCTTGGCGATGTCCATCATGTAGCCGACCTGGCCTTTGAGAACATCGGTGTGCTTCTGCTCGGGCGGTACGGGGAACTTCATCGTGGCCGCGTCCGAGGCCTTGACGGCACCGAGCCGTACCATTCCGTCGATGACGTACCGCCAGCGCTGTTCCGCGGGCGCCCGCTTGTCGCCGTAGGGATCGGCGAAGTACGAAGGGAGCTGGATCGCCGCCGCCAGGTAGGCGCCCTGCTCGGGGGTGAGGCTTTTCACGTCGGTGTTGTAGTAGGCCTTGGCCGCCGCCTGGATGCCGTACGCGTTGCGGCCGAAGTAGATCGTGTTGAGGTACTGCTGGAGGATCCAGTCCTTGTCCTTCTCCCGGCCCACCTTCAACGCGACCATGATCTCTTTGAGCTTGCGGAAGACGGTGCGTTCCTGGCTGAGCCCGCTGTAGTAGTTGCGGACCATCTGCTGGGTGATGGTGGAGCCGCCCTGTACCTGCTCACCCGAGACGGTGGACCACAGCGCACGGGTCGTACTGGTCAACGAGACGCCGGGATCGTTGTAGAAGCTGCGGTTCTCGGCCGAGATCACCGCCGCACGCACCGCCTCGGGCACCGCGGACAGCGGCACCACGACACGGTTGGTGCCCTGCTTGGCGATGACCGTCTTGCCGTCGGCGTAGTAGAACACCGATCCCTCCGCCTTGGCCCCGCTCTGGGCCGACGGGATCGGAGTCAGCAGATAGGCGATCGCGAAGCCGAGAACGCCGAACCCGACCAGGCCGAGGATCGCGAGACCGGCGCGCCGTGAGTAGCGCGCGAGCCGGCCGCGCC
>NZ_JABVEB010000067.1 GCF_014323665.1 Actinomadura sp. HBU206391 | reverse complement strand
CGGACAAGACTCGCCACACCGGAGCACGAGCCCAGGCAAACTTGACGCGGTACAAACCACGGCCGAGGGCTTCCCCTGCTGGGGGAGCCCTCTTGGCTTGGTGGAGAGGGTTCTAGCCGGTCGGGTCGCCGGGGCGGCGTTTTCGGCATAGGCGGAATCCGATGTTTGGGGTCATGTGCCCTCCCCATTCGCCGTCACGCCAGGTCACGGCAGGGCGCGACATCCGGAAGGAGGCGGTGACGGCGTCTGCGCAGTCGGCCCAGGAGCCGCCGCGAAGCACTCGCTCCGTTCCAGTGGATGGGCCGGTGGGGTTGCTCCCGGGGCTGGTCCGGTAGTAGTCCGCGTCGTACCAGTCGGATGTCCATTCCCAGACCGATCCGGCCATTGCATATAGGCCGTACCCGTTGGGCGGCAGGCGGTGCGTCGGCAGGATGGAGAAGTCGTTGAACCGGTCGAAGTCGCAGAGTTCCGCGTTGGGCGGTACGTCTCCCCATGGGTAGCGGCAGCCGGCCAGCCCGCCGCGAGCGGCCCGTTCCCATTCGGCTTCGGTCGGCAGGCTATAGCCAATATCGGAGGTGGACAGTCGTTCGCAGAGTTCCTCGGCCTCTTGCCAGGCGACGCTCACCATCGGCTTACGGCCGTAGCCCCATGGTCGCCGAGGATCATCCCGTTCTGGCTCACCGAACATGGTCCGGGAGCCGACCTTCTCGCCGTCCCCACCGGTCCATTCATGCGGAGAAGTGTGCGCATGCCAGTCGAGGGCGCGGGTCGTCTCATCCTCGCAGTACTGCAGACGGATTTTGTTGGCCTCGTGGAGGATGAAGCCGGGCGGCACCCTTCCGTGCCCTTTCTCCGGGATCTGTTCCGGGTGTCCGGCGGGTGGTGGTTCCCAGCCCATGAGGTCGCAGTAGGTCGCCCAGCTCACCGGGGTCTCGGCCAGCCAGTAGTCACCGAGTCGTACCGGGTGCACCGGGCGCTCGTCCGGTTCCCCGGTGTCGGAGCCCATGAGGAATGTGCCGGCCGGCACATATCGGAAAATGATGCCGTGTTCCTTGATGGCCATCTGGTCCAGTAGGGAGCGGCGGGCATCGGTCACCTCGGCATCGGAGGGTGCGAGCAGGTGTGCCTGGTCGTAGGCGGTCGCGGCGGCGCGGAGGTCCCCGTTGGATTCCAGGTCGCAGGCGAGCCGGAGCAGGTCTTGGGCATTCCCCGTCGGAGCGTGGTCCGTGTAGAGGCGTTCGTGGTCGGCTCCCATCCCGCTACCGACCTGTCACATCGAGGATGACGAGTGGATTGTGGACGATCCCCGGCGATCCCGTGTCGGTGGTCTGCGCGGTTATCCAGGGATCAGGTGCGTTGATCGAGCCGTTGAGCACCAGCGCGCGGGCGCGGCAGCCGCCGGCGAAGCCGGCCCCGCTGGCCGGCTCGGTGTGGGACAGCGTCCGTATCGATTGGAATCCGGAGCTGTTGTGCCAGATCTCGGCCAGGGACTGTTCTCGGACATTGGCCGCGACGAATCTGGGGCCCAGGAAGCTGCAGGGGTTGACATCACCGGATACCGAAATGGAGCAGACCAGGTTGCCGGCCCCGCAGCCGTAGTTCTGGTGGATCACAGACTGGGTCTCCTGGCGCGCCTGGGGGCTGAACGGGTCGATGTGCCGCACATCGATGGGCGCGTTCCGATCCATCAGTGCCAGTTCGTTGAGTGCCGTGTTGTATTCAGCGAAAGTCGGCATCAACTCCTGGTGCTGGGTGGCGATGCCCACCGGATACAGCGGACGGAACACAGCGGTGTCCGCGCCGACCGTATGAGCCAGCTCCGCGCACGCCTGGATCTCCGCGAGGTTCGTCCGCATGATTGTGAACGCCAGCGTGAATCGGGCATGCTCACGGAGCATGGCCAACCGGTCCAGCACTTTCGCGAACGTGCCCGGCCCACGCACCTTGTCGTTGGTCTCCGCCGTCGCGCCCTCCAGGCTGACGTTCAGCCAGACCAGATCACGCTTGCCGAACTCCCGGGCAATCTCCTCGGTGATGAGCAACCCGTTGGTCGTGATGCAGGGCGCCAGCCCGCGTTCCAGCGCCATGTCGATGACGCGGAAGATGTCCTTGCGCAGCAGCGGTTCCCCGCCGGTCAAGCCCAGCCGGAAACTACCGAGCCGGGCCATCTCGGCGAAGACCCTGTCTATCTCCGCCAGGCCGAGCCGCTTCTCTCGACGGGGCAGTTCGCCGGCGAAACAGTGGGTGCAGGTGAGATTGCAGGCCGAGACGACTTCCAGGTGCACAGCGAGAGGACCCACCAGATGATCGGCGGGAACCTCGAGACCGCTGAGGACCGTCCCGGCGAACCGGCCCTCCACCGTGAAGAATCCCAGCTCATGGAAGTGCTCATAGAACCGGATGAGCCGGTCGAAGCGTTCGTCGTCGACCTCGTCTGCCAGCACCTGCTTGACAGGGACGTCGACCAGCCGGGCGAGCACAGTGGTGGAATCCGCGTCGAACGGCAGGTATCGCGACGTGCGGCGGTCGAACACAAGACTGCCGAAGAACTGCGGAATCAGGACCAGCGGAGACCGCTCAGACATCGTCACCTCCGGTCACCGCACCACCCTGAACCGACTCGGAGATCTCGAAGGCCTTTCTCACCCACACCCGGGTGCCGTCCCCGGTTACTCCGAGCCCGACCCCGCCCTTCTCTGTCACCTGGTTGATTCGGTATCGATCCGGGTCCCGCTTCGGGTCTGCCGGCGGTCGCCGCTCCTCCCGCAGCACCATCGACGACCATCCCGAGTCATCGAATCCTGCACGTGTCCAGGCGTCGTCGACCGGTTCCTGGAAGGTGTACCGCCAACTCCCGTCCGCAGCCGACAGTACCGATACCTCTCCGCCCCGTGCCCCCGACGAGCGCACACGGTTATCGCCATCCGGTTGATACCGTCCGGCAAAGATCAGCACCATAAAGGCCGGATCGATCTCACCGATCTCGAATGCCAGGACATGCTCCCCGAAAGAGACCAACGGACGCGCCGACTCGGGTGGCGGACCGTCCAGGAACGCGCGGTATTCGCCGGCGCTGTACAGCCACAGGGTGAGAGGAACACCGTCCCGCGGATTACGCCACCGCAAGACCACTCCGCCGCAGCCCGCCGGAACCTCGCAATGCCCATGCTCTTCCAGAACGTACAGCGGAGATGTCTTGGAATACCGCGACAACGAATTGAGCTTGAGTTCCCGCCCGTCCATCCGCGCTCCCCGATGATCCGCCAAGTCCCGCCGAACCTACCAGAACAGCCCAAATCCAGGCCCTGTGTACAGGCTGGGCGACGATCTATCATTGCGATCGCACTCGTCTGCCGCAGTGCGGTCGCGACGTCGTAGCCGCCGACGCAGACCGCTGCCCATTCGAAATGGTGTCATGGCCGAGAAGGCTCAGCGATGGTAAGGCGGGCTGATTGTTATTGTTTCGCGTCTGCTGCCGTCGGCCCCCGTCGCGCCGTGCCCATCGAATTGTGGGACCCGGAGCGGTTTCAGCCGCAGCTTGCCACCGAGACAGAGGGACTGGCCACGGCCTGAATCCCGTGGAGGCCCTCCGTGCCTACGTGATCTACTGCCCGTGTGGGCAGCTCGAACATGGAGTACCGCGGATCTGGTTTCTGGGTTCGCGACTACCAGTCCGAAGTGTGGCTGTACCTCCTGGCGCAGGAAGCCAAGACGATCCCCGAGGCTCCCGCATGGCTCGCCGGCGCCCGGGTCGACTGGGAGATACAGGCCACGGCCGGCTTCATGGGATGCGTGTCGTCCTGCCTGGACGACCATCTCGGAACGGAGCCCGATCGCGTTGCGCTTGCGCTTGACCTGTCGGAGCGGGTCCTGCGGCGACTGCTCGCGTGGTCTCCCGCCATCCCAGAGGATCTCGTGAACTCCTTCGGCTCGGGCGGCGAGCAGGAGTCATTCAACGCGGACCTGCCCACCGGCCCACTGCTGGCATGCGGTCGTGCCTTCATCAGCCTGCTCCGCGGAGAGTTCCCACCCGGATACGACAGGTGGGCGCTCTGAGATCCCAGGCGGAGAGACCTACAAGGGGCACCAGATCGCCGTGGCTGATCGTCACTGCCGTGCCGTCTTCGCCGTGCTGTTCGGTGCCATGAGACCGCCGTCGACGGCCCGCTCGGTGGGGCAATCAGCACTTCCTCCGAACGCCGCTGACCCTTCCGTGCCATCACGTGAGGGCTTTACGCAGATCCTTGAGAACGAGCAGCAGATGCAGGGGGTCTGTGGGACTTTCGTCGAACTGCGCCGGCTTCAGGTAGAAGGCGCGTGCGCTCTCACAGTGGATCAGGAGGGCCCGGACGCCGATCAGGTCCGCGGCGGCGTTGACCCGCCGCAACCACTCACTCTGGGCGGCGGAACCGCAGTCGAACTCGTCGATCTGGTGGGTACGGATCAGCGGTTCGACGGGAGAGAGCTTCACTCGACGTGGTCGAGCACGGTCGGATCCGTCATCAACCGGCGGAGACCCGGAACTTCTCGCGCAGGCTACTTTGAGGCTGCGTCGAAAGCAGCCCACGCCTGTTCGTCCAGGATGAATGCACGGCGGTCGGCGAGTACATTCGACGCCGCTGCGGTGGCGGCGGACAGGACGAAGGCCGACACGTTCAGTTGGGTTAAAGCGGCTCGGATTCTTCGTCATGAAGGCGCGATGGTCGACGAGCTCACGGTCATCGCGGTCGCAGGCTACGGTGAATGCTGAGCTGGTTGGCGAGGCTGTGCCGGCTGAGGCCGCTGAGCAGGAGAGGGGAGTGTGGAGTGCCGGCGCTGCCGCGGATTCCGCCGGAGATGTTCCGGTTCACTACGACCGACCGTGCCGACCTGCACACCGCGACCCTGCATGTGTTCGGGGAGGCCAACGAACGGCTGGAGACCGCCCTCACCTTCGACGAGGTCCGTGAGCGGCTGCGCGGGGTGGGCTGGTACGCGCCGCTCACCGATACCGAGCTGACCGGTTCTCTCACGCAGCTGGTGGGCTGGCAGTTGCTGGACGTCGTCCACGACCACGCGGGCAACTACGCCACGGCGCAGGAGTACGAGCGCAAGAACCTGCAGTACTCGCTGACCAAGCGCGGTGAGGCGGCGTTCGCGGGGGTGCAGCACGCGCTGACCATGCTCAGCTCGTCCGGTGCCCTGCAGACGGCCGTGCTGGACGCCGTCGGCGACCGGCTGAACGAGCTGCACAGGCTGCTCGGGGACGACGATCCGACGCGTAACCGGCGGATCTTCACGACCCTTCAGGAGCTCGAAGGGCACCTCGACGCGCTGCGGGGCAACACCAAGCGGTTCAACGGCGAGCTGCAGCGGCTGCTGCGTGCCGAGGGCGCCGATCTCACCACCTTCCACGAGGTCAAGAGCGCCACGGTGGCCTATCTGCAGGAGTTCGTCACCAACCTGGAACAGCGCGCCGACACCATCCGCGCGGCCCTGCTGGCCGTGGAGGAGCAGGGCGTCGGTGTGCTGCAGAGCCGGGCGCTGGACGGTGCCGAGCTGCCCCCCGTACCCGGCGCCGATCCCGCAACGGCCTGGCTGGCGGCCCGTGCCGCCAAGTGGGAGGGGCTGCGCCTCTGGTTCCACCCCGGCGACGGGTCGCTGCCGCGCGTGAGCCGGCTTCATGACGTGGCCAGGCGGGCGATCGTGTCGTTGCTGCAGGTGCTGGATCGAATCATCGAGTCGCGGCGGCGTTCCTCCAGTGCCGCCGCGGACTTCCGCGTCCTGGCCCGCTGGTTCGCCACCGCCCCGGCGGAGGAGGACGCCCACCGGCTGTGGGGGGTCGCCTTCGGCCTTTCGCCGGCCCGGCATGCTCATCTCGGTCACGCCGACGCGGAGCTGATCCCAGTGGGGGTCCCTTGGAGTGAGGCGCCCCCGGTCGAGGTCTCGGCGCTGCTGCGCGCCAAGGGCAGGACCGAGCGGATGGGCCGCACCGGCCGGGTCCGTGATGTGGGGCGGCTGCGGGACGAGCGCCGGGCCCGCGCTCAGCGGGAGCGCGCGGAGCTCGAGGCGGCCTGGCAGCGGCTGGCCACCGGCGGCAACGTACGGCTGTCGTGGTTCGGTGAGCTCGATCTGGAGACCTTCGGCAGGCTACTGGACCTGCTGGGACGGGCGCTGGCCGAGCGCCCGGGCGGCGACGGGTTGCGCCGTGCGGTCACCTCGGACGGCCGTGTCGAGATCCTGCTCCGGCCGCCCCTGGACGGCCGGGTGGCCGAACTGCGCACGTCCACGGGCCGGCTCAGCGGTCCCGACTATCTCGTGGACGTGCACACCCTGTCGGTGGACGGGCCGGCGGCCGCGAGCCCGAAGGCGGCCGTGCTCCGGTGAGCACGCTGGCCAACCAGCTCGTCAGGGCGGAGAAGGAGGAGCTCGCGCGGGCCATCCGGCTGCTGCTGGCCCAGCCGCTGATCTCGCTGCACGCCGACCCCGACGACTTTGATCTGATCCGGCGGCGGCACCAGCCGCTCGTTCAGTGGTTCGACTACTACTGCGGCTGGCGGCTGGTGGTGGAGCCCCGGCTGGGTTACGCGCGGCTGCTGAAGGTACGCGCCGACGCCGATCCGTCGCGGCCCGCCCGCCGCCGGCGTACGACGCGCGCGCCCTTCGACCGGCGCCGTTACACGCTGCTGTGCCTGGTCGCGGCCGAGCTCCTGGCCACGCCGGTCACCACGATCGGTATGCTCTCCCAGCGGGTGATCCAGGCGGCCGCCGCCGATGAGCACATCCCCGCCTTCGATCCGGTGCGCGCCGAGGAACGGGCCGCCTTCGTCGACGCCCTGAAGCTGCTGGAGCACTACGGCGCGGTGACCACGGTGGACGGTGCGACCGACGCCTACCTGGACAGCGAGGAGGCCAAGGTGCTCTACCGGGTCGACGCCACCCGGGTGACCCGCCTGCTGGCCGCACCGATCCCACCGTCGCAGCTGGCGGCGGCTCTCGACGACTCCGCGGACCGGCCGGATCTCGCCGCGCTGGCCGTCGAACGGCGCTACGGTTCGGCGGCCCGCCTGGGTGACGAGGAAGGCCCGGACGACCTGCTGGGTGAGGTGTCGGAGACGCAGCGGAACCTCTGGGCGCGGCACTCGCTGATCCGCCGGCTCCTCGACGACCCAGTGGTCTATCGCGAGGAGATGACCGCCGTTCAGGTCGCCTACGCCGCCTCGCTCACCGGTCGCCAGATCATCCGCCGGGCCGCCGAGGAGGCCGGGTTCGTGCTCGAGGAGCGAGCCGAGGGATATCTGCTCGTGGATCCGGATGCCATCGCGACGGATACCAGGTTCCCGGGCGACGGCAGCCACGCCAAGGTGGCGGCGCTCCTCCTGCTGGATCTGCTCACCGCGGCGACCGGCCCGCTGCCGGCGGCGGACGTGGAGGCCGAGGCGGCCGGACTGCTCGAGCGTTTCCCCCGATGGGCGAAGGCCTACCAGTCCGATGGCGGGGCACGGCGGCTGGCCGACGACGCCGTGGAGATCCTCTGCTCGTTCGGGCTTGCCCGCCGGGTCACCGCCACGCCCGGATCCACACCCTTGATTCGCGCGCTCCCGGCCGCCTACCGCTACACCGTCAACCGTGGTGCGCTCGATGAGCAGGAGGAAGGCGTGCAGCCGTGACCGTCACCGAGCTCGTACCGCCGGCCCGGCAGGTCTCCCGGCCGATGCCACGCTGGCGGCCCACCCGGGCCGGCATCCTCAACGTCTGGCGCTACTACGACGAGGTCTTCGAGTTCCACCACGGTCGGATGTTGCTGCGCGGCCCCAACGGCAGCGGCAAGTCCAAGGTCCTGGAGCTGCTACTGCCGTACGTTCTGGACGCCAGCCTCAAGCCGAGCCGGCTGTCCACCTTCGGCGGCACCGAGCGGACGATGCACTGGAACCTGATGGGTGACGGTCATACGGGCACCACCCGGGTCGGCTACGTGTGGCTGGAGTTCCACCACCCCGGCGGCGATGACGACCCGCCGCGCTGGTTCGGCTGCGGCGCCCGCCTGCAGGCCACCGCCAACACCAAGAACGTCACCGCCGCGTACTTCACCACAGGGCTGCGGATCGGTGTCGCCGGCGGGCTCACGCTGACCGGTGACGCCGGCCAGCCGCTGACCCGCGGGCAGCTGATCGAGGCGATCGGTGACGCCGGCACCGTCCACGACTCGGCCGACTCCTACCGGACGACGGTCCGGCAGACGCTCTACCGCGGGTTGAGCGAACAGCGCTACGACTCCCTGCTCACCGCTCTCCGACAGCTCCGCACACCCAAGCTGTCGGAGCGGCTGGACCCCGGCCTGCTCTCCCAGCTGCTGTCCAGCGCGCTGCCGCCGCTCGGGGAGGGGGAGATCCATGAGATCGCCGAGGGCTTCGAGCGGCTGGACCGGCAGCGCGAGGACCTCCGGCTGCTCGACGAGCATCTGCAGGAGGCCGAGCGCCTGGCGTCCCGGCAGCGCACGTACGCGCAGAGGGTGCTGCGGGCCGGGGCCGCCGCGCTCAACTCCGCGACGTACGTCATGGAGGAATGTGCCGCCAAGGTCAAGGCCGATCGCGTCGAGCATGACGACGCGTGCGCCGCGCGTGATGAGGCAGGCCGGCGGCTGAGTGAGCTGGAGGAGCTCGGCCGGACCCTGTCCGCGCGTATCGACGGCCTGGTCGAGAGCGACGCCTACCGGGCCGGTCGTGATCTGGACACCCTGCGTGAGAGTGCCGGCAAGGCCGAACGCGACGCGAGCCGCTCACGCGATGATGCCGTACGGCACGCCAGGGCCGCTCAGGTCAAGCGGTCCCAGGCCGAACAGGCGAGGACGGTCGCCGACGGTCACCGTGCATTGGCCGGACGAGCCGAAGGGGAGGCGGCGCGCGCCGCCGAGACGGCGGGGTTCACCGCCGTCCATCTCGAGGCCGTCGCAGCGGTGGGGGAGGCCGGCGGGATCGAGGGCGAGGCCGCCGCAGAGGGCGGCGCCGGGCGTTCCCCGGTGGGCGCGTCCGGTGCGGGTTCTCTCGGCGTACGGCGCGCCCGGGAGCTGCTGCGAGCCGCGGTGACGAGCCGCGAGACCCAGATCCGTGAGCTGCGCACGGCGCTCACCGAGCACGGCACCGCCGTCCAGCGCCGGACCGAGGCCGAGCAGGATCGCGACGAGAGCAGGGGACGGCTCGAGACCGCGACCGCCAAGTACCTCGCCGCCCGCGACGTCCACACCCAGGAGGTCGGTCGGCTCGCCGCGGACCTCGGGGACTGGGCACGCGCCTGCACGCAACTCGCCGCGCTCGACGCCGACGAGCTCGCGGCGGCCGCCGAGGATCATGATCGGGCCGACGAGCTCGTCAACTCCGCCCGGGCGGGCGCCGTCGAGCGGCTGGCGAAGGCCGAGAGCGAGCTGAACGGCGGGCTGGAGGACCTGACGCGGCACCTCGGCGAACGCATGCACGAACGCGAGCGGTTGGGCCGTCACTCCGACCTCGAACCAAGGGCGCCGCACACTCGCCAGGCCGACCGCTCCGCCAGGCCGGGTGCGCCGCTGTGGCGGCTGGTGTCGTTCACCGACGCACTCGATCCGGCCGCTCAGGCGGGAGTGGAGGCCGCGCTCGAGGCCGCCGGTCTGCTGGACGCCTGGATGCTGCCGGGCGGCGGCCTGCTCTCCGGCGAGCGCGATGCCTTCGTGCTCGCCGAGCTCTCCCGGCCCGCACCGGGACGCAGCCTCGCCGACGTGCTCGCAGTGGAGACCGGCTCGCCGGTCCCCGCCGACCGCGTCCGCTCCGTGCTCGCCGGGATCGCCTTCGGCGCCGCCGCCGATGAGACGGGCCATCCCGCTGCGGTCGGCACGGACGGGACGTGGCGGCTGGCCTCGGCCACCGGCCGCTGGAGCAAGCCCGAACCGGCCTTCATCGGCGCGACCGCGCGTGAACGGGCCCGGCGCCGCCGGATCGCCGAGCTGACCGAGGAGATCGAGGCACTCGAGGAACAGGTGGCCTCCTGCGAGCGGGCGCTGCGGAACCTGGACCGTGACCGGGCCACGCTGGGCGAAGAGCTCGAGCGCAGGCCCCGGCGGCAGCCGGTCATCGACGCCGCGGGCGCGCTCGACCGCGCCGAGCAGGAGGCCGGCCACTGCCAGGAGGGGCTCGACCGAGACCAGCGGCGGCTGCGCGTAAGGGAACAGGCCGTCGCCGCGGCGCTGCGGACGCTGACCGCCCTCGGTGCCGGGCATGGGCTGCCGGTGAGCGCTTCGGCTCTGGACCGGCTGGAGGCGGCCGTCCGTACGGCGCACACCAACGCGGCCGGCTGGCTCGACCACTGCGAGGCGGCGCGGAATGCTCGCGAGCACGCCGCCACCGCCGCACGTACGGCGAAGGACTACGAGGACGTCTCTGAAGAGGCCGCGCGGCGGGCCGCAGAGGCCGCGGAGACCGCCAGTGAGCTCGCGGAGAAACTGTCGGCCATCGACGCCACCATCGGCGTGGAGCACCGCCAGGTCCTCGACCGGCTGCATCAGGCGCGCGCCGAGCTGGTCAGATGCAGAGACGGCGGGCGGGCCCTGACCGGCGACCTCCGGGAGCTCGAGGGACGTATCGGGCGGCTGGGGGCCGCGGTCGAGACCGCCGAGGCGGAGCGCGTGGCGGCGATCCGCGCCCGCGACCGTGCCGCGGAGCGGTTCCGGCATCTGATCGGCGGTCATCTGGGCGCCGATGCCCGGCTCTCGATCGACCTGCCCGAGGACGGTGGTGTCCGCGCGACCCTGGAGTCGGCGCGCGCCGTCGCGGCCGCCCTTGACCGGGTGCCGCATGAGCCGAAGAACATCCGCGACGCTCAGGCCCGGCTGTCCGAGGCGGTGCACCACGCGCGGGAGGTCCTTGCCGAACGGGCCGACCTGGAGCTGGTGGCCGACGAGGACGTCCAGCTGCTCACCGCCACGGTGAACGGAGTACGGATCGGGGCCGGCCGCCTGAGCGAGTCACTCCGCCACGAGCGCGACCAGCGGCGCGACGACATCACCGACAAGGAGCGGGACCTGTTCGACCGGACGCTCGCCGGGGACACGCGACGGCACCTGGCGGACCGGATCCGCCAGGCCAGTGGTCTGGTCGACGGCATGAACCGGCGGCTCGAGCGGGTGCGCACGGCGTCCAGGGTCGCGGTGCACCTGGTGTGGCAGGTCGATCCGCAGCAGTCCGCCGGCACCCGGGCCGCCCGTGAGCTGCTCCTGCGCGACCCCGCGAGGCTGAGCGAGACCGACCGCGAGGCGCTGTACCGCTTCTTCCGGGACCGCGTCGAGGAGGCCCGGGCCGCCAATACCGCAGCGAGCTGGGAGCAGCAGCTCATGGAGGTGCTCGACTACACGGCCTGGCACCGCTTCACCGTACGGCTGGACCGGGGCGACGGGCGTGGCTGGCAGGACCTCACGCGCAAACTCCACGGGGCACTGTCGGGTGGAGAGAAGGCCATCGCCCTGCATCTGCCGCTGTTCGCCGCAGTGGCCGCCCACTACCAGACCGACCTCGAATGCCCACGGTTCATCCTGCTCGACGAGGTCTTCGTGGGCGTCGACAGCACCAACCGCGGGCAGGTGTTCGACCTGCTCGTGAACCTCGAGCTGGACCTGGTGCTCACCTCCGATCATGAGTGGTGCAACTACCGGGAGCTTGACGGCATCGCCATCCACCAGCTCATCACCGGGGCCGACGGGGACGGCGACGATGCCGTCACGACGGCACGATTCGTCTGGACCGGGAACGCGCTGCTCTCCACCGGGGTGGAGGGGGACGACGACGTGCCGTCCGGCAGGCCCCGATGAGCGTCCCCGACCGGCTTCGCGCTACCGAGCTTGAGCCGGTCTGGGCGGCGCTGCATCACCGGCTCTCGTCGGGACGGCCGGTCAGCCGGGTGACGGTCGACGGGCTGGACGCGGCTCAGCAGGCGGCGCTGGCCGACCTGCTCGGGCTGGATCGCTATCCGGGAGAATCGACGGTACTGTCGCTGGCCCGTCTCGACGCGGTACTCAACGAGATCACAGGGTTGAACGCCCGCGCCGTCACCGAGGCGATCATGGGGCCGCTCGACGACCGGGCCGGTGCTCGCGCGGTCAGGGAACACGAACGCGCCGAACTGTGGTCCTGGCTCGGCCGGCATCCGGCAGTGACGGCCGAGCCGTCGCTCCAGGCATGGGTCGCCGACGTCCGGCGCGCGGGAGTGGTGGGCGGGTCGGCGCGGGCGACCCAAGAGCTGCTCGAACAGGCACTGGCCGTGCTGGCGGCCCTCCCCGGGGCGGGCGGGCCGCTGCCCGCCCTCGCCGCCGACGCGGTCGGCGACCCGCACGCCCTGGACGACGGCCAGCGGCTGTCGGGCCTGGTGCTACGGGCGCTCGCGACGCTGTATGGCGTGCCCGTTCCCGACGGGGCGCAGAGCCGCCGGGCGTTGTGGGAGCGGGCCGGTATCGCCTGCGACGAGCTGTCCACGCTCGTGCTGGCAGCGGGGCTCCGCCCGTGGGGCGGCGGAGCGCTGGGGGAGACCCTGCGGATCTGGGCAAGCGCGGGACAGACGGCCGCGATCACATTGGCGCAGCTGCGCGATGCGCCTGGGCTGCCGATCCGTGGAGGCAACATTTGGGTGGTGGAGAACCCGTCCATCCTCGCGCTGGCAGTGCAGCGGTTCGGCGCCGACTGCCCGCCCATGGTGTGCACCTCGGGCTGGCCGAACAGCGCCGGAGTGCTTCTGCTGCGTACCTTGAGACGGTCCGGTGCGATACCGCGCTACCACGGTGACCTCGACGGCGAGGGCATCAGGATCGCCGCGTACACCCTGGCCAAGTGCGATGCCGTTCCGTGGCGCATGGACCGCGCCGACTATCTGGCTGCGCTCGAGACGCTGCCCGCCGATCGGATCGGGGTACGCCTGCCCCCAGGCAGGATCACCGAGGCGCCATGGGACGGCGACCTCGCCGAGGCCCTGCGTACTCACGCGGTCGCCGTGCCCGAGGAACTGGTGGTCGGCACGCTTCTCGCCGATCTCGAGCGGGAAGCGTGAGGGCGAGCGCAGAACCTAGCCGTATGCCTTTGAGACTCCGCCGAGCAGGTTCTCGAGGGTGTCGAAGGTGGGGGTTTCGACCACGTCGATCAGGTCGGTCGCGACAGGTATCTTCCGGTCGCCGGTGACTTTGGCGAACTGGGCGGCGTCGGCGGTACGGAATCCGTGTACGGCGGCCAGTCGTTGTAGTTCCGGGTCGGTTGAGAGCAGCCGCCCCACGCGGTCGCCTTCGGCGTTGAGTGGCACCAGCGTGTGCTTGGAGAGCACGGTCGGCGACGGGTACATCAGCACCATGCCGGGCTTGGTCTGGCCGCGTACGGCGGCGCCGACGAACTGCGCCTCATATACACAGACCAGCGGGGTCTTGCCCATGCCGACCGACAGGTAGTCCTCGAACGGCCCTTCTGTGGTGGCGTCTGTATAGCCCTGCCGAAGGAAGAGTGGCGACACCGTGGGCAGAACCTTCTTCTCTGCGGCAGCGCCCTGGACGACCGCGTCGCCGTTGGCGACATAGCTGGTGATCGACAGATACATCGCGGCGGAATTGGAACTGCGGGGATCCGTCGTGGTGATCAGGATGTTCTTGCGTACGGGATAGGTCTTGTTGTCCTTCAACTGATCCCACCGCGTGCCCTTGGCTGCGAGCCGTAGGTAGCGGGCGATATCGAAGGTCCAGACCGCATCGCGTTTCGCGATGCCCTCCTTGGCGAGGAGTTCGGCGATGGGCTCGAATGTCGCGATAACCATCGGCGAGGAGAACACGGCGTATTCGCGGTTGATCCGCCGTGGCCGCTGTATCCGGTCCGCCGCCGGCGCGCTGGAGGGGAACACGAAGTCGTACCGGCCGAGGTCGACGGAGGTGGCGATCTCACGTGAGCCCGCCGGATCGACCTCGATCTTCACTCCCTGACGCGCGAGCGCCGCACTCACCCGGGGATCGTTGAAGAACGCCTGCTTCTCCGAACCGACCACTCCGCGGACGGTGGCCAGTGGCGGGGCGGATTCCGGGTCTCTGGCGATCGCGACGGCCGTGACCGCGATACCGACGGCGAGAACGACCGGCAGAGCAAAAAGGAGTGACCTATTGCTCGGCCGCGATTTCCACCGTGATGTCGGAGAGGCCGGTGGACCGGGAGGTTCCTCACCAGACGCCGACGGCTCTCCGGCCAGGATCGGATGCGCGATTTCGACGCTCTCGGGATTTTCCTTCTCTGCCCTATCGGTAACGTCTCCGGCCTTCCCCAGATGTACGATCTCTTCGCTCTGGGGTTCTTCGCCTGCGACTGTTACCGGAACGGCCCCCGCCTGCCCCGGCTGCGTGGCGCCACTCTGGACCTTTTCGCCGTCCGGCTCTTCGAGTGCGTCTCCAGCCGTCGCCGGCGGCGCCTGTAGTTCCCGGCGGACGATACGTTCGACCAGAACGGGAACGAAATCCCTGATCGGGCTGCCGTCGAAACGCTGGTGGACCCCTGCCACCGTGTCCTTGACGTGTTCTGGCGAGTGCGCCCCGGCGAAGGTCCCGATCAGCCGGTCGCCCACTTGAAGGATCGCCTGGTCTTCACGAACGGTATCGAGCTTCAACAGCGCACTCCAGGGCGTCGAGTCGAGCATATGTCGCGCACGCCGCTCAGGGCGGACCGCGCCGCGCCAATGCTTACATAGGCCATTGCCCGCCGCTTCATGATTAAAAAATCACCCACACTTATGAGACATGCGTGATTCCATAGTTGAACAGCTGGCTACTAGACGTTTAATTGTAGATTAAAAGCCCAATATGCCCGGCGGCGGTGCTGTGATGGAACGCATCGCTGGCGCGCGTCAGTCGTGGTGGAGCAACGTGGCGAGTTCGGCGCGGTTGCTGGTCCCGATTTTGGTGCCGGCTCGGTAGAGGTGACCTTCCACGGTTCGTACAGAGACGACCAGTCGGTCGGCGATTGCTCGGTTGGGCAGACCGTGGGCGGCCAGCGTGACGATCTCGCGCTCTCGCGTGGTGAGCGGTAGCGGTCGGGCCGCGGCGGTCAGTGCCGGCGTGCGGGCGCCGTCGCATGCTTGGGCGAGCCGATGGGCGCGGGCGCTCGCCGCCGTGGCGAGCGTCTTCTGACCACGTCGTGTGTGGGCTACGGCCGCCTGCGCGGCGGCGTCGGCGGCGGCCAGCGGGTCACCCATCTGCTCGAGCTCGATGGAGGCGGCGCGGAGGGCGTCACCGTCGCCCGCGGCGAGTGCGGCGGTCTGCGCGGCGGCGGCCGGTGCCCGGGGACCGGCCACCCGGGTGGCCAGGTCGGCGAGCCGGCCGGCGACCGAACCGTCACCGAAACAGACGGCGGCGTGAAGCGCCAGGACCTCGTGTGCCGGCTGCCCCTGGGCGGCGGCGACCTCGGCGGCGTCGTGCGTGAGCGCGACCGCCTCGCTCACCACACCTTCGGCGGCGGCCACCCATGCCCGAGCCAACAGCATTTCCGGTTCGAGGAGCAGCAACGCGCGATGCCGTACCTCCCACAGCTCTGCCAGAGCTCGCCGGGCGGCCGCGAAGTCACCGGAGACGGCCAGCGCCTTAGTGGTCGACAGCTGGCAGAAGTACAGGAAGCCGCCGGCGTTACCGGCCCCGTCCATGCCGGCGCGGGCTTCGCGCAGGAGACGCAGGGAACCGGCCACCCGTCCCCGCGCGAGTTCGGCATCGCCCACGATGGCGCTCGAGAGTTCGGCTCCGAACGCAAGGCCCTTGGTCGCCTTGCGACATTCGAGTGCGACATCGAGCGCTTCACGCAGATGCCCGGCCAGCCGCAGCCCGAGCATCTGCCATCCGGCCAGCGGGACGCGCAGGTACGCGAGCTCGGTCGACCGGGCGGCCGCCAGGTGGCCGCGGGCGGCGGCCGGGCCGAGGTCGTCGACGCGGCCCAGCGTGGCGAGCGCACCGACGAGCCCGCAGCTTGGCACGGCCTCGTCGGGAAGCTTCGGCTCGGCAAGTGCCGTGGCCGCGGCCTGTACGGCCCGCTCGGGCCGTCCCAGGCCGGATTCGAGGTAGGCCCGGACCGCGGCCAATCGCAGTCGTGAGGTGTCCTCACTGACCCGTTTCTCGGCGGTCTCCAAGGCGGCCTCCGCTTCTGCGGGACGGCCGGCCAGCCACGTGACGTTCAGCGCCTAGGTCACCGTGGCCCTGACCAGCTCGGCGTCGGTCCCGGCGAGTGCGGTCAGCGCGGCCATCTCCACCTCGACGTCCGGGTAGCGGCTCAGCCCGCCGACGGCCGACACGACGATCATCTGGGCCTGGAAGCCACCACCCGCGGCCACCGCGGCTCGTCCGATCCGCTCGGCCAGACGCATGTCACAGAGCTGGGCCGCGCGTCCGGCGGCCTCGGTCAGCAGGGCCGGGTCGGGTTCGAGGCCGGACTCCACGCTGAGCACGGCGCGGCGCAACGTGTCGTCGGCGCTTCCACCGGAGGTGTTCGCCAGGGCCGTCGCGATGCGGCCACGCAGCCGGCGGGCCCGCAGCGTGCCGATTCCGGCACGCTGTACCTCGCCGTACAGCGGGTGAGTCAGCCGGGCCCGCAGCCCCCGGGCATCCCGCTCCACTCTCACCAGGCCGCGTGCCTCGGCCTCCTCCACCGCCGCCGCATCCGTGAGCCGAGTCAACACGCCGGCGCCCAGCGGCTCGCCGAGGGCGAGCACGTCCACCACGTCCCGCACCTGCGAGGAAAGCCGGCCCATCCGGGCCTCCACCAGGTCCGCCAGCCCCGGTGAGAGCGTCACTTCCCCCGGCCAGCGCCACACCCCGCCCACCGCGCGTAGCCGGCCCGACTCCAGTTCTCCATTCACCAGATGGCGCAAGAAGAGCGCGTTTCCACTGGTCAGCGCTGCCATACGCGCAGCGCTGGCGCTGTCCACCGGCCCATCCGACACGGCCTCGAGCAGCGCGCCGGTCTCCGGGTCCGACAGCGGCTGGACCTCCAGCCGCTTCAGGAGCCCGTCCTTCCACAACGCGCTCACCGCGTCCACGGCCGGCTCGCGGGTGCGTACGGTGACGACCATGGTGACCGCCTTGTGCAGCACCAACTGGTGCACCAGCAGCGCGGAGAGTTCGTCAAGAAGATGCGCGTCGTCCACGCCCACCATGACCCCGGCACGACCCGTGCCTGCGAGCAGCGAGTCGATGCCCTGGCGCAGTACCTGGGCCGGGTCCCCGCCGACGGTTCCGAGCAGTCCCGCGAACGCCCCGAGTGGCAGGCCGCGCGCCGAGGCGGTCGAGGACACCCATCGTGTCGCCATGCCTCGCTGGACGGCCCTGGCCAGCACCTCCTGAGCCAGCCGGGTCTTGCCGACTCCAGACGCCCCCGCGAGTACCACGCCTTTCGGCCCACCGGCCCGCCACGTCGCCTGGTCGATGAACCGGAGTTCCTCGACACGGCCGGTCAACGGCCAGTCCCGGCCAACCCCCGGATCGTACAAACCAGCACCTTGAGCTTTCCCCCGAGCCGCGGAAATCGCGAAACACGGCATGCCGACGATAGCCGCCGATGATCTCAGGACCTCCTGAGGGGCCTAGGAGCTCACGGACCGCAGGGCCGGACGGAAGGAGACCTGTCCCGGGGCCGACGCGACCCGGCTTCCCGTCCGCGCACAACAGGTAGTCGACTACTCGTGACCACAAGGCCCCGATCGTGCTGAAGTCCTTGCTGTGATCGAGTCGACCCACGGGAAGACCCGGTCCATTTCCCCGCGATCACGCCCACATGCGCACCCCACATACGAAGGGATGACCCGTGCAGGTCTTCAGTAAGTTCGTACACGCCGCGATTCTCGGCGGTGCGCTGGCGCTGGTCGTGGCCTGCGGAGGCGGTGGCTCGGGTGACTCCGACTCGGGGAGCGTTCCCGGTACGGGAAGTCTTCCCAATGCGGGAGGCGCCGGTGGGGGAGGCGGCGACAGTGACGAAAACTGCAAGCGCCTTACCAAGGATGAGGTCACGCAGGTGATCGGCCCGAATGACGGCGGCAAGCACGACTACACATTCGGCGGATGCGTCTGGACGGCGACCTCGGCCAAGGCGGGTGCCCCTGAGGGCTTTAACGAGGCGATTTTCGCGGCCGTGCTGCCCAAGGACCAGTACGAGTCCATAGCCGAGATCGGGGAGCCGGTGGCCGGACTCGTTGAGGGCGCCACCTACGACAACACCCATGGCGAGTTGTGGTTCCCGTGCCGTAGCGGCGAGTTCTGCGGGATCAAGGTGAGGACGGTCAGTTCGGATAATCGCCAGGAGAACGCGCTACGACTGGCCAAGCTGCTTCAGGGCCGTGTATAGAGCCCATTCCATCGTGACGGGGCGGGCCGCGACGGGGGCCGGCGGGTGGTCGTGCAAGGGCGAGGCTCCGGGTAATACGGCAGTCGATCAAGACGCGAAGCCGAACCAGGAGCATCCCTTCGCTGTTCCACCCGCCGCCGGTCGGGGGCGAGTGGCGTAGACGGTCAGGTGGGGGACGGCCGGCACGCCGGGTGCACGAGGGGCAGGTGAACGTCCCGGATTGATCATTTACAGGACGGCGTCGGTGTCAGCCATCGCGTGGCCCGGGCCTGTTTGTCCTGGTCGCCGGATGCCTGGGCCTCTTGCAGGAGGCGGGCCTTCAGGGGCGCGGGAATGGCGTCGAGGTCTCTCTTCTGTTTGGCTCGGGTTCTCCATCCGACGAGGTGGCGTACCGCTCCTGCGTAGTGCCGGGCTTCCGCACGCGGGTCTTGCAGGCCGGCAATGATCTCAACGATCGGCATGTCCTTGAGCAGCAGGTCCGGCACTATCTCGTGCACGGGAAATCCCGAACACCGGCCGCTGCCCGCACCGCACCACTCAAAAAGCGTCAGCGCTCGGCTCACGGGCTCCGGGATGGCCTGCCGTAGCCGGTCCCGGAGTTCGCCGAGCAGGTCCGGCGACGGATCGCCGCCTGTCCGCGAGAGCGCGAGCATCCGCCCCGAGAGGTCCTCCAGCGCGGCCGGCATTGCTGAGAGCCACTCGGCTTCTTGTCTCCCCGCCTGCTGACGCTGACGTTCGTCTTCCTCGAATTGCCGCAGCGGGCCTGGGGCACCGTGCTCCTCGAGCCAGTGCAGTAGTGAACGGCCGTCGGCAAGGACCGCATCGCCATCCCAGCCGTCCCAGCGCAGCGTCACGCCATGGTGGAAGACCACCGTGGTCAGGTGCCTGCCATCCTCGTCGAGGAACTCGAACCGGACGTCGCCCGCGCATGCGCACACGGCGCCGGGGACGGAATCCACCGCCATGGCCCTGCGCAAACGGTCAAGCTCGGCCGGCTCCGAAAGATCCGCGAGGATCTCGGCGCCGATCGGGTAACCGGCAGACGGGACGGCGTCCGCCACCCGGACACGGCAGGAGTGCTGCAGGACCGCATCAAGGGCAGCTGGATCTCCCAAGATCAACTCCATTCCGTTTCTCATGCGCCGGACGGGCCGCAGGAGGATCGACTCAGACCGACTGAGCAGAACACTCGCACCTCGCCGCCCTGTGTCGTGACGTGATGCAGCGCCGGACCTTAAGTGTGCGCAGAGCAATCACGGGCGCGGGTCGCAACCCTCATTCATGAGCTCGTCGCTTTCGGTAATATTGGCTATCAGGTCGAGAGGCGCTGCGACGGGCTCAGGTCCGCCACGCTCGGCCTGCATCGTTCACCAAGGGCGCCTCCCACAAGCGGGAGGTGGTCCGGTGGACAGGTCTTTGAACCACGGCGACGAGCACGGACAAGGCGCCGTCCGACACGCGACTCAGGCCCTGCGGGAGCTTCTGGACCGGCGGATCCTGGTGCTCGATGGGGCCTGGGGCACGATGCTGCAGGCTGCGGGACTCACCGCGGCCGACTATCGCGGGGAGCGGTTCCGGGACCACCCGCGTGATGTGACCGGTGACCCGGATCTACTGAACCTGACGCGCCCGGATGTGGTCCTGGACGTGCACCGGCAGTACCTGGCGGCGGGCGCGGACATCACGACGACGAACACGTTCACCGCCACGAGCATCGGCCAGGCGGACTACGGGCTGGAGCCGCTCGTACGGGAGATGAACCTGAGGGGCGCCCAGCTGGCGCGCCAGGCCGCGGACGAGGTGGGAGGGCGTTTCGTCGCCGGCTCGATCGGGCCGCTGAACGTCACGCTGTCACTGTCCCCGCGGGTGGAGGACCCCGCGTACCGGGCGGTGTCGTTCGACGACGTTCGCGCCACGTACGCCGAGCAGGTCCAGGCGCTCGCCGACGGCGGGGTCGACCTGCTGCTGATCGAGACGATCTTCGACACGCTCAACGCCAAGGCCGCCGTCGCCGCCGCCCGCGAGGTCGCCCCGCATCTGCCGCTGTGGATCTCGGTGGCGATCGTCGACCTGAGCGGGCGCACGCTGTCGGGGCAGACCGTCGAGGCGTTCTGGAGCTCGATCGAGCACGCCGATCCGCTGGTGGTGGGCGTGAACTGTTCGCTGGGCGCCGAGGAGATGCGGCCGCACGTCGCCGAGCTGTCGCGGCTCGCCGGGACGTACACGGCCTGCCATCCCAACGCCGGGCTGCCGAACGCCTTCGGCGGCTACGACGAGACCCCGGAGGAGACCGCACGGCTGCTCGGCGAGTTCGTCGCCTCGGGAACGGTCAACATCGTCGGCGGGTGCTGCGGCACGACGCCGGCGCACATCGAGCGGATCGCGGTGGCCGCCAAGGGTCTCGCGCCGCGCCCGGTCGCGACTCCGCCGGCGCATACCCGCTTCAGCGGCCTGGAGCCCTTCGAGATCGGCCCGGACACCGGGTTCGTCATGATCGGAGAGCGCACCAACGTCACGGGCTCGAAGCGGTTCCGTCGCCTGATCGAATCGGGCGACCACCAGGCCGCCGTCGACGTCGCACTGGAGCAGGTACGCGGCGGGGCCAACCTGCTCGATGTGAACATGGACGCCGACCTGCTCGACAGCGAGCGGGCCATGACCACGTTCCTGAATCTGATCGCGACCGAGCCGGAGGTCGCCCGTATCCCGATCATGGTCGACAGCTCGCGGTGGAGCGTGCTCGAGGCCGGGCTCAAGTGCGTACAGGGCAAGGGCGTCGTCAACTCGATCAGCCTCAAGGAGGGCGAGGAGCCGTTCCTGCAACAGGCCCGGCACATCCGGGACTACGGTGCCGGCGTGGTCGTCATGGCCTTCGACGAGCAGGGGCAGGCCGACACGGCCGAACGCAAGGTGGCGATCTGCGGCCGCGCCTACGACCTGCTGACGCAGCGGGCCGGGTTCGCCGCCGAGGACATCGTGTTCGATCCCAACGTGCTCGCGGTCGCCACCGGCATCGCCGAGCACAACGGCTACGCGAAGGCGTTCCTCGACGCGCTGCCGCTGATCAAGCAGCGGTGTCCCGGAGCGCACATCAGCGGCGGCATCTCCAACCTGTCGTTCTCCTTCCGCGGCAATGACGTCGTACGCGAGGCGATGCACTCGGCGTTCCTGTTCCACGCCGTACGTGCCGGGCTGGACATGGGCATCGTCAACGCGGGGCAGCTCGCGGTCTACCAGGACATCCCCGCCGACCTGCTCGAACTCGTCGAGGACGTGCTGTTCGACCGGCGTGACGACGCCACCGACCGGCTCGTCACGTTCGCCGAGACGGTCAGCGGTTCCGGCACCCGACGCGTCGTGGACCTGTCCTGGCGCGATGCCCCCGTGGAGGAGCGCCTGTCGCACGCGCTCGTGCACGGCATCGTCGACTTCATCGAGGACGACACCGAAGAGGCCCGGCAGCTGAAGGCGCGTCCGCTCGAGGTGATCGAGGGTCCGCTGATGGACGGCATGAAGATCGTTGGAGACCTGTTCGGCGCCGGGAAGATGTTCCTGCCACAGGTCGTCAAGAGCGCACGGGTGATGAAGCGCTCGGTCGCCTACCTCGAGCCGTACATGGAGGCCGAGAAGGAGCAGGCGCGGCTGGATGGGCGCGCCGAGGCCGATCGCGGCAACGGAAAGGTGGTGCTCGCGACGGTCAAGGGCGACGTGCACGACATCGGCAAGAACATCGTCGGTGTCGTCCTCGGCTGCAACAACTACGAGGTCATCGACCTCGGTGTCATGGTCCCCGCCGCTGTCATCCTCGACACCGCGGTCACCGAAGGCGCCGACGCCGTGGGCCTGTCGGGACTGATCACCCCGTCGCTGGACGAGATGGTCACCGTCGCCACCGAGATGCAGCGCCGCGGGCTGAAGCTGCCCCTGCTGATCGGCGGCGCCACCACATCTCGTCAGCACACCGCGGTCCGGATCGCCCCCGCCTACGACCGCACCACGGTCCATGTACTCGACGCGTCCCGCGTCGTCGGCGTGGTCTCGGACCTGCTCGACACCGAGCGGGCCGAGGAACTGGACGTGAGCAACCGCGCCGAGCAGGAGCGCCTGCGCAAGCAGCACGAGACCAGGCAGCGGAGCCCTCTGCTGACCCTCGCGCAAGCCCGCGAGAACCGTGAACAGGTACTGTTCGGCGACCTGCCCGTCCCCGCCTTCACCGGCGTCCGTACCGTCGCCCCGGACCTGACCGCCCTCCGCGCGATGATCGACTGGCAGTTCCTCTTCCTCGCCTGGGAACTGAAGGGCAAGTACCCGGCGATCCTCGACCAGCCGGTGGCTCGTGAGCTCTACGACGACGCGAACACCCTGCTCGACGAGATCATCGCGGCCGGCCACTTCCAGGCCCGTGGCGCCTACGGTTTCTGGCCCGCGCACGCCGACGGCGACGACATCCTGTTCGACGGCGACCACGACGGCATGCGCCTGCCGATGCTGCGCCAGCAGACGGCCAAGCCCGCGGGCCGGCCGAACCGGTGCCTCGCGGACTACCTGGCCCCGGCCGGGGACCACATCGGCGGGTTCGCCGTGGCCGTCCACGGCGCCGAAGAGCTCGCCGCCACCTTCGAAGCCCAAAGCGACGACTATCGGGCGATCATGGTGAAGGCCCTGGCCGACCGCTTCGCTGAAGCGTTCGCCGAGCACATCCACCTTCAGGCGAGGCGTGCCTGGTACGAGCCCGACGCCGACCCGAAGATCGAAGACCTGCACGCCGAGCGCTTCCGCGGCATCCGCCCCGCATTCGGCTACCCTGCGAGCCCGGACCACAGCCAGAAGCAGGCCCTGTTCGATCTGCTCGACGCCGATCAGCTCGGCATGGCCCTGACCGAGTCCTTCGCGATGACCCCCGCCGCCAGCGTCAGCGGACTGCTCTTCGCCCATCCGTCGTCGCGGTACTTCACCGTGGGACGCATCGGCAAGGACCAGACCCAGGACTACGCCATGCGGCGAGGCCTCGACCTGACCGACATCGAACGCTGGCTGCGTCCCAATCTCGCCTACGAACCCCGGTAAACCGAAGGTGCCAAGCCAAAGGCCCGCGCCCTACGGACGCGGGCCTTGGCGGGTGTCACTAGCGCGTGACGGTCAGCGTCACACTGTTGTGCTTGTAGGACACCCTGAACTGGTGGCCGTTCGCGCGCACGACGTCCCCTTCGGACAGCCCGTCGAACCTGCCACTGATGGAGCTGCCGCTCATGATCGTCAGCACGGTGCCCCGGGTCGGCTTTCCGTGCACATCAATGTCCAGGTCCCCGTCCAACACCAGGCGACCGGCGGACCGTACGCTCGTGTAGTCGTTGTTGCCGGAGATGGTGACGGCGAGGTCACCCTTCCGGCCGATGCGCACATCCCCTCCGACGTTCAGGACATTGCCCGCAGCGACATGCTGATCGGCTGCGTACTTCGCTTCGCCGGCCGAGACACCGGGCTGCAGTACGCCGTCGGAGACATAGACGCCGCCGGTCACGGTGCCGCTGCCACCGAGCGTTCCGCCGCGCACGTCGATCGGGCTGGCGTGCGAGCCGACGACCGAGAGCTTGCCGTCGAGGACCGTGCTCGTCCCGTGCCAGGTGCCATTGCCGGCGAGGAACAGGGTTCCGTTGCCGCGCTTGGTGAGGCTGCCCTCGTACGCGCGGGCGTTGCGTGCCTTCTCACGCCGGACGCCGGTGGCGTAGTCCGACTTGTCCTTGTCGCTCGCGTTGGCGGGCAGGCCGCGCGTCCATCCTCGCGCGATCTTGGTCGCCTTCCACGCGGCCGCTTCGGTGGCATCCTCTTGCCGGCGCGCCTGGATGGCAACGTCGGAGATGTCGTTCGACCACACGTCGCTGCGTCCCTGCGTGTCGACCCGGAACGGCCCCACCAGCTGGCCCGGACCGTTCATGGCCTCCCGCAGGCTGACCGTGCCCCAGCCGTTGCGTGAGTCGGGAACCTGCACGATCTGGCCGCGGGTGGGATTCGAAACGGCGTTGCCCGCCGCGTCGCTGATCGTGTTGTTCTGCCGACCGGTCGTGTACATCGTGTAGAGCGCCTGCTCGTTGGTCATGTACGGGAAGCGCTGCATGATCAACGACAGCGCGGCCGCCGAGTGCGGCCCGGCCATCGACGTCCCCGACGCGGCCCTGTAACGCGCCTGCGGTACGCCGTCGACGAGCTCCACCCACGTGCTGTTGATCAGCCTGCTCGGTGCGGTGACGCAGGACCACTTCGCGACACCGCACTGGTTGAATTCCTGCTGCCCCGGGACCAGCACCGAACCGTCGGCGTTGAACGTGCGCCCGACAGTGGGGTTGATTCCCGACGTGGTGAACCAGCGACCCTCGAGGTCGGGCAGGTAGTACGGCGCGGCACCCCGCGCCGTCGGGTTCGCGACGCCGGCGTTACCGGCGGTGAACTGGAGGATCTTGCCGGACCGTGCGACCTCGATGGCGCCATTCAGCCAATGCTTGGTGTTGCCGTTGGCATCGGCGACGCCGTCTGGAGTCGACAGGTAACGCCATGCCGCGTTCAGGCCGAAGGTGTCCGGGCTGCCGGGCGTCGGCTCGAGGGTGTTGTAGTTCTCCGTGGATGGCGCGCTGCCCCAGCTGGTGGTGATGAGCCGGATGGGCTTGCCGTTCGCCGTCTTCGCCTTGCTCACCGACCGGTACAGGTTGGCCAGATAGGCGTTGTCCGGCGTCTGCGCGGCGGTCGCGTTCGGCGGCACCAGTCCGTAGAACACGCCGTCCGTCTTGTGAGTGTTGCCGATGTACGCGTTGGCGTTGAACGCGACGCCGTGCATGTTGGCCGCGGGCCCGTCCGGCTGCGTTTCACCGACGCCGTCGCGGCTCGCGGCCACGGTCCCGCTGACATGCGTGCCGTGACTGTCGTTGAACGCCGGGTCGTACCAACCCGGTGTGGGCCCGGTGTCGCCGCCCTGGGCCGTCACCGAGAAGAAGCGATCGCCGGTCGCGTAGTCCGTGTCGAGGCTGCCGTGCTCCCGCACATGCCCGGCGAAGACGCCCGAGTCGACGATGCCGATGTTCATCCCGCCGCCGGCATAGCCGTCGGCGTAAGCGAACTCCGCTCCGATCGACACCAGGCCGGCGTCCCGGTTGAACTCAGCGGTCCGCCAACTCGCCGGGTCGCCGAGGCGGCCGGGATCACCCACATAGGACTTGATCGGCGGCGGCGCCTTGGACCCCTGCGCCATCGCCGGCTGCGCGACCACGCAGGGCCCCACCACCACCATCGACGTCAACGCCGCGATCAGCGCCGTCCGCACGTGCTTCGTGGTCGACAATCCAGCCTCCTCCATGATCGATCCGCGCAAAAGGTATCTTCACGGCCATAACGGATCAATACATTGAGCAAGGCAAGTTCAGGATTCCGGCGTAAGACGACGTCTCATTTGGTGAGTCGGCGGTAGCAGATGGGGGTGGCGATGACCCCGACCCTGCACGTCGGTCAGCGGCGGATGAGAGCGCTTCCTCCGGCGGGCAGGGTCACCTTGACGACGGGGCCGGTCGCCGTCGTCACGCGCACGGTGCGGCCGGTCTCGTCGAAGACCCAGGCGGTCGCGGCACCCACGCCCGGTACGCGCACGGCGGCCTGGCGCGGTCCGGTGCCGAAGCTGCGCAGCAGGGCGGTCCCGTGTCCGCGGCCGTCGAGGACCAACCGCTCCACCTCGGGCTGCACCAGTAGCGCGTCGACCACCGTGGTCCCGCGTACGCCGGTCACGGTCACCGTGCCGCTGCGCCGCACCGTCCGCGGCAGTGTCCGGACCGCAAGCAGGCCCCGCGCCGGGGAGTCGCCCTGCGCGCCGACCTCCCCATGGTCGACCAGCCCGACGGCTCGCGCGTCCACCCGCCATTCGCTCGTACCCGCGTTTGGCGCGAGCTCCACCGCCGGCATCAGCACGCTCGGCTCGATGACCGGCACGTCGAGCACGAGCCGCCCGCCCGGGCCCAGGCGTACTCCGGCTCCGCCGCTCCACTGGCTCTCGCCGGTCCATGCGCTCCCGGGATGGTGCGGACCCGCGTCACCCGACAGCGTGCCGGTCTCGGCTTCGATGAGCCGCCAGCCGGTCCGCTCAACCACCGTGGCGGTGCGCGCCACGGCCGCGGTGTCCGGCGCGCCGTCCAGCGCGAGCATCGCCAGCAGCCCGTGGATGGTGGACTCTGCGCCGGAGTTCTGGTTGACCTTCCCCCCGCCGTCCACTCCGTCGAAGGTACGTCCGGTCGCCGGGTCGTACATCGGCGTGCCCGCAGGGTTGTTGCCGAAGAACCACGACGCCGCGACACCGGCAAGGGCGCGCAGCCGTGGCCGGTCTCCCGCGTCGGCCGCCACGAGCAGCGACTCCACCCGCGACTGCGCACCGTAGGCGATCTGGGCCGGGTCGCTCGGCGTCGGCATCCAGCCGTTCTGCGGTCCGGCGGCGATCAGCAGGTGCGGGGTGAACGACGCGACGTCGGTCAGCGCGGCGTCGAGCAGTCGCTTGTCGCCCAGGACGTCATACGACCGGGCCAGGCCGGCGGGGGCGAGCCCGCCCCAGCCGTGCCAGACCGCCCGGGACAGCGCCCACGGCAGTACGGCTCCGAACGGCCAGGTCCGGGGGGTGCCGGCCCGCATCGCCGCCACCCCTTCGGAGAGCTTGGCCAGCACGCCGCGCGCCCGAGGATCATCGCTCGCCCGCACGTAGGCCGTGAGCCCGAGGAGCGCCTCGCCGGTCGCGTCGGCACCGTCGGCGATCAGCCAGGCCGGCACCCCGGTGCCGTCGATGTCCAGCCACTCGCCGTACCGGCTGAGTACGTGCCGGTCGACGGCGTCGAGCGCGAGCTGGAGGCGGTCGCCGAGGAACCGGGCGAAGCGCCGATCGGTGCGTGCGAAGGCCGCATGACCTTCGCCCAGCGCCCAGATGGTGCGGGCCAGCCAGTACGAGTCCGAGCTGTCGGAGGGGTCCGGGCTCTCCTTCGGCTCGGCGCTGGGGTTGAGCGTGCCGTCCGGCTGCATCCACAGCACGACGTTGCCGGCGCCGTGGCCGGTCGTGGTCTGGAGGAAGGTGAGCCCGCGCAGGAGATGGCAGGCGGCGGTCCGGCTGCTCGCCGCGCCGGTCGCCTGCCAGTGCCGGACGTACGCCACGGCGGCGCGGCTGATGTCGTCGGCGTTGAACGCGCCTTGGCCGTAGGTGTCGGTGGCCGGATCGTAGGCTCCGCCGCCGATCCGCTGGTAGGTGCCGTCCGGCCGCCGGTCGGCATAGGTCCAGAGCACGCCGATGTGCGGCTCGTCGGTGAGCCGGTACGTGGTGTGGCCGGGCTGTTCCGGCGGTGTGATCGCCGCGCCGAGCCAGTCCAGATGGGCGAGGTTGGTCAGGTTGCCGACGGGCCGGGCGGCGGCCGCACGGGCCGCCGGTGCGGTAACGCCTGCGGCGGCCAGCGGCAGCGCGATGGTGCCGGCGGCGAGGAAGGTTCTACGACGGATGGACCGACGGATGGACATGGTTCCCTCTCGGGTCAGGAGGCGTTGGTCTGGGTCATCTCGACCGTCGTGCCGGTACGGAGGGATTCGGTGCCGGCGAGAGCCGTGGCCACCGCCGCCGGCCGGCCCGCTCATCCGACCCGATCCAGCCGAGTGACCCCGATCTTGGCGTCCGCCATGCCGTAGAAGACGTACCGCACCCCGTCGACCTCTTCGATCGCGGTGGGGAACACCACGTTGGCGACCATGCCGGTGCGCTCGTCCGGCGTCTCCGGCTCGAGGATCGGTGTCGCCGTGCGGGCGAGGACCCGGGTGACGTCGGCCGGATCCAGCAGCATGGCGCCGGCTCCGTAGCGCACCTGCTGGTTCGTGGGATCCCAGCCGGGCGGGACGTGGCCGCTGACACCGTGGTGGATCAGCAGCCAGCCCTCCTCGACGCGGATGGGCGCGGGCCCAGCTCCGATCTTGAGTTCCTCGAAGGGGTGCGCGGACAGTGCGACCAGCCGGTGGTCCCGCTGGCGGACCAGAGCGCGCAGGTCGCGTTCGACCTCGACGACCGGGACGTACGACACCCAGATGCCCGGCCGCTCGTCGGTGAGCCCCGCCGGCAGGTGGACCCCCTCACCCGGCCGGAACCAGCCGAGGTCCCACATCGGCCGGTGCAGCATCGCGTACGCCGGCTCGCCGTCCGGGCCCGGCACCGGTTCGGGAAAGAACACCGCGTCCTTGTTGGGGAAGAGGTTCAGGTCGGTGTCGAGATCCGGCTGGTACGCGAAGTGCAACGGACCCAGCCGCCGCCAGTACATCAGGTCGTCCGACACCGCGAGGGCGAGCCTGGGGCCGAGCGGGCCGTAGGCGACGTACGTCATCAGGTGCACGCCGAGCCGCGGGACCCAGGTGACGCGCGGGTCTTCCACGCCGGCGTTGTTGAGTCCGCGTTCCCAACCCTCGTCAGGCTCGAGCGCGACGCCGCGGCGCTCGACCCCGACCGGCACGCCGTCGTCCAGGACGACCTCGGCGAGCCCGACCCGGGAGACGTTGCCACTCGCGACCAGGCGCGGGAGCAGATGCAGGCGGCCGTCCGGCGTCCGCCCGCTCGCGGGGTTGAGCACGCCTTCGGCTTCGAGGTCGTTGCCGGGCTCGGGTGTCATGACGATGCCGAGCCGGGTGAGGGTATAGGGAACAGTCGGGATGGTGGATGTCACCAGGTCAGCCCTTCACGCTGCTGCCGAGATCGGTCGAGACGAAACGGCGCTGGAAGATCAGGAACAGTGCCACGGCGGGCGCGGCGAGCACGCAGGCGCCGGCGAGGATCGCGCCGAACGGGTTGGCCGCCCGTGCGGCGATGTTGTTCATGTAGTTGGCGAGAGAGACCGCCAGTGGCTGCATGTCGGCCTGCTTGGTGATGAGGAACGGCCACAGGAACTCGTTCCAGGGACCGATGAACGTCAGGAGGACAGCCGTGAGCAGGGCCGGCTTGACAAGCGGGACCGCCACTTTCCTCAGGATGGTCAGCTCGCCGGCACCATCGATGCGGGCCGCGTCGAACAGCTCACGGGGCAACTGCAGGAAGTACTGCCGGAAGATGAAGACCGCCGTCGAGTTGATGGCGAACGGCAGGATCATGCCCAGGTAGTTGTCGGCCAGTCCGTAGTCGCGCACGATCAGGACGTAGAGCGGTACGGTCATCAGCTGGAAGGGCACCACCTGCATCAGCAGCATCGTGCTGAACACCAGGCCCCGCCCGCGGAACTCCAGCTGCGCGAGGGCGTAGCCGGCCAGCAGCCCGAACACCATGGTGCACAGGATCACGCCGCCGGTGAAGATTCCCGAGTTGACCAGGGACTGGACGAGGTCGATGGCCCGGTCGATCTCGCGGTAGTTGGCGACGGTGAGGTTGCCCGGGTCCGGGAAGGCGCCCGAAGGCGACGCGTTCGGCTCGGTCTGCAGGCTCCCGATCAGCATGTAATAGAAGGGGAACAGGAACACGAACGCGCCCGTCAGCAGGATGCCGAAGCGGACGGCCGCCCTCGGTCGTGACCTGCTGCTCTCCTTTCGCGGCCGGGCGTCGCCCGCGGAGGTCGTGCGGCTCGCGGGGGGCCGGGTGGTGTTCACTGCCATGGGTTCATCTCTTCTCCAGCAGTCGGCGTTGCGCCAGCGCGATGAGCAGGACGCCGAGCACGAGGATGACGCCGATCGCCGAGGCGACGTCGGGGTTGCCCTGCTCGATGCCGCGCTGGTACATCAACAGCACTGGCGAGGCCGAGGCTCCGTCCGGCCCGCCACCGCCGGTGAGCAGGTAGGGCTCGGTGAAGAGGTTGGCGCCGGTCACCGTGCCGAGAAGCACGACCAACACGGTCGCCGGCCGTACGCCCGGCACGGTCACCGACCAGAACGACCGCCACCGGCCGGCGCCGTCGACGGACGCCGATTCGTACAGCTCTTTGGGGATGTTCTGCAACGCCGCGAGGTAGAGCAGGATGTAGAAGCCGAGACCTTTCCACGTGACGAACAGCGCGATCGCGGGCATCGCCAGGTGCTCGTTGACCAGCCACGACGGGTCCGGTGCGAAAGGTCCGAGCACTGAGTTGACCAGGCCTCCGGAGTTGAACAGGAACCGCCAGACACCCACCACCGCGACGCTCGCGGTGACGTACGGCAGGTAGTAACCCATCCGGAAGAACGTCCGGAACCGGATCGCTGTGTTGAGCGCCGTGGCGAGCAGCAGCGAGAGCGCCACGGTGAGGGGGACGTTGATGACGAGCAGCACCACGATGTTGCCGAACGACTGCCGTACGGCCGGATCCGCGAGGACGGTCGCGTAGTTCGCCAACCCGACGAAGGGCCGGTCGACGACGGCTCCGGGTGCGGTGAAGAAGTAGTCGTGGAACGACATGTAGACCGCGAAGCCCAGGGGATAGGCGAACACCGCGACCAGGAACAGCACGTACGGCGTCACGAAGGCCGTGCCGAGGACCTGCCGGCCGAGCC
>NZ_JABVEB010000066.1 GCF_014323665.1 Actinomadura sp. HBU206391 | reverse complement strand
TCGGTCGGCCCATGTCAGGCTCGGCCTGCGTACCTGCTGGCGCTGCAGCACGGCGAGTTGGTGACGCAACAGCAAAAATCTCGGTGTCCTTCCAGGCGCCCTGCCGACGAGCCAACCGCATCCAGGAGAACACGCTGACAACGAGGAGATAGACGAACCGAAGGCACATGACCGTTCATCATGCGGCACCGCACGCGGACGCCCCTCGTTCATGAGCAGATCCGCATTACTGCAGGTCACATGAGGCGGATGAGGTTCTCGGCACCCACAGGAACCTCAATCCCAGTTGGGCAGAGCCGGCTCCGTGCGGTCAGTCACAACCAGTAAGACGCCCTCCCTGTCCGAAGAGTTGGAAGGCCAGGCCCGGAGATGCAGCCGTGGCTTCGAGGAATTCTTGGGCGCGTTCCCAGTCAGCGCCACGGCTCTTCGGGGGTCCTGGTTCGCCGGTTGTGGTGGTCCAACAGCCTGGACAGCAGCTCGGTCAACCGCTGTCGCTCCTCGGGTGACAGCGGAGCCAGCAGTTCGTCCTGGCATGCGGCCAGCTGCTTCTCCAGTGGCCGCAGCTGCCGCTTGCCCGCGGCGGTCAGCGAGATGATGTTGCGCCGCCGATCGGAGGGGTCCGGGGCGCGCTCTACCAGTTCGCGATCGGCGAGCTCGTTGATCGTCGCGACCATGTCGCTGAGGTGGATGCCGCTACGGCGGCCCAGCGCGGCCTGGCTGGCCGGGCCGAACTCCTCCAGCGTCGCCAGCAGGCGGTAGTGATAGCCGCGGGCGCGGACGGACGAGAACCCGTCGGCCACCAGGCGGTGCGCGTGGTTGGCGGTCTGCGTGAGCAGCCAGCTGGGCAGGCTCTCCCACCTGGCGGGCGTCTCCTCGGATGGGTTCTCCATGTGACAAGTCTAACGAATCGTTAGGAACACCAATGATTCTGCTATCGTTTGAGCACCAAACGTTAGATGCCCGAACATTTGGGCGCCGAATGAATCCCCCCGGAGTCAAGACCATGATCAAGCCGTTCCGCATCGACATCCCCCAGGCCGACCTCGACGACCTGACCGACCGGCTCTCCCGCACCCGTTGGCCTAACGAGGTCGCCGAGGCCGGGTGGGACTACGGCTTCCCGCTGGCGCGGCTCAAGGAACTGGCCGAATACTGGCGCACCGGCTACGACTGGCGCGAGCACGAATCCAAGCTCAACGAGCTTCCGCACTTCACCACCGAGATCGACGGCCAGAACATCCACTTCGTCCACGTCCGGTCCTCGAAACCGGACGCGCTCGCGCTGATCCTCACCCACGGCTGGCCCGGTTCGTTCCTGGAGTTCCTCGACGTGATCGAGCCGCTGTCGCGCGACTTCCACCTGGTGATTCCGTCCATCCCCGGCTTCGGGTTCTCCGGGCCGACCCACGAGCGCGGCTGGGACGCCGTCCGGGTCGCGCGGGCCTGGGCTGAGCTAATGCGCCGCCTGGGGTACGAGCGCTACGGCGCGCAGGGCGGCGACTTCGGCGCGGGCATCTCCATCGGGCTCGGCGCGGTGGCGCCCGAGCACGTCGTCGGGGTGCACGTCAACTACCTGCCGACCCGGCCGGACCCCGACGTCAAGGTGTCCGAAGCGGATGAGGCCCGACTGGACAAGGTCAGGCAGCTGATGGCGAACCGCCCGCCGTACCAGGCTCTGCAGGCGCTCACCCCGCAGACCATCGGCTACGCGCTGACCGACTCGCCGGTCGGCCAGCTGGTCTGGATCGCCGAGCGCTTCGCACAGTGGACCGACCCCGCCACGCCCGTCAGCGACGATCGGATGCTCACCGACATCTCGCTGTACTGGCTGACCGCGACCGCGGCCTCCTCGGGCCGGTTCCACCACGACACCCCGCGGGGGAGCCAGCAGCCGTGCCGGGTGCCGCTCGGCGTGGCGGTGTTCGCGCACGACATCACGCAGTCGGTGCGACCGCTGGCCGAGCGGCTGTACGACATCAGGCACTGGTCGGAGTTCGAGCGCGGCGGCCACTTCGCCGCGATGGAGGTGCCGGACCTGCTCGCCGAGGATATCCGGGACTTCTTCCTCACCCACATCAAGTGACACGAACGTTAGCTATTCCAACTACTTGAGGAGGCCATCATGACCAGCACCGAAACCCTGATCCGCGCACTCGCCGACCGCGCCGAACTTGCCGACCTGGTCGCCCGCCACAGCTTGTGGATCGACGAGGGCCGCTACGGCGAGACCGACCGGCTCTTCACCGAAGATGTCGTCGTCAAGTCCCCGCGCGGGGAGGCCTGCGGCATCGGGGCGCTCATCGAACTCGTGCGCTCGGGCCACGACACGTACGTCCGCACCCTGCACAGCAAGTCCAACCTCATCATCGAGGTCGACGGCGAGACCGCCACGGTGCGGGCCCACGACATCGCCGTGTTCGTCATCGACGACAAGACCGAGGCCCTCGCGGCTGGGTTCCACAGCTACGGGGCGCGCCGCACCGAGGACGGCTGGCGCTTCGACCGCCTCGTAGTCACCTCGGTCGCACTGACCGAAGCCCTCGACCGGGCCCTCTAGAAGACACTGCTGGCCGCGAACTCCCGGGCACCCCGGAGCTTCGCGGCCAACAGGCCGTTCGCCTTTGCCGAGTCCAGCCGCACCATTGTGCCCTTGGCACCGACAGAGGCCTTGGATGCCTTCGGCAGCGCTCCGACGTCGAGCCCGCCGCGCCCGGCGAGCAGGCATCCCAACTCGTAGCGGGAAAGCGCGTCCGACCCGGCGGCGGCGGACGCCACCGAACTCGTCGTAAGGGGCCATCGCGCTCAGCTCCAGCAGGACCGCGGCCCTTTCGGCGACGTGAACGGGGCACCTGACGTCGTCGTCGAACAGGATGCCTTCGGTCTCGCCGGGTGCGGGCCGATAGAGCTTGACCTTGTTGATCTGCTTGATGCGCGGCAGCAGGTCGAACCCGAGCAGGCGGGTGACGCCGAAACCGACTTCGGACTGGCCGTGGGCTGGCGCCGTGGTGCATCGCGCACTCGATCATGGCGGCGACGTCGGAGGCCGAGCAGTTGATCAGCTGGGAGTGAATGGCGACCGACTTCTGCTCGACGTGCCAGTAGATGAGGACGCCGCGGCCGCCGTAGTGGGCGTGCTGAGGCCCAACCGCACGGTCTTTAGGCACTGGGTCCGCCAGGTTGGGTTTTCCTTTCCGGCCACGCGGGGATGATCTCGCCTGATCCGCCGAAGCCGGCCCGGCGGTCGCCTGCCGCACCCGCCGGGTCCGCCGCGGGAGGAGCGCCGCATGGAGGGCTGGTTCACCCGGTCGATCGTGGAGACCGGGCGGCTGCCGCTGTTCTGCTTCTTCGTCTCCTTCCTGGCAGCCTTCCTGTTCATCCGGTTCAGCGTGCGCATGATCAGAGCCGAGGTCCGCTGGTGGCCGGGCAATATCACCCCCGGCGGACTGCACATCCACCACATGGTGTTCGGCGTGGTCATCATGCTCGTCGGCGGGGTGGCCGCGCTCACGGTGCCGGACTCCTCGGCGGCCGGGCGGGCGGGAGCCGGGGCGGTGTTCGGCGTCGGCTCGGCACTGGTGCTGGACGAGTTCGCGCTGATCCTGCGGCTCAAGGACGTCTACTGGACCGCTCAGGGCCGGGTCTCCGTCGACGCGGTGTTCATCGCGCTCGCGCTCTCGGGGATGCTGTTGCTCGGTGCGCATCCGCTGTCGATCGGTGTCGTCGTGTCCGGCGCCGACCGCCACACCCGCGCCATGCTGGCGTGGGTGGCCCATCTGACCATCCTGGTGAACGTGCTGCTCGCCGGGGTGACCCTGTTCAAGGGCAAGGTCGCGACGGGGTTGAGCGGGCTGTTCCTGCCGCTCCTGCTCCTGGTCGGGGCGATCCGGCTGGCGCGACCCGGATCGCCGTGGGCGCGCTGGCGTTACCCACCCGGGTCCGCCAAACTGACCACGGCAAGGCGGCGCGAACAACGGCTGCGTCTGCCGCTGACCCGCAAGATGGACCGGCTGCGCGACCTCATCGTGGGCCGAACCGACCGGTCCGGGTCATGAGGCATCCCCGACGGGTCCGGGGTCATCAGGCAACCAGCGAGCGCCTGCGGCGTGGTTCGCGGGCAGAGACAACCCCGGCGTGCTGGTCCGCGGACTCTGCCCTCGGCCCGAGGGTTTCTCTGCTGTATGACTTCGCTCGGCCTGCAAATCCCACGCTCGGCGCGACGCGTGCACCGAACTCGGCATCCGCCCGAAAGAAGACCCGGCGGCCCTACGGGCCCGCCGCAAAGCCCTGCCGGCCTGGCTCCATCACTACCAATAACCACCGCCCCACACCGCAACCGGCGGCAAGCCATCCATCACCAGGTTGGCCCACGTCCCTGGGCAGTACACGTAGAACACTGCTTGAACGGGGCTGCGAGCGAGACCACCACACCCACGAGACCGAAGATCAGTATCGCGGTGGCCTTGACTCCAGTCGCGGTTGGCCGACTAAAGAGGAAGGTGTCCTCATACTCGTGACCCAGCAGGCTCGGCCACGAGGATTCTGACGGACGCACTCCCGGGGCCAGGCGACCTGTTGCTGCGGCCCGTTGGCCAGGTGGCCCCAGCTCTCCTTCAGCTTGGTGCATCAGTGACCACCGGGAGGATGATCTGGAAGGCTGCACCTTTCTGTACCGCCGACTGTAGTTTGACCTGCCCATTGTGCGCGGTTACCACGGAGTGCACGATGGCGAGGCCCAGTCCCGTTCCGCCGTCTCCGGTGCGGCTCCGTGATCCGTCGGCACGGTAGAAGCGTTCGAAGACCAGGCCCGCCTGCTGTTCGTTGATTCCGGGCCCATCGTCCTCCACGGTCAGGATCGCATCCTTGCCGTCGGTGCCGACTTTGATCCGTACGGGCGTACCACGTGGGGTGTGCGTGACGGCGTTGCCTATCAGATTCGTCACCGCCTGGCGCAGCCGGGACTCGTCCCCGAGCACAGGGGCGGTGGCCGGTGGTCCACCGGTCAGACCGGTGAGCTCGGCCGGGCGGGTGGGATCGAGAGCACGCAGGTCGTGCAGGGCGTCGGCGGCCAGGCTCCGCATGTCCATGGGGGCCATTCGGAGCGGGAGGTCGCCGGTGCCGTAGTGCCCATCCAGCCGGGCAAGGAGCAACAGGTCCTCGACCAGGCGGGCGAGGCGGGTGGCTTCGCTTTCGATGCGACGCATCGTGCGGTCGACATCTATGCGTTCTGGCAGCCCTCCCATGCGGTAGAGCTCAGCGAATCCCTTGATTCCGAACAGCGGGGTCCTGAGCTCGTGGCTGGCGTCGGCGACAAAGCGCCGCATCCTGGCCTCGGAGTCGGCGCGGGCACCGAACGCCACTTCGAGCTGGGCCAGCATGCCGTTCAATGCCGCTGACAACCGTCCGACCTCGGTGCCGGGAGCGGCCAGGTCCGGGACACGGTGGGACAGGTCGCCGCCGGCGATGGACTCCGCGGTTCTCTCGATACGTTCTAGGGGCAGAAGGCCGGCCCGTACGGCGAACCAGCCGACCAAGGTGAGCACGACCAGAACCGCACAGCCGATGAGCAGGCAGTCTGCCCTCAGCCGGCCGATCGTGGAGTTCACATCGGCCAATGAGGCGGCCACGATCACATGCCCGCCCGCCGAATGAGGCACGATGAGCACCCGCCAGCGGTCCCCACCGCTGCGGTCGCGCACCTCGAAGGGGCGACCGCTGCGAACGGTCGCCGACGATGAGCTCAGCTGCGGTAGTTCCGGTTGATGAACGCCGGATGAGGAGGGCGCGCGTGAAGCAGCCTCGACGCGGGTGTCCGGAGGCAGATACGCGACGAAAAGGTCGCTGATCAACTCTGATCGCACGGTCATGGTCTGCGCGAATGTGCCTGCGCCACCAGGAGGCAGCAGGGCAGGTGGAAGCCGTGAGGCGATCCCGGTCAGCGAACGCGTCTGGTCGTCGAACCGGTCCAGGAGATTGCCGCGCAGAGAGCCGGTGATCAGGACGTCGCTCACCGCCAGGCCAACGACCAGCAGGCTCATGGCGATCATGAGTAACTGGGCGCGCAGGGAGATGCGCTTCAGCCGCCCCAACGCCCCCAATGGCGCCACCGAAGTCATCATCTCGGCCTGCGCAGGACGTAGCCGATCCCCCACACGGTATGGATGAGTTTGGGCTCGACCGTATCGATCTTTCGGCGCAGGTAGCTGATGTAGGACTCGACGATGCTCTCGTCCCCGCCGAAGTCGTAGCGCCACACACGATTCAGGATCTGTGCCTTGGACAGCACCCGGTCGGTGTTCTCCATCAGGAAGAGCAGCAGTTTGAACTCGGTGGGGGACAACTGGACCGGTCCGCCGGCCCGGCGGACCTGATGTCCGTCCCGGTCCAGCACCAGGTCGGCCACGGTGAGCATCCCAGCCTCAGCGGGCCCACCGGCGCGACGGACGATCGCGCGGATGCGGGCGATCAGTTCCTCCACGCTGAACGGCTTGGTGACGTAGTCGTCCCCGCCGACGGTCAATCCGTCGATCTTGTCTTGGGTGGTGTCACGAGCGGTGAGGAAGAGGACCGGCACGTGCACCGCCCGCCCGCCGGCGGCCGGTGGGCGGGGCACGCGCAGACGACGGACCACCTCGAAGCCATCCATGTCAGGGAGCATCACGTCGAGAACGATGAGGTCAGGAGGTTTGTCCACGGCGGCGGCCAGTGCCTCGGCTCCGCTGGCCGCAGACGTCACCGCGAATCCAGCGAACCGCAGGCTCGCCGAAAGCAGTTCCCTGACGACGGGCTCATCATCGACCACCAGAAGGCTGATCTCGCCCGATCGGACCGTTTCGCCCGTTGGCTCCATGCCCGTCCCTATTGTGTCCGACCTGGTCGATTACGTCTCGCATCGATGGCGGGGTGACCGCTCGGCGGCGTCGAGGGACGAGAACGTCCAGTAGCGCCTCCCCCACGAATCCGGCCACCGCACCGGCCACCGCACCGGCCACCAGCGCCGCGAGGGTATGGCCGGCGAAGAGCAAACGGATACCCACGAGCTCGTGGCCGAGGATCGACATCCCCACGTGTGCTGAGCTACCGGCCAGTTCGGTCATGGCGGCAAGTGTTCCTCCCACGATCAGGCCAAGTCGACCTGCCCGCAGCACCCGGTCCTGGAACCCTTTCCCGGGGGCACCGGGCCGGAACGGCGTACGCTTGGCGGCTACCACACCGATGGCCAGCAGGATCACTGCCGAGAAGATGGCCGGCAGCAACCACATGAGCCCGCTCGGATGCGATGTCCCGAAGAGTGACAGCGAGGTCCCCGTGGCGCCGTCTGGCTGCCTGTCCCCGAACCGCGATAGTGGCCTGCCGACCAGTGTCCCGTCGGCACTCATCGACCATGGCACTCCGACGCCGACAGAGACAGCGGAGAACACGACGTTGGGAGCTCCCAGAAGCGCCACCCCGGCGACCTTCGGCCCTCCCTTGACCGCCGCTACCAGTCCGACGGCCATGACAGCGAGGGTGGCCCACAAGATCACCGCGAGCGTCGCGGAGCCGGCCGACCGTATCCAGGCCTGGCCTGTCGGCGTCGGGATGCGCCGTGAGAAGAGCCAGCATATGGCGAGTATCAGCACTACCCATACCAGGCCGCCGAGCACCGTCGACCACAACTCCGAGTGGTAATCCACGGTGATCCTGCCGCTCAGGAGCCGCCCTCGGCCGCTCGCCCGCAGAGCACCTCTTGCGCACCCACCACGGCCTGCGCAAGGTAGATCGACCGGCAACGACCCGTGTCCCGCCCGGGCCACGACGGCAAGCACAGCGGGAAAGGTCAACGCAGCGGCACCCATGCGAACGACCAGCCTGCGAACCGGCAGCGCATGGTCGTGCCACAGGAGCGTCGTGCCGAGCACCAGGGCACCGGCCAGTGATACGCCTAGCGGCATGAAATCGATTCCACCCCGCACGCTTACTCCCAGCGGGTGGGGCTCGGAGAAGCCGCCGATGACATCGACCGAGCCGCCCGCGGCCAACGTCACCGTGGCGGCCGTCAGCGAACTGAGCGAACCTGTGGCGTGCGCTCCCGTAAGCAACAGCCCGAGAGCGGCCACCACGCCCATGGCGAGGAAGGCCAGCACGACCGCTGAGATCGCCCTCCTCAAGTCACACATCACGAGTCCGGAAGACGGCCACAGCCGCGGCGAACACCACGGCCACCACGGCGCACAACAGCCCGAATCCGGCCCATGGGGCCAGAACATGGGGATCGTGGACCACGGTCATGATCCGATTGCCCGCCATGGTGGGCCAGAACTTCCCAACCACCCGCGCCCAGGAGCCGGGCAGCGCGGGGACGAACGCGGGTACGAGAAGGGTGACCGTCACAATGATCGCGAGCGCTCCCGCAGTAGCCCGCACCAAAGTGCCGACGGCCACCCCGAGCAATCCCACGACCGCCAGATAGAGCCCGGTACCGGCTACGGCACGCAGTACGTGGTCCTGGCTCAGAGCGGTGTGCGGCGCCTCCTGCCCGGTAAGGACGTACTGGCCGGTGAAGAACGCGCCGAATCCCACGATTTCCCCGACGACCAAGGCGACCACGGTGAACACCACCGCCTTGGCCGCCAGCAACCGGCCCCGCCGAGGGACTACTGCCAGGCTCGTCTGCAGCATTCCCGTCGCGTACTCGGCGGTGATGACGAGCACGCCCAGTACGCCGATGGCCAGCTGCGCCACGAGATGGCCGGCCAGGCTGGTGGCGGCCGGATCGAAACCCAGCCGCTCCGCAGTGGTCATCTCGGTGTATCGCCGGGCGCCCGCCAGGCTCAGCAGCGCGCCGAAACCGACTCCGAGGACCACCGTTGCGAGCACGGCCCACACCGTGGAGCGGAGCGTGCGGACCTTCGTCCATTCCGAGCGCATGGCATCCGCCAGGGTGGCGCTACGCCCCACCCCCGAGGTGATCACGGCCTCACTCATCGGAGCTCTCCTTCGGTCGCGTATTCGACGCAGTCGCGGGTCAGCTCCATGAACACCTCTTCCAGCGATGACCGCTGCGGCGTCAGCTCCGACAACACCAGCCCCTCGGCCGCCGCCACCTTGCCGATCTCGGTGCTGTCCAAGTCCGACACCACGAGGACATCGCCTTCGCCAGGCCGCACATGCGCCCCGGCATCGGTCAGCAGACGCGCGAGCGCCCCGGCCGAGGAGGTACGAACCCGTACGCTGGGCCGTGAATGCGCCCGCATGAACGCCTCAACGCCCGTGTTCGCGATCAGCCGTCCCCGGCCGATGACGATCAGATGATCCGCGGTGAGCGACATCTCGGTCATCAGGTGACTGGACACCAGCACTGTGCGCCCTTCACGGGCCAGATCCCGCATCAGATGCCGGATCCACATGACACCCTCTGGATCGAGACCGTTGACCGGTTCGTCGAACATCAAGCTCGCGGGATCGCCGAGCAACGCGGCCGCGATACCGAGCCGCTGACTCATACCGAGCGAGAACGCGCCGATCCGTTTGCCGGCCACCTTCTCCAACCCGACGATCCCGAGAACGTCATCGACCCGCCGCCGGGCGATGCCGTTGCTGTGCGCCAGGCAGAGCAGATGAGCGTAGGCGGTACGGCCTCCGTGTACGGCCCGGGCATCGAGCAGCGCACCGACCTCGCGCATGGGGCTCGGCAGATCGGCATAGCGGCGCCCGTTCACCAGCACGGTGCCACTGGTGGGCGCGGCCAACCCCAAGATCATCCGCATGGTGGTCGTCTTGCCGGCACCGTTGGGCCCCAAGAATCCGGTCACCACACCCGGCTCGACGGTGAGGGTCAGGTCCTGGACCGCCGACGTCGCGCCGAAGCGCTTGGTGAGACCGCGAAGTTCGATCACCGTGCCCGCCTCAGGACGGTGCTCAGTGGAATGCGCATCAGATCGTTCCCGATGCGCACGTCACCTTGATAGCCGACCTTACGGATGGCGTCCGTCCAGACCTGGTCGGGGACCGAGCCGTCCCCGGGGAGCAAATGGTTGAGCACCAGGGTGCCGACCTCCGCCTTGCGGGCGACCGTGCCGACGCCGTCATGCGCGGGCACGTCCTGGATGGCGGGTTGATCGGCGTACTGAGTGTGCGCCGAGAGAACATGCCTGGTCACCGGATCCAACGGGGTGCCCGGATCCTTGAGGATCTGCGGGGCGTACACGGCCTCGTTGACCAGCATGTCCGCCCGGTGAGCGAGTCCGTAGAGGTTGGCGACCGGTGAGGTGTCACCGGAGAAGACGACACTCCCGTGCTCGGTGTCGAAACGGTAGGCGAACGCGGGGAAGACCGGCCAGTGATAGACGAGCGCCGCCGTCACCCGGACCAGGTCGTCCTCGTACACCTTCACAGGTGGTGTCTGCGGGCACGGGTCGCGGAAGTTCGCCTGCCGTGCAAGAGGCACCTCGTGAGGCTCCACAAGCGGTGGCGTCAGCCCCTCAGGCGGTGTTCTCCCCTCGGGCAGGCCGTCTCGCAGCCGAATGTTGACGTCGTAGGCGGCGGCCTGTCGCTCATAACCGGTGATCTCCACAACGCCGGGCGTGGGCAGTTGCGGGTTGACCAGGGGAAGACCGGGCACCTCGGGCAGCCCTGCGGGAAAGTCGCCGTGGCCGGGCGGTCCATGCCCGTCCGCCCGGCCCGGCCCGAACACCTCGACCGGCCGCATCCGATGACGCGATGCGACCCAGTTGAGCAGGTAGAAGGAGTAATACCCGGCCATGTGGTCGGAGTGCAGATGCGTGATGAAGTGGGCCCTCAGGTCATCGAACCGCAGACCGGCCTGCGCGAACTGGTGGGCAAGCCCATCACCGGCATCGACCAGGTAGACCGCGTCCCGGAACACCAGAGCGCTGGAGGTGTGAAAGCGACGCCCAGGAACGGGACCGCCACACGTGCCCAGCAGAACGACCTCCGGCCCCTCCTCACCGACCACACCCGCATACGCCGGTGCTCGGACGGGCCGCAAAACCCCACCACCGACAGAAGCCATCCCAATCGCGGCCACCCCGGTCAACCCACTCCGGAGCACACTCCTTCGATCTATCCCACTCAAATCCAACGACATCAGGCGGCTCCTTCTCAGTCATCGATCGGCGCGATCAGACTGCACCGCCGCCCTGACCACCCCCTGGCAAGACCTGAGTGCTCCCTGGGCACTCGACGGCCCCAGCAACACCCACACACCCGACAAAAACACCAAACGTGCACAGACCAGCAAATGCTCAGCTGCAGGTACGGGGGGCGGTATCCCGATTCACACCGAAGTCCCAGAACTTCTTCAACCTCGGGCAACACGATCACGGCAGGGGTGCGGTGTCCGTGGTAGCGGGATCGGTCGCCGCGCGGCTTCTGGGTGCACGGACTGGGCCTGGCCGGCGGCCCGCGTGTCAGATGGCCCTCGGACTTAGTGCCCGTTACATCTTTTCCAGCAAGGTGCGCATCTTGGTGATCTCTGCGGATTGCGACGTCACGATGGTTCCGGCGAGGGTCTTGGCCGCACTGGACATTCCGCTGGTCTGCTCTGTTCTGGCCATCGTGATGGCACCCTCGTGGTGTTTGATCATCATGGTGAGGAACGCCTTATCGAACTTGTTGCCAGACAGCTTTTCGAGCTTTTTCATGTCCTGCTCGGACATCATGCCGTCGCCCATGTCGTGACCCATGTGCATATCCGGGGACGGCACGGTCGCGTTCCAGCTATCGAGCCAGCCCGTCATCTGCTGGATCTCTGGGCCCTGGGCGTCTTTGATCGCTGCGGCCAGCTGCTTGACCTCGGGCATTGAGGCACGGGAGGTGGCCAGCTCGGCCATCTGGATGGCCTGCTGGTGGTGGGGGATCATTCCTTGGGCGAACGTGACGTCCTGGTCGTTGTGCTGGCCGGCGGCGGAGGGCGCCGGTGCGGAGGTGGTGCTCATCGAGTGACCCGACATGGACTCGGAACCGTCGTTGGCGCTACCACAGGCGGTGAAGGTGAAACCGGCTATCGGAATTACGAGCATGGCGAATGCACGCTTCATGACGTGGTGATCCTTTCGTGTTGAGGGTGATATGGCGCATGTCGCGGCGAGAACACGCCGCGGCATCTGTCACGTCCGCAACACCGAAAGCTGAAACAGCGACGGTGGTGGTCTGCCACCGCCAGGTGGGTGTGATACCAGGATCGAGCGAACAGCCGCCGACAGGCGGGGCCAAGGGTGGCGGCCACCGGGTGTCATGACGATGAAAAGAAGACCAGGATCAGCAACCCCAGGCACACCTGCCCGCCTGGGTGCTTGTGTGCCGGCGGATGCTGAGGCTGATCGTTTTCGGTGGTTTGCGGTTGGTGATCGGCATGCCGGTCTGCGGCTGCCATCGTGTTCATCAGGTTAGCCGGGATACCGGAGATGTCGCTTGGGCTCGCCGAGGCTTGCAAGCCGTGCATGGCGAGCAGGCCCGTGAGCGGCGCGGGCAGCAGCAGCGTCCATGCGACCGGCCCGTACCAGGTGAGTCGCAACGACAGCGGTGGCGACATGACACCTGATCCTACAATCCGTAGGACCCATCCGGGTCTCGATACCGGCGCGCCGCTGAAGGCCAGACCCATGAGCGCGATGAGGCCGACAGCGCACACCGAGCATGGGACGGGTAAGAGGGCCGGCCAGTTGTCCGTGATGGGGGGTGGCGGTCCCGGCCCGGTCCAGTGCGCGCGCTCACGTGCGGTCGTCTTCGGCCACAATGGCGGGGTGGAGGTGCTTCATGGGAGGTTTGGGCGGGCCGCTCGAGCGCACGATCATGAGTGCGCTGTGGGAGGCACCTGTCGGGCTCCGAGTTCGCGAGCTGTTGGTCAAAGTCAACGAGGGCGCGGATAGGCCCTTGGCCTACAACACCGTCCAGACCGTTGCTGAACGGCTCGCCCGCAAGGGGCTGTTGCGGCGGGTCGCCGATGGCCAGGCATTCCGGTACCTGCCGACCCGGACCCGAGACGAGCACGCAGTCGAGCTGATGCTGGATGCGCTGACAGAGTCCTCAGATCACGCTGCGATGTTGGCCCGTTTCGCCGAGAGCGTGGATCCTCAAGACGCCCGGCATCTGTTCGACGCTCTGCGGGAACGCACGATCGACGAGCCGGGGACCTGACATATGTTCCTCGTCGTTGCGGCCGGTCTCATCGCCTCCGTCGTCGCGCTCGGGTGCGCGGCGGGCCCGGTCCTGGACCGGGCGGGCTGGCCGGTCGCCCGCCCCGCGATCGCGGTCGCATGCTGGATAGCGGCGTTGAGCGGCACCTTCGCAGGGTTCGCCGGGGCGTTCGCGGTGGCGTTGCTGCGGTCTCCCGCCCCCGGCCATGGCGTGCTGGAGTGGCTGCACAACTGCGTGCCCGGTCACCGGCACAGCGGAGTCGCCATTACGGCGGGCGTCGGATCTTTCATCATCATGGTCTGTGCCTTCCGGCTCGCGCGTGGGGTACCTCGGCTGTGGCGAGCGGTGACCCGGCGGCGGCGGCATCGCCAGATGCTTGGCCTCATCGCCCGCCAAGACGGCGAGCACGCAGACGTGCTGGTACTCGAGCATCCGGTCCCGGTGGCCTACTGCCTGCCCTCGCGCCGGGGTTCCATCGTGATCAGTACCGGGGCGCAGAACAGGTTGAGTACCGCACAGCTTCAGGCGGTGCTGGCTCATGAACGGACCCATCTCCGGCAGCGGCATCACGCGTTGCTGCTCCTGCTGGACCTGGCTTACGTGCTGCTGCCCTGGCTGCCGACCGTACGCCGGGCCAGCGTCAGCCTTCCGCTGTTGCTGGAGATGGCCGCCGACGACGTGGCCGCTCATAGGTACGGGCGTCCGGCTCTGGCCGGAGCACTGCGCAAGCTCACGATCACCCCCGGGCCGGCCGGGGCATTGGCCGCCGCGGCCCCTGATGAACCGACACTGACGCGCAGGCTCGCCCGCCTGGATGCCCCGGCGAGGGAACTGTCACGGGTTGTGCGCACGGGCGCCTGGACCTTCTTCGCCTGCGCCCTCGGCCTCCCCTTCATGGCCGTCACAGCGGCCGCGATAGAACTCACTGTGCTCTGTTGACGATCTGGGTGGTTTGCGTTAATCGAGTCACTTAGGTGGCGTAACGACACCCACTCTCCTACCCTCTGTAGGAGCCATCGCGCGGCGCTCCTCCCGGAGCAGCGATGGCTCCGCCGAATCCTGCGACCTCAGGTCCTGGAACCGGGGACCCACCTTCAGCGCGGGGGTGAATCCGCTCCGCGGTGAGCGGTAGGGCGACTCCGGCCCGAACCCGTCAGCTAACCCGGTAGGCGGTAGAGGAGAGGACGTGCATGGAGCGACGACGGGCCGATGGCCGTGGACAAGGCACGCCGCGCCGCGGTAGAACCGCACTGACCTGGTCCATCTCGGCAGCCGTGGCCTTGACCACGGTGGGTCTTCTGCCGATGACGCGGGCGTCGGCAGAGCCGATCCCCTCGCGCCGCGAACTGACCGCGCAACAGGAGAAGCTGGCCGATCAGGCAGAGCAGCTCACCGAGCAGTACAACGGCCTGCGCGTGCGCCTCCAGCAGGCCGAACGCGCTGCGAAGATCGCCAGGTCCAACGCGATACGTCAGCAGCAGGCCCTGGAAACGGTGCGGGCCAGCGTCGCCCAAATGGCCGCCGACAGCTACAAGAACGGCGGCGTGGACCCCTCGATCACCTTCGCGACATCTTCCGACCCGCAAACACTGCTGGACCGATCCGCCACCTTGAACTACTTCGCCGAACAGAACGGCACCCAGGTTTCCGCACTGCTCCAGACCATGCAGGCCGCGTCCCGAGCCCGCAAGGCGGCCGAACAGCGCGCCGCCCAGGTCAACCGCCTCGCAGGTGAGGCACGCCGCAAACAACAGGCGGTGAACAAGGCGCTGTCCAAGATCGAGAGCAAGCTCGGCACCGGACAGCCCTCTACCGGCGGACCGATCCCGAACGTCGCTCCCGGCGGCGCATCGGCCAAGGCGCTGGGTGCCGTCCAGGCGGCACTGAACAGGCTCGGCACCCCCTACTCCTGGGGCGGCGGCGGACCCTCCGGCCCGACCTTCGGTGTCGCACAAGGCGCGAATATCAAAGGCTTCGACTGCTCCGGGCTCACCCTCTACGCCTACGCGCAGGTCGGCATCGGCCTTCCCCACTACACCGGCAGCCAGTTCAACGCCGGCACCCGCGTCTCCAGGGACCAGCTCAGACCCGGGGACCTGGTGTTCTTCCACACCGACCTGCACCACATGGGTATGTACATCGGCAACGGCAAGATGGTCCACGCCCCGCAGACCGGCGACGTCGTGAAGATCAGCCCGCTCAGCGGCCGCCCCTGGGCCGGAGCCGTCCGCGTCGCATAATGCCGTCCTGACATACGACAGGAGTCGCGTGACGAGGCGGAAAAGGACTGCCCGTGCGCGACGCGCTCGCCGTGAGCAGCTCGAGTGGAGGGTCATCCTGGCCTTGGCCGTGCTGGCGCTCGTGCTGTTGGTCATCGGTGTGTGAGGTACGCGCATCTGTCGTCAAGGGCACCTCATTTGATCGCGGACCGCCCGCCATATACCCTACGGGGGTACCCTACGGAGGTTCGATGGAAAAGCCCGACAAGCACCAGTTGAATGACCACACCTCTGCTCATGCGGGTACCTCGGGCGACGCGAGCGGCAACCATGCCGGGCACGCACCTTCGGAGGCGGTGACCTGGGCCGCGGCCGCGCAGGCGACGTTGCACTGTCTGACGGGTTGTGCGATCGGCGAGGTGCTCGGCATGGTCATCGGCACCGCGCTGGGGCTGCACAACGCCGGCACCGTAGTGCTGGCGGTGGCCTTGGCGTTCGTATTCGGCTATGCGCTCACCATGCGGGGTGTGCTCCGCGCCGGTCTGAGCCTCCGGGCGGCCTTCGGGGTCGCGCTCGCCGCCGACACCGTGTCGATCGCCGTCATGGAGGTCCTGGACAACAGCGTCATGATCTTCGTGCCCGGAGCGATGGACGCCGGTCTGACGAGTGGCCTCTTCTGGGGCGCGCTGGCGTTCTCGCTGGTGGTGGCATTCGTACTGACCACTCCGATCAACCGATGGATGATCGGACGTGGCAAGGGCCACGCGGTCGTCCATCAATACCACCACTGAACGGAGTGCCCGACCGGGTGAGGCTCTACGGGCGCCGCCGGCCGGCCCCCCTCTCGGCGTCCGGGCCGCCGACGATGATGACCGGCTGGGCCCATCGCCACGACCGGCGGAGGTCCTCGGCAGCGATGTGGCGCTCGGCGTGATCTCACTTGGTGACCTGGGGATGCTTCGTGGCGGGTATCAGGCGGCCGCTGCGGTCCAGGCGGCGGATTGCAAGCGCGGACAGCAGCCCTGCGGTGAGGAGCAGCAGCCAGGGCGCGGTGGTGATGCCGGTGCTCCGCGCGAGGTCGATGGCGGCTCCGCTGAGCAGGTTCCCGGCGAGGATGCCGAGCCCGGACAGCAGGTTGTAGAGCCCGTAGTAGGTGCCGATCAGTCGTCCGCCGGACAGCGAGGCGATGGTGGCCATCTCGAACGGGAACACCATCATGGTCCCGATGGCCAGCAGCGTGGCGCAGGCGAGCACGGGTCCCAGCCGTGCCGCCGTGCCGGTGAGTGATGCCCCTGCGATCAACGGCGTGAACGACAGCCCCATGATGGCCAGGCCGTAGGCCATCGCCTGTCCGGGGCTCCAGCGTTTGCTGCACCAGGCGGTGAGCCGTACCTGCCCGATGACGCCGAGTACGGCGGAGATCGTGAACAGGGCAACGACGCCTGATTCGCCGCCGGTGACACGCCGTACCTCGAGCGGCAACCCCAGGTAGACCTGGTAGGACAGGGCGTAGGAGGCGATCATCGCGGCGGCGAAGGCGAGAAAGGTGCGGTTGGTGAAGGCCTCACGCCAGTCGGTGAGCACCGGACGGTCGGTGTCGGCCTCCGCGCCGGCGCGGGCGGGCAGATGCCGCCATTGCAGTGCGGTGAGGAGGGCGAAGATGGCCGAGGCGCTCAGGCACACCAGCCGGAAGTCCATCTTCAGCAGGAGGACCCCGACCAAGGGGCCGATCAGGATCCCGGTCTGGTAGAAGACGTTGAACACGGCGAAGGCATCCACCCGGCGGCCGGCCTCTTCGTGGGCGAGGTAGGCCCGGGCCGCCGGGTTGAACAAGGCGCCGGCGAACCCGGTGAGCGCTGAGGCGGCGATCAGGACGGGGACGGCCGTGGAGAGCGCGAAGAGCGCGAACCCCGCGGTGCGCAGCGCGCAGCCGAGCATGATCATGGGTTTGTATCCGAGGCGGTCGGCCAGCGTGCCGCCGATGAGGAACATGCCCTGCTGGCTGAGGTTGCGGACGCCGAGGATGAGGCCGACGGTCCAGACCGCGATGCCGGCGCCGTTGGTCAGGTGATCGGCGAGGTAGGGCATGAGCATGTAGAAGCCGATGTTGATACCGACCTGGTTGATGAACAGGACCTGGGCCGGGCGGCCGAAGGACGCGAAGTCCTTGATGGTGGCGATCACACCTGTGCCCTCCCGCTCCAGGTGAGCGGGTCCGCCACGGTCGCGCAGCGGGTCCACCGGGTGACCTCGCGCTCGAGAGGATGCCCTATCTCCTCGGGCTGATCCGCCGGCGTGCTGCCGAGTAGGGCGTGCTGCCGGCAGTAGTCGTCGTCGAAGACGGTGTTCCAGTAGCGCCACGGGCCGTCGGGGAAGACGGCCACGACACAGGGGTCACCGGGGAGCGTGGTCGCCAGCCAGCGGGCGACGAGCCCGACGGCACCTGTACTCCAGCCGCCGCAGACGTAGTGGTTGGCGGCCAGTTCCCGGCAGGCCCACACCGCCTCGGCGGCGTTGACCCAGTGCACTTCGCTGAAGGATTCGTAGGCGACGTTGCGGGGATGGATGCTGCTGCCGAGCCCGCGCATGAGGCGTGGCCGGGCCGGCTGCCCGAAGATCGTGGATCCGACGGTGTCCACCCCGACCAGCCGAAGGTCGGGGAAGTGACGTTGAAGTACGCGGTAGATGCCCGCGCTGTGCCCGCCGGTGCCCACCGCGCATACCAGCGCGTCGATGTGGGTGAACTGGCTCAGCAGCTCATGCGCCAGCCCTGCATAGGCGTCGGCGTTGTCGGGGTTGTTGTACTGGTCAGGGCAGTACGGGTCGGCGACCGTGGCCATGACCTCGCCGACCCGTTGCCGCCGCGCCTGTTGCCATCCGCCGGTCGGGTGCGGGTCGGTGACGATCTCCAGGCGCACCCCGTAGGCGCACAGCAACTGCCGCATGAGCGGTTCCAGCCCCGGGTCGGCCACGAGCACGACCGGATGATCGAGACTGATTCCGGCCAAGGCCAGACCGAGACCGAGCGTTCCGCTGGTCGACTCGACGATGGTGCCGCCGGGCACCAGTTCCCCGCGGGCGCGGGCACGGGCGACCATGTGCAGGGCGGGGCGGTCCTTGATGCCGCCTGGGTTGAAGCCCTCCAGCTTCGCCCAGAAACCGGCGGGAACCGGCACGAACGGATCTGCGATCCGAACAACCGGGGTGTTGCCGACGGCAAGTGGCAGAGAAGAGTGACCACGCTGCGTCGGAGCCTTACGAATGATCACTTTCGGGCGTGCGGAATCGGCGTTCAGTTCCATGATTGAGATCTCCCGAATGGCTGAAGCCATCCAATGTCGAGGTAAGACCTATCGGCCGGGTTATCGACGCGTGCGCCATCGCCACCGGAGGTTCTCATCGCGCAGTGGCGAAACAGACCTGATCGGGTGGCGGGACGCGGGCGATCTCTAGACGCGCATCACGCACAGGACGGAACGAGGGAGACCAGCCTGTGGACTCGCTCGAAGAAGCGGCACGCCCGAGCGCAGGCTCCTGCGGGCGCTGAGCAAGACTCCCGCGCCGTTCCTGGAAAGCCCGGCGAGCAGAAGGAACGTGGCCGCCAAGAGGGCGATGCATCCTGCTTCAACGGCATCGCTGCAACATGACGCGTGGTCGGAATGGTGCGGATGGTCGGGGGAGTGTCCGGCTGAGGTGAGCTCAGCGACCGCCGAAGCGGTGATCGGCGGGTGCGTGCCACCGTCGCCGGCCGCGATGCCCGCCGTCACACAAGCACCGTGCATGAAGACCAGTCCGAGCAGCAAAAGCAGCACCGGAACGGTACGGGCCAAAGGCCGCGCTCCCGGTGTTCGTGCGAAGGCTTCGGAGGTTTCTTCGGCGGACATCGCGCCCCACGCTACTTGCAGTCAGGACGTAAGCCGTCCGAACGGCCGGCCTCGAAAGTAAAACCTGGGGCCTCGGCATGTCTTACTTGAGCTTGACGCAGAGGGGGTGGGCTCCCTCTGACGCCCGGCCAAGCGATCACAGATGGGCGCCCGGCGCCATCCATTGGGGCGGCTCACGTCGACCCGCCTCGCGGCGGCGCAGCGTGACCGGGTCGTCGCTCGGGTCAGGCCGCTATTAGCCGCGTCTCATCAGCCGACCTACCGCGGCCATCATCTCGGCGGTCATCTCCTCGCCGCGCCCCTCGGCCACGGCTGTTTGCACGCAGTGCCCTACGTGGTCGTCGAGGAGCCCGAGTGCGACCTTGTCCAGCGCCGCTTGGATCGCGGAGATCTGGGTGAGCACGTCGATGCAGTAGCGGTCTTGGTCGACCATGCCCTGGATGCCGCGGACCTGTCCCTCGATCCGGCGTAGCCGCTTCTGTAGTTGGTCTTTGTCGGCGCTGTAGCCGCGGGTCGGGGCCGGTGTCGGTGACGTCATGCCCTCAGTGTAGCAAAACCCCTGGGGGGTATGCTACGTTCTCGCTCGCAGAGAGTGGTACCCGTACGGGGTACCCGTAGAAAGGGCGGTTGTTATGTGCGGTTGTCAGAGCACCACTGCTACCGGTGAGGCCGAGTCCACCGGCCGCGGCTACACGGTCACCGGCATGACCTGCCAGCCGTGTGCGGCCAAGGTCACCCGAGCGGTCGAGCAGATCGAGGGCGTCACCGGCGTCAGCGTCGACCTGGCCGCCGGACGGCTCACCGTGGCGGGCACCGCCACCGACGAACACATCCGCGGTGCCGTCACCGGCGCCGGCTATCAGATCGCCACTACCTGGCCGCGGCAAGCGGTCGTCATCGGGGCGCGGCACCGGCCGGTGTCGTGACCCTGAAAGGAACCCTCATGTCTGCTGATCCCCGGCGCTGGTGGGCACTCGCCCTGCTCGCCACAGCCCAGTTCATGGTCATCATGGACACCTCGATCATCGGGGTGGCCCTGCCTGACATGCAGCGCGCACTCGGCTTCAGCCAAGGCGGCCTGCAATGGGTGTTCAACGCCTACGTCGTCGCGTTCGGCGGACTGCTGCTGCTCGGCGGCCGGCTCTCGGACCTGCTCGGTGCCCGCCGGGTCTTCGCCGCCGGCTGGGTCATCCTCATCGGCGGATCGGTCGTCGCGGCAGCCGCTGACAGCGCCGGAGTCGAAGTCGCGGGCCGGGCCGTCCAGGGCGTCGGAGCGGCTCTCATCGCTCCTGCCGCTATGACCCTGCTGATGATCCTGTTTTCCGGCCGGCCAAAGGAACTGCCGAAGGCGATGGCCTTCTATGGGGCGGCGGCCCCGGCCGGCGGAACCGCCGGAGTCTTCCTCGGCGGCGCCATCACCGAGTGGCTGAGCTGGCCGTGGGTGTTCATCATCTACATCCCGATCGGCCTGGCGACCCTGGCGCTCGTACCCAGGCTGCTGCCCGCCGTACCCGGTCGCCGCGCAGGACTCGACCTGACCGGAGCAGTGGCGGTCACCGGTGGTCTGGCGCTCGCGGTCTACGCCATCGTCCAGGCACCCCAGCGCGGCTGGAATTCGACCGGAACGCTCCTGCAGCTGGGCGGCGCGATCCTCCTGCTGGCCGCCTTCGTGGCCGGCCAGCGGGTCGTGCGCAGTCCGCTGATGCCACTGTCGGTCTGGCGCACCCCGAACCTCGCCGCGGCGAATCTGGCGATGGCACTGCTGGGGGCCGCGTGGATCCCCATGTGGTACTTCCTCAACCTCTATCTTCAGCAGGTCCTCGGGTACGGTGCCTTCCCCAGCGGCGCCGCCCTGGTGCCGATGACCGCCTTGATGATGGTGCTGATGGTCGGCGTCACCGACCGCCTCATCGGCCGGTTCGGCACCAAGCCGCTCATCACCGCCGGCCTGGTCGTCCTCGCCGCAGGATTGGGCATCCTGTCCACCATCGACCCGAGCGGCAGCTTCGTCGCCGACGTGCTCCCCGGCTCGCTGATCTCCGCCGTGGGGATGTCCCTGGTGTTCATCCCCGCCATGATGGCGGCGATCGGCGGAGTCTCACCCGAACAGGGCGGCCTGGCCTCCGGGATCGTCAACACCACCTACCAGATCGGATCCGCGATCGGCCTGGCGGCGATGACCGCCATCGCCACCTCCCACGGCGCCGACAAACTGGGCGATCTCCCCGCGCTCACCAACGGGTTCCAGGCGGCCTTCATCGGCGCGGCGATCGTCGCTCTCGCCGGGGCGGGACTTGCGCTCGTCACCCTGCGGACCCCCACGCCCCAACCGGCGCCGGCCCGGAAGACGGTCGACGCGTAGGCCACGGCACGCCGGGGCCTCCCCGTGAGCAGGCGGCCCCGGCGACGTGACATCCTTTACCCATACCCCCTAAGGGTATATAGTCAGATAAGAGAAACCGCGCGAAGGAGCAGGAGATGACCACCACCCGTTACGCCGTCAAGGGAATGACCTGCGGCCACTGCGTATCCGCTGTCAGCGCCGAGGTCGGACAGATCGCCGGGGTGACCGGCGTCGACGTCGACCTGGCCACGGGCGCGGTCACCGTCACCAGCACCGGCCTCCTCGACGACGCAGACGTCCGGGCAGCGGTCGACGAGGCCGGCTACGAAATCGCCGACTCCAACAGCACTGATTCCCGCACCGCCGATAGATCTAAGTGAGGACACACCGATGAACACTCCGGCGAAGCTTGGCGCCTTCACGCTCGGGCTCGCGGTCGTGTTCGGCCTGGCACTCGGGGCCGGTCACGTGACCGGCCCCATCGGCGCCAACGCCGAGGAAACACCCGACACCGCCCATGGAGGCCATGACAGCACCACGGCAGCGGCGCCCGCCGGTTCAAAGCCCGGCGGCCTGCCCGCGGGCCTGCTGGTCTCCGACCGCGGCTACACCCTCACCAAAGCCCCCGCTGAAAAGGACGAGTTCGCCTTCCGCGTCACCGGCCCGGACGGACGGCCGGTGACCGCCTTCGACCTCGAGCATGACAAGCGGATGCACCTGATCGTCGTCCGCCGTGACCTGGCGGGTTTCCAGCACGTGCACCCCCAGATGAGCGACGACGGCACCTGGCGGGTCGCCTCGCCCTTCGGCGGGCCGGGCACCTACCGGGCGTTCGCCGACTTCAAGCCCACCGGTGCTGACCCGCTGGTTCTCGGCATCGACGTCACACAGGCCGGCGGGGCCACGCCGCGACCGCTGCCGCCCCCCGCCACGACCGCAGCGGTCGACGGCTACACCCTCACCCTCGACGGCCGGCTGGAGAGCGGCCGAACCAGCAAGCTCACCTTGAGCGTGTCGCGTGACGGCAAGCCCGTCACCGACCTGCAGCCCTACCTCGCCGCCTATGGGCACCTCGTCGCGCTCCGCGACGGTGACCTGGCCTATCTGCACGTCCACCCCGACGGCGCACCCGGCGACGGCAGAACCCGGCCGGGGCCGGACATCACCTTCTTCGCCGAGGTCCCCACTGCCGGCACCTACCGCCTCTACCTGGACTTCCAGCACGAGGGCAAGGTCCGCACGGCCGAGTTCACCGCCGTCGCGGGAGATGGGCCGACATCCGAGCGGCCGCAGCCGAGGCCGTCGAAGTCCGCATCCGACGACCACGGCTCCGACGACCACAGTCACTGATCGCAACATCCCGATAGGAGGCGTGATGAGTACAGCTACCGGCAGGACACCCGCGGCGCGGACCGCCGCTGAGGCGGACCGGATCGAGCTCGCGATCGGCGGCATGACCTGCGCCTCATGCGCCAACCGGATCGAAAAGCGCCTCAACAAGCTCGAAGGCGTGACCGCGACCGTCAACTACGCCACCGAGAAGGCCAGCGTCAGCTTCAGCGGAACCGTCACCCCTGACGACCTGATCGCTCAGGTGGAGAAGACCGGGTACAGCGCCGCGCTTCCCAGGACCGCCGAGCCGGCCGATGAGCCGCCCGGCGGCTCTGCAGCCGACGCCGAGGACGCTCCCGTCCGTGCTCTGCGCAACCGGCTCACGGTCAGCGCCCTGCTGGCGGTACCGGTGATCGCACTGGCGATGGTCCCGGCGCTGCAGTTCACCAACTGGCAGTGGGCCTCGCTGACGCTGGCCGCCCCGGTCCTGGTATGGGGGGCGTTGCCGTTCCACGCGGCGGCGTGGAAGAACCTCAAACTCGGCGCGGCGACGATGGACACCCTGGTGTCACTGGGCACGATCGCGGCGTTCGCCTGGTCGCTGTACGCCCTGTTCTTCGGCACCGCCGGCGAGCCGGGCATGAAACACCCGTTCACCTTCACCATCGAGCGCACCTCCGGCGCGGGCAACATCTACCTTGAAGTGGCCGCGGGCGTGACGGTGTTCATCCTCGCGGGCCGCTATTTCGAGGCCAGGTCCAAGCGCCGCGCCGGCGCCGCCCTGCGAGCCCTGCTGGAGATGGGCGCCAAGGACGTCGCGGTGCTGCGCGACGGGCGGGAAGAACGCATCCCCGTAGACCGGCTGACCACCGGCGAGGAGTTCCTCGTGCGGCCCGGAGAGAAGATCGCCACCGACGGGGTCATCACCGACGGCACCTCGGCCGTGGACGCCAGCATGCTCACCGGCGAATCCGTACCGGTCGAGGTCGGCGTAGGAGACCCCGTCGTCGGCGCGACCGTCAACGCCGGCGGGCGCCTGGTCGTACGGGCGAGCAAGGTAGGCGCCGACACCCAGCTGGCGCAGATGGCCAAATTGGTGGAAGACGCCCAAAACGGCAAGGCCCAGGTGCAACGGCTCGCCGATCGGATCTCCGGGATCTTCGTCCCGATCGTCATCACCCTCGCGCTCGCCACCCTCGGATTCTGGCTGGGAACAGGCGCGCCGGTCGCCGCGGCGTTCACCGCCGCGGTCGCCGTCCTGATCATCGCCTGCCCGTGTGCGCTCGGCCTTGCCACCCCGACCGCGCTGCTGGTCGGCACCGGACGCGGCGCCCAGCTCGGCATCCTCATCAAGGGCCCCGAGGTGCTGGAGTCCACCCACAGGATCGACACGATCGTGCTGGACAAGACCGGCACCGTCACCACCGGACGGATGGCACTCGTCGACGTCATCACCGCCGACGGCCAACACACCGGCGAGGTGCTCCGGCTCGCCGGCGCGCTCGAGGACGCCTCCGAACACCCCATCGCCCAGGCGATCGCCAAGCACGCCACCCAGCAGGTCGGCACGCTGCCCGCGGTCGAGGACTTCCAGAATCTCGAGGGGCTCGGGGTCCAAGGCCTCGTCGACGGACACGGCGTGCTCGTCGGCCGGCCGCAACTGCTCACCGAATGGGCCCAGCACCTGCCCGCCGAGCTCCAACAGGCCATGCAGGAAGCAGAGGCCGACGGGAAGACCGCCGTCGCTGTCGGATGGGACGGCAAAGCCCGCGCCGTGCTGGTCATCGCCGACACCATCAAGGACACCAGCCCACAGGCGATCGCACGGCTCCGGAACCTCGGGCTGACCCCCGTTCTGCTCACCGGCGACAACGAGGCGGTCGCACGCACGGTCGCGGCCGAGGTCGGCATCGAGGAGGTCATCGCCGGGGTCCTTCCCGCCGGCAAGGTCGACGTCGTCAAACGCCTGCAATCCGAGGGGAAGGTCGTGGCGATGGTGGGGGACGGCGTCAACGACGCCGCCGCCCTCGCCCAAGCCGACCTGGGCCTTGCGATGGGCACCGGCACCGACGTGGCCATCGAGGCCGCCGACATCACTCTGATCAGCGGCGACCTGCGCGCCGCAGCAGACGCCATTCGCCTGTCCCGGCGGACACTGACCACCATCAAGGGAAACCTGTTCTGGGCCTTCGCCTACAACATCGCCGCCCTGCCCCTGGCCGCCGCCGGCCTGCTCAACCCGATGCTCGCCGGAGCGGCCATGGCGTTCTCCAGCGTCTTCGTCGTCAGCAACAGCCTGCGGCTACGCCGCTTTCGCGCCGCTCGCTGACCCAGTGACCACCCGGGAGCCGTGACCGATGCGCAGTCACCTCCGCAAACTCCAGTCCCTTTTCGACGGAAGGTTTGCCAGGCGGGGGGCCGAGCCGCCCAGTGAAGCCAATGCGTGAGGGTACGACTACACCAAGTGGTGGTCGGTGTTCGGCGGAGGTTTTCGCGCATGACCCTGCGGGGCGTTCATCGTACGGCGACGGTGCTGGTGGCGGTAGTCACCTTGCTGCATCTGTGGACGCACGCGGTGGCCGCCGACACCGACGCCTCACCTTTGGACCATGTGGGATGTGGGATGCACGACCCGGGGCATGACCCCGACCATGATCGCGATCCGCATCATCATCACGATTCCATGGAGCACCCTGACGGCTTCGTCGTCTCCTCGGGTGACTTCGACGTGGCCGCCGCGACCGGGTGGTACCCGGTGACGCCCACCATCTGTGGAGCCCCCGGGGGCGTGCGCCGGTTGGCGCTGGGCGTTCCGTGCCGCTCTCCGCCATATGGGCACGCGGCTCGAACCCGCATGACCCGCACCCTCGAAGTCTGTCGGCGCTGATCGACCGCAGACCGAACCGTCCGACCTCGGTCACCGAGGCCGGAACGTTTGCGGTCGCCTGCCGGATCGATCATGTACGCCGACAGACATCGGGGGAAACAGCATGTCTTGCATCACGTCATTAGTGCGTCCGCTCGGGAATCCGCATTTCGCCGGTGACCCGTCCACGGCAGGTCTGGTGGGGAACACGCCGGTGCTGTGGATCGGTGAACCTTTCACTCCACCTGGGCGGGGTTTCTGGGCCAAGCTCGAGGGCGCCAATCCTGGCGGGCTGAAGGACCGGCCGGCTCTGCACATCGTCGAGCGGGCCCGCAGCCGAGCCGAGCTCGAGCCCGGCGCGATGATCGTCGAATCGACGTCGGGGACCTTCGGCCTTGGCCTGGCAATGGCGGGAATCGTGTTCGGGCACCCCGTCACGCTGGTCGCCGATCCGGGTATGGAACCGCTGATGCGGGACCTGCTCGCCGCCTACGGCGTCCGGATCGAGACGGTCACTACCCCACATCCCGAAGGCGGGTGGCAACGTGCCCGCTTGGACCGGATGAGTGAGATCCTCAAAACACATCCGGGGGCCTACAGCCCGCAGCAATACGACAACCCCGATAATCCGGACGCCTACCGCGGTTTGGCCCAGGAACTGGTCAGCCAGCTCGCGCGGATCGATGTGCTGGTCTGCAGTGTGGGCACCGGTGGTCACTCCGCCGGAATCATCCGGGTCCTGCGGAGGCTGTTCCCAGACATACGCCTGGTGGGTGTCGACGCGACCGGGTCGGCCATCTTCGGCCAACCGGCGGGGCCCCGGCTGATGCGGGGCCTGGGCAGCAGCATCTACCCGCGCAACGTGGCCTACGGGGAGTTCGACGAGGTCCACTGGGTCGCTCCCGCGGAGGCGGTCTGGGCGAGCCGTACCTTGGCCGCCACGTACTACACCACGGGCGGGTGGAGCGTCGGCGCCGTCACCGTCGTGGCGGCCTGGCTCGCCCGGACCCTGCCCGCGCACTGCCGGATCGCGGCGGTCTTCCCTGACGGGCCGGCGCGCTACCACGGCACCGTGTTCAACGACGACTACTGCGCAAGAAACGACCTCCTCGGCCGGCCGCCCGCCGCTGAACCGCAGGAGATCACCGACCCGCTGAGGGAAGAGGCGGTGCGGTGGAGCCGCTGCACCACCGTGGTGGACCCGGTGGTGCAGCTGTGATGCTCTCCCGGATCCGGTCCTTCGACCGCAGCGTCCAGCTGCTGTTGATCAATCAGCTGACCATCAACACCGGCTTCTACATGCTCATGCCCTATCTGGCCGGGCACCTCGCCGCCGACCTCGGCAAGGCCGCCTGGACCATCGGCCTGGTCCTGGGGGTGCGCAACCTCAGCCAGCAAGGACTGTTCCTGCTCGGCGGCACCCTCGCCGACCGCCTGGGCTACAAACCCGTCATCGTCGCGGGCTGCACGCTGCGCACCGGCGGCTTCGCACTCCTGGGAATCGTGGACGGGCTGCCGGCGCTACTGGTGGCCTCAGCCGCGACCGGTTTCGCCGGTGCCCTGTTCAACCCCGCCGTACGCGCCTACCTGGCGCACGACGCCGCAGACCGCCGCATCGAGGCGTTCGCGGTGTTCAACGTCTTCTACCAGGCAGGGATCCTGGCCGGCCCGCTGATCGGTCTCGCCCTGATGGCAACGACCGAGTTCCGCCTCGTCTGCCTCGTCGCGGCCGCGGTCTTCGCAGGACTCACCATCGTCCAGCTGCGCTGGCTACCGCCTCGGCGGCCGATCGCCGTGCCCGGAAGCTCGGTCCTGGCCGACTGGCGGGCGGTGATCGGCAATCGATCTTTCGTACTGTTCTCGATCGCGATGGCCGGGTCCTACCTGCTCTCCTTCCAGATCTACCTGCTACTGCCGCTCATGCTCCAACGCCACATGGGCGGCCAGGCAGGCGGCGCCCTCGGCGGGGTTAGCCTGATCTTCACCGTCTCAGCGATCACCGCGATCGCCGGGCAACTACGCATCACCGACGCGGCCCGCCGCCGGTGGGACGGCCCCGGCGCGATGACCCGCGGTCTCCTCCTCATGGGCGGCGCCTTCCTGCCCCTGGCCGGGTACGGCATCGCCGGACCCGCCACCACGGGGTGCTGTTACTCATCGCTGTGGTGGTCTGCACACTGCTGCTGACCCTGGGCAATGCGCTCAGCCACCCCTTTGAGATGGACACCGTGGTGACCCTGTCCAGGGGAGGACTCCTCGCCACCCACTACGGGCTCTACAACACCATCGCGGGCATCGGCATCGCCGCCGGCAACCTGCTCGGCGGAGCACTCCTGGACACCACCGGGTCAGGCCCTCTGCCGTGGATCGCCCTCGCCACCCTCGGGGGCGTCTGCGGTTGGGCCCTACACCGGCTGGCCAGAGCGGGACGGCTCAGCACCGACGACCCACGGTCCATGACGCACGCCCTGCTCGGCCAACGCCGCGCTTGACCGTCTCTGCCGCCGGGCCGGTGCATCACCGGCCCGGCGCATTCGGGGGGAACAACGTGAGACGACCCGGGGCTCCTCGGAGCTCGGACCGCGTCGACCTAAGAAGCACACGATGATGCTGTCCAGGTGTGGCATGTTGGCCGCGCTCGGCGTGGTGGGCACCGCGGCGGCCTGCTTGCCGGCGGGGGTCAGGCGCAGCAGCACTCCCCTCGCGGGCCCCTTGTGGCCCGGGCTATCGGGTGGCGTGGCGGTATCGGCGGACGGCGAGGGTGACGGCGACGGCGAGGAGAGTCAGCAGCCAGGTGATCGCGGTGAGCAGCGGTCGTGTGGTGGGGCCGCCGGTGGTGAGGGCACGTAGTGCGTCGACGATGTAGGTGATGGGGCTGTGGGATGCCCAGATCTGCAGCCAGCCTGGCATGGTGTGGACGGGGACGAAGCTGGAGCTGGTGAAACTCAGGACGATTATCGGCAGGATGCTCGCGGTTCCGGCTGTCTCGGGATCGCCGACGGCCAAGCCGATCAGTGCTGAGAACCAGGACATCACATAGCCGGTGGAGACGGCGAGGGCGATCGCGCCGAGGGCGGCGGCCGGTCCGGTGTGGATGCGGAATCCGGCGGCGTACCCGACGGCGATCATGAGCAGGACGACGAAGGTGTTACGGACGGCGTCGGACAGGGTGCGGCCGGCCAGCAGGGCGGGCGGTGCCATGGGCAGGGCCCGGAAGCGGTCGATCATTCCGCGGGTCAGGTCTTCTGCGAGGCCGATGCCGGCGGTGGCCGATCCGAAGCCGATCGCGAGCACCATGATCCCAGGCATCAGGTAGTCGATGTAGCGGACGCCGGGTAGGCGTACCGCGCCGCCGAAGACGTAGGTCCACAGCAGCACGAACATCACCGGCTGCGCTAGAGAGATGATCAATAGATTGCGGGTGCGGAGGTAGTGCCGTAGATAGCGGCGGGTCATCACCACGGTGTCCGTCGTGGCCTGGCCGAGCGTGGCGGTGGCGCTCATGCCGTGCTCCCTGGGTTCGATGACCGCGCGGCCGAAGCTTCGCCGACCGGATCGGCAGGAGGCTTCCCGGGTGGCGAGCCGGTATGGCCGGTCAGGGTGAGGAAGACATCGTCGAGGGTCGGTCGGCGCAGCATGATGTCGGCCAGTGGTAGCCCCGCGGCGTCCAGCCGACGAACGATCTCGGGCAGCACCGCGACGCCTGCCCTTGCCGGCCCGGTACCGGCCTGTCCCGTCCGTACTGGCAACGTGACCTGTCCGGTGGTGGTGTCGGCGTGCGGCGGTCCGCTTCCCAAGTCGGTCACGGCGTGGGCGGCGGCGGGTGCGGTGCCGGGGTCGACGAGGCGCAGCTGGACGCGGTCCCCGCCGATGCGTGCCTTGAGGTCGTCCGAGGTGCCCTCGGCGATGATGCGGCCGGCGTCGATGACCGCGATGCGGTCGGCCAGGCGCTCGGCCTCTTCCAGGTACTGGCTGGTGAGCAGCACAGTGGTGCCGCTGGTCGCGAGGTCCTGGATCGTCTCCCACAGATGCAGGCGGCTGCGTGGGTCCAGGCCGGCGCTGGGCTCGTCCAGGAACACCACGGGAGGCCGGCTGACCAGGGCGACGGCCAGGTCCAGACGCCGCCGCATGCCACCTGAGTAGGTACGCACCTGACGGTCGGCCGCCTCGGCCAGGCCGAACGACTCCAGCAGCTCGGCTGCCCGGTGACGGGCCGCCCGCCGCCGGAGGTGATACAGCTGTCCGGCCATCACCAGGTTCTCCCGGCCGGTGAGGATCTCATCGACCGCCGCGTACTGGCCCGCTAGCCCGATCCGCTCCCGCACCGCCGCTGCCTGAGCCACGACATCGTGGCCGCAGACCCGGGCGGTGCCCGCATCGGGCCGCACCAGCGTGGTCAAGATCCGAATCGTCGTGGTCTTGCCCGCGCCGTTGGGGCCGACCAGCGCGAGCACACTGCCGGTGGCAACCGATAGATCCACGCCATCGAGACCCCGCACACCGCCGAACGTCTTGCGCAGTCCCTGCGCGGCCACCGCTGCTTCGTCGCCCATGACGGCTCCTTTAGGTAGTGACCCGATATCTAGTGTTACTACGTATTGAGACTCTAGGCCGGATCGCCATGGAAGGGTAGGGTTACTACCTATGAGGGCCGAGACGCTGAAGGGCCATCTGGATGGGCTCCTGCTCGCGACGCTGGAGGACGGACCGCGCCACGGCTACGCCGTCATGGAGGCGTTGCGGGCCGGTAGCGGCGGACGTTTCGACCTGCCCACCGGCACCGTCTATCCGGCGCTGCGCCGCCTTGAACGCGCCGGGCTGATCGAAGGCGACTGGTCCACAGTGGGCGGTCGGCGGCGCCGCACCTATGCGCTGACCGCCGCGGGAAAACGGACGCTCGGCAACGAACGCAGCAGCTGGCGGGAGTTCTCCTCTGCCGTCTCCGCGCTACTGGAGGGCACCCCATGCCCGACGCCCACCTGACACACCCGGACCTGGACCCACTGGCCCGCACCGTCCTGGACGACTACCTGGCGGCACTCGCCGTCCTGCTTCCTGGCCCGTCCCGCCACACCGCCGGGATCATCGACGAGATTGACGACGGCCTGCAGGAGGCCACTGCCGCCTTCCTGCGGCAGGGACTCGCGACTTGCGAGGCAGCCCACGCCGCTGTTGCGGAATGCGGCGATCCGCACACG